>JBFMAL010000029.1:0-35279 GCA_040755615.1 Bacillota bacterium
CTGAACTGGGGTACACCGTAATGGGTATTTTGGTGAAGGCACACTGTTTCGGGCGGGACTCCAGATGCCCGTGGTCTACCTTCCCCGTCAGCCGGGCAGGTAGGGATACCCGGCCTCTCGGAGAGCGTGAACTGCTTTTGCTGTCACTTTTATCGCTACTTGATAGAAGCTGATAGCAAAAATGAAACAGGTAGAAAGCGTCCTTGGATGAGGTGAATGAGGTTCGGGCATTGTGAGCTGTATCCACACAGATCAGGAGCGCCCTTGCCAATCGTCGGGCTTGGGAAGTAATCAACGCCTGATGCAGTACCGTGTGGTTTGTGCGCATGTGCAACAGAGCTCAAGACTCTTCAGGCCAAAAACCCTCCAGCCGCCTGGCACGTCCGAGCCTTGGGTGGTCCCGCGAAGACTCCGGTACTCGGAGTTGAATACATGCCGTCTCAGGCGGCGGCTCGTGGTCAGCACCTCGTCGACCGTGTCCACGATGCAGCCTACCGTTGCGGAGTTGGTCTCAACCACCATGATCCGCGCCCCGCGCCCTCCAGCGCCAGGCGGTAGCCCTAGCCGTTTCTTCGGGTCGATCACCGGTACCACGTGTCCTCTGAGGTTGATGACCCCTTCTACGAAGGAAGGTGTCTGTGGCACCGGCGTCACCTTTCGCATGGTGATGATCTCCCGCACAGTGCCGTTCGCCACCCCGTAACTCTCCCCGCCAAGGGAGAAAGCCACTATCTGCCGCTCCCGGCTCATCAGACCACCCCCCTACACCTTGAACCGGCCTACCCGGTCTTGCAGTTGCTGTGCGATCTCTGCAAGGCTCTCCGCGGAGGCCGCGATCTCCTCCATGGATGCGTTCATCTCCTCCACTGATGCGGATACCTCGTCCGCCGCAGCGGCGTTCTGCTGCGATATGGCAGCGATCTGCTCTATCGATGTAGTCACCTGGTCAGACCCTGCGGCCATCTCCTCGATAGCAGCGGTATTCTCTTCAGTAACGGCAGCCACTGAAGCCACTGACTTGGCCACCTCCCGACTGGATGCGGCGACCTGCTGGGCGGTGGCGGCGATCGCGTGGATACCCCGTGTTACCTGTTCTACTACCGTCAGGATGGCCGACAGGGCCTGCCCCGCCTCGGCAGCCTGTTTTGAGCCTGCTTCTACCTCTATCGTGCCCTGCTCCATGGCTCTTACCGCCTGAGCAGTGCCTTCCTGTATCGACCGGATTAGCGAGGCAATCTCTTTCGCGGACTTCCCTGCGCGCTCCGCCAGCTTGCGTACCTCGTCTGCCACCACCGCGAATCCTTTGCCATGCTCGCCAGCGCGCGCCGCCTCGATAGCTGCGTTCAGGGCCAAGAGATTGGTCTGGTCTGCGATGTCCGCGATCACCTGGGTGATCTCCCCGATCTGCTCGGAAAACCGGCCAAGCTCCTTAAGGCGTGTTGCAGACTCCAGCACCGCCTGGCGAATGCGGCCCATCCCTTCCACCGTACGGTCTACCACCTCGCTCCCGTCCTTGGCCGCCTTCGTCGCCTCTTGGGACGAATTAGCCATCCGGTGGGCGTCCTGCGCTACCGTTTCTACCGAAGCGACCATCTGCTCGACAATGCATGACATGTACTGCGCACTTTTTGACTGCTCCTGGGCTCCGGCAGCTATCTCGGAAATGGCAGAGCGCAGCTGTTCTACCACCCGGCTTGCTTTAGTCACCTCGTCCAACTGCGATGACGCCCCTTGAGCTACCTGACCCATCGCCTCTGCGATTCCTTGCGACGCCTGTGCTACCTGCTGGGTAGTAGCGTTGAGCCGGTCTACCGATGCTGCTACCGCCTGACTGGAAGTCCCCACCCCGCGGATCAACTCGCGCAGAGTACCGAGGAACAAATTCAAGTTCTTGCAGAGGTCACCTACCTCATCGCTGCTTCTTATGACCAGTTCCCGGGTCAGGTCTCCACCAGCAGCAGCCATCTCCCCCAGCTGGCGGCTTATCGACACCATCGGATTGGTAATGCTTCGCGACAGGACCACAGCAAACCCGATGCCTATTACCACTGCAACCACGCCAGTGACTAAGATAATAAACCGCCCCTGTGAGGCCACATTTTCGGCTTCCTTTCTGAGCTCAATCACCAGCGTTTCCTCGTATTCCAGCAGTTCATCCACTGCTTGCTGGAGAGCCTGGAGGCTATTGCGCAGGGTCTGACCAGTCAGTGCCGTTATTTCTTCTGCGCTGAACTCCGCACGATTGAACACCGGCCGGGCTACAGCCGCGTAGTTCTCTTTCGCTTGCTCGACGCGGAACAAAATGGCCTTTCCCTGGTCACTGCGTATCAGCTCCTGCAAAACGGCCAGCGTTTTGTCCGCCCTCTTTTTGGCCTCCTCGAAATCTTGCTTGTACTTAGCTTCACGGGTCAAAAGATAGCCGTATACCGCTCCGGCTTCTTCGAGCACGTTCGCTTCAAGGTATTGTGCCTGAATCATCGCCTCGTCAACCCGGCTGATCAGAGCCTCATACTTCGCAATCACCGACCCAAGGCTGATGGTGCTCACCACAGCAATGACGCCTAGCAGGAGCAATACAACCAGAAATCCAAGAAGAGTCTTTGTCATAAGTCTCATCCTCATTGTGTGTTCCCCCTTGAAGTGCTGTCTGAACTGCGGACGTTTGTGTAAATATGCCCTGCGGTAGCCGGACTTCCTGGTGCAGCGCCCAGCAAAAACGGGAGCACTTCAGTTTGGTCGGGCACGCGATAACCAAGCCGGGATCTGCTCTGGACCGTCTTTACCGAGAATCTCTATGTGCAATGTGGGACTCTATTGGAGGCCACGAGTTGCCCCCGGTTACCATATGTTTCCTGATGCAACTGCGTATTGTCTTACTGGTTCTGTTCTGTACCATAACCGCCCAGGCTCCCGAAATCCACCTACTACCCAACCCCTCTGTTTTCTGATCATCAAGTACCTTTCGTCTTTTCTATCGAAAAAAGCAGGTGATTGTTTAGTTCTTGCATTAATAACTGCTTAACTTAAAGACGCAGCTGAGCTAGCGCTTTTACAAAACTGGCCACAGCAACAGTGGGTATGAGTACTTGTCCGGCATACCCGCTGCACGGGTTAAGTCTTGCTGCTGGCCTCTACACACCAGGAGAAACAATTGCAGGGTCATTAAGGAAAAGGCCCGGGTAGCGCCCGGGCAGAGGTAGCTCCTTGTTCACTTAGGTTGTACTGTCATTTCGATTGCTTCTCCCGTCTTGTCCAAGAGTAGCGCCTTTACCGGCGCTCCTTGACGCACTGTGAATACTTCGAACGGACATGTGAGATACAATCTGGCCCGGCTCGGGATGTTCAAACACAACGTCTGCGATCCATGTCCTTCCCGAGTCAAAACCGGCATTGTTGGCCGGTACGCTCCTCACCCATGGTAACCAGGTACGTATCCCGCGTGCTAAAGCCCTTCTTGAAGACCCCTCGCTAGTCTCATGTTCCTTAATCCAACGGGTCATCTCTCTTGGTACCCTGTCGAGGCTGGTCAAAATCTCGTCAGAGGGGGTGCTGGTCTTGGGGGTTCGCGCGACAGCCCGGGCGCAGCCCGCCAGCATAAACGGGAGCAAGAAAAACATTAATGCTGGCGTTCCACAGCACGTGTCCACAATTGAGTGGCAGGGTTTTTATGCGAGGGGGCGGATGAAATAGCTCTGCGTTGCCCCCTTGAAGCAGGTCTCCATCGCCTTGGCCAAGCCCTTGAGGATCCGAAACGACCAGGTCCGCTCCTTTTTGGGCCCTTGAACGGGCTGAAGAATTCCGACCAGGTAGCCTCCGATCCCTGTGAAGCATAAGTTACAATAGTTCCCGATAAACCTCCCGGTTGATTCCACCGTCAGGCCCTCAACCCTCCGGGCCGCAGCAAGAGGGGCCAGCGCCGTCAAAGGCGGGCTCTTTTTTCGTTTGGACCATTACGCTGTTCCCATCGGACACGACCTTCACCGTCCCGTGCAGGTCCGTCCTGTAGACCTCCGTACCGGTGGATTCCAGGCGGGCAAGCGTCTCCGGCGCAGGATGGCCATATCTGTTGCCGGCTCCCACAGAAATGACGGCTATTGCAGGCGAAACCGCCGTCAGAAAGCCAGGAGTAGTCGACGTACCGCTACCGTGGTGGCCCACCTTGAGCACGTCCGCCGCAAGCTTGACGCCCGATGAAATCATCTCCTCTTCGCTTTTGGCCTCGGCATCGCCAGCAAACAAAAAGGCGGTATCGCCGTACTCAATCCGCAGCACGGCCGACCAGTCGTTCACGTTCTGATAGCCGGACGATACAGGCGCAACAAGCACCGCCCTGAGGTTGGGCAGGTCAAACAGCACCACTCCGGCCCTGGCCTCGGTTATGCGCAGGCCCTTCTCCCTGACGGCCAGGAGCAGCCGCTCGTAAGTCTGTGTGGTGTGCGTCGTGCGGGGCATGTACACCTCGCCAATGTCAAAGGACTTGATAACGTCGGGCATGCCCCCAAGGTGATCGGCATGAGGGTGGGTGGCCACCAGGTAGTCGACCCGCGTGACGCCCTGATCTTTCAGGTACTGCACGATAGCGGGACCAAGGCCGTTATCGCCTGCGTCCACCAGAATGGTTTCTCCTGTTGGAAGCAGCACTAGGATGGAGTCGCCCTGGCCGACGTCGATAAAGTGAATAGAGAGTTCGCCCTTTACCGGGGAGCCTTCGGCGGGCGTGCAGGTAGTACCCGGGCCTTGCTGAACAGAGGGCTCTTCAACGGCTCCGGGAGGCGCTGCACTCCTGCACCCCGGGCTCAATGCCAGCAGCAACAGAACCAGAACGGTCCAGGATAAGAAGCGGCGCGCGCTCCAAACCATCGGCGCTCACCTCAACGGAACAATTCGTCTTCAAGACTCTTTATGCTGTCCCTGCGGCGGGCCGTCTCTTCAGAATCGACGGCGACCGTCAGCCTCAGAACGTCGCCCTCTCTCGCGCCGGGCGGCAAAAGGCTGCGCGGAAGGCTGAAGGTCCCACGTTCATACTCAATCACTGCCCAGTCCCCTTTAAACTGGTCGATAATAAGCAAGATACTTATCCCCCCGAAAAATCGTTTTGACGAAATTATTTCTATAGCGCGATCAAAATCCCCTTTCAGGCATACTCCATTGCCGCACCCCGGACAGGGTTTTAGGATGGAGTACTACAAAAATCACAGATCTCGAAACCATCCTCAAACCCAGGCGACGCGGAAAGAAGGTCACCCTAGTCTGGAGGCAGGTCATTCGGGTCGTGCACCAGCGCCCGGAAGGTACTCACTGGGTGGGTCTTAATTGGGTTCCTTCTCCTTAACACAGCTGTCTGTGTGCTCAGTCACATGTACGTCCAGCATCTAGCCCATGCAGTGAAACGGCACTGTGCGCTGCCAGCAGAGACATGACTATCAAGAGTCACTTTAGCCCGGATCCAGGCGGCAGGCTCCCACGGCTTATCCGGTGGCGGTTGCAGAGCTGCCCGTTTTTCGCGGTTACTTCTGGGGGTGCTGCCGCGTGTGCGGGTGAATGCGCTCGCCAGCCACAGGATGCACCAGCGAACTGCTACCAGCGAGCGCACAGCCGGGACAGCAGCACGGGCCGAGGCCTGGGTGTAGGCTTAAGATGCGAGGAGGGGCAATCAAGGTCATTATGTAAAAGGCCCGGGTGACGCCCGGGCAAAGAGTGGCTCTCTTTTCACTCAGACTGCACTGTCATTTCGCTTGGTTCGCCCGTTTTGCTCAAGAGTCGCACTTTTACCGGCGTTCCTTGACGCACCGCGAATACTTCGAAGGGGTAAGTGAGAGCCATCGTCACAATCTGGCCAGGCTCGGGTTCTTCAAACACGACGTCGACGATCCATGTCTTTCCCATGTCAAAACCAGCATTGTCGATCTTCACCAGATAGCCACCGGTGCGCTGCTCACCCATGGCAATCAGGTACGCATCCCATGTGCCGACGCTCTTCTTGAAGACCCCTCGCTCGCTCTTGTGATGTTCCTCAATCCAACTGGCCACCTCTTTCGGTACCCTGTCAAGGCCGATCAGAATTTCGTCAGAGGGTATGGTGGGGGCTTGCGCACCAGCCCCGGCACAGCCCGCCAACACGAACGGGAGCAGGAAAAACATCAAACACCAGGTAATCTTTTTCATAGTTTGACACCTCCGACACAGATAGACGGAAAACCCAAACAGAAGTTCCTGAACCAGCGGGAGATAGTGCATGAAACGAAAAGGCGACCAGGGCGCCGAGCCACTGTCGCCTGAAAAGCATCATATGCTATTATCTAATGCAATCCCTTTCTATTCGCCTTCGCTATCCCCGGGCCGTCCGGCCACCGGCCTTGCCACGCGCACTTTCGCCGCCCGCAGCAGTTCATCTCCGTAGGTGTAACCTTTCTGGATCTCATCGGTGACCGTTTCCGCTTCCACAGCATCCGACTCATATACCGCTATCGCTTCATGGTACAGCGGGTCGAAGGGCTTGCCAACTGTTTCCACAGGTACCACCCCTTCGTCCGCGAGGACCTTGTCGAGCTGTCTCTCTATGATGCGCACGCCTTCGGCCAGGCATTCCGCGTCTGACCCGGTGTTGCTGAGCGCCCGCTTCAGGTTATCCGAGACCTCCAAGATCTTCAGAATGAACTCGGCCTTCCCCCGTCTTATCGAGGCCGCCATGTCGCGCTCTACACGCTTCCGGTAGTTTTCCAGTTCAGCCCTGGCGCGAAGAAACCTGTCCCAGTTTTCCTCCGCCAGTCTTTTATAGTCCGGGTCGGGCTGTGCTGTCTCCTCTTCCCGGTCAGCCTCTTTCGCCCTGTCTTCTTCATACACGCCGCTTCACCTACCTTACTCTCCCGAGGATCACTCCTTCTTGTAATCAGCGTCTATCACGTCGTCCGGTTGCTTGCCGCCTGCATCATGCCCCTGCTTGCCGGTTTCCGTGACGCGCTTGTACATCTCCTCGGCCAGTTTGTACGAGACTTCCTGCAGCTCCTCGATGGCCTTGTTGATCCGCCCCAGGTCCTCGCCTGCCACAGCTTCTTTCAGCGCGGCTATGGCAGCTTCAGCCTTTTGCTTCTCTGCAGCGGGTGCCTTGTCTCCCAGCTCCTTCAGGCTCTTTTCAGTTGAGTAAATGATCTGGTCGGCCCTGTTCTTCGCCTCGATGAGCTCTCTCTTTTTCGCATCCTCTGCGGAGTACTGCTCGGCCTCTTTGACCATTCTTTCCACTTCTTCGCGGGTCAGCTGGGTGGAGGCAGTGATGGTAATCCGCTGCTCCTTATTGGTAGCCCGGTCCTTAGCAGACACGTTAAGGATGCCATTGGCATCGATATCAAACGTCACTTCGATCTGAGGTATCCCCCTGGGCGCAGGCGGGATACCTACCAGGTGGAACCGTCCCAGGGTCCGGTTATCCCGCGCCATGGGACGCTCGCCCTGCAGCA
This sequence comes from Bacillota bacterium, assembly GCA_040755615.1. Taxonomy (GTDB): domain Bacteria; phylum Bacillota; class Sulfobacillia; order DUSP01; family DYEP01; genus DYEP01. The sequence goes on from JBFMAL010000029.1 coordinate 7,455, forward strand.
CGTGGATCTCCACCGAGGTCTGGCCGTCCGCCGCCGTTGTGAATACCTCGGTCTTCCTCGTGGGTATGGTGGTATTCCGCTCGATCAGCCGGGTCATCACTCCGCCCAGCGTCTCCACTCCGAGCGACAGCGGAGTGACATCGAGCAACACAATATCTTTGACCTCACCGGACAGCACTCCGCCCTGAATGGCCGCACCTATCGCCACCACCTCGTCGGGGTTCACTCCCCTGTGAGGCTCCTTGCCCGTGAGCTTTTTAACCAGTTCCTGAATTGCCGGCATCCTGGTGGAGCCGCCTACCAGAATAACCTCGTCCAAGTCCTCGGGCTTCAGTTTTGCGTCCTCGAGCGCCTGCCTGAATGGGCCTATGGTTCTGGCAGTCAGGTCCTCGGTGATCTCCTCAAACTTCGCCCTGGTGATCTTGACTTCAAGGTGCTTGGGGCCTGTGTGATCAGCCGTGATGAATGGCAGTGAAATAGTGGTCTCATATACCGTTGAAAGCTCCTGCTTGGCCTTTTCCGCCGCTTCCAACAGCCGCTGAAGTGCCTGCCTGTCTTTCCTGAGGTCTATCCCGTTTTCCCGTTTGAACTGCTCTGCAACATAGTCGACGATCCTCTGGTCGTAGTCGTCTCCGCCTAAGTGCGTGTCGCCGCTTGTAGACTTGACCTCGAACACGCCGTCTCCCACTTCCAGGATGGACACATCGAAGGTGCCTCCACCGAGATCCCACACCAGGATGGTCTCGTTGGTCTTCTTATCAAGGCCGTAGGCCAGTGAAGCCGCTGTAGGCTCGTTTATGATGCGCAGCACCTCAAGGCCTGCGATCCTTCCTGCGTCCTTCGTCGCCTGTCTCTGAGAGTCGTTGAAATATGCGGGTACGGTGATGACTGCCTTCGTCACCGGTTCCCCCAGGTACTTCTCCGCGTCTTCCTTCAGCTTCCGCAGGATCATGGCGGAGATCTCTTCGGGCGTAAACTCCTTTCCCGCAGCCGGGATATACACGCGCGCGTCGCCGGCCGGGCCAGCCTTCACCTGATACGGCACCATGTCCCTCTCTGCCTTCACTTCATCAAAGCGACGGCCCATGAAACGCTTAATAGAAAACACGGTGTTCTCGGGGTTTAGCACTGATTGGCGCCGCGCCAGCTGGCCGACCAGCCGCTCACCCTGCTTGGTGAAGCCCACCACCGAGGGCGTGAGCCTGCTTCCCTCGGTGTTGATAATGACCGTGGGCTTTCCGGCCTCCATTACCGATACTACTGAGTTGGTCGTGCCCAGATCGATGCCGAGCACTTTGCCCATGAAAGACACCTCCCGAAATCCTAAATGATTACACTCACTCAACTGTGCTCAGTTATTTCTTCCCGGCGTGCTCTTTCTTCTCCATCTCGAGGATTACGCGGATCCCTGCCAGGTTTATGCCTTGCCTGCACAGTTCGAGGATTCTTTGCAAGGTTCTTAGATCATTCTCCGAGTACAATCTAATGTTGTTTTCGGTACGGGCAGGGGCTACCAGCCCCTCCCTCTCCAACATGCGAAGGGTCTGGGCACCGACTCCAAGCAGCCTCGCGGCAACGCTGATTGTGTACACTGGCTCGTCGGGCCCATGGATTTTCATTGGGTTCACCTCGGTTCTTTAGGAATGTTCTGGTGATGATTATATGATGTTTGATTGTGTGAGTCAATATATATGCTTATTTCGATATAACTTTCTTGTCACATTCGAATCAATTTATATGTACCCGTCACACCACCTGTGTGCAGCGGGCGCTGTGGACTGCACAGCAAAAAAGAGGCCCGGACACCGGGTAGACGGTGGCCGGACCCTGCTTGTCAGCTAAAGCTATACCCTGCGGAGGACTTTCCCCGCGCGCACACCTGTGAACTCACCATCCCGTACAACGAACTGACCTTCGACCAGTACGTGCTTTATGCCTGCAGCCGGCAGTAGCGGCTCGGTGTAGGTCGAGCGGTCCTCAAGAGATTCCCTGTCAAATACGCAGATGTCCGCGTCGCTTCCGGGAATGAGCCGGCCCTTGCGCGCAAGTCCCAGCCGTTCTGCGGGCATGAGCGTCATCTTCCTGAGCGACTCGGCAAAGTCCAGTCGACCCTGTCCGACAAACCTTCCGAGCACCCTCGGGAACGTGCCGGACACACGGGGGTGGCCTCCCCCGTCTCTGACCGCGCCATCACTCGCCACCATCACGAGGGGATGAGCCAGCGCGCGGATCACCTCTTCCTCGTTCATCGCGAAGGCCACGATCCGTACCTCAGGTTCCTCCCGCCTGATCTGACCCATCTTTTCCTCTGTCAGCCGCTGTCCCCGGTACCTGCCCGTGGTGGCCAGCAACCTGTCGTAACCGATCCCCATGCGCCGGATGTTTCTCTCCTCGTATACGGTGGAGCCCGCGTATGTGGCAAACGCGTCGTACGGGTAGCAGTCAGCCTGGATGTCCACGCCTTCCTGGAGTAGCCGTTCAAGGAGCAGCAACGCCTCGTCCATCTGACCCATGGCGGCAGCTGAGCCTATGTGGGAGAATTGCACCCGCACGCCGTGGGACCGGGAGACCTTTGCCAGCTCTTCTATGGAGTCGCACGCCATGTCAGCGTCACCTCGGTAATGTGCCGCCACCAGGGTGCCCGGATAGTCTAAAAGCACCGAAGACTGCTCGATCACCTCTTCCGTTGTGATCCCCGGGTCGTATTCGAGCCCGTAGGACATCCCGAACGCGCCGGCCGAGAGCCCCCGCTTCACCAAATCCCGCAGCAGAGGCCACGCATCCTCCGGCGTGTGTTCGTACGGGTCGCGATAACCCATCTTGCGCCGTAAGACGTTGTAACCGACAAGCATTGCTAGGTGGGTGTAACAACCCGCCGCCTGCGCGCTGTCGAGGTACGCAGGGATATCGTCCGCGCCGAGCCCGCAATTGCCGCCTACCACGGTAGTGACACCCATGAGCGCCATCTGCTTCTGCGTGTGAAAAAGAAGGCCGCGTCCTGTGTCAAGATCCTCATGAATATGGATGTCTATGAAGCCTGGGGCCACACAGAGCCCTGAGACGTCCAGTTCCTCCCGCCCTGCGAGAGAAGGTCCGAGCTCCTGCACGCGTCCTGCTTCAATCCCGACATCCAGCCAATCATCGGTGCCGGAACCGGGGTCCAGCACCCTACCCCCTTTGAGCACGAGTTCCAAAGCGTAAAACCTCCTTCGGCTGTTCTCTGTATCCTGACAGCGATATGAGCGCCACAAGGCTGAGAGCGGACGCAAGGTAAAAGCCTGAGTCAAAGCTGCCGGTTACATCGGATGCCCAGCCCGTGATAGCAGGCGCCAGCACAGTCGCAGCGCACGCTGCGAAGTTCAAGACCCCGAATACCGTGGCATATCTGTCCTGCGTGGTGATGTCAGCCACCAACGCCACGAGGAGCGGATCGGACGTGAGTTTTCCCGTAATACCGTACAGCAAAAGCGCGAATACGAGCCAGAATGTGCCCCCGGTCGCAGGCAGGAGGAACAACGCCAGCGCGGATACAGGAAGCATGAGCATAAGGAGCCTGTGCCTGCCGAGCGTGTCTGACATCCGCCCCGCAGCGATGCCCGCCGGCACCGACACAAGAGGCATCACTGTGGAGATGACTCCTGCGACCTCGCCCGTGTAGCCTCTTTCCACCTGCAGGTAGTGGGGCAGCCACGTGAGGATGGCGTAAAAGCCGTACATAGAGCAAAAGGTCGACACGTATATCCGGAGAAGGCCGGGAGTAACGCAGGCGGGCGCACGCTGTCTTTCGCGCTGCGCGGGCGTATCCTGCTTTATGACCGCCGCCATTATCCCGGAGAGCAGAAGCGTAACCGCACCCAGCACGATGACAGGCGCCCTCCAGCCGAACCCGAACCGGTACACCATGACGCTGGAAAGCCACGTGCCCACCACCATACCGAACGACATTCCGCTGTTCACAATGGCGACCGCAAACCCCCTGCGTTCAGCCGGAACCGCCTGGGACACCACCGCGTATTGCGTTGAGTAATAGGTGCTCTGCCCCAGCCCGCACATAAGCCTCATGCCAGTGAAAGCCGGGAGCCCGCCCACCAGCCCGCTGCACAGCGCTCCCACCCCGTGCAGCACGTACCCGTAAAGCAGCAGGACGCGCCGTCCCAGGATGTCACCAAGAACGCCCGCAGGTATCTGAAACAACGTGTACACCAGAAAAAAACCCGAGCTGATAAGCCCGATCTGGGTGTTCGTAAGGTTCCACTCGGCCCCAAGTTGCGTGGTGAGCGGCGCCAGCACCACCCGGTTGCCGTACATCAACACCCAGCCCAGGAAAAAGACTCCGACGACTCGCTTCCAATATAGGTGCGTGCTCTCTTGCATAATCAGCCTCTTCGATTGTTGTAAATTCGTATGAGTCCAAAGCACCCTGTGAGCATCATATCCCCGTGCGGGGCCGCTTCGTACGCAGAAATGCCTCGCGCCATGCGCCTGTTCGGCCCGGTGACTGAGATGTTACGTGCGCCCATCATGGGCACATGTTCGCGGTGGTAAAACGCGCCATGGCCGCCTGATGACAGCACCTCCTGCGCGCTCAGTTCCCCCCTGATGAACGCGTCAAGTCTGGTTCTGAGCAGCTTTTCATCCAGATTCCTGGTGTGATCCTCATATACCCCAAACACCCTCTCGCCGCGCACGATGAAGGCGACAGTGTGCATATTACCCACGTTTACTAGCACCGCGCCCTCCGCAGCCATGGACGCGACGCGCGGGTCTTCAAGGCAGCCCGCTACTGCCGCGGGTCCTGTATCCATCACCATGGCGCCGGGTACGCTCCGGACCACGCCCTGCATCCTCGTGAGGTAGTCCGGCGGTTGCGTGTACGCCAGCGCATCCAGAGGTCCTCCGCCCTCGATGAACGCCTCCCACTGGCTGAACCTGAACACCCTGTCAGACATGCCGGGGCAGTGGCCGTGGTCCTGGACCGCAACTGCAACGCGCTCCGGCAGGCTAACACCGTAATGGGCGACCACGCGGGATAATGTGGTCAGGTCCACGTCCCTGAGTTCTACCACGCGCGCGCCGGGCTCGGGCCCATCAAGGAGCCTGATGCCCATGGCGACGACCTCTTCAAGGTCGTCGCTCAGCGTCCTTGCCGCGTCCTTTGAAGCGGATACAGCGAGGCCTGCTTTGATATGGTCCCTCACCGCCCGGGAAACGGGCCCGCCTCCCATTGTCACCCCCGAAAGATGGATGCTCTCGCCTTTCGCTGTGAGCTGCCGTATGCGCTGCGCCATTACGCGCGTGGGTGAGGGCAGCACCAACTTGATACAGTTTTCAATGGGGACCTCGGGATCCCACAACAGGATGTCCTGCGTCCCCCCACCCACGTCGATGGCAAGCACGCGCGTATCCATGATCTACCTCCTGCACGACTAATGGTGTAGTAAAGGAGAGAGGCCCCCTCCTCTGCCGCCTTTGCACTTAACGTCCGGCGCCTGCCTCTTTCAGGATCTGCGCCGATATGACCAGTCTCATGACTTCTGATGTTCCCTCATAGATCTCTGTGATCTTCGCGTCTCTCATGTGCCTCTCTACCTGGTATTCACGCATGTAGCCGTAGCCTCCGTGAATCTGCAGCGCCTGCGAGGTATGGTGAACGGCCATCCTTGACGCGAACAGCTTGGCCATGGCCGCTTCCTTCGAGAACCGGGCGCCGGTCTGCTTCAGGTAGGCAGCCCGGTACGTGAGCAGCTGGGCCGCCTCTATGTCTGTAGCCATGTCCGCCAGCATCCACTGAATCGCCTGGAAACTGGCTATAGGTTTCCCGAACTGCTCTCTCTTTAGCGCGTAGTCCCGGGCCTTTTCGTAGGCGGCCCTTGCGATGCCCACCGCCTGCGCGGCGATGCCGATGCGCCCGCCGTCCAGGGTGCTGAGAGCGATTTTGAAGCCATCACCCTCTTTTCCGAGCAGATTTCGAGCAGGCACCCTGACGTCCTCAAGGATCAGGTCCGCGGTGGTCGACGCGCGAATCCCCATCTTGTCCTCGGGTTTTCCGTAGCCAAGGCCCGGCGTGCCCGCTTCAACCAGGAACGCGCTCATGCCGCGAGATCCCGCCTCTTTGTTCGTGTAGGCGATGACCACGTACAGTCCGGCCTTGCCCGATCCGGATATGAAGCACTTCCTCCCGTTCAGGACATAATGGTCGCCGTCCTTCACCGCCTGCGTCCGGATGGAGGCCGCGTCCGAGCCGGCCCCGGGTTCCGTGAGTGCGAACGCGCCGAGCATCTCACCTGTCGCCATTTTGGGGATGAACTTCTGCTTTTGCTCCTCGGTCCCGTAGTACAGGATGGGCCAGCCCGCCAGGGACTGGTGCACCTCAAAAATCACGCCCGTTGAAGCGCAGCCGCGCGAGATTTCCTCAATACAGATGGTGTAAGCGACGAAGTCCGCCCCTATGCCGCCCAGCGTTTCGGGAAACGTCATGCCCATGTACCCCTGCTGCGCCAGTAGCTTCAGGTTCTCCTCGGGGTAGCGGGATTCCCTGTCCAGTTCGTCAGCGCCCGGCGCGATGTACTTGTCCGTCAGCTCGGCAATGGCCTTCTTGATCTCTTTCTGGTCCTCCGTAAGATCAAACCTCATTCGACGTCCCCCTCGTACACACGGAGTATTTGAGAACCGTAAGCATTCAGAAGATACTTCGCCGCCTGGTAAGGATCGGTCTGCCGCGCAGTGAGACGCGCCAGGAGTCCGTCCAGCGCCTGGTCCCTCCTCGCCAGGTCCAGCGTCCTGTCCACCACGTGCTCGATCATGATGTCCCTGATGTCCGCCTCAGCCGACCTCAATTGCCTGTGTCTCATGTGGCCCGTTGAGTCAAGGTATTGCCGGTGCCCAATAATGGCCTGGTAAAGCTGGTCCACCCCCTCCCCGCTCCGCGCCTGAGTCTTCACAACAGGCGGAATCCACCCTTCGCTACAGTTCTCTGAAAGCATTCGGAGGTCTGCGACTGTTCTGTCCGAACCTTCCCTGTCCGCCTTGTTAACGCAGAACACATCCCCGATTTCAAGAATCCCGGCTTTGATCATCTGGACCTCATCTCCGAGCCCCGCTATGACCACAACGACCACCGTGTGGGCGTACCTCATGATCTCCACCTCGGATTGGCCGCTTCCCACCGTCTCCACGAGGATCAGGTCGCGTCCTGCCGCGTCCATCAGCTGGATCACACCGCCGCTCGCCCGGGAAAGCCCGCCCAGATGGCCCCTGGTCGCAAGGCTCCTTATGAACACCCCGGGGTCTCCTGCGTGGCTCTGCATCCTGACGCGGTCCCCGAGAATGGCTCCGCCGCTGAAAGGGCTGGTAGGGTCGACCGCCAGTATGCCTACAGAATGACCGTGGGCGCGCGCCACCTTTGCCAGCCTGTCCACCAGCGTACTCTTGCCCACCCCCGGCGCCCCGGTAAGTCCCACGATGTATGCGTGGCCTGTATGGGGGTAAATGCGTTTCAGGATCTCCTCGTACCCCTCCTGCTCGTTCTCCACAATAGTAATGGCACGGGCGAGGGCACGCCTGCAGCCTTCCAACACTCCGTTCACTATTTCGTCAACGCTTCGCACTTGTTCCGTACTTATCCCTTCACATGTGATTTGATGAATGTCACAATATCATCAGTGGACGTGCCAGGTCCGAACACGGCGTGTACTCCCGCACCCTTCAAATACTCCACATCTTCCTCTGGGATGATCCCGCCCACGAGGAACAGCACGTCGCCGGCGCCCTTTGCTCTGAGCTGCTCGAGCACCCTGGGTACCAGCGTGTTATGCGCTCCCGATAGGATGCTAAGTCCTACTACCTGCACGTCTTCCTGCACAGCAGCCTCGGCGATGTCCTCCGGCGTTTGCCGGAGCCCGGTGTAAATCACCTCCATGCCCGCGTCCCGGAGCGCCCTGGCGACGACCCTAGCTCCCCTGTCGTGCCCGTCAAGCCCCGGCTTGGCCACAAGCACCCGAATCCTCTGCAAGCCTGCATCACTCCTTTCTTACGTTAAGGCCGATATCTTGTATTGTTAAGAGAAGAAACGCTCTCCCCTCTTCATAATGGGAACTGCTACCGCAACCGCAGTCATGATTTTTAGTACATCAACAGGCAGGTATACATACAACGCACCCGCCAGTATCTGGGAGATCTGGACATCAGCCCGCACCACAAACCTGAGGACGAAGTAGCTGTAGGGGACCCCCACTGCATAAAGCACCAGGAGACCAAGCGCTGTGCCCAAAGAAGCGTAGAGGAACCCCGGCTTCTTCCGGCCGAGGCTTCCGGAGATGTACGCGGCCGGCAGAAAACCGATGATATAGCCGAAAGACGGCCGCAGCAGGTATCCGGGGCCACCTCCGTTAGCGAATACAGGTACCCCGAACAGCCCTACGAGCATGTATGCGAACTGCGCGATCGCTGCCCGCCTGCCTCCAAGCAGAAGGCTTCCGAGAAAAACAGCGAATACCTGGAGCGTCACAGGAATCGGCTCGGTCGCGACCTTGAGCTGCGCCGAAACAGCTACCGTGGCAATGTGCAGGGCTGCGAGCACGATGTCCCGGGTCTTCAGCTTCAATATAGCGCCTCCTCTACGTATTCCCCGTACACCTCGCGAAGCGTACCCATGATCTCGCCGAGGGTCGCATAGCACTTCACGGCTTCGAGGATGTGGGGCATCAGGTTATCGGTACCCTCGGCCGCCGCTTTCAAACCGGAAAGCGCCGTCGCGACGCGAGCGCTGTCCCGGGTGGATCTCACCCGGTTCAACCGGTTCACCTGTCTCTCCTGTACAGCAGGGTCGATCTTAAGCAGCGGGATGGCCGGTTGTTCCTCGGTGGCGAAGCGGTTGACTCCGATGACCGCGGTTTCCCCGGACTGCACGCGGCGTTGGTAGTCGTAAGCTGCATCCGCGATTTCTCTCTGGAAGAATCCCTTTTCGATAGCGGGTATAACCCCGCCCAGCGCATCGATACGTTCGAAGTAAGCATGCGCTTCCTCTTCCATCTTATTAGTAAGGTGCTCGATGAAATAGGAGCCGCCGAGCGGGTCCACGGTGTTTACCACGCCTGACTCTTCCGCGAGTATTTGCTGGGTACGAAGGGCGATCCTCACCGCTTCCTCGCTGGGCAAGGCCAGCGCCTCGTCCATGGAGTTGGTATGAAGCGATTGGGTGCCACCTAGCACTGCCGCCAGCGCCTGGTACGCGGTTCTGATGATGTTCAGCTCTGGTTGCTGCGCGGTGAGCGAGCAGCCCGCGGTCTGCGTGTGGAACCTCAAGAGCCACGATCTCGGGTTCTTCGCCTTGAATTTCTGTTTCATGACGCGCGCCCAGATCCGCCTAGCCGCACGGTACTTTGCTACTTCCTCGAATATGTCGTTGTGCGCATTGAAAAAGAAGGACAGTCTCGGTGCAAACTCATCTACGTCAAGCCCGGCGTCGATGCCCGCCTGCACGTACGTGAAACCGTCCGCCAGGGTGAACGCCAGCTCCTGGACCGCGGTGGAGCCCGCTTCCCTGATGTGGTAGCCTGAAATGGAGATGGTGTTCCACCTCGGCACCTCGCGGGCGCAGTACGCGAAGATGTCTGTGATAATCCTCATGCTGGGCTTGGGCGGGAAAATGTAGGACTTCTGCGCGATGTACTCCTTCAGGATGTCGTTCTGGATGGTACCGGAAATCTGCCGCGGCGACACGCCCTGCTTCTCCGCCACCGCGATGTACATTGCGAGGAGCACGGCGGCGGGCGCGTTGATGGTCATGGAAGTGGTCACCTGGTCAAGGGGGATCCCGTCAAACAGGATTTCCATGTCAGCCAGCGAGTCAATTGCCACACCTAGCTTTCCCACTTCGCCGTCGGCCCTCGGGTGATCCGAGTCGTAGCCCATGATGGTGGGCAGGTCAAAGGCCACGCTGAGCCCTGTCTGCCCGTTGGCGAGCAGGTATTTGTACCGCCGGTTCGACTCCTCTGCCGTGCCGAACCCCGCGAATTGTCTCATGGTCCAGACCCTGCCCCGGTACATCGTGTCGTGAATCCCCCTGGTAAACGGAAAACATCCGGGGTCACCAAGGTCGTTTTCGTAGTCCAGGGTAGCATCTTCGGGGCGGTAGAGCCGCTTGATCTCCCGGCCGGACACAGTAATGAACCGCTTCTGTCTTTCCTCGGACTCTCTTCCCATCCTCCCACCTCCGGAAAATACGTGCTTCCCACTACTATCCTATTGACTTCTCCCTGGCCTTACGAAATCCTCTCCGCTTTTGTCCCCTCGTGCATGTACACGCGGAACGCGGAGACCCGGTGCATCCTGACGCGGGCAAAGCCGGAAGAGCTCATGACGGCGCTCACACAGTACGGGTCGGCGAAACCGGTAATGGACACGGCGAGGTAATGGTACGGGCGGCAAGCAGCACCGGGGTTCACGATACGGCCGATCAGGGGTAGTGCATGCCGAAGGTAAAGTCTGTATGCGGTACGCAGCCACGTCATGGCAGGCAGGTACATGTCCATCACGCACAGCCGCCCCCCGGGCACAAGCACCCTGTGCGCTTCCTTCATGAATGAAGACATGCAGGACAGATTGCGCAGGGCAAAAGTGCTGGTCACAAGGTCAAAACTGTCGTCGTGAAAGGGTAGATCGAGCGCGTCGCCCCTGGTGTAGCTGAGACCCCTGGCCGCGGTGGCGCGTCTTAACATGTCATCGGAGAAATCAAGCCCGATGACACATCCGCCTGCGCCCGCTCTGTGGGCCAAGAGCGCGCTCACTTTCCCGGTGCCACAACATACATCAAGCACCCTAATACCCGGCTCTATGCGGCACAGCCTGACAAACCTCCGCTGCCACAACAATACGTTCCCCCACGAAGCCAGCAGGTTGAACCGGTCGTATACGGGCGCGACCTCGGCGAATATCCGTTTTATGTACTCCTCTTTTGCCATCGTCAGTCCTGTGGGAGTACGACCTGGAACCTGTCACCCGGTCTCACGCTCCCGCCCGAGATGACCCTGGCAAAGATGCCCTCCCTCGGCATGACGCAGTCCCCGGCCTGGTAGTATATGGCACACCTGTCGTGGCAGACCTTCCCTATCTGGGTAACCTCAAGTATGGCGCCATTTTCAAACAGGAATCTCGTCCCGAGCGGCAATGTGTGCAGCGTCACGCCCTCCGTGGTGAGGTTTTCCGCAAAATCGCCGGGCCCCACGGCAAGTCCTGCAGCCTGCATCTTCTCAATGCTCTCAAGCGCGAGCAGGCTGACCTGCCTATGCCACGGGCCGCTGTGGGCGTCACCCTTCAGGCCTTCTTCAACGAGGAGCGCCCCCTCATCCCTGGGCGTTTTCCTCGTGCCCTTTTCTTCGCTGGTGCAAACGGCGACTACCTTCCCGTCCAAACACCATACCTCCTCAACATCTACCTGTGTATCCTGTTCAGGTAATACCCGAAACTGACCAAGAGGCCTGTCACGAGGTGCGCTGCCACAGTCAGCGCGCTGGCAGGAAGCAGCTGGCGCGGCGAGCTGTGCCATCGCCTGGCCACGGCTGCGGCCACCACGCCTGCGGGCAGTGTCAAAAGCCCGAGCAGCGACCACAGCGCCATGGTGCCGGTCGCCACGCCCGCGATAATGCTGCCGTAAGCGCACGCCAGGATGACGGCATATACCACGGCCGCCCGCCGCGTGCCTAGCCGCACCACCCAGTTGGTCTTGCCCACCGTCCTGTCCGCTTCATAGTCCGGGAACTGGTTTATGAACAGCACCGCGCAGATCAAAAACGCAACGGGCACAGACGCGATCAGCGCCCCGGATGAAAAATTGCCTGTCAGAACGTAATAGGTACCCATTACCGGGAGCGGGCCGAAACAAAGGCCCACGGCCAGCTCTCCGAGCCCGTGATGGGCGAGCGGCGCAAAGTGGGCGGTGTACATGAACCCTGACACCGCGCCCGCGATCACCAGCGGTACGAGCAACGCTCCCCGCAGCAGCACGAGATATAACGCGATCAAGAAGCCCCCGAAATAGCAGAGGATAGCGCCGTCCCGCATCTGGCGGGGAGTCAGCGCGCCGCTCTGGATCGAGCCGCTGCCCCCGTTGAACGGGCTCCTGTACTTATTGATCTCATCGTTGCCGCTCAAGTGATCAAAGAAGTCGTTGATCATGTTGCTGCCCGCGTGAGCCAGCATAACCCCCACAAAACACAGCGCCCAGAGCCCGGCGTGCACCTGTCCCGTCTGAGCCCAGGCGACTGCCCCTCCCAGCGCGACAGGCACGATGCTCGCGGTGAAGAACGGAGCGCGCACCGCCCTCATCCAGACAGCAATCTGGTATTTCAAGGGATAGCACCTCTCTTTAACCAGGTTCAAATTCTACCCGGAGAGCAATGAGTCCTCCTTTGACCTGCTGCAAGTCTCCCTATCCTTAGTATCCCGCATTTTCCACCGCTTCCGACAGCATCCTGTGCACATCGCGCATAATCTGCATGCGCTCTGCTTCTCGCCTGGCTTTCGCAGCCATCAGCCGTGCAAAAGCGGGCATGACGTCCTTTTCTGATACTATGCTGAAGTCGACTGCTCCTTCGATCAGGTACACCAGGTCCCTGAAGGCCCGTTCTGGGTCCGGGTCGAGTTCCCCCGCCAACAGCGCGGCGATGGTTTGCCTCAGGCTCCGCTCTAACGCGCAGTCAATTTCGGCCAGCGTGCACTCTACATCCGCCCAGGCAGCATCCGGCATCTTGCAGTCGCACCCGCCCAGGTTCTCCATCAGATGTTCAGGGCTTCGGGGGCCGGTGAGCACAGCCGCTACTCCGGGCTGCCTCAGAGCCCAGGCGACGGCGACCTGGGCCGGAGTCATGCCGTACTGCGCGCCCGCGTGTGCCAGCAAGTCCTTCACGGACAGCGCGGCGGTCATCCGTTCCCGGTAGAAGAGTGCGTCTATGTTTCGTATGTCTCTTCCGCCGAAACTGTGGTCCGGACCTATCCGGCCGGTGAGAAGCCCTCTTGCGGTCACACTGAACCCGATGAGGTCGATCCCGCAGGAGATCGCGAGCTCCCGGTACTGGAGGTACGGCCTTCTTACAGCCGCGCTCAGCTCACACATAAGGGTCGCAGGCCGTCCGCACTGTATGTACTCCTCCACTCTCTCTCTCGGCAGGTGCCCGAGGCCATACGCCCTGATCTTTCCCGCCGTCTTCAGCTCTTCGAGCGCCGTCACGGTCTCCTCCACGGGCGTAGCGGGATCGTCGAAATGTATCTGGTATATGTCTATCCAGTCTGTGCCCAGGTTTTTGAGACTTCGCTCGCAGGCAGCGATCACGTGCCGCCTTGAACAATCCCTACCAAACCCCTCCGTCAGTCCGACCTTAGTAGAGATGACTACCCGATCGCGAACACTCCGAATGGCCTGCCCGAGCACCTTTTCGGCGTCGCCGTACTGGTCTGCCGTATCAAAGAAGGTAACTCCCATCTCGTACGCTTTCCTCAGGACGGACGAAAAACCATCCGGATCGGAGGGGCCGTAGACGCCGCTTAAGGCGTAGCAACCCATGCCGACCCGCGATACTTCAAAGCCGGCCCGAAGCTTCGTATACCTCAATACGCCGGCCCCCTTCTTCTCACACCTGAATTTTTGACGGTACAATGATTAGTGTAGTGTTTCTGCAGCGCAGTCCCGATCCCTGCAGCTGTATACCCGGCTACGGCAAAAACGGCTGTGGCGGCCGTGGCGGTCCCGGCAGGCAGCGACGAAAAGCCGGGTAGTCAAAGTGCCGGCTGGAATCTTGTCGAAAAGCCCCACACTGCGCCGCTGCCCGCAAACCTGCGGCAGCCAGCGCACTTTCGGAAAAGGAGGCAGCCACGGCGCACAACGAGGCGGCAATGGGCAGTTCCATCGATGCCGACGGTCAACAGCCCTACGGTCACACACTACGAACTCGAGCGGGACAGTTCATCGAGAGGCGCTGCCCCGAGATCATGCACGGAACGAGCAACTCGCACTCGGGCTGTCCCTGATGGGCAACGCTGTGGAAAAGGAGATCCTCGACGAGAAGCTACAGGGTTGTTCAGCTCTGCCATCTACCCGACGAAGTGCCGTTCCCCCGACAGAAGCAAGGTCTGCGTACATATCCTCTCCGACATCACAAGGCGCAAGAAGAGAATGAGTAATGGAAAAGCTGCAGCGAACCGCAGAAGCCACCATCAGGGCGCTCACAAATAGGGTCGAATTGGGCCCCTAGACCGTAGGAAAGACACGGCGGTTCCGGCTACCCGCAGGCGTTGTCAAGCGGCGAATCCTGCCTCCAGGAAGTTCGCGCATGCCCCGCCCGGAGCTCCCGAGGCGGAGATGCCTAACTCCCGCCCGCCTTCTCTACGCTCCGCTCCGTACCGCAAGATTTTGAGGACCCCCTGACATGAATCTCTATATATGGATGCCCATTTACTTGATCAGATTAACCATTAATCTTATTAACCGGGGCGGATGTATGTCACTGCACAGGGAGCGGTATGAAAGAGCGAAGGCATTGATGCACCAGCACGGGATTGATGCGTTTCTCATACTCACGCTGGAAGATTACTTCTACTTCACCGGTGACGTGAGAAAACAGCCAAGGGCCCTGACCTTCAAGAACGGTGATCCAGCGCTGCTCGTGTTTTCCGGAGAGGTGGAAGAAGCGAACCGATCTGAGCTCTTTCGGGTATTGCGTGATCAACTCGGCGCCGTTCTCAGTGGGCAGGAACGTGTCCTCCACTCTCACACCACGTACACCCCGAACCGGCAATGAGGAAGGCCGGTACCGAACGGATCGCGTTTCCGGTATATCCACTCCGTGCTGGCTACCAGCAAGAAGATCCAGCAAGGCGACCTGGTACTCATTGATGTCGGACCGGTACATGCCGTGGAGCCGCCCGGACCTGTGGGTCGCCTCCGTTGGGAGAGCACGCATGGTAGGAGGTAGCGTGAGCCCTCTTCAGTGATTTTCGTAGTAGTCTTGGGGAATAGCGCGAGCTTTTTTGGCCATCTCACGTGAGCCCCCTCGCGCTCCCCTATTCCCCTTCTCCTAAGAGTACTCTCTGCGCAGCATCCGGCCGATCTCCCGCAGAGAGATGGTCCGGTCATACTGCAGAATGCTCCTGTCAAATATACGTGCACCTGCAATGATAAAGAAGGCCACCGACAGGACCATAACCGCAAACGCGGCGGCGATCTCCCACCACGGCAGTGTGGTAGCAGCCATGCGCAGCAACACCGTCACCGGAGTAAAGGGCGGCACGAAGCTTAAGACCCGCACCCAGAACGCGTTGGGGGCCATGATGATGGCAGAAGCGGTGAACAAGGGGATCATGGGAATGATAAGAACGAGGCCCTGTGCCTGGCTAGTTTCCTCCGCATCTTTCATCGTCGCTCCGGCAGCGGCATACAGCGAGGCAAAGAGGAGATAGCCGCCGACGAAAAACAGGACGGCAGGCGCCAGGTCCGCAGCACTCAGGGAAAGCCGCCCAAAGTCGATAAAGCGCGCCGCTACTGCAAGACCCACCGCCATCCAGATGGTCACTTGTATCAGCCCAAGAGCTGCAAAGCCGAGAAGTTTACCCAGTAGGAGGTCGAGTGAAGAGATGGACGAAAGCAGTATCTCCACGATCCTGTTCCTCTTCTCCTTCATCACACCGTACATCAACACCTGCCCGGAGAATATCGCCGCCAGAACTAAGATGAGCGTTACAGCATATGGGACCAGCATCTCAACCCACGAAGCGGCTTCACCGGCCAGGGATCGTACCTGGAGCACGACGGGAGCGGTAACCAGCCGTACTTGGTCCGGGCTCAAACCCGCCTGGAGCAACCTATATCGGGTCACCGAATAACGCACGGCCTCACTCAGCGCCACGGCCCGCTGGTCGCGGGTATCCTTGACGTAGTACGGGACGTTCCCGGTCAACACCGCTTCTTGAGTAATGTGGAGATAACCGGCGTATGTGCCTGCCCGCACCTCGTCTGATAGCCGGTCGCGGTCCGCCGCCGCAAAAGCGATGGTGGTGACCGGCGAGGTGGAAAGGTAGTCTTTCAAGATCGGGTAGAGGGCACCTGTTTCGTCGATGACCGCGACCTGTTGCGCCTCCTTCTGAGCGCTTGCAGTACCCAGGTAGCCGACCAGGCCTCCGATAACCATCAAGATAGGCATAGCTAAGGTCAGTGCGAGAAATGTGGGGCTTTTTATGTTCTTAACAAACTCCCAGCGTGCTACTTTCAGCGTGTCCTGCAGTCTCACCGCACTCGCCCCTTTCTTTCACAGTTTCAATAAAGATCTCATGCAACGGTGGCTTGGCCACAGTGATTTCCTGCAGCTCCATCCGGTTCCCCAGCAGCTGCACCAGCTCGCTTGGCGTCAGCGTCCCCCCGTAGCGCAGGGAGGCCTCCCCCGGTCCTTCCTTGAGCACCCTCATGCCTGGGATTGTCTTAAGAAAGGATGTATCCTGGGAGGGAGAAAAGCGCAACTCCACGGTGTTCTCTTTGTACCGTCTTTTTATGTCCTGTAGGGTTCCTGAAAGTACCTCCCGGCCGTGGTTGATCAGGAAGATCGAGTCGCACAGTTCTTCTACGAGGTGCATCTGGTGTGCGGACAGGAGTATGGTTACACCGTCTGCTTGCAGTTCCCTGATAACCTGTTTCATAAAGTCCTGATTGACCGGATCGAGGCCCGAGAACGGCTCGTCAAACAGGACCAGCTGCGGCTGGTGAAGGACAGAAGCAATAAACTGGACCTTTTGTTGCATACCCTTCGAGAGCTTCTCCAGTTTCTGGAATGCATAGTTTGCCAGGCCCAGCCGTTTCAGCCACGCCATGCCTTCCCGCCTGGCGTGAGCAGCGGGCTTACCCTTCAGGGCGGAAAGGTAGACGAGGTTGTCAAGGACCCTGACGTCATAGTACAAGCCCCTCTCCTCTGGCAGGTAGCCCACCTTCGACTTATCCAGCCTCCCCGGGGTACCGTTGAACGAGAATGTTACCTCGCCCCGATCCGCTGGCAAAATGCCCATGATCATCCGGATGGCGGTAGTCTTACCGGCGCCGTTCGGACCGAGTAGCCCCATCACCGCGCCTCTCGTCACAGAAAAGCTGATGTCGTCTACTGCTTTCTTGCTACCAAACTGCTTTGAGAGGTTGCGCACAGTCAGTATCTCCACCATGCACTGCCTCCTTTCATCAACGTCATAATCTATTTGCGCTGTGAGGGTTTTCGTTGGTCGGATATGAAGCGCATAGATATGGCTATGTTTCGCGAGGAAACACAACGTCTTAAGCCAGGGTGTTACAGTTCGTACCGGCCAAAGGAGATACTTACCGCTCGGCGTATTGTTGCTGCGGATCCTGATGTGAACCGGCCAAGTTACTGTCAGGCGGCTTTTACCAGGCTCCTTATATTCTTCTCTTGTTTCCCCGTATCTGGCCTACCGCCATCGCCAGCATCACCACCGACGCCAGCGTACACCGTAGTCTCATTTCTTTCAGGCCACGGATGAAGTGCTTTCCAAAACCATATGCCTCATCCATGCGGCTGTTTACCGGTTCTATGGCAGTGCGGTTTTTGTATAGCGTTCTCCTTATATAGATTCTGCTGAAAAAGTCTGCTAAGCGCAGGTAAATCAGGGATTCCGGTCTCCGTGGCGAATTGTTTATGTGAGAATAAAATAAAACAAAATGCCAGGAGGGAATCCCTGTGGTAATTACAGTTCAACATAAAAGCTTCAGTTCCTGCGGAGGTGAAGAATAATGTTGCGCCTCCGCCAGGAAGATGGCCAACGGATATCACTGACAGAACAGTTGTTGCCAACTCCCGGAAGATCTTGCTAAACTGGACGACTGGTTGGATGATGAACGGTTCTTTGAACCATTTCGAGACAAGTTATCACAAGCAGTTGGGAGGCCTTCCGTACCCATAATGCTTGGCCGGGCACCGGTACTTCAAGGTTTCGCGTTCCTTTCGAAACGCTTGTTTGTCTCAGGACAGCGGCAGTAAACTATGCTGTAAAAACCGTATCTCTTCGCCACCTTTCCGCACATCGCGTATGCCAATCACGGGCTTGACCTGGTGTTTATCCCGTAGCTTAACGATAAACTCGGTAACGTAATGCCTCTATCCCTTATTACAACTTCACACTGGGCAATGATTCCCGGGTGTCGTTTTGCCAGTTGATCAACCAGCTCGGAACCCTTCTTCATGTCGCTGCCCTGAATGCTCTGACAGGAGCATAGCCAGCGCGCCAGGCTCGCCGCCCTCAACCAGCGGGCGCAGTAACTTCACCCAGCTGTCGATCTTCCTCACATTCGTTCCCCGCTGATCTCGCGTTCCATGAGCACCGGATCGGGGAAGATAGGATGCGGGGTGTGCATGAATCCGGGCAGCTCTTTCACCCTGGAAAACCCCAGCCTGGCATACAGCGGGGCCGAGAGCCTGCTTGCCACAAGAACAGCGCGTTTCATACCATCATCGTGCGCCCTGGCCAGGATATGTCTCATCAGCGACGTCCCGATCCCCTGGCCCCTTTCGCGGGGCAGCACGTTCAGGGACGCCACATACAGGGCAGCACCATCAGGTCTGCCCGCCGTCCGGACATCCGTCTCGCTGTATTCCTCCGGTGCAAAGTCCAGGTCAACCCGGAAAGAGTTCACAAACCCGATCATCCGACCACCGCGCACCGCCCCCCACGTGCCGGCGGGGTAGGATCGCATCCGCTCCAGCATCGTCTCTCTGGAAGCGGACAAGTCGAGGAACACCTCTCTTTCAACGCACATGAGATCGTCCAGATCATCCGGTGTTACCTGTATGATATCAAAATACTGCGACATCTGCTTCACTCCTTGAGCCCGGAATATACCATAACCCGCTGCGCTGCTCACTTTCGGTTCTATGCCGGCGCATGATCAAAAAGGCGCCGCCGCGACGGGGCCGTGTCCTGACGACGCATGTGCCCTCTGAACTGATTATACATAATCCGCGCAGACTCGACACCACACTCTGACAGGTTTCAGTAAGCCGCGGCAGCTTCCGGATGCAAGCGGGACGCCGGTCCTTAACTCGGCATAAACCCTATACCGCCCGTCTGATGCACCCGGAAAAGACACCCGTTTCTGTTTCATGGCTGGATCCGTGCTGCACCCGTAGGCACGACGAGGGCATCAGCAGTTACGAATGTGGCGCCCCACACCCTGTGGCTGAACCCTGAGGATGGTGCCGAACGGGGTGTCAGGGACGGGGATTGGGTGGGCATGCAGCGGGCGCGGTGAAGTGAAGATCACCGCCAGGGTTACCAGGCGAATTATGCCCGGTGTGGCGGCTATCCGCAGGGCACGCATTACAGCCCGGACCCGGAGAAGGTGGCCCATGGGGGCTGTATCAACACCTGACCAAATACTACCCCACGCCGCGGGCCACGGGCAACCTCCAACACACCAACCTGGTGCAGGTGGAGGTGATAAAATGAGCAGTCAGTACGGGTTTTACCTGGACGCTGACGGTTGTAGCGGCCGTGGTGCCTGTGTTATGGTCTGCAAGGGTAAAAACAATCTGCCGGTGGGCCTGCTCTGGCTGAAAGGAAGGGATGGTGCTTTTACAGTTGGGGCAGGGGGGCTGGAGTGTGATGTTTTTGGACCCTGGCCTGCCACCACTGTCGGCAGCTGGCCTGCGTCGAATCCTGTTCCGCGGGGCATTGTACAAAAAGGAAGACAACGGCCTGGTGCTATTGGAGAGTGAAAAGTGCTGCGGTTGTCGGCCCTGCCTGGAGGCCTGCCCTTACGGCGCTCTGCAACATCACCGGGAAAAAGAGAAAGCGGGCAAGTGTGACAGCTGCACGGAACTGCTGGAACAGGGAGAAAAACCGGCCTGCGTCTCTGCCTGCCCCCTGCGGGTGTTGGATTTTGGTGAACTTGCCAGCCTGGGGGAAACATGCCCGCAGGCGATCCCATATGAGCAGTTTGAGCCCAACGCGGGGAAGACGTTGCCTTGCCTGCTGGTAAAACCTCACCAGGGTGTACGAAATGGAGCTAAAGGCCCACAACCGGCGGTGCTCTCGCTGGCCATCGCCGAATACATGCGCGGGAAAAAGTGGATCAAGTCCGGCGACAAGACGCTGGAGCAGCTGAATAAATAAGCCGCCTATTGACGCTTTTTTGACGCTTTGGAGGTACAATCTAAAGCAGAATATTCATGAAGGGGGAGTCAGGCATGTTTACCAACCGGGACATAGAAGCCGCTATGACTGTTAAGCTGGATAAAGAATTGCCGGAAATGCCGGAGTTTGTGCCCGGTATCAGGAGGGCGCCCCACCGGGGTTTTACGCTGAACCAGGCACAGACCGAGATTGCCCTGAAGAACGCCCTGCGCTACGTGCCGGAAGAGTTGCACGAAGTACTGGCCCCGGAGTTCTTAAATGAACTGGTGACCCGCGGCCGGATTTACGGTTACCGCTTCCGGCCCCCGGGCAGGATTAAGGGCAAACCCATCCATGAGTACAGGGGCAACTGCCTTGAGGGCAAGGCGTTCCAGGTGATGATTGACAACAACCTGGACTTTGAAGTGGCCCTCTATCCGTACGAACTAGTTACTTACGGCGAGACGGGCAGCGTTTGCCAGAACTGGATGCAGTACCGGCTTATCAAAAAATACCTGGAGGTTATGACCGACCACCAGACGCTGGTAATAGAATCGGGACACCCACTTGGGCTGTTCCGCTCGCGGCCGGACAGCCCCCGGGTGATAATCACTAATGCTCTGATGGTGGGTATGTTTGACAACCAGCGGGACTATGAAGTGGCCCAGCAGATGGGGGTGGCCAACTACGGCCAAATGACCGCCGGCGGCTGGATGTATATTGGGCCGCAGGGGATCGTGCACGGGACGTACAATACCCTGCTGAACGCAGGGCGCCTGAAACTGGGTGTGGCCCAGGACGAAGACCTGAAGGGGAAGCTGTTTGTGTCTTCGGGGCTAGGTGGCATGAGCGGCGCCCAGGCCAAGGCCATTGAGATAGCAAACGGCGTGGGTATTATTGCCGAGGTGGACTACTCGCGGATCAAGACCCGCCGTGACCAGGGTTGGGTGAGCAGGGTTTCGGCCAGCTTGGATGAGGTTTTCCGCTGGGCGGAAGAACATGTAAAAGCGGGCAAAGCTGTTTCCATCGCTTACCACGGCAATATTGTGGATCTGCTGGCCTATGCGGTGGAGAAGAATGTCAGAATTGACCTGCTCTCGGACCAGACTTCCTGCCACGCGGTCTACGAAGGCGGCTACTGTCCGCAGGGCCTTACCTTTGAAGAAAGGACAGAGATGCTAAGAAGCGACCGGCCCCGTTTCATGCGGCTGGTGGACGAATCGCTGCGCAAACACTTTAATTTGATAAAGACCCTGGTGGACCGGGGCGTATATTTCTTTGACTACGGCAACTCCTTCCTGAAGGCGGTTTTTGACGCTGGTGTGAAAGAGGTTTCCAAAAACGGCGTTGACGAGAGAGACGGCTTTATCTTCCCGTCTTACGTGGAAGATATCATGGGCCCGCAATTGTTTGACTTCGGCTACGGCCCGTTCCGCTGGGTCTGCCTGAGCGGCGACCCGGAAGATCTGAGAAAGACCGACAGGGCGGCCATGGAGTGCATTGACCCCAACCGCCGGGGCCAGGACAGGGATAACTACGTCTGGATACGGGATGCGGAAAAGAACCGGCTGGTGGTGGGTACCCAGGCCAGGATCCTGTATCAGGACGCCATGGGCCGCACGAAGATAGCGCTAAAATTTAACGAAATGGTGCGTAACGGTGAAGTAGGACCGATTATGCTGGGCCGGGACCACCACGATACCGGCGGTACTGACTCGCCTTTCCGCGAGACTGCCAACATCAAGGACGGCAGCAACATCATGGCCGAGATGGCCACCCAGTGCTTCGCCGGCAACGCCGCCCGGGGCATGAGCCTGGTGGCGCTCCATAATGGCGGCGGAGTAGGGATCGGCAAGGCCATCAACGGCGGTTTTGGCATGGTGCTGGACGGCAGCGAACGGGTGGACAGGATTCTGAGGACCGCTATACCCTGGGACGTAATGGGTGGTGTGGCCAGGCGGGCCTGGGCCAGGAACGAGAACTCCATTGCCACCAGCATAGACTACAACCGGGAAAACCAGGGGACCGATCATATTACCTTGCCGTACATTCCTAAGCAGGAGCTGGTTTCCCGGCTAGTGGCCGAAGTATTCCAAAAATAGGTATAATGGCAGGCAGCCCGATGCCTGCCACTTTTTTGTTCGCCCGGCATGTTTGCTGAGCCGATGGGTTGAAAGAAACCCTGTCTCCTAAGGCGAGAGCGTCGCCGGCAACGGCGAGGCCTGAAGGAAGCCGAAGTAGGAGCATGAAATGTGGTGCAAGCGAACCGGGATTGGCTCTCCAGGCGGGAACCTTGCAAGAAGTGGGAAAGCCCAAAAGCTGGACACACGGGTTCATGTTCAGGCAGGCAGACTTAACTGGGGAAGCCCTGCACCATCCCAGATAAAACTTGGTAAGTTGGAACAAGCCGAGAGGCAAGGGAGAAAAGAAGTGGTGCAGGGTAGCACACGAGTCCTTACTTGTGACGAACCTTCAGCTGATGAAAGCGAGGGGAAAACTGAAGGGAAAGCATCCAAGAGGTGCGGAGCCAAAGGAGCCAAAAGCTTCTCTGGTTGCGAAGGGATGAAGGTAAACCGGAGTGTACAACCGCGAATTGAACGAGCATGGGAGAAGACGAGCCAGCTAGGGCCTTCGTCCGCTCAGCAGATGGTAGATTGCCCAAGAGCCAGAGACGCCGCACCGACTCCGAGAAGAGGCTGCAGCCATGTGAGGAAGCGACGCAGGGAGTACAGCGAGACTTAAGCGATACGGGGTTGCATTAGCGACTGAGGTTTACCAGAAGCTGTGTACGAGGCCCGTACGCACGGTTCTGTGAGAGGGGCAGCGCTAGGCTTATCGCCTTAGCGCTGCCCTACTCGGTTGCTGCCCCTGGACAGGAATTCCGGGACCGGTAGAGAATTTTGAAGCTATTAATAAACGGGAGCGGTATGGGCATGTGCTCTGTCAGGGTCCAGCTGTTTAACACCCCTGCTGTTTATATGAACGGCGTTAAAGTGCTTTTTCCATTCCGCAAGGCCGAGGCGCTGTTTTATTACCTGGTGGTGGAACGGCAGGCCAGCCGTGATGAGCTGGTGAACCTCCTATGGGGGGATCTGGAGGAGGACACGGCAAAAAAGAACCTGCGTAACGCCATTTACAAAATAAATAAGGTGTTTAACGCCAACGTCCTGGTTTCACCCCGCAGGGCGGTGGTTATGCTGAACCCCGCTCTTGAACTGGAAACAGAGCTGTCCCGTTTCAGTAGCAAGGGCAAGGCAGCCATTGACGCCTACCAGGGTCCGTTCCTGAAAGGGTTCCTGGTCAGGGACGCGGATGCCTTCGAGGAATGGATGCTGAAAAAAAGGAGCCAGTACCAGGAGCGCTACGTTAAATTACTCTACGAGGAGATCGAAGAGAGGAGCCGGGCCGGTCTCCCCGTGGATGAACCGGCGCTGCGGCTGGTTGAGGTGGACGAATTCGATGAAAAGGCTTACCGGATTCTCATGCGTCACTACGCTGCGGCCGGCTCGTATAACAAGGCGCTGGAACTGTTTGAGCGACTGAGCCGCATACTGGAGAGGGAACTGGGCGTGCAGCCCGAAGACCTGACCACCGCGCTGCACCTGGAAATCTTAAACAGCCGCAACCAGGCGGCTAAGTCGGTTAAGGCGGAACGGGAAGCGTTCTTTTTTGGCCGGCAACAGGAATTGAGCGAATTGCAGGCTGCTTTTGATGACTTTATGGAGACGGGTCGGACCAGAGCGGTAATCATTACCGGGGAGGCCGGTATCGGCAAAACACGCCTGAAAGAAGTGTTTTTAAAAAATCTGCGCCAGGATTTCTGCCTGCTGGAAGCTAACTGTTACCAGGCGGAGGAAGAATTCCTGTTAAAACCGTGGTATCCTATTATTTCCCGGCTGGTGACGCTGGTAAAAGAAGAGGGTATTACGCTCCCAGCGGCCTGGGTGAATAGCATAGCCACATTTTTCCCGTCTTTTGCCCTTACCCTTGAGCAGCCGGAAACGGAAACGGAGAAACCGGGCAACTTTGGCTACCAGCATGCCGTTGACGCCATTATCAGCGTGCTGGCCTGCCTTGGCAAAAACAGGACCCTGATTTTAGCCTTCGAAGACCTGCAGTGGATGGATGCCATGAGCCGGAATTTGCTTGTAAATATACTCCTGGCCAAAGAGGTGAAAGTTTTCTTTACCGGTACCAGCCGCAGCGGCTACGGGTGGGAAGCGGACAGCTGGCTTACACCCCTGGCCAGGGAAGACCGCCTGGAAAGAATTGAACTTGCCCGCTTCACCCTGGAGGAAGTAGGGGACTTTGTCGCCCTGTATGTGCCAGAACTGCGGTTAAAAACAGCAGCAGATCCGTAAAATCTATGATGACACCGAGGGTAATACTTTCTTCCTGGTTGAGTGCCTGAACAATATCCGGGAGAAGGGCCGGTTCGGGAAAATGTCCACCAAGGCGCTAGACATACTGAAAAGCCGGTTCGTGGATGTGAGTCCTGACGGCATGAAACTCCTAAATCTGTTATCGCTGTTTTTTCACCGGGTACCGGTGGAAACCCTGGTTGCCGTCACCGGTAAAGACAGGCAGGAAATCATGGAGACGCTGGAGGAGCTGGAGCTCAAAGGCATTATCAGGGAAGTGGCCCGGCCCGGCAAGGTGAGTGTGGAGTTCACCCACCAGAAATTAAGGGAGTTCATTTATGTCCGGCAGCCGGGCTTCAAAAGGCGGCTGTTGCATGAAAAGGTGGCCCTGGTGATGGAGCGGGGGCTAAAGAACGAGCGCCGTGACATTATGCAGTATTCCAAACTGATTCATCACTTTTCCCAGGCCGGGAACACCGCGAAGGCCCTCAGGTACCGGCTTAAAAACCTCAATATTTACCTTGATTACTGCCACGAGCTGTTTCCTGAGGTAAGTGATTCCTCTGGCAAGCCGGAAAAAAGCTTTATAGTCAGCAACGACCAGTTGCATAAATACTTCCGTGAGATCGAAAACCTGCTTGCCAACCTTGACGTTGGCAACGATGACCGCCAGGTGCTGGCAGACCGGATGACGTTTCTGCACATGAAAGGGAGGCACCTGATCAGGCAGGGTGATTATGAAGAAGGTGTCCGCCTTATCAGGGAACTGGCTGTCCTGGCGGGCGAAATCGGAGATAGAGACTTTACCATCAAGGCCTGCCTGCAGCTTATCTACTACTGTATCCAGACTCACCGCACCGCGGAGATGAAAGAGTACTTGGATGCTGCTGCCCGGGTCAACGGTGATGATCGGTCCTCTGAAACCACCGGCATTCTGCTCAGGTTGACCGGCCTTTACTACCTGATGTCGGGAGAACCGGAGAAAGCGGAAGATTTATTTTACCAATCCATCCGCTTTTTTGGAAGCGACAAAAAGAGCAGGGAGAAGTATGCTTTAAACATAGCGGCCTGTTACAACTACCTGGGGGAAATCAGAAGGTACGGCCAAAAATTCGCCTCGGCCCTGTCTTATTACGCCAGGGCCCTGGCCATCAGCGAGGAGAAAAGAGTTTTCCGGTCATACAGTTTTTTCAATACCTGTGCTGGCCAGGCCGCCCTGGATATGGGGGATAAAGAAAAAGCCCTGTATTATCTCAGGCGGGCGGTTAGCCATTACCAGCAGTCGGATCTGGCGTGGCGCCGGTCGGTGGCCGAAGCATACCTGGCCCTGCTCCTGGTGCAAGAAGGCAGGTACAGCGAAGCTTACAAGCACCTGGAAAGCGCGGCCAAGTTTGCCGCCAAGATGCAAAGCCCCTATGAAACAGGGTTAGTATGGCTGGTCAGGGCTCAAATAAGGACACAAATGAACTGCAACCCGGAACTGGCCGCAGTCTTTCAACAGAAACTGAATAAAACGGTGTCTCACTATTGCCGCGAGGGACTGAAAGCCCTGGCAGCAGTCCCTTATTGTTACGAAAGCGAAACCCTGAAAAAACTGGGACAGGCGGCGGAACAGTCTTATATCACCCGGTAAATCGACGTTTTGGTGACGAAAGAGCACTTATAATTAAATTTAAGTGGCGAAATCTGTCGGGTGAGGTGTTTTGAAAGGCTACAGCTTTCCGGCCTGATCAAAAAAGGAGGTATTTCTGGTGAAAACGGAAGCGGGACCACAGACAGCGGTCAACTCAGCAAATGCGCTTAAGTTCCTGATTTTTAGCGCCATCGGTATTTTTATGTTCTTCGTACCCATTACTTTCAACGCCAGGACTTCCATCCCCCTGGACCATATCGTCTCGGAGATCAGGGCGAACCTGCTGCCATACGCCAGAATATATGCCCTGATTGTTATCACCGTGGGCGGATTGTGGCCGTTTTACAAGAAAACCTGGAACAAAACCCCCGTCAGCATTGTGTTCTCCATCCTGAAGCTGTTGGGAATAGTGGTGGCCTTTTTGGTTTACTTCTCTATCGGGCCGGCCTGGATGATGGCCAAAAACATGGGACCGTTCCTGTACAACTCCCTGGTAGTGCCTGTTGGCCTCATCGTCCCCATCGGCGCCGTATTCCTCGCTTTCCTAGTAGGCTACGGCCTGCTTGAATTCACCGGTGTCATCATGAGACCGGTGATGAGGCCCATTTTCAGGACACCCGGCCGCTCCGCCATCGACGCGCTGGCTTCCTTTGTGGGCAGTTATTCCCTGGCCCTTGTTATCACCAACCGGGTATACCGCTCCGGTAAATACACCAACCGGGAAGCGGCTATCATCGCCACCGGTTTTTCCACCGTATCCGCCACCTTTATGATTATCGTGGCGAGGACCCTGGGTCTGATGGAAATATGGAACACCTATTTCTGGTCCACCCTGGTGGTCACCTTCCTGGTAACTGCCATTACAGTCCGGATCTGGCCCCTGGCCAAAAAATCAGACAGTTATTTCGATGGCGTGGGACAGCCAGAACCTGAGTTTAAAGGTAACATTTTCAAAAATGCCTGGGCTGAAGGCCTGGCCGCCGCCGGCAAAGTTCCCGGCCTGGTACAGAGCGTGCAGGGAACCCTGAAAGAAGGCTTTCAGATGGCAATGGCCATCTTGCCGTCCATTATGTCCATCGGTTTAATCGGCCTGGTGCTGGCTCAATACACCCCGGTTTTTGACATCTTGGGCTATATCTTCTATCCCTTCACCGCCCTCTTCCAGGTGCCAGAAGCCATGCTGGCCGCCAAGGCTGCCTCCATGAGTATTGCCGAAATGTTCCTGCCCGCTCTGCTGGTAGCCGGCGCCCCCATGGTCACCAAGTTTGTAATCGGTATAACCTGCGTGTCATCCATCTTGTTCTTCTCCGCCTCCATTCCATGCATCATGGCCACCGACATTGAAATCTCCGTTACCGAACTGGTTGTAATCTGGCTGGAGCGGACCATTTTGTCCATAATTCTGGCAGCGTCTCTGGCCATGATACTGTTTTGACAGGCTTTAGCCCTAAACACACCGGGGTCCGCGGTTTATGACTGCGGACCCTTTATTTTTGGGATTGCAGGTAAAGGTCAGCCTGACACAGGAAATATATAAGTGGGAATAAAAACTGGTTAGAGTCTTATGTAGTGGTGGAAATTCCCCGGGGTGGGTATTGACATAAGCAGCCGCCAGTGGTTCCCTTCGGAGTTAGGAGATTGACTCTGAGGGGAGGAGACCAACATGGCAGCTGCCGA
>JBFMAL010000030.1:0-34451 GCA_040755615.1 Bacillota bacterium
TGACTGCGTTCCAAACCCTGGCGGATTCTCGTTGAATGCTTCGTGCCAGTTCTTCTTCATAAGGTTTTAGCCGTAGGGGAAATTTTTCCACCAACACATCGCCCTGCTGTTGTCTTTTACCTTTTTTCGCTACCGTATCGCGTTTTAACTTACTCATCCTCTTTCACCCCCTTCCGGGAAGATTTTTGGGCTTCAATGTATCTGCGGATAGTTTCGGCACTGACACTTCCTGCAGTGCCAATATAGTAGCCCTGCTCCAGAGACCGCTGCCCCAGAAGTACGGGAATGTGGTAAATACTCTGTTGGCAGAGATACTTTTAAGGCATCTTACAATTTCTCTGGGGACAACGGTTGGCGGGGCTGAAAGAAAGACGTGCAGGTGATCCGGCATCGCTTCCATCTGAATCAGGGTATACCTGTAAGTATCGCAGGTTTCCTCAATGCTACTTTTAATCACTTCCTCGATTTTACCCAGTATCACCCTATAACGGTACTTAGGACAAAATACGATGTGGTAATTGATGCTGCAGACGCAATGGTTTGTTTTCCGTTCCATGGCAAATTATATCACGAGAACAAGTGTTTGGGTATCTCATTGAGTCGCCCTAACGGGCGACGCCCCTTTCATCCCACCCCACAAGGGGGTGGGTTTTCAGGGGCGGGTTTCTATAAAGGCGCCCGCAAGGCTAGCATCTGCCCAACGGACGCCCTCAATCCACCGATCAGAGCGCGAAATGTACTAGAGCAATTACCGCCAATACCCAGACGAAGGGCTTGACTTCAGAGGTTCTGCCCGCGGCAGCTTTCACGATGGGGTACATCAGGAAGCCGGCAGCGATTCCGTCAGCGATGGAAAATGCCAGCGGCATGATGATGATAGTGATAAACGCCGGCAGCGCCTCGGTGATATCCTCAAAGTCGATCCCCGTTATCGCGCCCATCATCAGCACGCCCACGATGACTAGAGCGGGCGCGGTCGCCTGCCCGGGCACTATGCCTGCCAGCGGCGCGAGGAACAGAGAGAGCAAGAACAGCACACCGACTACCACGGAGGTGAGTCCGGTCCTGCCTCCCTCAGTGATACCTGCTGCAGATTCGATGTATGTGGTGACGGTGCTGGTTCCAAGAATGGCGCCACCCATGGTGCCGACTGCGTCCACCAGCATGGCTTCGCGTACCTTGGGAAGTCTCCCCTGGTCGTCCAGCATCCTGGTTCTGGCGGCGGTGCCCATGAGAGTACCCATTGTATCAAACATGTCGACAAACACGAACGCAAATATGGTCATAAAGCCAAGTCCCAGCGCGGCCTTCAAGTCCATATGGAGCATGACCGGGGAAATTGAGGCCGGGGCTCCGAATATGGCAAAATTGGATATGTCCACCACACCCATGGGAATGCCTATCGCAGTGGTGATGAGGATGCCAAGGAGCATCGCTCCCCGGACTTTACGTGCCATCAAGATACCTATGATGACAAGCCCGATGATGGCAAGGAGCGGACCCCGCTCGGTCAGGTGTCCCAGTGATACCAGGGTCGGTTCGCTGGGCACCACGATCTCAGCGTTCTTTAAACCGATCAGTGCGATGAACAGACCGATGCCCACTGACACCGCTTTCTTCAGGGAGGCGGGCACAGCCGCGTCAATCCAGTTGATCACGCCGGCCACGGCCAGCAGAAAGAACACGATGCCGGAAATAAAGACCGTACCGAGAGCTGCTTGCCATCCTGCTTTTGCTGCCACAACGAATGCGAAGAATGCGTTGAGTCCCATTCCGCTGGCCAGCGCGAACGGATAGTTCACGCAAAGGCCCATGAGAATGGTGGTAAGGCCGGCGGATAGTGCGGTCGCGGTCATCACTGCTCCGAAGTCCATGCCTGCTGCACTAAGAATAGAGGGGTTGACAAAGATGATGTAGGCCATCGTCATGAACGTAGTGATGCCAGCGACGATCTCGGTCTTCACGGTCGAGCCGCGCTCTCTAATGTGAAACAGCTTCTCGAGCAGCACCGATAATATCCTCCCATCCCTCAAGCGATTTGCCGCCTATTAAAACCTTTAACGTTCGGGTTTTTGGCGGTTACATCTATATAGTAGCAGATGGAAGAACGTTGGTCAACCAAAAATACGAACGTTCTACTTTCTACCCAGTAGTACTATTCGTGTTTTTAGTGCTTGAACCGCATGCAGCCTGACCTCGCCTTCAAAATACAAGTTGGAATTGTCTTTCCATATGTTCGAAAAAGGCACTAGTGATGAAACCCCAAGATCCTGCATCAGCTGGCGCCTGAAAGAAGAGGAGGCGGAACGCTAGGCAAGTGTATCGGTAAGCGTAACTTTTATCTGAGCGAAAGGGCGATCGAAGCAGTGGCAAGGATCAAGCAAGCGGACGGAGACCAAGGTGACGGGAAGGCCTCTGAACGGTCGCAAACTCTTCACTGTAACGACGGGGCGGTATATATATTATGATAAAACCTGGCGAGCATGAACCTCTTGCAAGAGAGTTTGGCACAGGGGTCAAAGACGGGATCCCTGTAGCAGTTAGCATCTTGGCCTACGGGCTAGTGTTTGGCGTACTCGCACGACAGAGCGGTCTTAGCTGGTTGGAGACGGTCGTGATGTCCTTCGGGTATGCGCGGGATCCGCGCAGTTCGCAGCGATCAGCATGATACAGTCAGGTACAGCGGCGGGACAGGTGATCCTGACCGCTTTTGTACTGAACCTAAAGCACCTGTTGATGGGAGCATCTTTAGCCCCGCATTTGAAGAGACATTCGCTTCTGGCGTACTTTATCAACGATGAGTCGTACGCGGTTACGATCACCAGGTCCAGGCAGGCTGGCGGCAGCGCTGCTCATCTCCCGGGTGCGGGTATTGTCACGTTTTCGACCTGGGTTTTGAGCACTTCCGCACAAAGCGCGATAAAGCATCTGGTCAGCGAGCCTTCCCGTTATGGATTGGATTTTGCCTTTTTCGGGGCTTTTATAGGACTTCTGATCCCTCAGCTCAAGGACAGACTGTCCTGGGCTTGTTTTGGTACATCAGCCCTGGTTGCGCTGGCAGTCAGCCAGTTACTCCCAGGCAAGTGGTACGTCGTCGTAGCAGATTCGCCGCGGTGGCAGGAGGTGTGACAAAGAGCTATGCGGACAGAAATCGCAGTGATAATCGCTGGAATGGCAGCGGTCACCTGCCTGACGAGAATTAGCTTCCTGGTGCTTGCAAACAGGGTCTCTCTGCCCGGTTTTGTGATGAGGGGACTCCGCTTCATCCCTGTCGGTATTCTAACGGCACTTGTTGTTCCAGGCCTGGTCTCCGCGATGTTCGCAGCCCGGTACAAGAACGGATTCTTCGCCATGGGCAGCGGCATGGTGGTCATCACCATCCTGAACCTGATCGCAACCAGGTAACCTCGAGGTGTACGCCCTGCCATCCTGCACGTTTCCCGTGCATTTTCGCCTGCTTTTTCCATTTTGCCTTATATTCTCGGCGCCCCGGTACCAAACTTAAAGAAGGGGGGTTGATCTTGTACCTAACGTATTCAATCGGGTTTTTCCTCGCATCTCTCGCTCAGGGCGGAGTCCTTCTGCTTGCGGCTGCCCTTGGCATGTTTGTGACGGATATACGGGTCAATTTCCGTGCCATAGTGTACTTTGTGCTCGTCGGCCAGCTCGCGGGCTATCTGCTCTGGTACGTCCTTGACAATATCAAGCAGATAGGCAAAATGCTTCCCTGGGTTATTGGGCTGTTCTATGGGCTTATATACTGGGTTTTTGCTATAGCAGTATTGCGGCATTTCGTCAGAGCAGCAAAGGACATGCTGCTTCCTACTCTCCTTTCAAGTATGGCAGCGTCCATCGTGTACGGTTTTGTCGCCGCGTACGCCATCAAGCGTTTCCTGCGGATCGAGGCGTGAGGCCGCCGGGGGCCGGCGGCCTGCTTCAATAGCAGTCATCTGCCCCAATCGTCACAGAATGCACATTCATTTAGGGGATGACCACTCGCCCGACCTCTGTTAGATCCCTGAGGTGGTTGGCTTTGATCACTCCGAAAGAGAGAGTGTAGAGGGTGTCGTCGATGAACATGATCCGTTGTATGTCCCTGTCGCCGTAGCCCCAGCAGTAGCCCGCCTCTAGGTAATCTTCGTCCGTCCAGTGCGATATCTGCCCGCGAAGCACAAAACCGTACGACGGGTCTATCCGGTAGAGGTACGCCCCTTTGAACAGCAGATCTCCGCAGGTGAACAGGTCGGCGCTGTCCTTTCTGACCTCATCCGGAATGCCAGGAGCTGTCCCTAAGCGTCAAACCACAGCCCCTTATGGTTATATAGGAGTTCTGAAGTGCTGCCTCGGCCGCCGATCTTGACCGAGAACTTCTCGATTGGGGCGGTGACGTCGCTTACATCAAACAACGCAACTTGGTGTCCTTACCAAACCCGAGGAGGTGTTCGCTGTCGTACGGGTGCAGATAGTTGCTGAACCCTGGTATTTTGAGTGCGCCTAGCACCTTCGGGGATTTCAAGATCGATGACGAAGAGTGGGTCAACAGTCCGGAACGTCACAAGGTAGCCTCTGTTTCCACAAAGCGCGCTGAGTAGATGACCTCGCCAGGCGCAATATCTGTGATCTCTGCTGATATGTCCAGATATTTGTCGAGGATGTATACGTTGTTTTTCGAGGTATCTTCAACCACGGTAGTGGCGATACGGGAAGTAGCCTTCGTATTCGTCCATGGAAAACTGATTGAGGGCAGTCCCCGGCACTTTACCCATACCGTTGCTTTCGAGGCGCCCTTGTTTAAGCGCGAAGCGGTAGACCTGCGTGCTGACTCGAGGTGCTCGGAACCCGGCGGCCGCCTCATAACCAGTGACAGCCACGTACATGTTGGACCGAGAGACGTAGATGTTGTCGCCCGCTCCCAGATATGCGTCTACTGCCACCGGTTCATCTGCGCTCAGATCTACACTCGCGATGATCAGCTAGTTGGGCCGAACGAATGCGGCAAGGCCAAAAGCAAGGGGCTCTCTCGCAAGTGGTAAACAGACCTTCAAAAAATTCAAAGCCGAACCGCACCAGGCGATCCCTGTGGGCAACGATAACAGTTCTGATTTCCCCCCGGGTAACCATATCGCAGAGTTTCAGGACCAAAGGCGCCGTATTCATCTGTACCTCCCGTCCGTCGAGAATGATCCTGAGCATCGCGTCCTCTGCCGCAGGCGCAGTCGTACGGCCGAGGAGAATGGCCAGCAAAAGGACAGAAGACAGAACTGTCCAACGCTTTATGGAAACACCTCCAGGTAGACTTCTCGCTCCTTTTATCCAGCGTGTCCAGGTCATCGGCACAAGCGTCTCTTTTGCCCTACCTTTTGACGAAACTGCTGGCAAAAAGTTGCAGGAAAGGCTGCACAAAAATGGGTTCATTCTTTGCTTGCGGAGGTGCGTTCTTCCGAACGTCTCAAACTGACTGATCAAGAACGCGCCCGCTATATGGGAACTGTCGCATGGGCATGAAGGCCGAACTACGTCTCTCACGTCATATCTGGGAGAGCCTGACTCGCTCATGGGCAGGGTCGGCGAAATATCCTGTTAAGGTCGAGACGTAGCCCCGGGAATTCTGGATGGGTTAGGGTATCACCCGGACCGCCTGAAGCTATCAGGGTGTAGTGACCTTCCTTCAGCATAAACATCTCAAAGATGTCATCCTCAGGGTCTACCATCCAATAGTGGGGGACCTCCGCCTTCCGGTATATCTCCATCTTTCGTATGCGATCTTTCGTCCGATTCGTTGGCGACAGGACCTCCACCACCAGGTCACAGGCACCGTTGATACGCTCCTTCAGTATGATCGCCTTCCGGGCGCTGGAAACAAACAGGATGTCCGGCTGAAGCACGCTGCGGTCCGTTAGTGTAACATCAACCGGGGCAACGAAAACCTCGCCCTCAGGGTCAACGCTTTCGAAGAATTCCGCTAATTGACGGGAAAGTGTAAAGAGCACCCGCTGATGATGCAGCGAAGGCGATGGCTCCTTCACTAACATCCCTTCGAGAATCTCGAACCGGTACCCCGGCTCTTCCGGGATCTTTAAGTAATCTTCGTAGGTGAACCCGTCTGTAGGGTAGTATATGGGCTGCTCTTCGCTTACGCGCGTCATCCCCTTTGAAAGCGCTGAAAGGACAGCTTCCTTGTCATACCGGTATTGCCTTTCTCCCAGTTCCACGACAGGTATCTTCTTCTGCCGCGTGTACCTCCAGACAGTGTCTACCGACAAGTTCAAAACCTCCGCCAACTCGTGGGCTGTCAGCAGTCTTTCCATTGGATCACCTCCATTACCACTATATAACCCTACACTACTCACGTCAAGTCCAAACAGGCCTGATTTTCAGAAAGGTGTTTCTGGATGTGAATAATTAGCTGTAGTTGCAAGGTCGGTAGGACGTTTCTCACCTGCAGCTATCACGGAGTTTCAACTGGCTCTCCCGGCCGGCACGAGATTGCCTTTCCTTCCGCAGATGTTTTCTGCACCAGTATCCCGTGAATAGGAGGCTGCCGTACCTGAACCTGATTCGTCCAGACTCCCTGGTCAAACTCACCGTCCAGTGTTCAGACGGCGTCTCGCGCTGGTCCCGGAAGGTAGCTTACTGTACGGTCATACCAATAAGGAGGCCCCCCGGTCCTCTGCCAACCAAGGAGACCTCCGAGTGAAGTTCTTCGTGAAGGTCAAATCTTATCGTCCTGCGTCTATTCAGTCAAAACCCTATCCGTTGATACATGCTGAAAGCCATGATTTGATCTCATCTTTTGTCGCCACTCTTCCGGACACCTTCACCACTCCGTCGATGACGAGCGCAGGAGTAACCCAGACCTCATAGTCAGCGATCCGGTTGATATCGGTAACCTTCACCAGCTCTGCGTCCACTCCGAGCTCTGATAGAGCGGCCTGCGCGTTTCTCATCAGGCTGAAGCACTTTGGACAGCCCGGACCCAGTACTTCAATTTTCACCTCAGCTCACCTCCGGTTGATTTAGCCTACCAGCATACCAAATAACATGCCGGAAAAGGTAGCCATCGCGATGACCAAAAGTACAAACACCAGCGTCTTCTGAGTACCAAGCACGCTCCTTATAACCAGCATGTTGGGCAGGCTCAGCGCAGGTCCGGCCAGGAGCAGGGCCAGTGCAGGACCGGCTCCCATCCCGGACCCGAGCAGCCCCTGAAGAACGGGAATCTCGGTCAGGGTGGCAAAGTACATAAAGGCGCCTACTACCGAGGCCAGGAGATTCGCGAATAATGAGTTGCCGCCGACAAGGGAACTGATATACGCAGAGGGTATGAGCCCGGCATCGGTACCGGGCCTGCCCATCAGCGCACCCGCTACGAGTACTCCTGCAAACAGAAGCGGCAGGATCTGCTTGGCAAAACTCCACGTCGCCAAAACCCATTCCTCACGGTCTTCGCGCCCGAACCAGCGGGTAACCTCGTATGCCAAAGCCGCGAGCAAGACTGCTACGATATACCACTTTACCTGGAAAACGGCGTTGAAAAACCCGACAGGCTCTGCCGGTCTTCCCCAGGCCGCGAAGACCAGGATACCAACGAGCGTGGCAAAATAGGTCAAGGTCTGCAGCGGTGTCCGTTCGTCCGGACCTGCAGAGGCAGCGTTCTTTCTCGAGACTGTCGCCCGCTCGGCTTCCCCTTTCCTGTAAATAAACGCCATGATGAGACCAATTACTATCGAAAACAACACGGCTCCAAGGGCCCTCGCAACGCCCATCTGCCACCCGAGCACGCGCGCGGTGAGGATGATCGCCAGCACGTTAATGGCAGGCCCCGAATACAGGAAGGCGACGGCAGGGCCAAGCCCCGCGCCTCTGCGGTAGATCCCCGCAAACAGCGGCAGCACCGTGCAGGAGCATACCGCGAGGACCGCGCCGGATACCGCTGCTACTGAATACGCCACCCACCTTTTGGCGCCTCCCCCGAAGTACCGGATGACCGCAGCCTGGGAGATGAAGTTGGATATGGCTCCGGCTATGAAGAAAGCGGGCACAAGACAAAAAAGCACGTGCTCACGCGCATACTCGTGCAACATCAAAAATGCCTCGAGTATGGCCCCGCTGACCCTCGGGGAGTCAAAGGGTACGAAATATGCCGCGAGAAACACCCCTACAATAACTATAACTTTCTGCCACTCTTTCATTGATCAGGTCCCTCCGGATATCTAAGCTATCTGTCTTTGCCGCTGTCGTTCCACATCTTTCCTTCAAGGTACCATTGCCGTTTCAGGATTTCCTTTACCGCTTCGAGCACTTGGAGGTACCTTTCATCAGTGATCTCATATGTCACCTTCAGGCCTTCTTTCCGCCCGCGTATAATGCCCTGGCTCCGCAAAACCCCAAGGTGCTTTGAGGTGATGGACTGATCCAATCCGAGTGCGGGGTATATCTGGCACACACATAACGGCCCGCCTTTCAGCATATCTAAGATGGCGATCCTTGTGGGATGAGACATTGCCCTGAAAACCTCGGAGACCCTGTAATCCACGGTTTTCATCCACGCTCACTCCATATAACTATATTCCTATATATTCATATAGTACAGCCGACTCTGGAAAGCAGTCAATGCATCTCTTCCAGAAAGCATGAACCCGGGAAGCAGCGTTAAACCGCTTGAGGGCCTGTCTTGAGCTAATCCCTCGGTCTGTTTTGGGGGTAAAGGGACTTAACCTGTGCCGTGACATGAGGCTTTAACCCAAACAGCCGGAAGCCGAAATTCGCGCGCAGCAACAGTGCGGTGCGAGAAAAACAAGGCCCCGGGTGCCATGCCCACGCGCAAGTGGGCACATACCCAGGGTGTGAGGAACTCTTTGAAGAACTCCAGCGCGCCCTCTATTGCTCTTCTTTTACTGCTTGTGTCACTGACCTGACGCAGCCGCTCTCCCGCAGACACGGTACCGTCTCACGGCCGTGCGATCAGTAAAAGTCACCCCTGTGGCGTGACACTGCATCCCTGCAATCCAGCGGGCTCACGGCCCGGATCAGATGCCTCACCCCATGCCCTTGTAGCCAATAGTGACACGATCCCCCTGCACCAGGACGGGAACGCGGGTTGCGCCGTACTTCTCCTTGACTTCTTTGAGAGCGCGCGTGTCGTGGGAAACGTTAATCTCCTTGAATTCCATGCCCTTGGACTTCATCTCTTCCATTAGCCGCCTGCAGTAAGGGCAGCCATCTTTGGTATAGATCGTTGCACTTTCCATTCTGATGCTCCCTCCCTTTGGCTTTCTCAGTATGACCGAAATGAAGCGTTCCAATTCTTATGCTACCACATCATGAATCTTCCTACAGGCATTGATTGATCATCCTCTATGCTTGCCGTAGAGGCGCGGTCCTTCAAAAAGTACTGACAAGAGGCAGGTGATGCCATAAGACCCGGAGGCAATCCGTACAAGTCACCCACGGTCTTTCCGGAAACCCTGTTGCCAGTTGGTTTTGATCTTCCCAAGATGCTCTCAGAAGGTACTCCTTTTCCAGAGTAGAATCATAACAAGTATCTGCAGGTTTGTTCGTTGACAGGTAGGTGACAGTAAATGAGCCGTTTCTATGTAGGAGTATTCTTTGCACTGGCCTCTGCCGCAGGATTCGGGCTGATGCCCATTTTCGGCCTTTACGCGTATGTGTACAACCTCGGAATAAATACCATTCTCTTTTTGCGCTTTGCCTTCGCCGCCCTGGTGTTTTTCGTATATACGTTCATGAGGATCAAGGATGGGTTCTTACTCAGCCGCTTTCAGTTTCTTGCGCTATTTCTTCTAGGCGGCATCCTCTATACGGCACAGGCAGCATTTTACTTCCTGGCCATCAGGTTCATACCTGCGTCCTTAACCGCCCTTTTGATCTATACTTATCCGATCCTTGTCACGATCCTATCCGCAGCCGTGGAAAAGGAGAAACCCTCGCGGCAGATCATCGCTTCCATATGTGTGGCGTTCGCAGGTCTCATCCTGGTGCTCGGCACTTCTTTCAGGTCAATTGACATACGCGGAGTGCTTTCGGCCTTCGGAGCCGCAACCGTATACTCAGTTTACATCGTCCTCGGCAACCGGGTCGTGAAAGAGCTGCACCCGGTCGTCATGAGCGCGTTCGTTTCCCTTTTCGCTTCACTTTCCTTCCTGTGCATGGGTCTGGTCACATCCACGCTCGATTTTGGTTTTCACCCGAGAGCGTGGCTGCCCATCGCAGGCATCATAGTGTTCTCAACGCTCCTTGCCGTGTTCGGGTTCTTCAGGAGCCTCGAACTGATCGGTTCGACGCGGGCTTCTATACTCAGCATGATAGAACCGCTCGTGACAGTAGGCTTCGCTGCCCTCCTGTTTTCAGAACGTTTGAGCCTGACCCAATTGCTGGGGGGCGCCGGCGTTCTGGCAG
The DNA here is from genome assembly GCA_040755615.1 of Bacillota bacterium. GTDB lineage: Bacteria > Bacillota > Sulfobacillia > DUSP01 > DYEP01 > DYEP01. The sequence continues at coordinate 10,420 of JBFMAL010000030.1, forward strand.
GCGCCATGATGTTGGTCCTGGCACAGCGGAGCAGGACGAGTAAGGAATGTAACAGGGCATCCTGATTCTTCGTGCACCGCTTTTTTGGCAGCATCATCAGTCTTCTGGTGAGATACTCAATACCCCTCGTAGGGTTCGGCACGGAAATACCGAATGATCTGGGGGATGCTGACTGCAAGTCCAAGTAGGATGAGAATTGAGAAAACAACCAGTTCCCCCCACAGTCCTTCGCGGATCATGCGGTGACCTCGTAGGCGGACAATTGCGCCAAACGCAATAATGAGGTGAACCAGGTTCATCTTATACCCCCAAATGGCTATTCTACCGTCTTTGAACTTCTGAGCGCAAGGCCTGACCGTCTGAGCTTAGCCTTTACCTTAACTGGAACTCGATGACTCCATAAATGAAAGCGATGGCGATATACGTCTTGCTTGCGTTGCCAATCTTGCTCTCCTTGGCCAAGAGGCGCGTTCAGGAAACACCCAGACCTTCGGGCGATTGCCTGCACACCCCAGAAAAGGATGTAACACAGCGTTCAAGAAGTCCCTATAGACCCACTAATACACATAGAAGGGAATTATCAATGAATGTGCTCTGCCTATCAGCGCCCTGGCGCCTTCTGCCCGAGGTTGTTTGCAGGGATAGCGCTGTCTGCCCTGAGCTCGGTCCTGTTGGTACTCGGCTTCCCGCCTCATAGCTTCTGGCCGCTCATATGGGTTGGCCTCGTGCCCATGATGGTCTCCCAGCAGCGTGTGATGCCGGAGCGCCTGTCTTGGCTGGCATATGGCATAGGCGTAGGTGGCTTCTTCTGGGGCTACCTGCACGGAATATTCACCGGCAATTGGATGATGGAGAAGCTCCCTTTCTTCATCGCCGTCGCGGCCCGGCTCATGAGCAGGGGAGACAGAGCCTTCCACCAGCGTACAGGTTACCGGTGGTTTGTCCTGCACGGGCCGGTGATCTGGACAGGAGTTGAGACGATCCGCGGGCTCCTCCCAGTAGTCGGTAGCTGGGGCTTCGTCTCGTACGCGTGTTTGAGCAGACCTGGTTGATCCAGCCTGTTAGCGTCTTTGGTGTGTATGGCCTGACCTTCATCATCATTGTCACTAATTATGTGCTGGCCCAGGGATCGATTTTCCTGTCGGACCATTTTTGTGTTGTTGGATGCGGGCTTGATTCCCTTAAACCGGAACCGGATACGAAACGCCCTTGTATCCCGAGTGCTCGTCCTCGTACTCTGGGCGGGGTTGAGCATAGCTTTATTGCAGAACCCGCCTCAGCAGGTGCGCGTCGGGTCCATTCACCCAGCAATAAGAGTGAAGAATGATGAAGCACTCCTCAGACCGGCCCTGCCCTTTGACCCGTCTGTGGAGAAAACTGCGCAACTCCAAGAACTGGCATCCGAAACCGGGGCTTACCTGCTTATTGGTTATGCTGTACAGACTCCGGAGGGGCTGCGCAATGAGGCGACAGTCCTCACGCCACAGAGTGAGTTCCTCGATGTTTTCGGCAAGGATCACCCTGTGACCTTGGGAGGAGAGACGAGCATCATACATGGAATGTACTCTGTTTACGATACACAACTAGGTAAAGTGGGGACGATTATATACTATGATATGGATTTTACTGATACCGCACGCAAAGTAGTCAAAAACGGTGCGCAGATAGTCGCGGTGCCTTCTTTCGACTGGCCTGCTGTTGCGTCCAAGCACTACACTCACCTCTTGTGTTCTGCGCGATTGAAAACCGTGTCAGTATGGTAAAGGCGGACGTGGGCTTCGGCTTGGTCATAGTGGATCCCTACGGCCGCATCCTCCGGAGGGCCTTGACCCCGGAGCCAGTACCAGCCGTTCTAATCGCCGATGTGCCTCTCGGCACAGGGAAACCGCCGGCCGTCAAGCTGGCAGACTGGGTTGGCTGGCTTTCCATAGGCGGCATAGCTGCGTTCGTGGCACTCGACATGGTCACACTGCACCGAGCCGCAACCAGCAACAGCAGCACGGCCAGATTAGGCACACCTATCCCGCGGCCGGAGGCGAAGACACACAGAGTCCGTGCACCTTTCAGACATGGCCTCCCTGCTTATATTCTACAAGGGTAAGAACGGTGGAAGCGCCCTGGTTCTCATATTTCACAAGCCGATGGGGACTGTCCACCTCTATCCACGCCGATTGCCCGATCCCCCTTATATCCACCTTCCAGCATACAAATTCCCCGGCCTGTGTGCGAACGGTTTCTTTCCCCACGGCCTCGACGGTGAGCTGGGTCTTTCCTGCAGTACGGGTCACGATGACGTTGAACGTGCCCTTCCACCCTTCCTTGAGTGGCATTGTCCGCAGCAGCATGGTGAACTGTTCGTTATCGTAATAAGGCGGAGAAGGGAGCCGGATATACACGTTCTGAGTTCCTTCGGGTAGCTGCGCATCGATATTCACCCTGTCCCTCTTGTACAGCGCGACATAGGTGGCTGTCCCGCCCGGAGCGTTCCGCTCAAAGTCCGTGCGTACAGGTACCAGCGTGTCCTTGTCCGCGAGCACGGAAGTTCTCTCGGTGAAGTTGGCCGATGGGATTTCGGTAGTGCTCGTGATCGTCCAGTTCCCGTCCTCCTTCCCGGCGTGAAGCGTTATGGTACCCAGGACCTCGCCCTTTTGCTCCAGCTGGAATACGCTCGTCTCCCCGGGTTGCCAGGGGATTCTGAGTTGCACCTGCTGGGGCTTCCCGCACCCCGCCAACAAAAACAGCAGCACGCCTGCCGTTAGCACCAGTATCCAGTTAGGATATCTCCTGCTCATCAGTCATCACCAGCCTTCTTCTCAGATAATAGACGGCTGCGCCTGAACCCACCATTAAAAAGAAGTACAAGGCTGTAATGGAGAATACCCCTGCCTGCAACAGTACTATGCCGTAGTTGAGCAAGCTGTGGTACAGCGAGCCACCCAGCCAGGACAGGATCTTCGTGAGGACTGTCCCCCGGTACCAGAAATACCATACCAGGCCTGCAACTCCCACGTGAAATGCAACCGCAGCGAGACGTTCCAGCGCAGATACGGCAATGCTGGCAGCGGGTACAGCAACGGCACCGAAAACGTAGGAAAGGACCAGCCACGCCTCAAAACCACCGTATCCGGCCCCGACATATACTCCCAAGGTAATAGCGGTATTCGCCGAAAGGGGGTTATGTCTTGCTGTCAGCATACGAAACGCCAGCACGGCAATTAACAGTTTGGTAGACTCCTGAACCACCCCTGAAACAAGTACTGCGGGTGCATAGATCACGAGCGGATTGGCAGACGCTACGTTAGACAGGACCCATGCGCTGACCGTTCTTTGCAGGGGCACCTGTACGTTGGCGATGGATGGTAAGAAAGCGGCAGCACCCGTTGCAACGAGGACAAGGAACAACGCGCGCCGGACTCTTTCCTTCCACTGGCCTGAAAGCCGACCCCGTATCACTATCCACACGATGAAGGCAGTCATCAAAAACGAGACGACCAAGCCCCGGAACTCCAGTACGGAAAGCAATTCCGGCACATTGCCCCAGTCCACCGCCATCTCCCCCCATCATATTGGCCGCATAGTTACTTCATACTGCCGACTCTGCCTCCAGCTTCGTTATGCCGTGTCCACTCCCATTTTAGCAATCACATGTACATATGTGAACTCCACAAATTTGGGTGGTCTGCGAGCGCTCGATTCCCTGGCGACGCTCGTCCATAAGACCAGCGGATTCGATATGATTATGGGTCACGTTTGAGCACAGGAGAGGACTAGTGCCGGATGAAACAATAGCATTCTCCAAATCCGTAGAGAATGCTCTTCAACTCAACCCGCCGCGAACCCAGGGTCGCTCCGCTTCTCATCGTGGGACACAGGAACAAATTCTGTCTGTCACATCGCTTCAGGCCACTCGGACAGCATGACTTGGTGATTTGGGGTACTTCGGGAAGGCGGATGTCCAGGCCCCCGGGCAGAGAGGGGTTTATGCATCGGGAATGCTTCCATGAACAGCCTCCGAATCAGACCGGACCCGCGTCACCTGCGTGTTGAGGCGCGGGATCCACTCTGCAGCCGTGGGGTAATGTCTAAAAAAGCGAGCCTGGCGTACGGAATGCTGATAAGGCGTTGGCAATTCATCGCGAGAGACCCTTCCATTTACGTAATTCGTGGAAGCTGCATAGCTGCACTATCAAAGAGCTAACCGGCAGGAGGCAAAGCATCATAAGAAAGTATGTACCTCCCTGTTAGCATTCAGGTGTCGACTTCGAACGAAAGCGACCCTTCAATGACAGAAGAGGTACCCACAGTTGCAACCGAACGAGTTCTTCCGCTACTCCCACTCGATAGTCGCTGGCGGCTTTGAGGTAATATCATAAACCACCCTGTTTACGTCCTTCACTGTTCCCGTGATACGAGTCGACATACGCTCAAGAACATCAAGCGGGATCCTCGCCCAATCTGCAGTCATACCATCTTCACTGGTCACTGCTCTTATGGCCAGGGTATAACCGTAGCTCCGCTCGTCACCCATAACACCTACGCTCCTGCCCGCAGTCAGCACGGCGAAGTATTGCCAGATCTCCCTGTCCAACCCTGCCCTGGCGATTTCATCCCGGACGATGTAGTCCGCCTCCCTGAGAACGGAAAGTTTGTCCGGCGTCACTTCCCCGATGATCCTGACCGCCAGTCCAGGGCCCGGGAAGGGCTGTCTCCAGATGATCTCCTTGGGCAAGCCCAGTTCTTCCCCAAGAGCACGCACTTCATCCTTAAACAGATCCCTCAGAGGTTCGATTAGATCGAGATCCATCTTCTCGGGTAAACCTCCCACGTTGTGGTGGCTCTTTATCACAGCTGCAGTCCTGGTGCCGCTTTCTATGACATCCGGATACAAAGTACCCTGCACAAGGTATTTGACTTGGCCGAGGTTTGCCGCTTCCTCCTCGAACACGCGTATGAACTCTTCTCCGATGATCTTCCGCTTCTTCTCGGGATCCGTCACTCCTGCCAACCTGTTCAGGAACCGCTCGCTGGCATCCACGTAAATGAGTTCCATTCCCAGATCCCTGAAGGTCTTGACCACCTGCTCCGCTTCTCCCTTGCGCAAAAGCCCGTGATTAACGAAAATGCTCTTCAGCTGGGGACCCACTGCCCGATGTACCAGCGTGGTGGCCACGGAAGAATCCACACCGCCGGACAGGGCGGATATGACGCGGTCGTTCCCCACCTTTGCACGGATCTCAGGCACCACATGATCGATAAAGGATTTCATGGTCCACTCGGGCTGAAGTCCGCAAATGCGATACAGGAAGTTCTCGAGGATCTTCCTGCCTTCCGCTGTATGTACCACCTCCGGGTGGAATTGCAGTCCAAGTAGCATTCCTGACTCGTCACGGCACGCCGCGATGGGACAAGACTCGGTGCAGGCGGTTGGTACAAAACCGGGCGGAAGGACATCCACCCTGTCTCCGTGGCTCATCCACACCTGCTTAGTGGTATCAACGCCATCAAATAGCCCGGACGCTTCCGCGCTTATAAACGCCTTACCATATTCCCTCCTGTCCCCCCTGCTCACTCGTCCTCCGAGCGCGTATACCATGTATTGCATGCCGTAGCATATCCCGAGCACAGGGACGCCCATCTTGAATACACCGGGATCGCATGCCGGCGCACCCTCACCGTATACGCTTGCAGGGCCGCCCGACAGGATGATGCCGGCAGGGTGCTTGGCCCCAAGCTCCTCGAGCGTTACGTCCCAGGGCACTATCTCGCAGTATACGTGCGCTTCTCTGACGCGCCTCGCGATCAGCTGCGAGTACTGCGCGCCGAAATCGATAACGATCACTCCGTGCCTGAACCCCGTATCCACTCAATCCACCTCCCTGTACAACTCAGGCTTCAGGACCGCAACGTACGGGAGGTGCCTGTAGTCCTCATTGAAGTCGAGACCATAGCCTACGACGAACTCATCCGGGATCTGAAACCCCAGGTAGTCCACATTCACGTCCACTTTGCGTCTTGATGGCTTATCCAGCAGAGCAGCTAGCTTGAGGCTTCTTGGCTTTCGCGCCTTCAGCGTATTGACTAGGTACTGCAGAGTCAAACCGGTGTCTACGATGTCTTCCACAACCAGAACGTCCTTGCCGTCTATGGAGGAGTCGAGGTCTTTCAGGATCCTGACGGCTCCCGAGCTCTTGGTAGACGAGCCGTAGGATGATACTGCAATAAAATCTATGCTCGCTTTTACCCCGAGCTCCCGCACTAGGTCCGCCAAAAACATCACTGCGCCTTTCAGTATACCGATCAGGAGGATGTGTCGTCCCTCGTAGTCCCTGGTTATCTGTCTTGCCATTTCAGCTACACGTGCCTTGATCTGCGCTTCGGTCAGCAGGACCTCCTGCAGGTCCGATTCCGGTTGCCAACTCAAACTCCCTCACCCCCGCTGTTGTATCAACATGTATCTTTGTTCCCCGATTCTTCGTCTTTGTCCTCCCTCAGCCTTGAGCACTCGGATACCTCGCCCCGAAGCACGGATACAGCGTGTGGAAGAGCAGCCACTATCACCTCAAGACACTCGCGGCATGCCACCGGGCTGCCGGGTAGGTTCACTATAAGCGTCTTTCCTCTCACGCCCGCCACAGCGCGCGAAAGCACGGCATGCGGTGTCTTGGCCAAACTGGCGGCTCTCATCGCTTCGCCTATCCCTGGCACGATCTTTTCCACCACCGATAGCGTCGCATCAGGCGTCACGTCCCTGGGTCCAAGACCCGTGCCCCCGGTAGTCACCACCAGGTCCAGGCCGTCCATGCACATCCTGACGAGCATCCGTTTGATGATGCTGTACTCGTCGGGTACAACCTGGTAGTCTTCCACTTGAAACCCAACCGCAGTCAGCAGCTCTCTTATCACGTGTGCGGACCGGTCCTCCCTTTCGCCCCGGGCACCCTTGTCAGAGGCCGTGAGGATACCTGCTTTCACTCTGTTACACCCCGCTTTCTCCCGCACGAGTATATGTTCCGCTTTTTCCGCCAGTCTTCAGGACCAGCCGTACGGAGTCTATCATCATATCGCGGTCCACCGCCTTGCACATGTCATATATCGTGAGCGCAGCCACCGACACTGCAGTCAACGCCTCCATCTCCACCCCGGTGCGCCCCACGCTTCTTGCCCTAGCCTCGATAAGAACGGCGCCCAGGTCCGGAGCGGGTCTGAAGTCGACCTGGACACCTGTAAGCTGGACCGGGTGGCAGAGAGGGATCAAAGAGGCGGTGGATTTGGCGGCCATGATACCAGCCAGCCGCGCTACCGCGAATACATCACCCTTGGCCACCGTGCCGTGAGAGATGGCTTCCAGCGTCTCGCGCCTCATGAGCACGCGGCCTCTCGCCACGGCCTCCCGTACGGTCTCGGGCTTTTCGCCCACTTCCACCATGACCGCTTTCCCCGATTCATCAAGATGCGAAAACCTTTCCATACTCACCCTCCGAGCCTGTACATCTTCCTTTCGGAAACCATCCCTTCGCCTTTCTTACAAGGTTCCATAGTATGGCGCGCAGGCTTTATAAGAACTGCTTTCTCAAAAAGCGCGCCCAGCTCTTCCGGGCCCGCACCGCCCCTTAAGGCAGACAAGAGGTCAACTTCTTCCCCTGATGCAAGGCAGGGACTTAGCTTTCCGTCAGCCGTGAGCCTCATCCTGTTGCAATCAGAGCAAAAGTGCTGCGAAATGGCTGAGATCACACCGATGCTGCCCTTCGCCCCCTTTAGCCTCACATACCGTGCAGGTCCGCCTCCGGCCACGTGTACGGGCTGGATTTCTCCCATGCGCATGAGCCTCGCGAGAACTTCGCCTGCGGAAACAAACCTGTCTACCCAGGACTCTCCCTGACCCAGAGGCATGATCTCAATGAACCGTACGTGCACCGGCATGTCCAGAGTCAGCCGGGCGAAATCTTCCCATTCGTCGTCGTTTATCCCTCTCGCTGCGACTACATTGATCTTGACCGGGTCAAAGCCCACCTCGAGTGCCCGCTCAAGCCCCATCCACACCCGTCTCCAGTCGCCTCCGCGGGTAATCTCGGCAAAACGTGCCGGGCGAAGCGTGTCAAGACTGATGTTCACCCTGTGCACTCCCGCCTTTTTCAAGTCCTTCGCCATATCGAACAGCAAGACACCGTTTGTGGTTAAAGACAAGTCGTCCACGCCGGGTATGCGGGAAAGCCGCTCTAAGAAGGACACGACATTCCTCCTCACGAGCGGTTCTCCACCTGTCACGCGGAAATGCCGAAAGCCCAAAGATACAGCCACAGACAGGATATCGAGCATTTCCTCATAGGACAGAATGTCTTCGTGGCATTTCATCTCAAGGCCGCTCTCAGGCATGCAGTAACGGCATCTCAGGTTGCACCTGTCTGTTATGGACACTCTCATGTAATCGATTTCTCTTCCCCAGGCGTCCTTCAACCGTCTCCCCCCGTGTCGATGACGATCTCTTCTCCCAGGCGGTTCAGCGCGTAACCTCCCAGGGCGAGCACTGCCCTTTTGAACTCCTCCCTGCGCATTGTATCGAGCATCTTCTGAACTTTCGGTTCTTCATATGCATCCCACGGAACGGCCAGGTCGTAATCCTCGTCAGCTAGCGGAATGAACCCCAGGTCGAGCGCCCTTGCTGCTGCCAGTATTCCAAGGCCAGTGTCCGCCTCACCTGAAGCAACCGCAGCAGCGACAGCCATATGAGTGAACTCCTCTCTATCATAACCTTTGATCAGTGACGAATCGAGCCCAAGTCTCTTTAAGTGGTAGTCAAGCAGCACGCGCGTTCCGGCACCGCGTTGCCTATTGACGAACACCACATCTTCGCGCAAAAGGTCGTCAAAATCCTTTATCCCCTTTGGATTGTGCTTTTGGACAATGAGTCCTTGCGTCCGGCCGAACAGCTTGATAAGCACGGTTCTTTTGCCTTTCAGGATGCGCCGGATCCACGAAATGTTATATTCCCCGGTGTCCTCATCCAGGAGGTGCACTCCCGCAGCGTGGGCCTCCCCCTTTCGTATCGCGAGTAACCCCCCAAGGCTCCCCACGTGAGCGGAGGATAACCCCGAACCGATGTAATAGCGTCTCATGAGGCTGGCAAGCAGGTCAAGGGTCATATCATGGCTGCCCACCACAACCACGGTGTCCCTGATCTCCTGGAGTGGGCGCAAAAGCTCGATGCTCACCTCTGCCCCTTCTTCTATCCCTTCTGACAGCCTTGGAATGCGCAAGAGTCCGTCTGCCCGTACCATCGAGGTGACAAGTCCGGCCCCTCTCGCAATAGGCACGGCAACCAGCCTGCCCCCCACCTCTCCCAGTTTGACCCTCACAACCTCCTCAACGCCTAAAGACGACACGGCCCGGCGGGACAGCACAGCGTGGACCCGCTGGGTTTCAGGTTCCGGTATCCCGAGAAACCTGTAGATCAGCGGCCTCAAAAACAGCGATGCGGTCAGCGCCGCTGAGACCGGGTATCCCGGTATACCCATTAGGCACTTCCCTGATGCGTAGCCTAATATCACCGGCTTTCCCGGCTTTAACGCCACGCCGTGAACAACCACGTGGCCGAGCTCCCGGAATACCTCCGCCGTATGGTCCTCCGTACCTGCAGAAGAACCGGCATTCACCACAACGATATCACACTGCGCTATCGCCTCCGTGATCCGCCAGCGGATTTGCTCCCTATCATCGCGTACGGGAGGCATCACGTGAGGCACCCCGCCCCACTCTGTGACATAGGCGGCCAGCACTGCGGAGTTGAACTCGGGGATCTGGCCGGGAGCGAGCGCCTCGCCGGGTTCGGCCAGTTCACTGCCTGAGGGGATGATGGCCACCACCGGCTTTTTCCTTACAAGCACCCTAGTGACGCCCGCTGCCAGTATGGCACCGAGATCGATAGGCCGCAGTACGTGTCCCTCGGGCAATACCATTTCAGTGGCGACTATATCCTCCCCGATCAGCCGCACGTGCTGCCACGGAGATGCCGGCGCCAGGATCTCCACGAACTCGCCATCCACTGCATGCACGTCTTCGATCATGATCACCGCATCGTATGGAGGGGGCACCGGGTTGCCTGTATTCACGTACACCGCTCCCTGCCCAAGCCTGAGCCGGAGAGGAGACGATGGAGTAGCCTCGGAGGTATCGCTGGCACGCACCGCGATGCCATCCATGGCCGCTGCATGGTAATGAGGGGAAGATACGCCCGCGTATACCGGCGCCGCAAGTACGCGGCCCAGCGCGTCCCTCGGGTCTGCTTCTTCGGCGCCACCCAGCGCCCAGAAGCCCTCTCTGTCCAGCGCGCGCTCAAGTTTGGAGTAGGCGTCCTGCCATGGTATGGTCTCAAGGTATACGTTTCTTGACATATTGCACCCCGTTAAAGCAGTATCACTTCCAGCTCGCCCCCGGCAGCGATGCCTTCGACGCGAAGGGGAATCCGTGCCAATCCGTCCGCAAGGAGCATAGTAGAGATCATCGCAGAGGTACCGAGCACCGGTTCAGCGAAGAGCCCCTCATCTGTGTGTTTCAGCCTGACTCTCACGTATTCATCCCTGCCCGGCGACGAGGCCAGGCTCCTCGTGATCCGCGCTCTCACCGACGGCCTATGCCTCGGCCTGACCTCACCTGAGAGGCGGGCGAGCACATGCCGCACGAGCTCGAGGTAGACCACCATGGCTGATACGGGATGCCCAGGCAAGCCGATGACGGGTACCCTGCCTGAGACCCCAAGAATAGTAGGTTTCCCGGGTCGTAGAGCCAGCCCGTGTGCCAGTACGCTACCTGTAGAGTTAATAGATGAAAGCGTCATGTCCCGCGTTCCGACAGAACTGCCACCGGAGATGAGTACTATGTCATATTCGCCGGATGCCTTTTTTAAAAGGTCAGTGAGTGTTTCACGATCATCTGAAACGATGCCGAGGTGCTCAGGCAAAGCACCGTCTCCTAGGAGATAAGCGTAAAGCGCAGGGCCGTTGATGTCCCGGATAGACGCCGCGCCGCACGCTGGGGCGTCTGGGGACACCACTTCATCTCCTGTAGAGATCACAGCTGCGCGCGGCCTGGCGAACACGGGTATGGAGGTCACCCCTACACCCGCTAGCGCACCGATCTCCTGAGGCCTGATCCGGGTCCCGCGAAAAACCACGACGCTGTGCCTTTTGATATCCTCGCCCGCTTTTGTCACGTTTTCAAATGCACCCACAGGCTTCGTGATGCCCACCATTCCGTCTCCGAAATCTTCGGAGTACTCCACCATACACACTGCATCCGCACCGGCAGGCAGCACGCCTCCGGTGGGGATCTTGCTGGTCTCACCGGGACCGATGGAAAACCCCGGTACCGAACCCATATGCACCTCGCCGACCACCTGAAGCAAGGCAGGCATGGACTCACTGGCACCGTGCGTGTCTTTTGCCCTGAGCGCCCATCCATCAACTGTTGAACGCCCGGCCTCCGGTACGTCCACGGGCGAGATGATGTCTTCTGCACAAACCCTGCCCAAAGCCTCGCCGAGCCCCACCTTCTCCGCCGCTGGTTCTACCCCGGAGAGCAGTTCGTCGTAAATCCTTTTCGCCTCAGAGACGGTTATCACTTCGAGCATAGGAATCTCCCCATACCTATTTCCCGAAACACCCCAGCTGGCAGCCATGGATCTTCACACCCATCCAGTCGAGCGCCTCGCCCACCTTGGCTGGAGATACGTTCAGCCTGTTGGCCACGGCGAGCGCAGCAGGGCACGAGATCCTATTGTCCTTCGCACACTTTCTTAACTCTTCAATGAGTTGGTCCGCAGGTCTTTCTATATTCTCCCTCGGCTTCATACCTACTCCCCCCGAGAATGAAATAAGCGCAACCGCCGCCAGGCAGTGCGCCTTTGGATTTCGCACTCCTTTCCGACAGCGGGAGGTTCGCCTGTTTCCAGACGGACCCTTCGGCCGTGAAGGCCGGCGGCCATGCAGCCCTGGGATAACCTTTAGGCCAGATGGCTCGGAGCGATATGTACTTCTATCCACAGGCCAGCTATTCCTGCTTAATACGCTCACAATGAGTCATGACCTGGAACTTGCCAGCCTTGGCCTGATTTATCAGTGTAATGCCTAGTTTATCTGCCAACTCGATAGCGAGGTCCGTCGCTGCCGCCCTCGCGACAAGCACAGGTACGCCGATCCGGGCGCATTTGAGCACAATGTCGGACGAGGTCCTTCCCGAGACCAGCAGCATAGTTTCGTTTGTGGAAATATGGTTAATCAGGCAATGGCCTGCGATCTTGTCAACAGCATTGTGACGGCCGATATCCTCTCGCCTTATGATCTCGCGCTCGCGGTGGTACAGGGAGGCGTGGTGCACACCGCGCGTGGTACGGTACAAATCCGAAGCATCGTTCAAATAGGCGCTGAGGCGGTGTACCTCTTCCGGCTCAAATGTGGTCTTACATTCTACCGGCCGAGTCTTCAGGAGGTCGGCTGCACGGTAAAAGCCGCTTGACGTTCCCCCGCAGCCTGAGGGTATATTGCGTCTGCCGTACAGCCTGTGGGCGACGCTCCACGGCCGCGCTGTGGTCACCCGCGCCACATACTTGTCCCTTTCCAGTTCAAGCGCGACCAGGTCGTCGTAATCTGACAGTATCCCTTCGTATACTAAAAAACCCGTGGCCAGCTCAGCCAGATACTCGGGGGTGGCCATCAGCGTGACCATCTCTTCTCCGTCGAGAAATATGGTGAAGGGGATCTCCATCGCAACCTGTGCCGTTATCAGTTTGGGCTCGGATTCCTTTGAGTATAACGTGGCCTCGAACTCTCTGTAACGTCTCATGGAAAACCTCCCGGAAGATTATATCTCAGAAGTTTCGCCTGTTGAGACTCAATCTCTTCTTTATAATGCAAATTGTGTGTTATAATCCGTGTGAAGGGCAGGTTATGTCTGTGACAGGCGTGGTGCTGGCCGGAGGCCGTTCAACAAGAATGGGAAAAAACAAAGCGTTCGTCGAAATCGATGGCCTTCCGATGATCGAGCTTATCATCCAACGACTCTCATTATGTGTTGACGACATTATAATTATATCAAACGACCCCGGAGCTCTCGCGTCGGTGGGGCACCCTGTTTTTGGGGACCTTATCCCCGGCCGCGGGCCGCTTGGCGGGATCCAGTCAGGTCTGGTGCACGCGCCCTCAACTCCCATTTTCTTCATCGCCTGCGATCTGCCCTTTTTTTCAGTGCCGCTCGTCCGGTATATGCTGGAGCTCGCACCGCGTTATGATGTGGTAGTACCGAAGATCGGCGGTTACTTCGAACCCACCCACGCGTGTTACAGCAAGTCATGCCTTCCCTTCATAGAGCCTATACTGAAAGAAGACGCGCCGAGGATTATTAGGCTGTATGACCAAGTCTCTGTCAGAACAATCACAGAGCAAGATGCCTCGAGATTTGGAGACTTAAACCGCATGTTTTTTAATATCAACACGCCCGAGGACTTAAAGCGGGCCAGAGCGTTGGGAGTGAGGATGCAGCAGTGCTGAAGAAGGTGCCTGTAGGCGAAGCAGTAGGTCGTGTGCTCGGCCATGATATCACCCGGATCGTCCCGGGCGGCTTTAAAGGAAGAGCGTTCAAAGCGGGCCAGACCATCAGGGCGGAAGATATCCCGCTTCTTCTTGACCTGGGGAAGCAGTCTGTATACGTATACGAACCATCACCTGGCGAGTTGCACGAAGACGAAGCCGCAAGGCGGCTTGGCCGCTGCCTCGCCGGCGATGGTCTGAGCCTCACAGAACCCAACCAGGGGCGCGTGGACGTGATAGCTGTTCGAGACGGCGTTCTCCGCATTGACGTAGAGCGGGTGCTGGACATTAACCGTGCGGGAGAAGTGATCGTTGCCACACTTCACCCCAACGTCCCAGTAAAGAAAGGTCAGATCGTCGCAGGTACAAGGGCAATCCCCCTGGTAGTACCGGAGGACGTGATCACGCGCGTTGAGTCATTGTCCTCTACCCCGGTCATGATGGTCTCCCCATTTCTCCCGTTTCGGGTAGGGGTAGTGACAACCGGATGGGAAATCTGGAAGGGGAGGATAAAGGATGGGTCTGCCTCGGTGATCCAGAAGAAGCTCACAGAGTACGGGTCGTCCATATTGGGGCAGGAGATCGTCCCTGATGACAGAGAGGTCATACGCGATGCGATTATAAGGTTCGTACAGCGCGGGGCAGGCATTGTACTGGTAACCGGGGGTATGTCAGTAGATCCAGACGACGCGACCCCAGGCGCCATAAAAGAGACCGGCGCGGAGATCGTGGGATACGGCGTACCAGTACTTCCAGGATCTATGTTCCTTGTGTCATACCTCGGCCAGGTGCCGGTACTGGGCCTTCCAGGCTGCGTGTTACACGCCAATACCACAGTGCTGGATATCTTTCTTCCCCGCATTCTGGCCGGGGACAGGCTCACGCGCTACGATCTTGTTTCTGTGGGCGTGGGGGGGCTGTGCCGTGGCTGCGATGTCTGTGCATATCCCTCCTGCTCGTTCGGTAAGAACTGGTGGACTGGTGATTGCAGATGATAGCGCCTATACTCCGCCAGGTGAAACCAACAAGATCAGAGCGGGTCCTGACACACAAGGCGCTCGGCCGAGTCATGTCCGGGGATCTTTTCTCACCTGGGGACCTACCGCTGTTTGACCAATCAAGAGTGGACGGGTACGCTATTGATTCATCCCTCACCCCGGGCACGTTCCTCGTCTCGGGAGACATCGCGGCGGGCCAAGTCCCGCGTCCCGTGCCTCCAGGTCACACATCTTACATCTCCACAGGCGCCATGATACCCGAAGGCGTGGATGCCGTCATACCGGAAGAAGTCGCAGAAGTTGAACGCGACAGGCTGATAGTAAAAAGCAGCGTCAAACGCTGGTACAATGTCATCCGGAAGGCCGCCCTGGTCGCCAGAGGCGATGCCATATTCTGCGCAGGTACTAAACTAGGCCCGAGAGAGTTGGGTCTTCTGGGAGACCTCGGAGTTCGAACCGTAAATGTCTTAAAAAAGCCCTCAGTCGGCATACTGGCAGTCGGAACCGAACTCGTCACCGGCTCCAGTGCAAGGATCCGTTCAGGAAGCAAGGCGATGCTCGAAGCTGCAGTGCAGCTTCTGGGAGCGGAGCCGCTCTGGCTGGGATACGTAAAGGACCGGACTGAGGACATCGCTCGGGTGATAAAAGAGGCCGTATCCAGAGTGGATCTCTTGGTTACCTCGGGAGGAGCGCGGGGCGGCCCTCACGATGTCACACCCCGTGCCTTCGAGCTGGCAGGCGCTGATCTTTACCGGCATATTCCCGCCCACGCGTGGGGCGGGCCGTCCTTTTTCGGGATCATAGCTGACATCCCCTTCTACGGGCTATCAGGCCAACCCGACGGTGCCCTTCGGGCTTTCGACCTGTTCGTGAAACCCACGATCGGCAGGATGCTGATGCAGAACTGGTGGAGACCCGTGGTGGCGATCTCAGGGCATTCGGGCAGCGGGAAGACCACGTTGATCAGAGGTCTCGTGGAGCTCCTTGTCGCTGACGGCTATCAAGTCGGAACGATCAAGCACCATCACGGTGTTGCAGACCCGGGCGACGCGAACAAAGATACTGCAGTCCACAGGACAGCCGGAGCCCGGTGGACACTACTTATCTCCAGCGGTCCAGCAATAGCGGTGGGTGATCTGTCCCCGCTGAGCTTCGAGTCATATCTTATGGCAGATACCGACATCGTCCTGCTTGAGGGCTTTAAAGGGGCTAAGGTGCCCCGCTTCTGGCTCCGAGAATCACCTGACACGGATGAATCCCTGAACGACCCGGACGTGATCCAGCAGTATTACCGGCCGTCCCCGAAGCTGGTGTACGAGAGCATAAGGCATCTGTTCCTTGTGTAACCGCGAACTTCCTCATCTCTAGCGTGCTGCGTTGAGCGAAACCCAAAGCCAGGAGCTCCGTTTGAATAGACCTTCAGCGTCTTTGATTATCTCCCGGTTTTCCTGCTTTACCTTCACCAGAATGTCTTTGTTCTGTTCAAGCACGGTAGTCTTCCCAACAGCCGGTCAAATACCCCGGCCCTTGTATCACCTGCCATGTGGCTGTTAATGGCCATTGCGTTCAACCTGTTTGGGCCTTTTGTCACCAGGAACCTGAAAAAGCCCGTGGATACGTTTATCACTGCCGCATCGCTAATCCTTGCCGGGATAGCGTATATAGATGGCCCTCTATACAAAAAACCTTTTCACGTATTGTGACATAGTGGTGGTGGATGCACTATATGCCATGGCGCCATTCATCAACCAAGTGCGGATACGCTGGGGTATGCACTAGCAAGGATCGACATAGAGGGGCTCAAGATACCTTTGGGACATCGTTCAAAAGGCAAGACGGAATAAGGTGCCGCTCCGTATGATTGATGGCCTGAGAGTGGCAGCTGTGGATGGTACCGAAGTGTATTCTACCACCAGCGATGGGATGAAATGTCCAAGTTGCAGCAGAAGGGGTTCAGTACTACGAGCGTGCGGTTGTAGTCTCGTATGTTGGAACCCCGCTGGTTATAGGAATACAAAGGATAAAGAAGGGCAAGGCAAAGTGACTGCTCGACGGAGTTAATGAGCAGGCGGTTCTGAGGTATCCCCACCTTTTTGCTTTGCTACGCTGCGGTGCTTCCGTCCCACGCCAGGGCGGGCCAAGTGCGGAACAAACACCGGCGGTTCATGGCCAATGGGGAGAAGAAACGCACGCTGGGACTGTGGCGTGTTGGCCACTACATCTTCCGTTCGTTGGACAACGGACGCCGGGGTCGACCACCCGACGAGGCCGCGAGCCCGACCTGGTCTTAAAGAATGTAAAGGTACACAAGGAAGCGGAAGCATCTTATGATGTGAAGATCTGGGACGAGGAAGGTTTTAGAGTTTGGTCAGGGGTCAAAAGGCCTCTCCGATGTCTCAAGATCGAAGAGACGCGACTGAAAAACGGAAGGATAGAGAAAACATACACTGAGTATCTGGTAACGAGTTGTCTGAGGGCGATTACTCCGGCAAAGACGCGATACACTGCCGAACAACCTCAGCAAAAATTTCCTGAAACATAGACGTACCCTTGAGACGGCCATGACGGTTCTTCGACAGAGTGGAATGGTCGGGAATCTCCTCGTCCAGCTCATACCCTATGAATTCCCTAAAAGCCAGGTTGACTTGGATCTGCTCCATGAGTTCGCGCTCTGATGTAATGCCGTAAAAATAACCTACACTTCGGGGTCAATGGAAGGCCGGCCGGTATAGGACTACAAATAGGCCACCCTTTTTCGGATGAAAGAGAGATCAACCGCCTGTTCTACCTGGCGCAGAAAGTGGTCTTCTGGGATGAGGCTGTGCCAGCAACCAAAGAACACAGAGAACTGGCGTGTTTTCCGACCCATCACCGGCCATCACTTCCTCTTTTAAGGGGCGGACGGTCGGCAAGAACAGAGTGCATTGCATCTTCGGCACGCCTTATCCATCGGTAGACGGTTTCGCGGGATAGCCCATACTGCCTAGCCAAGGAGGCGATGGGTTCTGCTGCCCAGTATTGCTTGACGATTTGAACTCTCCTTTGTACCGGTATGGATCTTCTGGCCATAAGCGCTCCTCCCTAATAAGACACTTTATGGCTTTATCATACAGTAAATTTGGTTGTCTTATTATGGTTTCCTCGCTCATTACGATTGTGGGCTGTTTTTCAACAGCCCCACAAGGCGGTGGGTTTTCAGGGGCGGGTTTCTATAAAGCAGGTTTATG
Source organism: Bacillota bacterium (assembly GCA_040755615.1). Taxonomy (GTDB): domain Bacteria; phylum Bacillota; class Sulfobacillia; order DUSP01; family DYEP01; genus DYEP01. The sequence continues at coordinate 28,222 of JBFMAL010000030.1, forward strand.
TCCGTCACGCCGCGCCGCAAGCCCCGGTAACTGTTGGCAAAGAACTGCCGCCCGGCACCCATGACTACCGGGATAGAGAACGCCCACGGCACATAGGGATGGCCCAGGAACTCCCCCAGGCGCCGGAACACCCAGTAGTCCCGAAAGGTGCACAGCATGACGATTGCGGACAGCGGCACCGACAGCCAGAGATATATGGCCCGGCGCCTGATTTCCCGCCTCCTGGCCGCCTGCTCGCGGTCGAGGACAGCAGCGGCGTCCTCAGCCATGCTGGCCTCATAGCCGAGCTCCTTTACGGCCGAGCCGTTCCGGGCTGACCCGGGCCGGGTTGAATTCCACTACCGCTTTGCCCGCTATCAGGTTGAGCCGTGCCGAAATCACCCCGTCGGTGTTGTCCAGAGACTTCTCGATGCTATTGACGCACGAGGCGCACGTCACACCCCAGACGCGGAGAGATCGCACTACCGTTGCCATTTGTGTATGCGCGTAGCGCCTCCTATCTCAGCCCAGCACAGGACAATCACGAGAGAATGTACCGCGTGCAAGCACGCGTCTCGCCGCCGCGCGGAGACGGAACCCGCGCTCTCGGAAGGCGCACAGGTCAAGCCGGCATCCATGCACACGCACTCCGGATTGCCGCACCCTCACACATCCTCCGTATGTTTGTTGTCGGTCGGGAGCAACTTCGGCCAGAACCGCGGGGTCACCCTGAGGTACTCTGCGTATGCGCTGCCGAACCTCTCCAGCGCTTCCCTTTCCTCCCGCCGGGCGAGGCGCACGTACGTCACCACCAAGACCGGCCACATGATAAGTGTGGCCATGGTTGGCCACTGCACCAGCATACCAAACGTCAAGAGGAACAACCCCAAATACTGGGGATGACGTACGCGCGCGTAAAGCCCGGACGTAACCAACCCTCCCCTGGCCCTGTGAATCTGCCACCAGCCCGCCCCTATCAACGCCAGGCCGGTAACCATTAGAACGCTTCCCAGCACACAAAAAGCGACCGCGAACTGCGGACCAAAAACAGCGGAGGCCCACAGGTGCCCGCTCTGGTGGGCAAAAGGATTCGACACCCGCAGACGAACGCCGAGGACTGAAGTGAGGACGTATATCGTCAGCGGGAACCCGTACATCTCAGTGAAAAGAGCCACAACAAAAGCGGACACGAGGCCCAGCGATCTCCACTCCTTCCTCCGCACCGGGGCCAGGAACGCGGCCACGAAGCCTAGCACAAAGGCCGTGTTAACCACCACCGCCGTCCAAAACCCGTATGCGTAGTCCGGACCTTCGGTTCCCATTGCTCTCGCCCTCCCGGAGTCACACAGAGGATACTACACCCCATGCGGTAGATACAGCGAACTTCACGCTCTTGCGGGCCAAAAACTGGCTCTGTGCTGGTCTTTTCGTGCCAGGGGCTGATCAACGCCAGTCTTCATCTCTCGAAACCCTGGCACAGCCGTCCGCGCAAAGCCCCACGCCTGACCAAGGCTCCCGCGGGTGGAGCGCCGCCGGGAGGTTTGCGCTCGGCCCGCGCATGATCGGCCCTGGCCGCCCGCCGGCCGTGCGCCGCTCGCCCGGGCGGTCAGCGGCCGGTCCCCCGGCCAGCCACCCCCGCCGATCACACCAGCAGCAGATCACTGCCCATCAGTGGCACGAAGGGCGCTTGCCGCCGAACTCGCGCGCGTTGGCTTTCTGCAAGCCCAGCAAGAACCTTTGCCACCAGCCCAGCCGCAGGTACCGGCCGGGCTCCCGCTCAAATTGGCGCTGGCAGGAATGGCAGCAGAAGTAGTACAGCCGGTTCTGGTACACCGCCGTATGCTGCGCCAGTTGCTCATCGACGTAGTTGCGGCAGACCGGATCGATCGCCATGCAAATTAGCACCTCCTTGCGTCTTGTCTCGTCCAGCCTTTGCCCCACCCCTCAATCAGCCCGCGTAACAGCCATCTACTGCCCCCTCGTCCCGCGCCCGCGGTCCCGAAGATGGGCCGGGTCGACGTTCACGTTTCTCAGCCGGATGGAGTTGAGGACCACATTGAGCGAGCTCGCAGCCATCGCGGCCGCGCCGATCATCGGATGGAGCAGGCCCATGAACGCGGCGGGGATGGCGAGCGCGTTGTAAAACCATGCCCAGAAGTAGTTCTGCTTGATCTTGCGGAATGTGGCCTTGGACAGCTTAATTGCCGTGATCACGGCGCTCAGGTCACCGCGGATTAAGGTTATATCCGCCGCCTCGATGGCGATATCAGTACCCGTGCCGAGCGCGATGCCAACATTGGCCTGCTTCAGGGCAGGCGCGTCGTTGATCCCGTCACCGACCATCGCCACCGTCCCGTACTCTCCCTGCAGCTTGGCTATCTCAGCCACCTTGCCGTCGGGGAGGACCTCCGCGACTACTCGGCTGATCCCAATCCTTTTGGCGATCGCATTCGCCGTCCGCCGGTTATCGCCCGTGATCATCGCCGTCCGGATTCCCATCTGCTCGATCTCGGCGATCGCCGCCGCCGCGTCATCCTTGGGTGTATCCGCCACCGCGATGACCCCGACTACCATGTTGTCCACCGCGACCAGCATCGCGGTCTTGGCCTCGTCCTCAAGCCGCTCCAGAGCATCCTCGAAAGCGGAGTAGTCCACGTCGTGCTCAGCCATCAGCTTCGTGCTGCCGACGAGGACCCTGCGTTCTCCTATCTCGCCCTGGACGCCCTTGCCGACCACCGCCGCGAACTTCTCCACCTCCGGCAGCTCAAGCCCGCTGGCCCGCGCCGCCTCGACAATCGCGCGCGCCAGCGGGTGCTCGGAGGCCGACTCGACCGTGGCGGCGTACAACAGCACCTCATCTCTGCTGAAACCCTCGCCCGCCACCACATCAGTCACCTCAGGCCGGCCCTTGGTGATCGTGCCGGTCTTGTCAAACGCGATCATCTTGACCTCCCGGAGGGTCTGTATGGCCTCGCCGTGCCGGATTAGCACGCCCTTCTCCGCCCCAACCCCGCTGCCGACCATCAGCGCAGTGGGCGTCGCCAGCCCCAGGGCGCACGGGCAGGAGATCACCAGCACCGCCGTGGTGGCCAGGAAGGCCAGCGTAAACAGCGGCGCGTCGGGATTGGTCCACGGCAGGTTGACCGCCCTCACCACCGACAAGTGAAACTCCGGGAACAGCAGCCAGGAGATCGACGCCGAGATCGCCACCACGATCACGGCGGGCACGAAGTACCCGGTCACGCGGTCGGCGAACTCCTGGATCGGCACCCGCGAGCCCTGGCACTGCTCGACTAACTTGATGACCTGGGCAAGAAACGTGTCCTTACCGACCTTGGTCACCCTGACCCTCAGCATTCCCTCCTTGTTGATGGTGCCGCCGATCACCTCGGAGCCGGGCGTCTTAGTCACCGGCAGCGACTCGCCGGTCACCATCGACTCGTCGACCGAGCTCTCGCCGTGGATCACGATTCCGTCGGTCGGGATCTTCTCCCCCGGCCGGACCACCATCACATCGTCGATCTGCAGGTCCCGGACCGCTACCTGCACCTCCTGGCCGTCGACCAGGATCCGCGCCTCTTTGGCCTCAAGGGCGATGAGCTTTCTGATCGCCTGTGAGGCCCGCCCCTTCGCCTTGGCCTCGAGGAACCTACCGATCAGATGGAACGTCAGGATGTTCGTGGCCATTTCGATAAACGTCGTAACCGGAAACCAGAATCCCAGCAGGCTGAACAGGTACGGGATAAGCGTGCCCAGCGTGACCAGCGTATCCATGTTGGCGTTACGGTGCCGCAGGGCGTTCCAGGTACTCCGGTGCGTCTCCCAGCCGGCCACGAAGATGACCGGAAAGCCCAGCACGACACTTATCGCGAAAAAGCCGGGGATCCTGACGAACAACATATCGACCATCATCAGCACCATGAGCGGGCCGGCGAAGGCCGCCGCAAACCACATCCGCCAGGCTGCCTTCCTGACCTTGGCCAGCTCCGCGTCTTCTTCGAGGGCCGCCTCCGCGGCCGCCGGATAGTCCTCGGCCACGCCATAGCCGGTGCCGATGACGACTTCCTTGAGCCGCTCCGGGCTCGTCCGCGCCGGGTCGTAGCGGACCGTCGCCTTCTCGCTCGCGAGGTTGACCCCGGCCTCCAGCACGCCGGGGACCGCCTTGAGGCTGCGCTCGACCCGCTGCGCGCACGCGCTGCACGTCATGCCGGTGAGCTTTATCTGCAAAGTAGCCGCAGCAGCAGCCGCCGACGCCCCCGCCGCCGGACCGCCGCCGTCCTCGATCTTTGCGTCATAGCCTTGGTCTCTTACGACCGCAACCAACCGCTCCCCGCTCATCCGGGCGGGATCAAACTCGACATAAGCCTTCTCAGTGGCAAAATTCACGCGGGCCCCGCGCACCCCCGCGGCCTGCTGCAGAGCCCTCTCCACCCTCTGCGCGCACGCCGTGCATGTCATGCCCGAGACGCGCAGCGTCACGCGTTCCGCAGATCCAACCGCCGCCGTTTCCGTCACTCTATCCTCCCGGCTCATACGCTCCTGAGTTTCCTTGGTCATATCGTCGTGCTCACCCTCCAATTGTTTGCCTTACCTCGCACTTAGCAGCGCTTTTGATATCCCTGCCCCCGCGCCCGAGGCGGAGAAAAGCCGGTGTCCGGGCCAGGTACTCGAGCTACTCACCGATGAACTGAGCAATCATCTCGGACTCCTCTTTACGGGCAAGGCGATAGTACGTCACGGCCAGCACAGGTGCCATCGCCACAGTCGCGGTCGTCGGCCACTGGACCAGCATGCCGGCGATCAACAGAAATAGCACGGCGTACTGGTGTGCCTGTAAATACCGTCCGTAACCAGCCTGCCACGGGCCCAAAACAGCAGAGGCCCACAGGTGCCCGCTCTGGTGGGCAAAAGGATTCGACACCCGCAGACGAACGCCGAGGACCGAAGTGAGTACGTATATCGTCAGCGGGAACCCGTACATCTCAGTGAAAAGAGCCATAACAAAAGCGGACACGAGGCCCAGCGATCTCCACTCCTTCCTCCGCACCGGGGCCAGGAACGCGGCCACGAAGCCGAGCACAAAGGCCGTGTTAACCACCACCGCCGTCCAAACCCGTATCCGTAGTCCGGACCTTCGGTTCCCATTGCTCTTGCTCTCGGCCTACCGGAGTCGCGCAGATCCTCTCGTTCCCGCCGAGCAAACCGTCGCGCACACTATACCTCCGCTCGAGGTCTCTTCTTGCCCACCGCAGGTCGGTGCCGTCAAGGTGCGCCCCCTGGTTGAGTCGTTCCGTGCTCCGGCCGGCCACCCGATACGGGTTCCCCCGGGCCGGGTTCCACCCAGCCCTGATAGTACACCGCCCACTATCATCACCCCGGCACCCTCGATGGCAGAGTCGCCCGTAGCGACGACGGCATCCGCCCGCGCAATGACTGGCACCTCGTTAATGCCATTCCCTACGAATGCCATCTTTTTCCCCGGGTCGGCTATGGCAACCTTCGGTTCCTGCGCCTTTCGCACCTTGTCCTCCAGGGAGGAGTCGGCGAAGTACCGTCCAGGCCCAGCTCTCCGGTCCTCACCGGGCAGGCTTCTGCTCATCGCCCGTCAGCACCACGATTTCCTTTAACCCCAATCACCATTTCCGGTGACCGAACAGTCCCATCATGGCCAGATGCCCCAAGGGACACAGCAACAGCAAGGCCAGGCTCAAGACTCCACGGTAACCTCGCGCGGCCAAAACCGCCAGGCCCAAGACGGGGAGCACACAGAGCAGGATCATGAGCCACCAATGCACTACGTGCGAGCGCTCAGGAGACTGTTCCGGAGACCCACTGCCCGCCTCGGAATGTGAGCAGACATGGCCGACTCCATTGTTCGCGTGTATTGGCGTTTCCCGCACCATCACACCCCCCAGACTACCTACCCTACCCGGGTACCCCTCCACACTTAGAATACGCCAACCTGGTTATCCTGTCAAGGGAGTTGTGTGATCGTGCTGTGATATTATCTGTCACCTATGAACAAGGTGATGGTGACATTGTCGCAGTCTGAATTGTTTGTTTTGCAACGGGTAGTAGATGACCACCTTACCATCCGGGAAGCGGCTTTAGTTCTCGGGCTCAATGAACGCCACACCAAACGCTTAAAGAAGAAATTCCTTGCGCATGGTGCTGCGGGGTTAGCTCACGGCAACCGTGACCGTAAACCGGCCCACGCGATTCCAAATGACGTCCGGGAGAAAGTCCTGCAT
>JBFMAL010000031.1:0-31755 GCA_040755615.1 Bacillota bacterium
GCATAGCCCCTCCGGCTGAGACCGAAGGGCCCCGGGTTCCCATGCGCCCCAATCCGTGGTGACCACCGAGTCCCCACGGGAAACCGCACGGATTTGACTCAATTACGCCGGTTTTTCAGAGCCCTCGTAAGACAGCAGTGGATGCCGAGCGCGCCCGCTACCGGATCACGGTCAGGGGTATTGTGCAGGGAGTGGGATTCAGGCCCTTTGTATACACGCTTGCCCGTTCGCTGTCGATGTATGGAAACGTGTCTAACACGCCAAAGGGTGTGTGCATAGAGGCGGAGGGTGAGAGGACCCGGATCCACTAGTTGCTTGAGGGACTTAAAACCGGGTGCCCGCCGCTTGCGCGGATAAACGACATCAGCTACGAAGTGCTCTCGCTCGCAGGATACACTGAGTTCCGGATCATCTCCAGCACACAGAACGGGAGCATGGAATCGCTCATCCGTGGCTTTGTGCGCTGAATGCGCCCAGGATATAGCGGACCCGTCAGGCCGCTTCTATCTTTATCCCTTTACTAACTGTACCCACTGTGGCCCAAGGTTCACCATCGTACGCCGCGTTCCATACGACAGAGCCCAGACTTCCATGGACGCCTTTCCCATGTGCGACGAATGCTCCCGCGAGTATGAGGATCCTTCCAGACGACGGTTTCATGCGTAGCCTTTAGCGTGCCCGCGCTGCGGTCCCCGTGTTGACATGGTAGATAGCAGGGCAAACCGATAGTAGGAGACTGCAGTGAGCCGGGCGCGAACGATTCATGGAGGCGCACGGCATGGGCGTTGCTCGGGCAGGGCTGTATCCTCGCATAGTCCGCTATGCTGACGACATCCTGGTCTTCGCTCGGACACCCAGGCAGGCGGAAAAGTACAAGAAGATAGCCCATGACATTCTTGAAGGCGAGCTCAAGCTTGTCGTCAACAAGGAAAAGACGCATGTAACGAGCGTTATGGAGGGAGTAGCTTACTTGGGATTTGTTATCTACCCCAAGCACGTGAGCATACACCCTAAGAAGATAAAGGCCTTCAAAGATACTATCCGCGAGTTAACACCACGGAATCATGGCATGAATGTGGAGGAAATGGTCAAGAGGCTCAAGCCCATCCTGCGGGGATGGATTAACTACTTCCGGATTGCAAACTGCAAGGGAGTACTCCATGAACTCATGGGATGGATACGCAGGCGGTTGAGAATGAAGCAGATGCGGGAGTGGAAGAGCTGGAGGGCATTACATAAAGTCCTTCGACAGCGGGGTTATAATGGGGAATTTGAGAAGATATCCATGCGAAGATGGAGAAACTCAGCCAGCCCTCTTATCTCTATGGCCCTTTCGAACACCTGGTTTGACGAAATCTTACCTAAACCTTGAACGATACGAGGTTGGCATCTTGCATTGCTATTATGAACGTTAGCGACTGAGGTTTACCAGGAGCCGTGTACGAGGCCCGTACGCACGGTTCTGTGAGAGGGACAGCGCTAGGCTGATCACCTTAGCGCTGCCCTACTCGATTACTTTCAGAATGCACGGGGATCAGGTTCCTTCGCGACCTTACCCGCGGCGGCCTGGCAACGGCTTTGGCAGAGGTGGCCGAATCCCGCGAGCTCGATGTGCTCGTTGAAGAGGCGCAGGTTCCGGTATCGCCTGCGGGCGCTGCGGCTGCAGAAATACTGGGACTCGATCCGCTCTACCTCGCCTGCGAGGGCAGGTTCCTCGGCGTAGTTGACGCACGTTACGCGGAAGAAGCCCTCTGCTGCCTCAGACAGCACCCTCTGGGCAGCGGTGCCAACCTGGTCGGCGAGTTCCGCACCGGCAAAGGTGAAGTGCTCCTCAGGACGGCTGTCGGAGGCACCAGGCGCCTTTTGCCCCTGTCTGGCCGGCCGTTGCCCAGAATATGCTAGGTACACTCGACAAATACTGTTTCTGAGGCAGGTGGCTTCGTCTTAGGGAAGGTTGAGCACACGTCCGCAAAACACCCCGTCGCAGGAAACAGGCGCAGCAGACACTCCACGTCTGCCCCCGCGACGAAGGGGGCTCATTTGGCTGGGGACCAATACTTGTGACGGTCACATCATCTCCTTCCTTAACACCTACCGTCCTTCCATAAGGGACATTCTTGAGCAGGAGTTCACCCTGTATTACTGCAGCTTCCTTTTAGCCGCCGAGGGACGCAGGGCGATGGCGCTGATGACTCTGCCAGAGAGGCTCCGCGAGGATTTCATCCTGGTAGTAGAGGGGACGGTACCCACTGCCTTCGGTGGTCGCACCGCAGTAGTCGGCAAAACACACGGTCGGAACCTCACCGCGCTGGAGGCTGTGAAATGGCTGGGCGCACGTGCACGTCATGTCGTAGCGGCAGGCACCTGCGCCGCGTACGGGGGCCCGTATGCAGCCTGGCCTAACCCCACGGGCTCTTTGCCTGTGTCAGCAGTACTTGACCGGACGGTGATCAAAGTGCCATGTTGCCCCGTGAATCCCGGTTGGATCCTGGAGACGCTGCGGCGTCTCAGGCGAGATGATGCAGTCGCTGTGGACGGCGCGGGGAGGCCTCTTTTCCTATATGACGCGACGGTGCACAGCCTGTGCGAGAGGCTGCCGTTTTTCGAAAGAGCCCAATTTGCCCGGGGACCCGGTGAGCCCGGGTGTATGTACCTAGTCGGATGCAAGGGGCCGGTGACCCGCGCCGACTGCCCAAGACGACGATGGAATGACCAGCAGTCAGGCTGGCCGGTAGGTACCGATTCGCCGTGCATAGGCTGCACTGCGCCCGAGTTTCCGGACGAAGTCTCCCCGTCTTTCCGTCACCAGACTGACATCTACACCAGGCTTGCCAGGGTGAACCTCGATCAGCTGGGGATCGGCGTCGGCTGTTTCACACTGCTTGCTATCGGGGCGCACCTTGCCCTCAGGATACTTACCGGGCGTATCAAGATCCCCGCCTTACAAAAACTGGCGAAGACTGTTGCGTCGGCAGTCGCCCGGCGGTTCAGTTAGGCTCCGGACGAGGGGAAGGAGACTTATGCATAAGATCACTATCTCACCGGTGACAAGGGCAAATGGAGTTGGAACGATAACTGTGATGCTCCAGGGCAACAGAGTGGTACAGGCCAGGAGCGAGACCTGCATCTTCCGGGGGTTTGAGATCACTTTAAAAGCCCGGGACCCCTGGGACGCCCCGTATTTCACACAGCGCATCTGCGGTATATGTTCATCCTTCCACGCGCCTGCCTCCTGTCATGCCATTGGGGCTGCGGCGAAGGTGAAGATCCCGTCCAATGGGATCCTCTTGCGCAACATCATTACAGGTCTTGATCTTCTTCAAAATCACATCAGGCACTTTTATCTGCTTGCTCTGCGGGACTGGGTATCGCCTCCTCGCGGGTACCCCTTTACAGGCGGGTACACGCGCGACTTCCGTTTGTCGGAAGCGCATACGGCGATGTTTCACGAGCATTACTGGCTGGGAGTGGATCACGCCCGCCTGGCGCACGAAGCGCTCGCCTTAGTCGGAGGCAAAGCGCCTCATAACCACGGGATAATCCCTGGCTGGGTCTCGCTGCTTCCAAATGACGAGGTCCTCCGTACTCTAGAGGAAAGGATAGGCCGGCTGAAGTCCTTCATTGAAGAGGTATACCTGCCTGATGTGCTCATCCTGAAGGGCTTTTACCCGGACTATCTTCATATTGATCAAACAAGCGAAAACTACCTCAGCTTCGGGCTGTTCGCCAAGCCCAACGGGGGCTGGCATTTTCCCCCCGGCGCTACCCTTTCGGGCAGGAAGGAACCGGTCGACTTCCGGGTCATTAGGGAAAGTGTCGCTTTTTCGTGGTTCAGTGGGGAAGGCGGCGAGATCGGTGCGGAGGATACAGTGCCGGACATATCAAGGCCCGGGGCGTACACGTTTGTGAAGGCGCCAAGGTACAACGGGTTTGCCTGCGAGGGAGGACCGCTGGCCAGGGATCGGCTGGGCACCAGGGATGTGAAAGAAGCAGACTCGGTGATGGCGCGTCATGAAGCGCGGGCAAGGGAGCACTGCACACGGCCGGGCTTCTGGAGGACTGGTTCGGCGCGCTCCGACCCGGAGAGCGGGAGCGCGAACGCTTCCCCGTACCCCGCTCCTGCAGGGGGATGGGCGTCACTGACGCGATGCGAGGCCCGCTCCTGCATTACATCGACATCAAGGGCGGGCGCATACGGAGATATCAGATCGTCACCCCGACCGCGTGGAACCTCTCGCCCCGCGATGACGCGGGACGACCCGGTCCGCTAGAAGAGGCCCTCGTAGGTACAGAGATCAGCGACCCTGAACAGCCCATCGAGATCGGTAGGGTAATCAGGTCGTTTGACCCCTGTTACTCGTGCTCGGCACACGTGCTTCAACTTGACCGGGGTACCAAGACGGTGATGGAGGTAAGGGCATGATCCCAAGAAGCCCGTGCTGAAAACGCTGAGACACTCCCTTCCCATACGGGTGTTCCACTGGACATTTGCCCTATCTTTCTTGCTTTGCCTTTACACCGGCCTTTATATCTCCTGGCCCGGGATTGTGCCTATGAAAAACATGCGACAGGCGCGTCTTGCTCACTTTACAGCGCAGTTCGCGCTGACAGGCAGCATGCTGTGGCGCATTTGGCATGGTCTCCGGACGGGGAACCTGAGGGATCTTGCGCCCGGCAGGCGAGATCTCGCTGCGCTCCCTTCTTATGTCGCGTTTGAGCTCTTCCTGCACTCTAAAGAGAAGCAGTTCCCCAAGTATAACCCGCTGCAGAACGTGCTGTTTACGTCCTGGTTACCGCTGACGACGTGCCTTGCGCTGACCGGCTTTATGCTGTATGCTCCCAAGCGGCTGTGCCGGGTGGAGTCCGCGCTCGGAGGACTAAACAGGGCTCGAAGGCTTCATTACTTGTGCATGGTGACCTTTACGGCCACAGTGATGGGACATATCTACTTCACCCTCACCTCAGGGGTGAACAGGTTAAAGCCTATCTTCACGGGCTACATGCCCCTTGGAAAGAAGAAATAAGGATGTTACGCAATACCAAAGTGGTGCCTGGCCTTGGCAACCTGCTTTTAGGAGATGACGGGTTGGGCGTTTGGCTTGTGAGGGCGCTGCCCGAAAGGAGATTGCCGCCCGGTACACCCGTGTACGAGGTAGGCACCGAGCTCTTCTCTGTCCCCTCGCTGCTTGGAGAACATAGCCGGGTGCTGTTAGTTGACGCGGTGACGGGGGAAAGACGTCCCGGGCGGTGTATAGGTTGGACCATCGAGAACTCTGGGAACTGGCGGGCCGGACCTGCAGGGCGGCGTTTGCGCTCCACGATTTCAGGCTCGAAAGCCTCATTTTGATGCTCCAGGCACAGGCGCCTGCTGTGAAGCTGAGGCTCTTTGGTGTACAGCCTGCCCGGACCGACTTCGGGTACGGGCTGACGCCCGGGCTCCAAAGACGACTCCCTCCTGCTTGTTGGCGCCCTGCTCCGAGAGATCCAAACCATGGCCTAGTCAACCGTGTCCCCGCATACTGTGCCTGTCTAAGACAAACCATATCACGGAGAGGGTGACATGTGGCCGGCAGATTCAGAGAATTCCGGGCGCTTGCACTGGTAACAGAGATCGGGCTCGGTCTTGCCATCCTGGTGCTCGGGTTTACGTACCTCGGGTTCTGGCTTGATAGCAGGACTGGAAAGTCCGGGTTATTCACCATCATCTTTCTGCCACTTGGAATTGCGTCCGGGGTCTTTTACGCCTATAACATGATAAAGAGGTTTGGCGACTGATGCAGCGACGGGTGCTCTCTGACGCCGCAGCACTTGGGCTTTTGGCAGCGCTCGGTTCGTTAGCCAGCGGGAATCCCCCGCTGGCCGCCGGGCTCTTCATGGGGACTTCGGTCTCCATGGTCAACTTCAGCTTGCTTTCCTGGAACGTGGATCACATACTCCGGTCCGGTTTTCTTTCCCCTGGGCTTTGGTGGACGTGGTACATACTCAGGTACCTGCTCGGGGCGGGGGCGCTGGCAGCAGCGGCGCTCGCCCAACCCATCAGCTTCTGGGGCACGTTTGCTGGACTACTGAGCGTGCGCGTGGCCGCATCAATCTACCTGATCCGGGGGGATCGACACTGATATCTCCGGTCCTGTTTTACGTAGGTAGAATCCCTATAAGCGTGACCCTGGTTGCGAGCATGGCGGTATCATTCGCGCTGGTTGTGCTCGGCTGGTGGCTCGGGCGAAACCTGAACGAAATACCGACAGGGAAACAGCACGTGGCTGAACTCGTGGTGCTGTTCTTCAAAGACTTGCTCGTCGACATGCTCGGGGACAGGTGGAGAGGATACTATGCGTTTGTTGCGACCATAGGGATCTACGTAGCGGCAGCGAACCTGGTGGGGGTACTACCAGGGGTGGTCGCTCCCACGTCGGACCTTTCGGTTCCTGCAGCTCTGGCTTTCATGGTGTTCCTCGTGGCGCAGTCGTCGGGTATAAAGACGAAGGGGCTGTCGCGCTACCTCAGGGAATTCATCGAGCCCATACCCATTCTGTTCCCGCTTAATCTCATTGGCACCCTGGTCAAGCCTGTTTCCCACGCGTTCAGGCTATTTGGAAACATGGTCGGAGGGGTCATCCTAATAGGCGTTATATCCCAGATCGCCAGGTTTGCCGTGCCTGTTCCGCTCCTCGGCTGGTTTAACCTGTTTATGGGGGTAGTGCAGGCATTTGTGTTTACACTGCTCGCCGCTGCCTATATCGGCGAGACAATGCAATGAGAGGTGATTTCAAATGCCTATTGACGGTGCTGTAATCATCATTGCCGCCGTGGCCATCGGATCCGGGCTCGCTATGATAGCGGGAATAGGTCCCGGCATAGGTGAAGGCTATGCAGCCGGAAAGGCGCTGGAGGCCATCGCGAGGCAGCCCGAGGCGGAGGGGAAGATCCGCACCAACCTTATCCTGGGTGACGCCATCGCCGAATCCACCGGGATATATGCGTTGGCGGTCGCGCTGTTCCTGATCTTCACCTTCGCCCTGCCGCTGTTCTCAAGGCTCCTCGCGGGGGAGTGACGGGATGATCAGGTCCATCGATTTCATCGCCCAGGTCGTGAACTTCCTGATCCTGATGTATCTGCTCAGGCGCTTCTTTTACGACCCCGTGCTCTCTTTCATCGAAAAGAGGGAAGAGGGCATAAAGCGGCGGCTAAGGGAGTCTGAAGAACTGCTGGCCTTGGCGAGACACAAGAGGGACGATGCTTCAAGAAGCCTGTATCTGGCGGGAAGAGAAGCAGAGCGCATCATCGAAATGGCAGAATCCAGGGCGCGAAACCGCCTGGAAAAGGCTCAAAAAGAAGCGGACCGGCGCATGAGAGATGCGCTTGCACGTGCAGAAGAAGAGCTGTCACGGGAACGAGAACGGTTAAAGACAGAGGCGCTGTCAGAGGCCGCATCGCTGGCGTTTACCATAGCAGAGAAGGTGGTGGGTCAGACCGTGGACAGGCGCTCCCACGCCGAACTGATCAGGAGATACCTGAAGGAGGTTTAATGCTTGGGCACCTCCGTCCGCTACGCGCAGGCACTCGCCGGGCTTGCCCGCGAAAGAGGGCTATCCAATGCGGTCCTGTCGCAGCTTCTGGCATTTTCGGCCGCGCTGTCAGAAACTGGCGTCTCACTGGCTGCGCTTTCCCCGGGCGAGCGAGACCGCCTCATCGACCACCTGCTGCCCGGCGACGGGCCATCGCTGGCCAGGGCTTTTCTTCACGTACTCGCGAAGGATGGCGCCATAGACATGCTGCCGGAGGTCGTAGAGACGCTGGCGGACATAGTGGAGGGCAAACACCGCCAGATCCGAGTGACTTCCGCTGTACCCCTTTCTGCGCAGGAAAAGAGATACGTCCTCGCTAGGGTCAGGGCACTAGCGGGGGCGGATGTGAGCGTCCAGTACGCGGTGGACCCCGGAGTGCTGGGAGGGGTGGTCATTGCCGCCGGTGATACAGAATGGGACTTCAGCGTCCGCGGCGCCATCGCGCGAATGAGAGACGAGGTAACGCATGAGTACTGACATCAGGCATCTAACCGAGCGCATAAAGGCGAGGATCCTGGAGTATGAGGGGCAAGTGGCGCCTGTGGCTACAGGCGTGGTCCTTACTGTGGGAGATGGCATCGCGCGCGTATCGGGCCTGTCCGGCGTGGTGCTAGGAGAGAAGCTACAGTTTTCCGGGGGTGCATCCGGCATCGCGTTCAACCTCAACGAGGACTCCGTAGGTGCAGTGGTGCTGGGTGACACCAGGGCTGTTAAAGAAGGAGACCGAGTGACTTCCACGGGAGAGGTGCTCCGGGTGCCGGTTGGCGCTTCACTCGTGGGTCGCGTGGTGAACAGCCTGGGCGAACCAATGGACGGCAGAGGTCCTGTTGATTGTTGCGAAACCAGGCCTGTGGAATCTCCCTCTCCAGGTATCTCCGAGCGACAGCCCGTACGCACTCCGCTTCACACAGGACTCAAGGCCATCGATTCCATGGTTCCCATTGGGCGGGGTCAGAGAGAACTCATCATCGGCGACAGAGAGACGGGCAAGACTTCCATCGCCATTGATGCCATAGTCAACCAGAAGGGCACTGGTGTGATCTGCGTGTACGTGGCAATCGGGGTGAAGGCGTCGAACGTGGCTCGTATCGTGCAGGCGCTGCGCGACGCGGGCGCCATGGACCATACCATCGTGGTATCTGCACCGTCCAGTGAACCTGCTCCCACGCAGTACCTTGCGCCCTTTTCTGGGTGTGCCATGGCAGAGTATTTCATGTACCGGGGAGATGATGCGCTTATCGTCTACGACGACCTGGTGAGGCATGCCATGGCGTACAGGGCCATGTCGCTGCTTCTGCGGCGGCCCCCAGGGCGGGAAGCCTACCCAGGCGATATCTTTTACCTGCACTCGAGGCTCCTTGAGAGATCGGCAAAGCTGGCGGACGCACTGGGAGGGGGTTCGATGACAGCACTTCCCATCGCCCAGACGCTCGCAGGTGATATCTCGGCGTACATACCCACGAACATCATCTCCATCACCGATGGGCAGATCTACCTTGAATCCGACCTCTTCTTTGCGGGTGTGAGGCCTGCCATCAACGTGGGACTCAGCGTATCCAGGGTAGGAGGTTCTGCACAAACCCCCGGCATGAGGAAGGTAGCTGGAAGGCTCCGTCTCGAACTTGCACAATACCGGGAGCTGGCGGCGTTTGCCAGGTTCGCAACAGACCTTGACAAGAGCACGCGGAGGAGACTTGTGCGGGGTGAGCGGATTGTCGAGGTCTTAAAACAGCCGAGGTTCCGACCGATGCCTGTTGAGCACCAGGTCGCAGTGATACATGCGGCAGTTTCGGGGTATTTGGATCGCGTGCCCGTGCGTGCGGTCCCCCGTTTTGAGGAGGAGTTCATCGATTTCCTGGTCAGAGAGCACCCGGAGGTGATAAAGGCGATACAAGCGGGGGATGTGGCTGGGCCGGTTGACAAAGCACTGGCCGAGTTCGATAAGCACTTCGTTTCTGAAAGAGAGGAAGCGTACTGATGGCGAAAGACATGAGGGCGCTCAAGGGACGCATACGTGGTGTGCAGGGCGCGCTCAAGATCACTCACGCGATGAAACTGGTGTCTACGGCGAAACTGGCCAGGGCACGGCCGAGGGCGGACAGTATACGCCGCTTTGCCCGTGAGGTCCAGGCTGCCGTGGGGTACCTGGGACAGATACCGCCCGGACAGGTGAAGGGACGGGTGGTGGTGGCCTTTGGCACTGACAGGGGGCTTGTAGGCGCGCTAAACACCAGCGTGGTGCGGCAGATCGCACAGTACGAGCACGAATCGCCGGTTATCGCTGTGGGGCAAAAACTTGGCGCATTCATGCCAGGTTACGGCCTGCGGGTAGTAAGGACTATAAAGGGGCTGGGGGACGCGCCCGGCATGGACGCCGTAAGGGATATTGTGGAGGCGTTGACTGGCAGCATCCGGCTGCTGCCCGAAGAACTGGTGTTCATCTACCCCCTGATGAGGAGCGCGCTCGAATTTGAGGTCGTTCGCGAAGTCGTGATTCCAGCCAGGTTCGGCCCGGCCCCAGACGTAATCTTCGTGCCCTCATACAAGGCAGTTATTGACGAGGCCAGTCAGCTGCATGTCGCTTCGCGGATACTGCTGGCCCTGGCCGAATCGAGAGTGATTGAGTTCACCCAGAGGATCAGGGCGATGGACAACGCCTCGCGGAAGGCCGAGGATTTGCTGGATGAATTGAGCATACTGTACAACAGGGCGAGGAGAGAGCGAATAACCAGGGAGATGGCGGAAGTGATCGGCGGAGCGGAGGCGCTGGGATGAACAGGAAGGGTACGATTGTCCAGGTCATCGGGCCGGTGGTGGACGTCCGGTTCAAGGAAAGCGTCCCGCGTATATACAACTGCTTGAAGGTTCAGTTTCACCATCCGATCCCTCACACAGGACCGTTTCAGGCTGAGCGTGGGGAAAAGGACGAGCTGGTGCTGGAGGTATTCCACCACCTGGGGGATAACACCGTACGCTGTGTGGCCATGACTTCCACCGAGGGACTCAGGAGGGGTATGGAGGTGGTGGATACCGGTCAGACCATCCACGTACCTGTGGGCAGGGAGGTCCTTGGGAGAGTCTTTAACGTACTGGGAGAACCAGTGGACGGCGGTGGGCCCATAGTACCTTCAGCCCTCCATCCCATTCACCGCCCTGCTCCTTCTCTTTACGAACAGGAGACCAGGCTCTCCGTATTCGAAACAGGCATCAAGGTGCTTGATCTTCTGTCTCCCTACTTAAGAGGCGGGAAGGTGGGGCTCTTCGGCGGCGCCGGCGTCGGCAAGACCGTACTCATTATGGAACTGATACGCAACATAGCGCGGGAGCACGGAGGTGTGTCGGTGTTTGCGGGGATCGGCGAACGCTCCAGGGAGGGCAACGAGCTCTGGCTTGAGATGCAGCAGGCGCAAGTGATGGACAAGACGGTCATGGTGTTTGGTCAGATGAACGAACCTCCCGGGGCCAGGATGCGCGTGGGACTTACGGCGCTCACCATGGCCGAGTATTTCAGGGATGAGCTCAGGCAGGACGTGCTGTTGTTCATCGACAACATATTCCGGTTTATCCAGGCCGGGCTTGAAGTCTCGGCGCTGCTTGGCAGAATGCCCGCCGAGGCGGGTTACCAGCCCACCCTGGCGCAGGAAGTGGGCATGCTCCAGGAGCGGATCACCAGCAACAAGAAAGGATCGATCACTTCCGTGCAGGCGGTATTCGTCCCGGCTGACGACATTACAGACCCGGCGCCTGCCACGGTGTTTGCGCACCTTGATGCCACGACAGTGCTCTCGCGGCAGGTGGCAGAGCTGGGGCTATATCCCGCTGTGGACCCCCTTTCATCCACGTCGAGGATCCTGGACCCGGAGGTGATTGGAAATGAGCACTACCAGGTGGCAAGGAAGGTGCAAGAGATCCTCCAGCGTTACAAGGAGCTTCAGGATATCATCGCCATATTGGGAGTGGATGAGCTGTCTGAGGAAGACCGAGTGGTAGTCTCACGCGCCAGGAAGATTCAGCGTTTTCTCACGCAGCCCTTCTTCGTGGCTCAGGAGTTTACTGGGCAGGAAGGTCGCTACGTGACGCGGGCTGAGACGGTGAAGGGATTTGCTCGGATCATCAACGGGGACATGGACGAGTACCCGGAAGAAGCGTTTTACATGGTGGGCACCATAGATGAAGTGGCCATTAAGGCAAAGGAGCTAAAGCGGTAATGGGAGCACGATTCAGTTTCCGGATCATAACCCCGGAAAAGGACGTTACCGAAGAAACGGATTTTGTAAGACTGCGGGCGACTGACGGGGACTTGGGCATCCTGAAGGGGCATGCGCCTCTTGTCGGAGCGCTTGCAGTGGGCGAGATGGATACAGGACAGGCAGACCGAAGAACGAAATTTGCGGTAGCGGGTGGCCTTATCCTGGTGAACCCCGAAAGCGCCATCCTGCTTTCCACAGCCGCGGAACGGCGCGACGAGATCGATATTGAACGGGCTATCAGGGCAAAGGAAAGGGCTGCATCCAGGCTGCATCAGGATGATGCAGACCATATCCGGGCGGAAAACGCACTAAAGAGAGCGCTTACCCGGCTTGAAGTGGGCCGGGGTGACAGGTGAACGTGGTGCGATCCACTCTCGGCCCCGGTCCCATGCTCTGGCCTCAATGAAACGGGTCGGGTGCCTTCAGGCACCAGACTCGGTGAATGGGCAAGCAGCCGGGTCCACTGCCAACTGCCCCGTACCTGTTAACGCGGCTACTCAAGGGGCAGGTCAGTGCCGATGCCTTTCTCCCTGGCACGACGGTAGACAAGTGCCGCCACGGCCACGTCCTGGATAGCCAGGCCCACGCTTTTGAAATATGTGATCTCGTCCTCACGCTCGCGCCCTGGCTTCTTTTGGAGTACGATTTCTCCGATTTCAGCGTATATGTTCTCCTTCGTCAGGGTCCCGCGGCGGAGCGGTATGATCAGGTCTCCGGCCTCCTCGGCGGCTGCCTCCCACGAGTCGACAACGATTTTTGCCACCCGCCCGAGCGTGTCCTCCCCGATTTCCTGCATCTCTGGGGTGAATGAGCCAATCCCGTTGATGTGAGTGCCGGGCTTCAACAGTTCCCCTGAGAACACGGGCGTCCGTGAGGTGGTGGCCGCCACGATCACATCTGCCTGCCGTACCGCGTCGCCAGGCTCAGCCGCTGGCTCAAACGTGATGCCGGGCAGCCGTGCCTCCATTTCCCGTACAAATCGCTCTGCCCGGTCGCGTGCACAGTCAAAGACCACCGCCCGTTCGACCGGTCGTACCGCTGCAACGGCCTCCACCTGGGTGGCTGCCTGACCGCCGGCGCCAAACACCCCGAGGACGCGTGAATCCTGCTTGGCCAGATATCGCGTGGCCACGCCGGAAGCGGCACCGGTGCGAAGCGCGGTGAGGTACGAGGCTTCCATGATCGCCAGCGGCTGCCCTGTCTCGGCGCTGAGCAGAACGACCACCGCCATAATAGTCGGCAGGCCACGACCGGGGTTATCCGGAAACACCGAAACGATCTTTACTCCAGTACCGTCGACTCCCTCAAGGTAAGCGGGCATCAACAGGGATATCCCATTGTGACGACTGACCGGGACCTGTGTACGCAAGGGAAGTATAGCCCGGCTCGCGGCTAGGTCGGCATATGCTCCAGCTACAGCATCGATGGCTTCGGACATCGTCACTGTCTGCTGCACCTGACTCCGGGATAGGAACAGGACCTTTTCCATGGCACTCTCCTTTCTCCGCCTCGCACGCAGGCGGGTTCAACGATCAGTTCGTTGCGCTCAAACCGCTCAAGGTCCAGTTTTTCGATAGGCAGGGCGGGCTTTTCCGCACAGATTACGTCGGCCATCATCTTGCCTATAACGGGTCCGAGCATGAAACCATGACCACTGAAGCCCACGCAGTTAAAAACCCATAGACCTTGGGGGTAGGTCCGAGGATCGGCTGGGAGTCAGGGGTAATGTCATACAATCCCGCCCACTGCCGGACGACCCGTACGTCTTTTAAGGGGGGAAGGAACCTGACCACGTGGCGGCTCATCTCGTCGAGGAACTCCCAGCTTGAGTGGAAATGAAAACCCTTCAACTCGTTCGGGTCGCCGATCCCCATGACGATGCTCCCGTGTGGCGTTGCGCAGAACCTGGATACCATCGTCTGCCCTGCTTTTCACCTGATCTCCATCGTCTCATTCGCAAGCCCTATCTTTCACCGAGATACGCTTTTCTCACCCGCTCGTCTGCCAACAGTGACCGCGCACTGCCGGACAAAACGAGATTCCCTGTTCCAGAACCGAACCCCGGTGAGCCAGTTTCAGGGCCAGGCGGGCGTTCTGTTCTACGAGCAGCGTAGTTACCCCTTGGGCGTTAATCACAAGGCCGGAGTAGAGGAGAGCCGGCTTCTTGTACAGAGTTAACCTCCTCATGGTCAAAGGCCCGCACGGAAAACGGCTTTCAGCAATCCGGCCAACTGCACTCGTAGCGCTCAGTTACTTGACCGTCCCGATTGCGGTAAATTGTATCGTGTCGGTTGAATACCCGGCCTGGCGGCGCCTCCTGCCCACAATTGGGATAGTGGGTGGGACGATGCGGGTCTGAAATTACCCCTTGCCTGATGGGTGGTTTTTGTGGGACAATGTCCATGACGCAGACCTCGCGTTACGGAAGAGGCCGTTTATTCCCGGAGGTCTCAAACCAAGGGGCAACACCTCTTCTCTCTATTCCCACGACTCTCCACTAAGAAGAAAAACCTTCCCTGGGTTCACTCGCCGGGTTCGAACTGGCAGCCTGCGCCGGGGCGGAGGGGGTTGCCGCGGGGATGCTTGAGGCACTGGCGCGCATGGCCAAGGAGAATCCGGCCGCCTACGAGAACGTGCTGCGGCTGGCCGAAGAGACCTGCGAGATCCCTCAGTACCGGGACTCGACCGAGCACCTCCACGCCGTGATCCGCAAATCCCTGTAGGCGGCCCACAAGACGCCCAGGCGGTCCGCCTGAGCTGGCCGGCCCACGGGATGAGCCGGGTCCTCCTCGATCCCCAAGCCCAGGGCCGTGGCTTGGCCCGAATCGAACTCGCTTCGGGATCTCCTTACCGGCATCCTCACCGGCGCCACCTCACTCGGACCGGTGCCGGAACATGTGGTACACCTCAAGCCCGGCGGCATGGGCCACGTGCACCGTTCGGTACCCCTGGCGTTCATAGAACCCCCGGTTCCTCTCGCCCACGGTGAAGAGGTATACGCCCGAAGCGCCCTGGTCAGAGTCGCAGAGCTCGTGCACGTGGGCCAAGAGGCGCCGCCCGATCCCGCGTCCCTGGAGCTCCGGCAGCACCCCGATCATCTCAACCATATGGGGACGAGGTGGGATCCCTGGGGGCCGGCGGCTGGCGCGCAGGAGTGCCAGGGCCGGCCGGACGCGGACGGCCGGCAGAAGCCCAAGAGGCCCGGGCAGGATGTGGAAAAGCTGGCGCACTGACCACCCGGTGGGGGTACCCCCCACCCCGCTCACCCCGGCCACCCCCACCACCCGGCCCCCCAGAACCGCTCCGAACAAGGGACGGCCCGCCCGGAGGCGATTCTCCACCCACAGGGCCACCGCCCGCACATAGGCCCGCTCGTGCCTCCCTGAGGCCAGGTTGAAGGCGTGGAGCACCGAGGCCTCCCTCCGGAACGCCGCGGCGAGCACGTGGGCCGCCTGGTCCCGGTGCTCGGCCGTGAGCTCAACCACCCGGATCTCGAACACGAGCCACACCCCCCCATCACAACCTTTTCCAGCTATTTGGGTTATTCCTGGTTCAAATATTGTTGGCCGCAGCACCAAACCCGGGGCCGAGCCTTGCGAACCCCCTTCCCCCCCCTTTCCGGCCCCTCAAGTGGCAGCCGATCGCTAATCTTGAATAGGCAAACATCCTGCCGCATACAGCAAGACTCTTACCTGACCCCACATCCACCATCACAAATGTGGTCTAACACGGACATTACAGAGGATCAGTTCCTTTATTTTTTACATTTCCATATAATATCCTTCTAATTCACAACAGTGTATTATTTATAGGCTATTCATGCAGGGCGCTACGCCCGTATAAAGATAATGCGCCCGGCTCATATCCTGATGATATTGATCCAGTTAACCAGGTATATATGCAAACCAGGTAGGTTTTATAACCAAGTGAATTTCTTATCATATGATCTCCGCTATATCAGGAGAGGGACTGTTCTGATCGGCATTGGCAGTAGATCGGGGAGTGTACCATATTCACCATAAAGTAGACAGCAATGCAGTGCATCATTGTGTTGACGTCAAAATTGTGTTGAAGATAAACTTGGGGTGAAGAGATTGGATATGTAAACTGCGTATTCTGGATCGGGGAGGAATTTGTATTCTCCCGTAGAATGATAACGTTTTGTGAACCGAATTCGTTGACGCAGGCAGGTGAATGTTTTGATCCACGATATCATTAACAGGATTAAGGACGCTGAACAGGAAGCCCTGGCTGCGGAAAGAGACGCCAGGTCGCGCTATGAAGCCCTTGTCGCAGAGGCCCGCGTCCAGGCAGAAGACCTGGTGAGGCAAGCCAGGCGAAACGCCAGGGAAATGGCGGCCAATCTCCTGAAAGCCGCAGAAGCCCAAGCCAGGGAACAAGCAGATAACATTATAAGGGAGGGGGAGCAAAGAACCCGGGAGGTGTTTCTGAGCAGCGAACCCAAGATGTCATCCGCTGCAGACCTGATAGTTGAAAGGATAGTGGCGCACCATGGCCGTAGTTAAGATGAAACGAGCCAGCATCATATGTGCGGTGGACATGAAGGAGAGAGTACTGGAGAAGCTGCAGGAACACGGGTGCCTGCAGGTCTCCGATGTCAGTGGGGATATATCCTTTCAGGAAAAGGAGGTATCTGAACCTCCTTCATGTGAAGAACTCGAGGTTGTCCGATATGTCCTTCGATACTTGGACTCCTATGGTTCTGAACAGAAAGGGCTCCTTGAGACCTTTATCGGATCAAAGCAGAAGATCTCCCTCGACCGCATGCTGGAGGTAGTGGACAGCCTGGATCTCGCCTCTTTACACGAAATGTGCCTTTCTGACGAGATAAGGCTGAACGCCATCCTCCAGGCGCGCCAGGAGCTCTTGTCCAGGAAGGAAGCGCTACTCCCATGGAAGGAGTTCCCCGAATCGCTCGATATCTTAAAGCATACGAGGAGCTGCAGGGTGCAGCCCGTCTCCATACCACAGGGGACGCTTGATGCCTTCACAGCGAAGATGACGGAGTGCGGGACGCCTTTTTACCACTACCATGTATCTGACTACAACAGGCGTACCTACCTTGTATGTATCTGTCTGGGCGA
This sequence comes from Bacillota bacterium, assembly GCA_040755615.1. Classification (GTDB taxonomy): domain Bacteria; phylum Bacillota; class Sulfobacillia; order DUSP01; family DYEP01; genus DYEP01. The sequence continues at coordinate 16,925 of JBFMAL010000031.1, forward strand.
CGGTCTTGAATCGGCCTTGTCGGAGGTGGGTGGCACCGTACACAACCTTCACGATATAAAGGGGAGTCCTGCAACCGCTCTTTCGGATGTTGAGGTCGCGCTCGAGGCACTGGAAAAAGAGGAGCAGGAGATCCGTTCCAGGGCGCTTTCTATGATGGACAAGCGGAAAGCGCTCCGCATCGTTCATGACTATTATTCCTTCATCCAGGACCGTTACAACCTCTCTGATAGGTTCGGTTATACCCTGAAGACCGCTGTGCTTCAGGGGTGGATCCAGGCTGACGCGGCCGACGATATGAAACGGGACTTGGAAACGCTGGGCGCCGTCGAGCTGGTGCTTGAGGATCCCGCCCCGGGCGACAGCGTGCCTGTGGTACTGAAGAACCACCCGCTGATCGAGCCGTTTGAGGTAGTCACGAACCTCTACGGCTTTCCCAAGTACGGGGAGGTGGACCCCACGCCGCTCTTGGCTCCGTTCTTCTTTGTGTTTTTCGGGCTGGCGCTGACGGACGCGGGCTATGGCATTATGCTTTCCGTACTGTCGTACCTGGCACTTACAAGGCTGACGTTGGTCCCAAGCGGCAAAAAGATATTCCGCCTTCTTCTTCTCGGCGGGATTTCCACCATTATTTTCGGGGCGCTGACAGGAAGCTGGTTTGGAGACGCGTTCGATCTGTTGCCGCCCTACCTGGGCTTTCTGCAGACATTCAGGCATTCCATAACCCTGTTTGACCCCATTTCCGACCCGCTCCTGATGCTGGGCGTGGCTCTCGCGCTGGGTATTGTGCAGGTGCTCACGGGCATCACCATCAAGATGGTGATCAATATCAGGGAAGGACGGGTCGTGGAAGGGCTCGCGGAGCAGGCTCCCTGGCTGGTGTTTATACCTGGCCTTGTACTCCTTGGGGTGTCTTCCCAGGCCATGCCGGATTTGGCCGGCGTCGCCCGCTGGGTGAGCATCGCAGGTGCGCTGCTGGTGATGGCGGGGGCCAGCAGGAACCAACGCTCTGTACTGCTTAAGCCCTTCGTGGGTCTTTACGGACTGTACGGGGTAGTGGGGTACCTGGGTGACGTGCTGTCATACGCCCGGCTACTCGCACTTGGGCTCGGCACGGGCGTTATCGGCATCGTGGTGAACCAGATCGCTATGCTGGCCCGGGGGATACCGCTTCTCGGGATCGTGCTTACGGCAGTGATCATGGCGGGCGGCCACGCGTTCAACCTTGTCATCAACACGCTTGGCAGTTTCGTTCACTCGGGCAGGTTGCAGTTCGTTGAGTTCTTTACCAAGTTTTTCGAAGGTGGCGGCAAGGCATTCAAACCCCTGAAGAGGGATGGGAAGTTTACCATCCTTGAGGGTTGACGCCATCTTCTTGAAATAGTCTTCAAAAACACAGTTGGAGGGAAGTCGAGATGGTCGGTATCGCAGTAGGAGCAGCTTTTACAGCAGTGATCGCTGTTGTTGGTGTGGTTTTTGCACTTGATGTGTCCACTGGTTTGTCACTTGCAATCTTAGGTGGTGCCGTCGCTATCCTGCTTGCCGGCGTAGGCTCCAGCATCGGCGTGGGCATGGCAGGCGAAGCTGCCGCGGGAGTCACCGCAGAGGATCCTGAGAAATACGGGAAGCTCCTCTTGCTTCAGGCTCTCCCGGGAACCCAGGGCTTTTATGGACTGATCGGTGCCTTCTTGGTCATGAACAAACTGGGCTTTTTCTCCGGTAGAATACCGGATATCACCCTGGACCAGGGCTGGCAGTTCTTCTTTGCGATGATGCCGGTGGCCCTCGCGGGTCTGTTTTCCGCGATCTTCCAGGGTCGTGTATGCGTTGCGGGTATCGGCCTGACCGCCAAGAGGCCTGAGGAATCAGGAAAGGCCCTCATTATGGCGGCCATGGTTGAGACATACGCGGTGCTCGGACTGCTTGCTTCGTTGCTTCTGCTCAACGGCATCAGGCTCTAGAGAGGTGTGAGGCCATGTCTTTGGAACAGATACTGGCGGGTATAAGGGCTGAATCTGACAGACTGCGCGATGAGGTTTTGGCCCTTGCCCGTCTGGAAGCGGACGAAATACTGGCTGAGGCCAGGCGTCGCGCGGAACGGGAGTCCGAGGCTATACTTGATGCCGCCAGGAAGGAAGCCGAGGAGATAAAACGCCGTCTTATCACCCTTGCGAACCTTGAGTCAAGACGGCGCGTGTCTTCTGCCAAGGAGCAACTTGTTTCCCGTGCGTTTGAGCTGGCGCTGGAGCGCCTTGCAAATATGGATCGCCAGCGGTACTCCGACTATCTTGTGGAAATGCTGGTGAGGGTTGCACAGGGTACCGAAGCCGTCAGGTTTTCCGAAAAGGACATGCAGAGCATTGCCGCGCAGGTGGTAGCCAGGGCGAACGAGCGCCTCGCGTCTTTGGGCAGACCCGCCGGTCTCACGGTGTCCGACCGGACGGTGCAGACTGTGGGCGGTGTCATTCTTTCCTCCGGCAAGAAGGAGGTCAACCTGACGTTTGAAAGTGCATTGTCGCTGATCAGGGATGATCTTCTGACAGAAGTCGCTGCGGTGCTCTTCTCTGACAATCCCCCGAAGGAAAGGGGGTAGCGCTTGTTGAGATTTCAGGTTGCAGGTGAGATGCACGACCAGGAGTATGCTTTCGCCACCGGGCGTATCAGAGGCATGGAGAACCAGCTTCTTGATGCAGCCAGGTTCAGGCGTCTGATCGAAGTGAGTCTTGAAGAGGCGGTCAAGATCATTGCGGAGGCGGGGTACAAGAAGGAATCTCAGGATACGGATGTTTCCGATGTGAACTCCGTGATCAACCTCCATGTGCGCAGGACATATGAGCAAGTTAGGGGTTTTGTGCCGGACCCGGCGCTGGTGGACCTGTTCACGCTCAAATACGAGGTGGCACTGCTAAAATCGGATCTACGCCGGAGGTGGATCTCCAAGAAGGAGATAGCCCTTTTCATTCCCGAATGGTTGAAACACCGGCAGGCAGAGTTGCTTGCCCGGGAGTCTTTGGGGCCTCAGGCGGCCGATATCGCCCTTGACAAGATCATGTACGAAGAGGCGGCTCTCTCAGCCCGTTCTTCCGGTTCGGATATGTTGATACGGTTATTTGATGCTTTTGCAATAGCATCCAACCTGCTTACGCTACTTCGCGGGCGGATGAGGCAGATGGCACCTGAACAGGTGCTTTCCGCGCTGGTGCCTTCCACTGTGGATACCCCGGTGTACCGGGCCGCCCTGAAGGCCGGGTGGGAAGAGATACCGGGGCTCTTTTCCGCTACGTTCGCCTACCGCCCGTTGGCTTTGAACATGGAGAACGTAGTCCGCGACAGGAGCTTTGAGTCTCTCGAGAGGGACCTGGACAACGCCATCCTGGTCATCGCCAGGGAAGGTAAGCGAGTGACCATGGGACCGGAAGCAGTAGCCGGGTTCCTGGTGGGCAAGGAATTCGAGGCGAAGAATCTCAGGATCATCTTTGCCGGCAAGGCGGATGGGCACAAGCCCGAGACCATCCGGGGAAGGTTGCGTGATTCCTATGCGTAAGGCAGCCATCATAGGTGATGGAAATACCTTTGAACCATTCAGGGCCCTCGGCCTTGACGTGTTCAGCGTGAGCTCCAGCAGAGAAGCCCGCGAGGCCCTCGACCGGGTGCTGGAGGGCACGTACGCGGTATTGTTCGTAAGCGAAGCCGCCGCCGGAATGCTGGGCACGGCTCTGGATCCGGTCAGGTCGGGCTCCTTTCCGATAGTAAACATCATACCGGGGCCTGCAGATGACCTGGAAGCAGGTACTGCAAGGCTTAAGCGCATCGTGGAGAAGGCTATCGGGGTGGACATTCTGTTCAAGGGAGAGGAAAGCTAATGGACTCGGTAAATACAGGTGGTCACGGATTTATAGTCAAGGTTTCCGGCCCCCTGGTGGTCGCGGAAGGTGTTCCGGGCGCCCGTATGTATGACGTGGTCAGGGTGGGACGCTCAAGGCTCATCGGCGAAGTGATCGAGCTTCGGGGGAACCGGTGTTCAATACAGGTTTACGAGGAAACGTCGGGTTTGGGTCCGGGAGAGCCGGTGTTTTCTACGGGGCAGCCGCTCAGCGTGGAGCTGGGACCTGGACTTATGCGTTCGATATTCGACGGAATTCAAAGACCGTTGAATGTAATCGCACAAATAGCTGGCAGCTACATCACCAGAGGTATAGACATCCCGGGCCTTGATAGGGAAAAGGAATGGGATTTCGTACCGGTCGCCGAGGTGGGAATGACAGTCAAAGGCGGTGACATCTTAGGTACCGTCCAGGAAACCGTGCTGGTAACCCACAAGGTGATGGTCCCGCCTGGGGTATCGGGGAAGCTCGTATGGATCCACAAGGGACCCGCCACTGTTACGCGCACTATCGCCGTAGTGGAATCCGAGGGTAAGAAGACAGAAATCAGCATGCTGCAGAGATGGCCGGTGAGGCTGTCACGGCCATACAAGGAAAAACTCCCCCCGGTGGAACCCATGCCCACGGGCCAGCGGGTCATCGACACCTTCTTCCCAATTGCCAAGGGAGGCACGGCGTGCATCCCCGGGCCTTTTGGAAGCGGTAAGACTGTGGTGCAGCACCAACTCTCAAAGTGGGCTGACGCTGATATCATCGTGTTTATCGGATGCGGCGAGCGCGGCAACGAGATGACCGACGTGTTGCTTGAGTTCCCTGAACTGAAAGACCCAAAGAGCGGCGAGCCGCTCATGGAACGCACCGTGCTGGTGGCGAATACGTCAAACATGCCCGTGGCTGCGCGGGAGGCCTCGATATACACGGGGATTACTATCGCGGAATACTACCGCGACATGGGCTACAGCGTGGCGCTCATGGCGGACTCGACGTCGCGATGGGCGGAGGCACTGAGAGAGATCTCAGGGCGTCTTGAGGAAATGCCCGGTGAAGAAGGTTATCCTGCGTACCTCGGTTCAAGAGCCGCTGAGTTCTACGAGAGGGCAGGACGGGTCGTCACGGAAGGCACGGAGGGCCGGGTGGGCGCGCTCAGCGTGGTAGGCGCTGTCTCGCCGCCCGGCGGAGACCTGAGCGAACCCGTAACCCAAGCGACTTTACGCATAGTCAAGGTCTTCTGGGGGCTTGATGACAGGTTGGCGCAGCGCAAACACTTCCCCGCCATCAACTGGCTCTTGAGCTACTCCCTGTATACCGAAACACTTGATCCGTGGCTGAGGGAACACGTGGCGCCCGAGTTCCCGGAACTTAGGACCGAGGCGATGAACCTGTTGCAGGAAGAAGCGGAACTCGAGGAGATCGTGCGCCTCGTTGGTATCGACGCGCTTTCGCCCAGGCAGAGGCTGTCGCTTGAGACTGCCAAGTCGCTCAGAGAGGACTTTTTGTACCAGAACGCCTTCCACGAAGTGGATACGTATGCGTCGCTCACGAAGCAATACAGGCAGCTCCGGATGATCCTCCGCTTCCACGCTGCAGCGCTGGATGCGCTGTCGAAGAACAAAAGGCTCGAGGAGATCCTGGAACTGCCGGTCCGGGAACGGATCGCCAGAGCCAGATACCTACCTGAAGAAAAGATGTCAGAGTTCGATCGGATCGAGTCCGAGATCGACGAACAGTTGGCACAGTCCCGGTAGGACGGAAAGGAGGTAGGTCAGATGCTGAAGGAATACATGACCATAGCTGAAGTAACCGGGCCTTTGATGCTCGTGAACGAAGTTGAGGAAGTATCCTACGACGAGCTTGTGGAAGTGGAGCTTTCAAACGGCGAGCTGAGGCGGGGTAAGGTACTCGAAGCAGCCCAGGGCCGGGCGCTGGTGCAGCTGTTCGAAGGTACCACAGGGCTTGACGTCGCATCGAGCAAGGTTCGGTTTTTGGGTAAAGTGATCGAACTGGGTGTATCCGTTGACATGCTCGGACGCGTATTTGACGGGTTCGGCCGCCCCATTGACAAGGGCCCCGGGATCATACCCGAGGTGAGGCTTGATATTAACGGCAACCCGCTGAACCCGTATGCGCGCGCGTACCCCTCGGAGTTCATCCAGACAGGCATATCTGCTATAGACTGCCAGAACCCGCTGGTGCGCGGACAGAAGCTCCCCATCTTTTCGGGGTCGGGACTGCCTCACCCGAGGATGGCAGCGCAGATCGCCCGCCAGGCAAAGGTGCGAGGCACCGATGAGAAATTCGCAGTCGTGTTTGCGGCCATGGGCATCACTTTTGAGGAAGCCGACTACTTCGTATCCGACTTTCGGCGCACGGGGGCCATCGAAAGGGCTGTGCTGTTTATGAACCTGGCGAACGACCCGGTTATTGAACGTATCGCCACCCCGCGTATGGCGCTGACCGTGGCGGAATTCCTCGCTTTCGAAAAAGGGATGCACGTGCTCGTTATCTTGACAGACATGACCAACTACTGCGAGGCGCTGCGCGAGGTTTCCGCCGCCCGCAAAGAGGTGCCCGGCAGGCGCGGGTACCCGGGCTACATGTATACCGACCTCGCCATGATCTACGAGCGCGCAGGAAGGATTCAGGGAAAGCCGGGGTCTATTACCCAGATGCCCATCCTCACAATGCCTGAGGACGACAAAACCCACCCCATACCGGACCTCACGGGGTATATCACGGAGGGGCAGATCATTTTAAGCAGGGAACTGCACAACAAGGGCATATATCCGCCCGTGAATGTTTCCATGTCATTGTCCAGGCTCAAGGACAAGGGCATTGGCAAGGGTAAGACCCGCGAAGACCATTCAGGCGTGCTGAACCAGCTCTCGGCCGCTTATGACAGAGGCAAGGAAGCGCGGGAACTGGCCGTGGTGCTCGGTGAAGCCGCGCTGTCGCCGGTTGACAAGAAGTTCTTGAAGTTTGCCGACGAGTTTGAAAAGCAATTTGTAAAACAGGGCGAAAACGAGGATCGTTCCATAGAACAAACGCTTGACCTGGGCTGGAAGCTCATGGCGACTCTGCCGAGGACCGAACTTAAGCGACTCTCTGACGAGCAGATCAGGAAGTACCTGCCTGCCGAGAAGGGTGTGTAACGTCGCATGGAAATCAAGGTCAACGCCACCCGGATGGAGCTTTTGAAGCTGAAAAACCGCCTGAAGATGGCAAAACGGGGGCACAAACTGCTGAAGGACAAAAGGGATGAACTGATGAAGCACTTCCTGCAGCGTGTGCGTGAAAACAAGACGCTGAGGGAGGAACTGCAGCGCGTCCTGAAGGCCGCCTACGCCAGGATCAACGCGGCTGGCGCCATCATGGGGCACGACGAGGTCAGGGCGGCCATCTCCGCGCCCGAAGCGGAGCTGGGCGTTGACGTAGAGTACCAGCACGTGATGAATCTCAGCGTGCCGGTGCTGTCCTCGAAGAGAGAGGGCAACATCTACCCATACGGGTTTGCCCAGACGTCAGGCGAGCTGGACCGCGCGCTTGAGGAACTTGACAAGGCCGTTCCGGTCATGTTGAAGCTCGCTGAGGTGGAGCGGGCTGTTGAACTGCTGGCTGATGAAATCGAGAAGACACGGCGCAGGGTGAACGCCCTGGAATACGTGCTTATCCCGGAACTGGCCGCGACCGTGAAGGACATCAACATGAAGCTGAGCGAGATGGAGAGGTCCAACGCGACGCGACTTATGAAAATAAAGGATATAGTAAGGGCGAGATAAAGCAAGGGGCGGCAGTGCCGCCCCGATTTCTTGTTTTATCTTGCACAGCCAAACATTGCAACCGGGCGCCGGGGAATAAAACCGCCCCTTTATCCCCCATAATAAGCTGTAGGAGAAAATTTTACCAATCCATTTCAGTTTTGTTTTCTGAAGGACGAGGAGGACAGAGTCTTGGGTCAGATCATTGTGACGGGAGGAGTCCGACTGACGGGCAGGGTCCGGATTGAAGGCGCGAAAAACGCTGTCCTGCCCATACTCGCGGCGGCCATCCTGTCGGATGAACCGAGCGTGATCAACGAAGTCCCGCCACTTGAGGATGTCTGGACCATCATCGAGCTTCTCAAGAGGTTGGGCGTCAAGGCGACCTTTACTGGTGACCGCCAGGTGACCGTAGACCCTTCGGGCCTCAGGCGGGTGCAGGCCCCGTACGAGCTGGTGCGTAAGATGCGCGCTTCACTCCTGGTCATCGGCCCTCTTCTGGCACGGCTCGGGAGAGCGAAGAGTTCCTTGCCGGGAGGCTGTGCCATCGGATCACGGCCTATCGACTTGCACCTGAAGGGCTTTGAATCCCTGGGCGCCCGGATACGCATCGGCAGGGGGTTTGTGGACCTCAAAGTGCGCTCGCTCACCGGCAACCGGGTGTACCTTGACTTTCCGAGCGTTACCGCTACCGAGAACATTATGATGGCGGCGACGCTGGCGAGGGGGCAGACAATCATAGAGAATGCCGCAGAGGAGCCTGAGGTAGTGGATCTGGCCAGTTTTATCAATGCTATGGGTGGACGGGTAGTCGGCGCGGGCACGAACGTGGTGAAGATCGACGGTGTGGAGAAGCTCAGCGGTACCGAGTACACGGTCATCCCGGACCGGATAGAGGCCGGGACGTACCTGGTCGCTGCAGCGATCACCAGGGGCGACGTAGTGCTTGAAAACGTAGTCATCGAACACTTAAAACCCATCGTGGCCAAGCTGAAGGAATCAGGTGCGGAGATCATTGAGATCAGCGAGAACGAAATACGGCTGAACGCTACGGATAGGCCACGTGCGGTGGATGTCAAGACCATGCCGTACCCGGGTTTTCCCACTGACATGCAGGCTCCCATAATGGCCCTCATGACAATTGCCGAAGGCACGAGCGTCATTTCTGAAACTGTATTCGAGAACCGGTTCATGCATACAGATGAGCTTAAGCGGATGGGCGCGGTGATAAAGATAGAAGGCAGAAGCGCCATTGTCAAGGGACAGAAACGCCTGTCCGGTGCCCCTGTTAGGGCTACGGACCTCCGTGCGGGCGCTGCGCTGGTATGTGCGGGCCTGGCCGCTGACGGAAAGACCTTGATCTCGGAAGCGGGACACATCGACAGGGGCTACTACGGGATAGTACCGAAGCTTGAAAGCCTGGGCGCCGACATACAGTACCTGAAGGACTGATGCTTCCTAATCTTAACCATCTTGATTGCATCGAATATCTATGACCCTCCGGCGGGTTTCCCCAGCAGGAGGGTCTTCACTTTCACGCGAACAAGCCCGGTCATATTAAACTCCCTCCCCCAATATGATGGTGTGGAGGGATATTTTGTTACCTTGGAGGATACGACATTGAAGAGTACTGTGGCCACCTTTGTTCTGGCTTTGTTCCTGATCACCATCGTGTTGCCGTCGCTCATCGTCCGCGGTTGCGATCTCACGGACGGGCGGAGGCTCCCCCCAAGGGAAGAAGTGGTGACTATCCGTGTGTTCCTGCATGAAACCGGCGAACTCGCCACGATGGGTCTTGAGGAGTACATAAAAGGCGTAGTCGCGGCGGAAATGCCTGCTTCGTTCCACGAGGAGGCGCTGAAAGCGCAGGCGGTGGTCGCCCGCACTTACGCCGTTGGACGGATGAGGGTGTTCGGAGGGCGCGGCTGCAGCCAGCACCCGGAGGCTGACGTCTGCACCGACCACACCCACTGCCAGGCGTGGATGAGCGCGGAGGCGCAGAAGACAAAATGGGGGATCATCAGCTACTACAGGTGGGCAGAAAAGGTATCGTCGGCGGTAAAAGCCACTCGGGGGCTCATCATACTTTACCAGCATGAGATCATCGACCCTGTGTACCACTCAACCTGCGGCGGGCACACAGAAGACTCTGAGCTGGTCTGGCAGGCTGCGGTCCCATACCTGCGGGGAGTGCCATGCCCCTACGATACGCACTCCCCCCATATGAGGAGCACCGTGTCCTTCCCCATAAGTGAGGTCCTTCAGAGACTGAAGGCCGGGTCAGGCAGGAGTCCCGCAGTAGAGGTGTTGAGCAGGTCGGCGACTGGACGGGTGTTGAGCGCCCGCGTCGGTACCGCCACTTACAAGGGTACGGAGATCCGTGCCGCCCTGGGGCTCAAGTCCACACGCTTTGAAGTTACCAAGTCCGCCGACGTGGTCACGTTCAACGCCACCGGCTACGGGCACGGCGTGGGCCTATGCCAGTACGGCGCGGACGGTATGGCCCGGGCGGGAAAGAGTTTTCGCGATATCATCACGTACTACTACCAGGGGGTGAGGGTCGTGCCTCTCTTTGGGGAATGATACAACGCGTTGAATAGGCAAGGAAAATGCTGGGGAGAATAAGCCACGGGGTGATGACACATTGAAGAAATACCCGTGGTCTTTTAGTTCCCTCAAGTCCCTCGGCAGGCGACTTAGGTCTGCGATTCTTCCCGTATGGCGATACGCTCCAAGAAGCAGGCGGGGAAGGCTCGCCCTGCTGGTCGTCGCCGTGGCAGTTGTGATTGGAGCAGTGGGTATACTGCAGAGGTTCCAGAATCCAAGGTTGGAGCTTCCTGCGCCGGAGCAGCCACCCGCGCTGCTATCGGGGCCCGATTCGGAGGTAACGGAGGAACCAGAGCCCGAGGTCAGCATGCTTGATACCGAACAGCCCACGGGCCCGCAGGAGACGACAGAGGTTGACGCTGAACCCGTGGTGGAGGCATTCGCGCCTGAAGCGCCAGGTCTTCCAAAGGTGGAGGAGAGCTTCATCTACTCCATGGTGGCCCCGGTTGAAGGAGACGTGTTGCTTCCCTTCGGCTGGATCTTTTCGCCTGCCTTCCGAGACTGGAGGTATCATACCGGTGTGGACATAGATTCCTACCTCGGCGAACCCGTAAGGGCCGCGCTGGCAGGGACGGTGACGGACGTCACCACCGAAGGACAGGTGCTGAAGGTGGTCATAACTCACGCCGCAAACCTCCTGACGGTCTACAGGAACTGCCAGGGAGTGAACGTGAAACCGGGTGACAGCGTAAAGAAGGGCGAGGTCATAGCGTACGTGGGTGAACCATCGGCTGACCATATCGACACACCCCACCTGCACTTTGAGATCTTCTTCAACGATAACAGAGCAGACCCACTGGTCTATCTGCCTTAACTCGGTAGCCGGCGGGACCGGCCCGTGCGGGGGGTTGGCCATCCGCCCGCGGCCGGTATTTTTTGCTGAAGACCACATATACATATACAAAGCCGACGCAGCGAAGGGGGGGCCGGTCCGGGTGAATGACATCATCTGGCAGAGGGCCAAGGAGATTGGCGAATACATCATTGCAACTGGTCATACTGTTCGCGAGGCGGCGACCGTGTTCGCCGTTTCAAAGAGTACGGTTCACAAGGATGTTACAGAGAGACTTCCCCGGATCAACAAAGAACTGGCACAGAAAGTCAAATGTGTACTCGAACACAACAAGTCAGAGAGGCACTTGCGCGGCGGCGAGGCGACAAGACGTAAGTACGCTCAGGGATAGAACTTAATTGCAGAATAAAGGAAATATGCTTGTGGTCGTAGAATGGTAAAACCGTGCCGCAAGGCCGGTAGTTTTGTTTTAGCAGAGAGGGGGACGGGCCCCATGTTTGGTCTTGCCACTGACATCGGAGTGGACCTCGGAACCGCCACCGTCCTGGTCTACGTGAAAGGGCGAGGCGTGGTGCTCAAGGAGCCTTCAGTCGTCGCCATGGAGCAGGAAAGCGGTCGGATACTGGCTATCGGCGAGGATGCCCGGCGCATGATAGGGCGGACCCCCGGAAACATCGTTGCTGTCAGACCGCTGCGTGACGGAGTCATAGCCAACTACGGTGTTACTGAGAGCATGCTTAAATACTTTCTCTCGCGGGTGTGCGGCAGGCAGATGCTCTTCCGGCCCAAGATCATGGTCTGCGTACCCTCCGGCGTGACGAGCGTCGAGAAGAAGGCCGTGCTTGAAGCGGCAGTCCAGGCAGGCGCAAGTCGGGCATTCGTCATCGAGGAGCCACTGGCCGCAGCGCTTGGAGCAGGTATCGATATCACAAAACCGTCAGGTTCCATGGTGGTGGATATCGGAGGGGGTACCACAGACGTGGCTGTGCTGTCCCTGGGCGGCATCGTCGTAAGCCAGTCTTTACGTGTAGGTGGGGACAAGTGTGACGAAGCCATTATAAGGTGGGTCCGGAGAGAGCACAACCTGATGATCGGGGAGCGTACTGCAGAAGAGATCAAGATCGAGGTCGGGACTGCTTTCCCCGGAGGCAGAGACGCGGCTATGGATGTCAGAGGCCGGGACCTGGTGAGCGGCCTGCCCAAGACGATCATGATGAACTCAGACGAAGTCGCGGCCGCGCTGTCGGAGCCTATTGAGGCGATCATGACATCCATTCATTCTGTGCTTGAAAGGACGCCTCCGGAGCTTGCGTCCGACATCATAGAAAAAGGTATTGTGATGACAGGCGGAGGCTCGCTACTTCACGGCCTCGACGTGTTTATTACCAAGCGCACGGGTGTACCGGCAAATCTTGCGGACGATCCTATTTCCTGCGTGGCGATTGGCGCAGGGAAGGTGCTCGAGTTTCCTGAAAGCTATCAGGATCACGTTCAGGTGCTGAAGCGGGTGCTTTAAATTCAAGTTGAGTAATATTTTTTAACTTAAAGAAGGAATTTGGCAAAGCTGGTAGAACATTAACGAATACCAAGCTTTTCGAAAAAGGCAAACCCATCGAAAGGTGGGGGCGCAAAGTCACGGGTCTAACACCCTCTGGGTTATGACGGCCGGGCTGCCGAAAGTGATGGTACAACAACCTGTTTTTCGGCAGTCCGGAAAGCAGGTTTTTTGTTTGCCGGGAAAGGAGGTGATTACATGGTCAGGGGCATACATACGGCTGCCTACGCCATGATAGCGGAGCGGGAAAGACTTGAGGTGACCGCCAACAACATTGCCAACAGCAGCACTGCCGGCTTCCGGAAGGACCTAATTACATTTGTGCAGGGGCGCGAGATGCAGATGTTCAGGGCGGGGGACGGGTCCTACCCGCTTCCGTATGTCGGGGCGCTGGGCACGGGTTCGTTCGTCCTGGGAGTGAGCGTGAGCCAGGCGCCCGGTTCGCTGATATACACGGGAAACCCGCTTGACGTCGCGGTCTTGGGAGACGGCTATTTCGCCCTGTCAACTCCTGACGGCGTAAGGTACACAAGAAACGGAGCCTTTTCTCTGGACGCGCAAGGCCGCTTGGTCTCGCAGGAGGGCTACACCGTGTTCGGGCGTGAGGGCGTTCTGCGCATCGAGGGCGAGGCAGAGATCGGACCGGACGGCCAGGTCATGCAGGGCTCCACGGTGGTCGGCTGGCTGGCAATATACCGTTTCCAGGACCCGTCGGGCCTGATAAAGCGCGGCCAGACGCTGTTTGAGCCTTCAGCGGTTTCTGGACCCGCTGTCTTAACAGACGGAAACGTCCGGGTGGGGTTTCTTGAATCATCCAACGTCAACCCCATGCAAGAGATGGTAAACCTGATCACCATCATGAGGTCCTACGAGGCATGCCAGAGGTATCTAAGTGTGCAGGATGAAATGCTGTCAAGAGCGGTAAACGACGTGGCGAGGGTATAATAAGACCGGACTGCCAGCCGGGGCAGGAGTCTTGGGATGGCTGAAGGACTGAAGTCTCCCCCCTCTGCACAAAAGGGAGGGCAATCAACGTGTTGAGAGCGCTTTATACAGCTGCGACGGGCATGTACGCCCAGCAGCTCAATGTCGATGTTATCGCCCACAACCTGTCCAACGTGAACACCACGGGGTACCGGAGAAGCCGCGTGGAATTTCGGGATCTTGCCTACGATGTCATAAGGCCAGAAGTGGCCGGCGGACCTCCCGCGGGCTACCAGGTAGGTCATGGGGTGGTGCCGCTATCTACTCCGAAATCCTTCAGGCAAGGGAACCTGGAGCAGACCGAAAGAGACCTGGATCTCGCCATAGAGGGCAGAGGGTTTTTCCAGGTGAGGTTGCCAGACGGCACCACTGGGTATACCAGGGACGGCAGCTTTGAACTGTCGAGCAACGGGAGGATCGTCACTCAGGATGGTAACGAACTGGTCCTTCGCGGAAGCGCCACCATACCGGCGGATGCCGAGCGTATCACTGTCGACAAGGACGGTACGGTCTGGGTGCTTACGGGGGCAAGTTCCACCCCGACTCAGCTGGGGACGATTGAGCTGGCGTTCTTCCGGAATCCTGCGGGCCTTGAAAGCCGCGGAGGGAATGTGATGGTCGCCACTGTCGCGTCCGGGCAGCCTACTACCGCATCCCCAGGTTCCCGCGGCGCAGGAGTGGTGCTACAGGGGTATCTGGAGCGTTCCAACGTACAGGTGCTCGAGGAGATGGTCGGGCTGATCACGGCACAGAGGGCATACGAGCTGAACAGCAAGGTGGTCTCGGCATCGGACGAGATGATGGGCATTACGAATAACGTCAGGCGAGGCTGATGAATTGTGAGAGTTCAGGGGATGACCGTGCAGGAGACTGCGTCTTCGGAGCAGATCCGGCGTGCCTGCCAGGACTTTGAAGCATTGTTTATTCAGGAACTGCTGAAGTTCATGCCAGCTCCCCCGGGGAGCTCTACCGCCTATCAGGACCTCGGGTACTGGGAACTGGCACGCTCACTCGCATCAGCGGATACACTGGGGATTGGACGGATGCTGTATGAATGGATGAACGGCTAGGGCTTGCCAGGGCGAGCCCGTTTCTTTTTACGAAAATGTCCTCCCCGACACGTTGTGTGAACGTATAAGGAGCAGTAGGTTCTTAAGACTCAAGCCCGCAACGATAGAAAATGCCCGGGACCCACGTTTTTTGCCCTTTAATGTCTTTGGAGCTTCTTTTCGGGTCTACGAAGCCTTGACGACCT
>JBFMAL010000032.1:0-31064 GCA_040755615.1 Bacillota bacterium
TGGCAGAGATACTTTTAAGGCATCTTACAATTTCTGTGGGAACAACGGTTGGCGGGGCTGAAAGAAAGACGTGCAGGTGATCCGGCATCGCTTCCATCTGAATCAGGGTATACCTGTAAGTATCGCAGGTTTCCTCAATGCTACTTTTAATCACTTCCTCGATTTTACCCAGTATCACCCTATAACGGTACTTAGGACAAAATACGATGTGGTAATTGATGTTGTAGACGCAATGGTTTGTTTTCCGTTCCATGGCAAATTATATCACGAGAACAAGTGTTTGGGTATCTCATTGAGTCGCCCTAACGGGCGACGCCCCTTTCATCCCACCCCACAAGCGGGTGGGTTTTCAGGGGCAGGTTTCTATAAACGGTCACCGGATTACCTGGTACCTACCTCATATGGGGATCGGCTTCATCCAGATGGGCGCTCTCCTTCAGGGCGGCTTCTTGTTGCTGCCAGCATCAGTATTCGCTCTTTTTGAGATGCTATGGAGGAGGCTCCGATCGCGTTCCCGGAGTGTAACCGCGCTGTCGGGCCACTCCTGAGAGGCACCAACCCGTTGTCAGCAAGAAGAAAGATTGCTACAAAGAAGCGCGGGGAAGGCGTTTTGCCTTCCCCTTTTCGCCTCTTTTGTCACTTCTTCACCATGTCCGGATTTGGCCCGATGGGCTCGTTGATGATCAGGTGGCCTACAAGCGTTTCTTCGCGCTCTCCCTCTATCAGGATCTGCACCCTTTCGATGCCCGGCAGTTCGGTCAAGCTTTGGACGATGGAGTATACGGTCAGAAGCTCACCTGCTGAACCTCCCCAATGCTTCGTCTTCAATTCCCTGGTGAAGTTCACGAACGCTACTTTGTCTACTACTTTCACCGGCGGGATCACCGACGCTTCCTTCGGTATAGTCCTGAATAGGTCTGAGCTTACAGGACCTTTCGCCAGTTCCCTCACTATTACTTCTTCCAGGGATTCACCCTTCTTTGATACCGTTCTCTCCTCGGCCACCAAATACTCAGCGTTCTTGTCTGCGAAGTAAAGTACGACGGTTACCGGGGTCTCCGTCGGCTCCGGAGTCACAGTGGGTTCAGTCGCCGGTACTGGCTGTTTCTGCTCCGCCGGCTTCGGCGCGTCGGACGCCTGGGTGCACCCCACGAGCAGTAAAGCCACCAACAGCATCGCGACATGTTTCGTTGCAGACATTCCGCATCGCCTCCCTTCAGTAACCATACTACCACCCGGTTATTTCGAGCCAATTAACAGTTATTACGAATCTGTTAATTCTGTGGAAGTGTGGCGACGAATCGGGCGCCGCCCAGGGGGCTGTCCTTTGCGACCAGTGTTCCGCCATGTAAGACCAGCGCGGCCCTGGCAATGGCAAGCCCCAGCCCCGAGCCGCCTGTTTTCCTGGATCTGCCGGGATCCCCGCGGTAAAACCGCTCAAATATCTGTTCCCGCTGGCATACCGGAATCCCGGGGCCTGTATCATCTATCGCCACCTCAATGCCCTCAGGCATCCGCCTGACTGAAATCTGAACAGTACCGCCTCTGCCCGCGTACCTGATGGCGTTGTCCAGGACGTTGTAGAACGCGCTTTCCAGGGAATCAGGATAACCAGTGATGATGACCGGCACATCGCCGAACTCTGTCTCAATGTGCACGTCCGCGGTGTTCGCGGCCGTTTGAAGCCTCTGTACGATGCCTGTCAGAAGTTCGCGCAGGTCAAACCTGGCTCCGTCCATGCGAGCGGGGGCCCCCTCCATTCTCGCCAGGTCCAAGAGCTGCCCTGACAGGTGGCTTATGCGGTTCACCTCGGCGACGATGCTTTTCAAAAATTCCCGCACGGTCTCCATGTCCGGGTGATCGGCATCGATCAGTGGCTCAGCCAGCGCCTTGATAGAGGCCAGCGGTGTTTTCAGCTCGTGTGAAGCGTCCGCCACGAACGCCCGCCTGGAACTGTCCAGCCGCTCGATCTTTTGTGCCATGTCATTGAAGGCCCGCGCCAGCTCGCCCATTTCTCCCCACGAAGGCTTTACTCGTGCGCTGAGTCTGGCCTTGGCCAGGTCCTTCACCCCCTGGCTGAGCGCCCTGATAGGACCTGTTACGGCCTGCGCCAGTGCAGCGCTGAAGATCACCGCCACGACAAGACATGCGATCCCGAGGAGCAACCAGGATCGCCTGTAATCGTTTACCGCCCTTTCGATGTCGTCGAGCCGGCCCGAGATGAATACCACGCCCTGCACGGAACCTTTTTGCAGTACAGGCACGGCGACGTACATCACCGGCACGGAATCAATGTAATACTTCATCGCAGCTCCCTGTCCGGACAGCGCCGAGCGAATGACGCTCCCGGACAGCACCTGGTCAGAAAGAGTATCGAAGGCGTCAGCCACCACGCGCCCCGATGTGTCAAGCGCGAGGGTGCGCACTCCTGCGGTGTTACCGTAATCCCTCACCACCGACCTCACTTCCGCTTCGTGCCAAGGCAGCATGTCCGACAGCACTCCTGCCAGTATGTTGGCGTGGGTGAAATACCGCACTTGCCGCTCTTTCATGTATGTGCCCTCGAGCGTGCGCAGCGATATATACCCAAAGCCGGCCAGGATCAGGGCGGCCAGCGCCAGGTGAGTCAGCAGGATGCGGCTCCTCAACGAGTAAAACACGGTTCTACCTCCTGAAGTAGTATCCCTTGCCCCAGCTGGTGAGGATATACATCGGGTTTGCGGGGTCGGGCTCCAGTTTTTCCCGCAGCCGCCTCACGTGCACATCCACGGTCCTGCTGTCTCCGTAGTAATCAAATCCCCACACCTGGGTGAGCAGTTGATCTCGCGTAAACACCCTGCCCGGCGAGAGCGCCATCTCAAGCAGCAAGTCGAATTCCTTTTGAGTGAGACGGATCTCCTCGCCGCTAAGTTCAACCCTGCGCTCTCCAGGGAATATACGGAGCGCCCCGGACGCGATGACCTCGCGCGGAGCCTCGCGCGTGGTGCGACGGAGCACGGCCCTTACGCGCGCGTAGACTTCTTTAATGTTAAACGGCTTTGTGATGTAGTCGTCAGCCCCCACCTCCAGCCCGAGGATCTTGTCCACGTCGTCGGACCGGGCTGTTAACATAATGATCGGCACGTTTGACTTCTCGCGCACGCGCCGGCACACCTCCATGCCCCCGATCCCTGGCAGCATGAGGTCGAGGAGGATCAGATCAGGATGGAACTCGTCTATCGCAAGCAGCGCCTGTTCTCCGTCCTCCGCGGTCTGCACTTGGTAACCTTCCTGCTCAAGGCCGAGTTTTAACCCTTTCCGGAGCGAAGGCTCGTCGTCCACGACAAGAATTCGCACGACAACCCATCACCTCTCCGACAGCTATTGCACATAAGATACCTTAATTCCTCCGGGGAATTTCTGCATCATCGAAGAGAAAGCAGGGTTATACACAGCGTGTATAGAACGTTATCCTGGTAACGGGAAACTGTATGCTAAGGAGAGAAGCGACCGTGACTATGATTTCTGACAGGGCCAGGGATATCCCTCCGTTTATCGTGATGGACGTCATGGAGCGGGCGCAGGAGCTGCAAAGATCGGGCAGGTCGGTGGTGCATCTTGAGGTGGGCGAACCCGATTTTGACACGCCTGCACCAGTAAAGGAAGAGGCGATGAGGGCGCTTGCTGACGGATTCACCCATTACACCAGCTCATTGGGTCTCCCCGAGCTGAGAGAGGCGATCTGCGAGTACTATCAGAAGGAATACAGTGTCCATCTCACTCCCGACCGCATACTGGTCACCTCAGGTACATCACCTGCGATGCTGCTTGTGTTTTCCGCCCTGCTTAACCCGGGGGACGAGGTGATTATCTCTGACCCCCACTATGCGTGTTACCCCAACTTCATCCGTTACGTGGGCGGGGTGCCGCGCAAGGTACTCGTGCGGGAGCAAGACGGGTTCAGGTTCTCCATCGACGAGCTGAAGGCAGCTATCACTGAGAAGACCAAGGCGATCATGATCAACTCGCCGTCGAACCCAACAGGGAACATATTGTTTGAAGAAGACCTGCGCCGGATCGCAGACCTTGGTCAGCACGTGGTTTCCGACGAGATCTACCATGGTTTGGTATACGAGGGCAGGGCCCACTCCATCCTGGAATACACCGACCAGGCCTTTGTCATCAACGGTTTTTCCAAACTTTACGCCATGACCGGGTGGAGGCTGGGATACGTGATTGTACCTCCGGGCATGATGCGCGGGGTACAAAAGTTGCAGCAGAACCTGTTTATATGTGCAGCAGCCTTTGCCCAGAAGGCCGCCGTCGCTGCGCTCACCCGCTGCGATGAATATGTGCGCGACATGGTAAACACCTACGATAAGCGAAGGCGCTTTCTCATCCGCGCGCTAAGGGATCTGGGTTTTGGTATAACTGTGGAGCCCGTAGGCGCGTTCTACGTGCTCGCCAACGCAAAACACCTGAGCCGCGATTCGTACCGGCTCGCGTTTGATATCCTCGAAAAGGCTAACGTCGCGGTGACCCCGGGCATCGATTTCGGCCAAGGGGCCGAGGGTTATCTGAGATTCTCATACGCCAATTCCATCGAGAACATTGAAGAGGGCATGCGCCGCCTCAAGTCTTATCTTGATACGTTCGAACCGGGCCGGGTGTGATGAGGGGGGCTCGTGCTGCCGTTTGACAGACAGGTATAAGGTCACGCACGCCACCTGTCTCCTGGGCGACGTGCGCCCGCGGAAAGCGGGCACAGTGTTCACAAAACCTTTTTCTGTGTTCAATCAATGCTCAGTGTACTGCCGCTTTGAACAGGGGGTAACGGATGAAGATGAAGAGGATGGAACTGGCATCCATCGACGTGTCGTCGGTGTTCAAGATCGGGATGACCCTGGGACTTGGGTTTGGACTTCTGGCCGGTCTGTTTCTGGCGCCCTTTTCCACTAGAGCCGGTGCCGGCATTGCCGGCGTGTTTGCGGGTGCGGTCTACGGCCTGATCATCGGCATCGCCTGGGCAGTCGCCGCCTTCCTTTATAACGTTGTCGCCGGCCTTGTGGGCGGCATTCGGGTAACAGTGAAAGATGGCGTGGAGTGATGTGTTTGAAAGAGCTGAGATGCTTATTCCTGGGCTTCGGTAATGCTGCCAGGGCCTTTCTCCGGATACTCGCGGACAGAGAGTCAGATCTTGCCTGCACCTACGGCGCCCGCCTGATGATCGTCGGCATCGCCACAAGAAGGATGGGGCGATGCCTGTTTCCCGCCGGCGTAACGCCTCGCGCGCTGCATGAGCATTTGGCTGCAACAGGTGACTTCCCGGATTTTGTAGCTTTTGACGGGGATAGTGCGGAGTTTGTGTCCCGGTGCCCTGCTGATGTGGCGTTTGAAATGACGCCGCTCAACGTCGCGTCCGGTGAGCCTGCCGTATCTCACGTAAGGGCCGCGCTGGCTTCGGGCAAACACGCCATTTCCGCAAACAAGGGCCCGCTGATCTTCGGCTTTCGGAGGACCCGGGAACTTGCCAAAGAAGCGGGCCGCCGCTTCCTTTACGAAACCACGGTGATGGACGGGGCGCCGGTATTCAACCTGGTTGAGCGCTGCCTCCCAGGATGTAAGGTGCTGGGTTTTACAGGTGTGCTGAACTCCACCACCAACTATATCCTAGACCGCATGGCGGAAGGAGCAGAGTTTGAGGAAGCCCTGCGTACAGCACAGGAGTGTGGGTTTGCAGAGGCGGACGCCTCTTTGGACATTGAGGGCTGGGATTCCGCGTGCAAGACCGCAGCGCTCATGAACGTCTGGATGGACGCGGAGGTGAGCCCCGCAGAGGTCAGGAGGGAGGGTATATCAGGAGTAGATGCGCGAACCGTTCGCGACCTGCGCTCAAGGGGTATCTCGCTCAGGCTGGTATGCCGCGCGTCAATGCTGGGCGGCCGTCCTGTCGGGGAAGTGGTGCTTTTGGAGGTACCCGAGTACTCCCAGCTGGCTCAGGTCAAAGGGACCAGCTCGCTCCTGACGATCCGTACCGATCTCATGGGAGATATCACTTTGACGGAACACGACCCTGCTATACAACAAACGGGCTACGGCCTTTACAGCGACCTTCTCCGGCTCCTGACTGAGGGAGCGAAGAATAGAACCGGGAGGTAATGATATGCTAATTGACCTTTCATTCTGCAGGGAGCAGTTTCCAGCGCTGAAACAGAAAGTGGGAGAGTACCCGGTCGCATTCCTGGATGGGCCGGGAGGCACACAGGTACCGAAAAGCGTGATAGACGCGATCGTGGATTACCTGGTCCGGTGTAACTCCAATACCCACGGTGCCTTCAGGACGAGCATGCTCACCGACGACGTGATCAGGGCGGCGAGGGAAGCGATGAAAGATATGTTAGGCGCAAGATCTCCGGATGAGATCGCCTTTGGCCAAAACATGACCACGCTGAACTTTGCCGTAGCCAGGGCACTGGCAAGAGGCGCAAGGAAGGGCGATGAGGTGGTCGCAACGGAAATGGATCACCACGCCAACATCGACCCGTGGAGTACGCTGCAGGATTACGGACTGGTATTCCGGCAGGTCAGGTTCGACCCCACAAGCTGCACGCTGGACCTGGATGATTTGGAAAGCAAGCTCAGCCAGAAGACCAGGCTCGTCGCGGTGGGGTACGCGTCCAATGCTGTGGGCACAGTGAACGATATAAAGGAGATTGTGCGCATGGCCCACGAAGTCGGTGCGCTGGTCCTGGTAGACGCGGTACACTACGCCCCGCACGGTCCCATAGACGTGATCGACCTTGATTGCGACTTTTTGCTCTGTTCCGCGTACAAGTTCTTCGGGCCTCATGTAGGAGTGCTTTACTGCAAGAAGGAAGTGGGCGACGTGCTTTCACCGTTCAAGGTCGCCCCTCAGGAGGAAGCAATGCCTTACAAGTTCGAAACCGGCACCTTGAACCACGAGGGCATCGCAGGAATCACGGCTGCAGTTGATTTCATTGCCTCCCTTGGAAAACCGTGGGAAGAACAGATGGATGGCCTCTCGGGGCTCACGGGCCGCAGGCGCTCCGTGGTCGCGGGGATGCGCGCGATTGAATCGCACGAGCGACCGTTGCTTGCCCGACTACTTGAAGGCCTCTCATCTATCCCGGGTGTTAAAATATACGGTCCGCCGCCTGGCTACCCCCGTACGCCAACAGTGTCCTTCACCCTAGCCGGCCACGCTCCTTGCGAGGTGGCGAAATTCCTGGGGGAACGTGGGCTGTTCGTGTGGGACGGTGACTTTTATGCCAGCACTTTAGTGAAAAGGCTCGGGCTCTCCGAGACCGGCGGACTTGTCAGGGTGGGGCTCGCCCCATACAACACGCTCGATGAGATCGAGCGGCTGCTTTCAGCAGTCACTCACCTTGCATCTTGAGGGCTTTCAGCGATGATCGAGGTAACGCTCAAGGATATACTCGAGTCGGCAAAGCGTATCGGCCCTCTTATCAGGCGTACACCTCTTGAGGAGTGGGAGGAGCTCCGCACTCTTACCGGCGGACAGATCTATTTCAAGATGGAAAACCTGCAAAAAACCCATTCGTTCAAGATCAGGGGCGCGTTGAACCGGGTGATGACGCTTGATGAGGAGGACAGGCGGCGCGGCATCATCTGCGCGTCGGCAGGCAATCACGCCCAGGGGGTGGCGCTGGCGTGCCGGCTGTTCGGTCTCTCGGCGCTCGTATGCGTACCGGTCAACACCCCGGCCACCAAGGTAGAGGCCACACAGAGGTACGGAGCCGAAGTGCGCCTTGTTGGTTCGGATTACGACGAGGCGGAGGCA
The DNA here is from genome assembly GCA_040755615.1 of Bacillota bacterium. Lineage (GTDB taxonomy): Bacteria > Bacillota > Sulfobacillia > DUSP01 > DYEP01 > DYEP01. The sequence continues at coordinate 7,802 of JBFMAL010000032.1, forward strand.
GCTGCATGGGAGATCGCCCGCGATACCGGCCGCACCTTCGTGCACGCCTTTGAGGACTCGATGGTGGTAGCAGGACAGGGTACTGTGGGCCTTGAGATCCTGCAGGAACTGCCGGAAGTGGACGTCGTGCTGGTACCCGCAGGCGGCGGGGGGCTGATCGGCGGGATTGGAGCGGCGTGTAAAGCCATAAACCCGCGCATCCAGGTGCTGGGCATACAATCGGAGGCCTCCCCCGTGTGGTATCGCTCGTTTCTTGAAGGACGAGTGACGGAAGTAGAGATCCAGGAGTCCGTGGCGGAGGGCCTGTCAGGCGCTATAACGGAGGTCACTTTCGACCACGTGAAACGGGTGGTCGACGGTTTTGTGCTTGTGCCGGAAGACGAGATCTACAGCGCGATGTACTACGCCCTGGCTGCACACCACTTGGTGCTCGAAGGCTCCGCTGCAGTGGGCATAGCTGCGGTCATGGGCGGACATCTGAACTTGAACGGCAAACGGGTAGCGACGGTGCTCACCGGGGGCAATGTGGATATTTCCCGCGTGGCCGATGTCATAGAGCGCGGAAGGCGCCATCCCGGGGAGTGAGACTGCTATGAAGTATTTTTGTGTGCACGAAAAGGTGTTTTCTGTCGTTCCTGATTACTGTGTGGGTATAGTGGTGGCCCAGCTCCCTCCCGGTGCATCGTGCAAGCGCAATGTACTCTCTTCCGCGTGCGATGACGCGGTCCGGCTTCTTCAGGCCACGGGGTGCAGCGTTAAAGAGTACGGCCCGGTGGAGGTGTGGAGAGAGGCTTTCCGCAAAGTGGGTATTAACCCGGGCAAATTCCCCAGTTCAATCGAAGCACTGTTGCACAGAGTGATGAAAGGAAACGCCCCGCCCAGCATTACGCCACCGGTGGACCTTGCGAATTCCGTCGCCTTAAGGTTTGCCGTGCCGGTGGGAGTACATGACATAGACTCGATCACGGGGGACCTCGAAGTACGGTTTTCCCGCCCTGGCGAGAGCTTCGTCCCGTTCGGTGCCGACATCCCTGAAGAAGTGCCGGAAGGGGAACTGGTATATGCGGATGAAGCAGGTGTCCGAACGCGAAGGTGGGTGTGGCGCCAGGGGGAAAGGTCCAAGGTATCCGCGGGCGCGACGCACATCTTCTGCCCTGTGGACGGTTTCTTGGGTCACACCGGGCACCTGGTGATGGCGGCAAGGGACGAGCTGGCCCGGCTGTTCCGGGAGGAACTGGGCGCCCAAACCAGGGTGGACCTGGTGCGGGCCGGCTCGCCCAAAGTACTGCTTGAGACCGGAATTTAGGTAATCTTATGTTGTATATTTCCAGTCTTTGTGTTGCTCTGAAAGAAGGAAATTACTTGTAGATCTCGAAATACTGCGCGGATATGCATCCATGTATGGTCTTTGACTGCCTGTGCGCGCACAGGTAGAAGCAGAGTGTGGCAAGTGCCTGAATCGGGTGTTTTACCGGTCTTTCGCTGACAGAAGGGGACTGCTGAAGTCGGGGAGGTGGTGGTCAGGTCTTACAGGTCCGATCGTTTTGCGCTTCGGTGCATCAAACAGCGGAAAATCTTAAGGGGGTATGACTTGCATGAAAGCAAAGAAACTGGTGGCGATCTTATTGGCGCTGGTCATGGTGGCCGCGCTCGGAGCGGGGTGCACCAAGACACAGACCACTCCGCCTGCGCAGGACCAGCCCACGCCGAAAGAGCCCATGGTGCTGAGGTACAATCTGGGCGTTGAGCCCGAGACCCTGGACACAGCCAAGATGACCGGTATTCCAGAGTTCAACGCGGTACTTCCAGCGCTTGAAGGCCTTACCCGCATCAAGGCAGACGGAATGCCTGGCCCGGGAATGGCCTACAAGTGGGACATTTCCGAAGGTGGCACCAAGTACGTATTCTACCTGAGAGACGCCAAATGGTCCAACGGCGACCCCGTGACAGCGCATGATTTCGAGTTCGCCTGGAAGCGCGCGCTCGATCCGGAGCTTGCCGCAGATTACGCCTACATGCTCTACCACGTGAAAGGCGCCGAGGCATACAACTCAGGTGAAGGCTCCGTCGACGATGTGGCGGTCCGCGCCCTGGACGACAAGACGCTAGAAGTACACCTTGAGACGAACGCACCATTCTTCCTTGACCTTTGCTCATTCCCCACCTACATGCCAGTCCCATCAAAGGTGGTAAAGGCCAATCCCGACTGGCATGCCAGCGCGGCCACTTTTGTCTCAAACGGGCCGTTCAAACTCACCAAGTGGGAGCATCACAGCACACTTGAGTACGAAAAGAACCCGGACTACTGGGACAAGGACGCTGTCAAACTGGATAAGCTCGTGTTCTACATGGTCGAGGAGTCCAGCACCGAGCTGACGATGTTCGAGACCGGCCAGATCGACTACGCCGACAACCCGCCTCTTCCCGAAATCGACAGGCTGAAGGCGCAGGGCGTATTCAAGGTGTCGTCTCTGATCGGCACATACTACTACATCTTCAACACCGAGAAGCCTCCACTTAACGACTGGAGAGTAAGAAAGGCCCTCACGTTGGCCATCAACAGGAAGGATATCACTGAGAAGGTCACCAAGGCGGGACAGATCCCCGCGCTCGCATGGGTACCGCCTGACATTACTGACGCCAAACCGGGCGCCGACTTCCGCGAGGTGGGTGGAGACTACTTCAAGGATAACGATATCGCAACCGCGAAGGCACTTCTTGCAGAGGCCGGCTATCCGGACGGGAAGGGCATGCCGCCCATCGAAATCCTGTATAACACCAGCGAAGCCCACAAGGCTATCGCCGAGGTCATCCAGGAGATGTGGAAGAAGAACCTGGGCATCGAGAACATCACTCTCACCAACCAGGAGTGGAAAGTGTACCTCGCCACCAGGGACGCCGGCACTTTCATGATAGCGCGTGCCGGCTGGATCGGCGATTACAACGACCCGATGACCTTCCTGGATATGTGGGTGACCGGCGGCGGCAACAACAACTCACGCTGGTCCAACAAGGAATACGATGCGCTGGTAACCAAGGCGCGGCTTGAGACCGACCCGGTCAAGAGAATGGAGATGCTGCACCAGCTGGAAGACATGCTGTTTGCAGATGGAGCATGGCCCATTATGCCTATCTACTACTATGTCGACTCCTACCTCATGAAGGATTACGTAAAGGGCGTGTACATCAGCCCGCTTGGGCCCATTGACTTCAAGCACGCATGGATAGATAAATAACGATTAAACCTGGCGGTGCTGCGCTTTGCGTGCCTGCGGCGCCGCCAGGTTTCATTATCCTTTAGGCAGGTGAAGAACACTGACTCGATACATGGTCCGACGGTTAATATCCATGGTGCTGGCTGTCTGGGTCATTGCTACCATTACCTTCCTGCTGATGCACTCCGTGCCCGGCGGCCCATTTTCCAAGGACAAAGCCCTTCCTCCTGCCATTATAAAGAATTTGGAAGCCCGGTATCATCTGGACTGGCCTTTATGGAAGCAGTATGTCCACCAGATGTACAACATCCTGAGGTGGGACTTCGGCCCGTCGATGAAGTACGAGTCAAGGTCGGTCAACCAGATCATAAGAGATGGGTTTCCCATCTCCGCACGGCTCGGAGCAGTTGCAGTCGCACTGTCCGTCCTTGTGGGTCTACCTGTAGGTATCATTTCGGCGCTCCGTCATAACAGGTGGCAGGATAATATAGCCATGGGTTTCGCCACTCTGGGGGTGGCGCTCCCGAGCTACGTAGTGGCAGCCTTGTTCATATACGTGTTTGCTCTCAAACTTGGCTGGTTCCCGTCATCGCTGTGGGGCACTCCGAAGCACTACGTGCTCCCCGCGCTGGCTTTGGCCGGATTCCCCATGGCTTTCATCGCAAGGCTTGCCCGCTCGAGCATGCTCGAAGTGCTTCAACAGGACTACATCAGGACAGCTCGCGCCAAGGGACTGTCAGAACGCGTGGTCATTTACCGTCACGCGCTGAAGAATTCGCTGATCCCCGTAGTCACATACATCGGGCCACTCATCGCCAACGTGTTCACTGGCAGTTTCGTCATCGAGCGAATGTTCGGTATTCCGGGGCTGGGAAGGCATTTCATCACGAGCATCTACAACCGGGACTATACAACGATTATGGGTACGACAGTCTTTTACAGCGTGTTCCTGGTCATCATGATCCTCGTGACCGACCTCACGTATGCGCTGATCGACCCCCGCATCTCCATCGCGGACGAAAGGAAGTGACATCCCATGTCTTATCCGCATGACCTGCCCAGGGAGTATTTCGAGCCGCTGAAAAGGGAGATCACCGGGGAAACTGAGTTCGCGCGCGAAACCGTCACCTACTGGCAGGACGTGTGGCGCCGGTTCAAAAAGAATAGGCTCGCAATGCTCGGTTTGGGTATGATTGTATTCTTGATCTTGCTTGCTGCTTTCGGTCCATACATTTCCCGTGTCTCTTATTCCGACCAGGATCTCACCCGTACCAATGAGCCTCCCAGCAGGGAGTTCTGGTTTGGTACGGACAATTTAGGTCGCGATATGTTCATACGGATCGTGTACGGCGCTCGAATTTCGATGGCCATAGGTTTTGTGGCCACGTTCATCAACCTGACACTGGGTGTGCTGTACGGAGGTATCGCCGGGTACTTCGGCGGCAGGGTGGACAATATCATGATGCGGATCGTTGACATACTCTACGGGGTACCCATCATCCTCGTGGTCATCCTGCTCATGGTAGTACTGAAACCCGGTCTAACCAATGTATTCTTGGCTCTTGGCATCGCGTACTGGATCGGCATGGCCCGGATCGTCCGCGGCCAGATACTCTCGCTGAAAGAGCAAGACTACGTGCTCGCAGCCCAGGCGCTTGGAGCCAGGAGATGGAGAATACTGCTTCGGCACCTGATCCCCAACGCCCTCGGACCCATCCTTGTTACGGTCACTCTGAACATACCCGCCGCGATCTTTCTTGAGGCATTCCTCAGTTACATCGGCCTCGGCGTGTCCGCACCCATGGCGTCGTGGGGCGTGCTGGCGTCTGAGGGCTACGCGGCGATGCGGAGCTACCCGTGGCAGATCTTCTTCCCTGCCCTGGCCATCAGCTTTGCTATGCTGGGGTTTAATTTCATCGGCGACGGGCTGAGAGATGCGCTCGACCCCCGGCTGAGGAAGGGGTGATAACAGTGCAACGTCAAGACATCCTGCTAGACGTAAGAAATCTGTCAACGCACTTTTCCCTTCACACCGGTGTAGTCAAGGCTGTGCGAAACGTTAGCTTTTCTCTGGCAAAGGGCGAAGCCATCGCTATCGTGGGCGAGAGCGGCTGCGGCAAGAGCGTTACTGCGCTATCCATCATGAAACTCATTCCAGAGCCGGGACGGATCGTGTCAGGACAAGTGCTTTTTGAAGGCGACGACCTGGTGATGAAGAACGAGGAGCAGATGAGACGGATCAGAGGAAACGCCATCAGCATGGTGTTTCAGGATCCGATGACCTCGCTAAACCCCGTTCTCACTATAGCGACCCAGATATGCGAGGTGCTCCGGCTGCATCAGGGTATGTCTGCACAGGACGCGCGCAAGAGGGCCATTCATATGCTGGATATCGTGGGGATACCCCAGCCCGAACGAAGGTTGTCCCAGTACCCGCACCAGTTCAGTGGCGGTATGCGACAGAGGGTGATGATCGCCATGGCGCTGGCATGCAACCCGAGACTCCTGATCGCAGACGAGCCCACCACAGCGCTGGATGTCACCATCCAGGCCCAGATCATCGAGCTGATGAAAGCCTTAAAACAGGAGTTCAACTCTTCCATCATCCTCATCACCCACGACCTTGGCGTGGTCGCAGGCCTTGCCGCGCGTGTGCTGGTTATGTACGCCGGGCAAATAGTGGAATCAGGCGATGTTAGGTCGCTATACTATAACCCCAAGCACCCTTATACCTGGGGGCTTTTAAAGTCAGTGCCGAGGCTCGATGCTCTCGAAAAGCGACGGCTGGTCCCCATCCTTGGGCAACCTCCTGATCTCATCGCCCCGCCACGGGGCTGTGCGTTTGAATCCCGTTGCCCACACGCGATGAAGGTCTGCCTTGAGCATGACCCCCCGCTTGTGGAAGTATCCGTGGGACACTCGGTGGCGTGCTGGGGATACCACCCCATGGTAACCCACTTTGACAGGCCTGGAACGGAGGTGAGCGCATGAGCGGGTCAGACGACGTCCTGCTTAAAGTAGTGGACCTTAAGAAGTATTTCCCCATCACAAGAGGCAGCCTGTTCCAGCGAGTGGCAGGCTACGTCCAAGCCGTGGACGGAGTGAGTTTTACCATAAGACGCGGCAGGACACTGGGCCTTGTAGGGGAAAGCGGTTGCGGCAAGACCACCGTCGGCAGGACTATTCTCAGGCTGTACACGCCCACGGCGGGCAAAGCCTACTACGAAGACCGCGACATATTCGCAGCTAGCGAAGATGAGATGCTGGCATTGCGCCGAAAGATGCAAATCGTGTTCCAGGATCCGTATTCTTCGCTAAACCCCCGGATGACCGTCTCAGATATCATCGGGGAAGCCATCGATATCCACCGGCTCGTCACCTCTGACAGGGAACGCGCAGCAAAGGTGCACCGGCTGCTCCGGCTGGTGGGCTTGAGCCCGGAACACTCACAGAGGTACCCGCACGAGTTCAGCGGCGGGCAAAGACAGAGGATCGGTGTGGCGAGGGCGCTGGCGGTCGAACCCAGTTTCCTCATACTTGATGAGCCCATCTCCGCGTTGGATGTGTCTATCCAGGCGCAGGTTGTCAACCTGCTTGAAGACCTCCAGGATGAGCTGGGCCTCACGTACCTGTTTATTGCGCACGACCTTTCCATGGTCAAACACATATCTGACGAGGTGGCGGTCATGTACCTTGGGAAGATCGTCGAGCTTGCACCCAGCCGGGACCTCTACTTAAACCCGTTGCACCCGTATTCACAGGCGCTACTTTCTGCGATACCCATTCCCGACCCGGACGTGGAGCTGAAAAGAAAGAGGATCATCCTTGAGGGCGATGTACCCTCACCGATCAACCCGCCGTCAGGCTGCCACTTCCGCACACGCTGCCGGCTCGCGCAGGACATCTGTAGCGAGGTCGAACCTGACCTCGAGGAAATGGCACCCGGTCACAAGGTCGCGTGTCACATGGCAGGATAAAAACAAGACGGGTAGATGTTTCGATTAAATCGCTCCGGTTGGTACGGAGCGATTTGCTTAAGCGCAGCTGAACGCTTTGATGCAGGGTAAAGATGGGTCTGCTGTGGCAGATTTGGCCTGTGTTGACACTAAAGCAAGCTTTTTGTGAGGTCGCTGTGCCAGTCTGGTACGGACGGGAGCACAGACTAATCGTGCATTTCAGTGGAGTTTTAAAGCGGATGTGGCCGCCTTCGGCGACGGTTCTATCCAGCGTTTGACTTGCTGTTAGGAGAACGACCATACGGTCGGGCAATTAAGGGGCGTTCCCTACTAAAGCAGGGAATGAACATTAAACGTCACACGTCAGGCCTCTTCCTTCGTGATCTCCTGCAGGTGGATGAGCAGGTTTTCCCTGGCGTTTCTTACGTGGTCAGAAACCGCCTGTGCCGCCGCTTCAGGGTCCCTGTTCTTAATTGCTTGAAGTATAGCCCTGTGCTCGTTGATGAACTTGTTCAGTCGCCCGGGTACACGGAGCGAAACAAGGCGCGCTCTCTGGACGTAATGGATGAGCGCACCAAGCGTCTGCTTTATCGGCTTTGACTTGCTGACTTCAAGGATCGCCTCGTGAAACCTGGTATCTGTCTTTACGACTTTTTCAAAATCACCTTTTTGTACGTAAAACTCGGTAAGATCCACCAGCTCCTCAAGGGCCTCCAATTCTTCCGGGGTGATATGTTCCGCCGCCCTGAACGCAGCGAGCCCCTCTACCATTTCCCTGATCCGGTATACGTCCATGACATCCTGCTGCGTGATGTCTGATACTACGGCTCCCCTGTTCGGTGCTGTGACAACCAGCCCCTCAAGCTCCAGCTGTCGCAGCGCTTCCCTAATGGGCGTTCTGCTCACTCCGTACTCCTCCGCGAGCTTGACTTCAGGGAGACTCTCGCCCGGCGCGAAGTATCCGCTCAAGATGTCTTCCCGTATCTGGTTTGTCAGCTTATTCCTGAGAGAGTATTGTTCAGACTCATCAAACCTTACAGGTCTCCTGGCCAATACCAATCCCCCCACAAAACTGTATCCAACAAACATTGTATGATCTCTCCTCCTTGAAAGCAAGCTAACCCCGGAAGTCGCGCTCGGGCTACTGTGGCCTAAAAGCAGCGCCGTCGCGGGTCCCCTTCGCTTTGACCCAGTTCAGGTAACCTCCCGCGAGCAGCACCTCCCGTTCCCGGGCAGTGAGTAGGAGATGAGCCGGGATCAACCCTCCAGTTGAAAGATTGTGCACCCCCACGGTCCTGCTGCATGCGATATGTGCCCGCAGCCCGCGGATCTCCAAAAGATCGCCTGGTGAGGGTGGATCGGAATTGTAAACAAGCGGCAGGATCCCATTGTTTATCAGGTTTGTCCTGTGGATCCTAGCAAATGACCTGGCCAGCACCGCTCTTATCCCTAGATAGAGTGGGGCCAGTGCCGCGTGCTCCCTGCTTGACCCCTGGCCGTAATTATCGCCCGCCACGATGATGCCTCTGCCCGCATCAAGCGCTCTCCTTGAAAAACCGGGACTTACAGCCTCAAGACAGTGTTCTGCGAGCGCCGGTATGTTGGACCTGTACGGCAGGAGTTTTGAGTGTGATGGCATGATGTCGTCTGTTGATACGTTGTCGCCGAGCACGGCGATGACCTGCGCGCGCAAGGTCTCGCCGGGAGGCTCAGCAACAGGGAAGGGCTTTATGTTAGGACCTCTGACCACCTCCGTCGTGCAGCAGGGTGGGCAAAGGATATGCTCGCCCTCGGGGTGGTCCTGGATGACGGGAGGCTGCGCTGGGTGTTGCCTGGGATCGGTGATCACTCCTGATATCGCCGATGCCACAGCTACTTCCACGCCTGAAAGCCACACTTCGGCATCCGGCGTGCCTGAGCGCCCGGGGAAATTCCGGTTAAACGTCCGGAGCGACACTGCACCTGACCCCGGGGAGAGCCCCATACCGATGCACGGGCCGCACGCGCTCTCGAGTATCCTGACGCCTGCGCTTATAAGCACTGACAGTGCCCCCGATGCGGCAAGTTTGGAAAGGATGCGCCTTGAACCTGGCACAAGCGCCACCTCCACGTCGGGGTGCACCCTCTTGCCCTCGAGCATCCAGGCTGCCGTCGCCACGTCTCTGTACGAAGAGTTGGTGCAGCTGCCAATGATCACCTGGTCTACCCGACGCCCTGCCAGCCGAGATACGGGAACCACGTTGTCAGGGCTGCCGTGCAGGGCGACCAGCGGCACCAGGCGGTGGAGCTCTACGTTATAGACCCTGTGGTACGCGGCATGAGGTGCCGGGGTCAGGGGTACCCAGTCCCGTTCCCTGCCGCGAGCACGCAAGAACTGCCTTGTCATCTCGTCGCTTGGAAAAACGGACGATACCGCGCCGAGCTCCGCCCCCATATTGCAGATGGTGGCGCGTTGGTAGATGTCAAGCGAACCAACTCCGTCCCCAAAGTATTCGAAGACGCTGCCGGCACCGCCGGTAACACCCAGAATACCCAGAAGGTGAAGCGCTACGTCCTTCGCCGAAACCCATGGCCGCAGCGCCCCCGAAAGCCTGATCCCCGTCACTGACGGGCGCTTGAGCCAGAGAGGAGCGCCCGCCATGGCAGCCGCCACTTCCATCCCTCCTGCCCCGATGGCGAGCATTCCAACAGCGCCGCACGTGGGAGTGTGGCTGTCTGAGCCTAGCAGCGTCTTGCCCGGAGCGGCGAACTGCTCAAGGTGGATCTGGTGACATATGCCGTTGCCCGGCGGCGAGAACCAAATGCCGTGCCTTGCCGCCACGGTCCTCAAGTACTTGTGATCCATAGCGTTCAGCGGTCCGGTCTGGAGCGTATTATGATCCACATATGCCACGGACAGCTCGGTCCTTACCCGATCAACGCCTAACGCTTCAAGCTGCATGTAGCACATGGTGCCGGTTGAGTCCTGTGTCAAGGTCTGGTCGATGCGCAATGCGATCTCGTCCGATGCGGTATCCTCGTCAACCAGATGTGATGCCAGGAGGCGTTCTGTCAAGTTCATCTCTGCCCACCCCTCGGGAGAGATACTCCGTCGATCTCCCGGTAAAGCCACATCAGTTCCGAGTCTGACAATGCGCGCTTTAAGTCAACAGAGGCATGCCGTACTTTTTCCAGCAACCTGTCGCACTGGGAATCCGAAAGATGCACCCCCATTGCCTCCATCTTGGCGCGTATTGCGGCCGACCCTGAGTGCTTACCCACGTATATCTTCCGCGTGCCCCCTACTTCGGAAGGAGCGAACGCCTCATAGGTCTTTGGGTCCTTCAGCGCACCGTCCACGTGGATCCCCGATTCATGGGCAAAGATGTTATCCCCCACGATGGCCTTGCCCGCAGGGATCGGCCTTGAAGAAGCGCGCGCAACGTACTCGGCCAGTGGCCGCAACGCCTCCGTACGGACGGAGGTTAACCCCTTGCCCATGTGGCTGAGCGCCATGACCACTTCTTCCAATGCGGAATTGCCTGCCCTCTCTCCCAGCCCATTTACAGTGACTCCTACGTGCGTCGCACCAGCTTCCACGCCCGCTATCGCATTCGCCGTTGCCATACCGAAATCGTCATGCATGTGCATTTCTACGCTGAGTCCCGGCGACGACCGGATGAGGTGCTCGATCGCCCGGTATGTCCCGAACGGTTCCATCACGCCTACGGTGTCACAAAACCTGAACCTGTCCGCCCCGCACTCTCTAGCAACCCTCACGAATTCCGCGAGGAAATCCAGGTCAGCCCTTGAGGAGTCCTCGCCGTTTACCGACACATATACACCTTGCTGCTTGGCGTAGGTGCACGCGGCTGCCATCTGCTCCAGCACTCTCTCCCTCGAAGATCTGAGCTTTTTTGTGATATGGATGTCAGATACAGGTATGGATATGGCCACTGCATCTACCCCGCACTCTATGGATTTCTGGATGTCGGCGATCACGGCCCTGTTCCACGCCATCGTCCTGGCCCTGGGCCGGGCGGCGACGATATCTCGTATAGCGTCCACTTCCACGCTCCCCATAGCAGGCGTGCCCACTTCTATCTCATCAACGCCCGCCTCGTCGAGCAACATAGCGATGCGGAGCTTCTCCTGTCTTGAAAACACGACTCCAGCGGTCTGCTCCCCGTCTCTCAGTGTTGTGTCAACTATGAACACCCTGCGCAATTCCATTCCTGGCGCCTCCTCCCAGCAAATGTAGTATGCTGGTATTGTAGTATACTTGTATACACCCTGTCAAGGCCTCTTTTGCTTCCGGCTGGGGGGGATATTTATAAAAAAATTTGACCTCAAAGAAGGAACTGGGAGCGCAGGAATTGAATATGAAAATGTGAATGTGAAACTTATCGTGTGCGAGGGGGAACGGTATTAGCATGGTTTCCGTGTTCGAGTATCTCAAGCTACCAGTTTTCCAAGGGGGGGTTCCATTGTCTCGAAGAACCGTATCCATCGTATTGATTACGCTCTTCGCCGTCAGCCTGCTTTCAGGCTGCGCCAAACCCGCTGCTCAGCCAGAGCCTGCGCCAAAGAAGTACCAGGATGGGGTTTACGAAGGCTATTCGTGGGCGGACGACAAAGGCTACGCGTGGGCCAAAGTAGAAATTAAGGACGACAAGATCGTAAAGGTAGAGCTCAAGGAATTTGATGCGCTGGGCCTTGAAAAAGACTTTTCCGTCTACCCGTATGCAGAAGCCAAGAAGGCCAACGAGGAGATGCCTGCGCAGTTTGTTGCAGCAAACTCCGCGCAAGTCGACGGTGTAGCGAAGGCCACCAGCAGCAGTAGAAAATACCGCAGGGCCGTGGCACACGCGCTTGAAAAGGCGCTGGTCGTACCCTCCAATACCAATAAGTACTTCGATGGCATTTTCATGGCGATATCGGACAGGACTGAGAAAGGCTGGGCCATAGCCTGGGTCACCATCGAAGAAGATAAGATCATCGACCTCAAGCTCATCGGCACGACGCCAAAGAGAGGGGCAGATGGCGAGGTCGTAAAGGATAACGCCGGCAACGTGGTCTTTGAAAGAAAGCTGTCAGAAGACCTCATAGAGAACGGAGAGGTCAAGACAGCAAGGTATCCCTATCTTCCCTACCACGAAGCGCGCGCAAAGATGGCGGCCAACATCCTACGGGCGCAAAGCACTAACGTTGATGCTGTAACAGGCGCAACCGGTACATCGAACCAGTGGAAACAGGCTGTCGACAGGGCGCTTGAAATGGCGAAGAAGTAAAGGCGAAAGAAGAAACCAGGAGCGAAAAGGGCGGCACAAGCCGCTCTTTCCCTTTTATGAAGCCATGGCGCCCGCCACACCCGTGGAACCGACCGGAGAAGCAGCCCTACGTTCTCTGTCTCCGCAGCCGCAGGCCGGATATGGCTGCAACCGGGACCAGCAGGAGACCCAGCAGGTATCCGTACCGGAAAGGCGAAGCTGCAGGAGCGCTTCCTGAGTCCAGCGCGGCCGCCTCTCCGGGCATGCGTGCTGCGTCCTTGCCCAGAAGGAGCGTCCGCGGTTCATATGGTCCGGCACCATCCGTGTCCACCCAGACAAGCACGCCACCTCAGGCAGCGCCTAGGCGGTGAGTTCCGCGTAGAGCGAGAAGCTGTACTCGGAGCGAGAAGAAGCAACTCCCATGTCAGTGAGGGCCGCTTCGATTGCAGATTGCTGCGCAGCATAGCCCTGCGCCATGATCGCGTGGAGTTCATCCTTGAAAGCCATGTACTTCTGCCTGTACTGGTCGTTGTCTGTCACGCCGGTACCGGTGTCCGGCGTCTTACCCGTGTCCAATATGGGCAGAGGAAGCGGCAATATGGTCGCTGCCGGCTGATCTTGCGCTACCCCGGTGGAAGGCAATGACGCGCCGCCCCGAGAGCCAGACGTCTCGTAAGGCTCGCGGGCAGGCATGCCGTAATATGGGGGCGCGTCGTAGGATGATGCCCACCAGCGCGAGTCGATCTCATAGATGTAATCGGGATACTTCACTTTCAACGCTTCCAGCTGGTCTTTGATCGCCTGTGTCTCGACGAACGCGGGCACGATCAGCACGAGCATGGTCTCGTCCGCCGCAGCTGACTTCAGCCGGAGGTAGAGATTCACATCGAGCTTACCTGCTTCTTTATGCAGCTGCTATCACTCGCCAGCCGCCAAACGGTAGTCCTCGGCAAAGTATCTTTCGGCTTCCTCCATCTCAAGCACTGCCCCTGTCTTCACCCGGATGTACATCGCGCCGTAGGTGCCGCCGTAATACTCGGGAGGAACAGGCTCCACGCTGCCAGCCGGTTCTCTTCCGTCGGCAGGCGGAACTGGTGCCGGTAGGGTCCGGATGGAGGGACTTTCTCCTGTATTGATGGAGTACTTCGCAAACCAGAACGACTCACCGATGTACCTGAGTTCGATGATGCCTCCCTCGAAGAGCTCTATCTGGCTTTCGTCCACGCCATGCTTTGCCACGAGATAAGAAAGCGCCATGTTCATGTAGTTTGAAGCGACCGCCTGTGCCGTGAGGGTCATGCAGAGCACAAGGGCCAGATAAACGGCTGTCTTTTTCATAGGAATAACCCTTTTGAAGTGTAGTTTTGGTGTTTTTGACGGATGGCTGGACAATAAGTTCCCGACATTCTCCCGCTTACCGTACCACAGGACAAGTACCCCCAAAGCCACACATCAGGAAACGGATATAGTTTCCGGCGGGGTTTGAATGACGGCTGTCGGAGTGAAGGCTCAAAGAGTTATAGCTCAGAAAATCTGCGGCATTCAATCACGCTGGCCCTTCGGCCGCAATAACCAGGCAGCCACCTCGCCAGGCATTGCTAAGGGGCCATGAGGCGAAAAAAGCTGCTTGTTAATCTCATCTTCCCATCAAGTTCCAGTGCTACTCAGGCCAAAGGACCCGGACCGCACCCTCCGGCTCTGCCAAGTAGTCTTAAGCGATCGTGCAGCAACGTCAAATTGCAAAATCAGCACGTGCAGCACCCTACATAAGTACGTCTTCATCTGTGCCAACAGGCAAGAGCCCACGGAGTATCTCCGAGACGGCTTATTGAACCATAGAGAGCAAAAGCCGATATCTCCATAACTAAGTCCGCCCTCCCTCCCAGGTACATCCACCTTTCGGAATCATTCATCTGTGTTTCCTTATGTGTGAGGGGATACAAACACACGCAGTCTGCCCGGGGACATTGGCATGGGAAATTGGGCAACAGACATGAAAAAACAGCCACTATATCCTGCGGCTATACACGACGAGCTGCGGCAGCGGCTGCCACGGGGCCGTCATCATGCGACGATCCGCGGATAGAGTCTGGCGGCCAAACCCACCAACACTACGAGTACGGCAAGTTGCACGGCCAGGTCCACGCCGATCCCGAACGCGGACTGGCCGCCCTCGATCATGAGGGCCCGCAGAAGATCAACCTGGTAGCTCAGGGGGTTGATTTTGGCGATCACCTGAAGCCACGCGGGCATGAGCGCCAGCGGGTAGATGGCGTTGGAAGCAAAGAAAAGCGGCATTGTCAGCACCTGACCGATACCCATCATGCGCTCCCGGGTTTTCACCAGGCACGCAACAATCATGGAAAAGGTGGAAAAGATCGCAGCCCCAAGGATGGTAGAGAACAACACCCCAACGATGTTCAGGAGGCCAAATCGCGCGTTTATCCCGATGACCACCGCCAGGAAGTATACAATCACCGCCTGAGTGAGCCCCCTCACGCCTGCGGAAAGCGCCTTACCCAACACCAGCGCAACCCGCGGCGCAGGGCTGGCGATGAACTTCTGGAGGATACCCATATCTCGCTCCCAGATGATCGAAATCCCATAGAAGATGGAGATGAAGAGGACTGATTGAGCTAGGATGCCCGGAGCCATGAAGTCCCGGTAAGACAAACTTCCGGTGGGGACCTCGCGCAAACGCCCCATTACCTGGCCAAAAACCAGCAGCCAGAGTGTGGGCTGAACTGCGCGGGTGATCAGCTCGGTGGGGTCATGGCGCAGCTTTCGTACATCGGCTTCGGCAACAGCCAAAGACTGGCGCACGAAGTCGGTAAGGCAACATGATCTAACCCAGGTGGCGTGCGGTACGGCGTGCTCGTGCGGCATCGCGGTAAGTCCCCCCCTCTTGAATCGAACTTCCAGTAAAGTGCGCGAAGGCTTCGTCGAGAGTAGCCACACCTGCAACACCTTTGAGATCGGCCGGCGCGCCCAGGGTGACCACTCTGCCGTGGTGCATTATGGCGACCTGCTGGCACAGTTCTTCCGCCTCTTCCATATAATGTGTGGTCAGAAGGATAGTGGTCCCGAACTCCGTCCTCAGCCTGAAGATGTGTTCCCAGACGGAGCGCCGGGCGACAGGGTCAAGCCCCACGGTGGGCTCATCCAGGAACAGCACGGGAGGCCGGTGCAGCATGGACTGGGCGATCTCAAGCCGCCTGATCATACCGCCGGAGAACTTGCGGACGAGTACCCCTGCCACGTCGGCCAGTCCCATGAAGGCCAGCACCTCCATGATCCGCTCCCTGCGCTCGGCCCTGGGGATGCCGTAGAGTTTGGCAAAGATCAGAAGGTTCTCAAGCGCAGTCAGGTTGCCGTCAGCAGAGAGCATTTGCGGCACATAGCCGATCACCCGGCGGACGTCGACGGATTGCCTCACGATATCGAACCCGTTGACCCGGCCTGTGCCAGCAGTAGGCAAGAGCAGGGTGGTTAACATTTTGATGGTCGTGGATTTGCCCGCGCCGTTCGGTCCCAGCAAGCCAAAGATGGTTCCGGGCAGCACCGAGAAGCTGATTGCATCAACAGCCGTGAAACTGCCGAACCGGCGGGTCAGGTGGACAGCTTCCAGGGCAGGGCGGACTGCGTGTTCATCTGCTGCTGTGTTCATGTACATGCATCCCTCCCGAAACACCGGATAAGTGCTTGTACAACCCCGTCAAGATGCATACACTTGACTGAAGACGCCAAAGAGCCCTGGCCGCCTGCGGCAGGCGTAGTGCGTGCGCAGTCGTTTCTTCCGCCGTATATGCCGCCAGCTCAATCACACTCATGCTACCGTTTCTCACCACCGCATGCAAGCTTAACGGCAACTGAGCAAGCGTGTTAGCGGCATAATGCCAGTGTAAGGGAAGCATCGCTTCAGTACGTGCGGCGTGCCTTCCTGCCGCCGCGCTGCTTCTTACAAATGCGACATAGCTCAAGAGTACTTTACGTCTTGAACGGGTCAATGACTGCCTTAACCACCCTCTGCGCCTCTACATCCAAGATAGCCTGCCCCGCCTCGTGAAGACCGTATCTGCGAGAGACGAGAAGATGCCAGGGATAGTTACGCGCGTTGGACTCCATCACCCGGATCGATTTATAGAAGTGGCTGAAATCGATCCCCCAGGTACCGAGTACGGACAAGTGCCTTTTATTGATCTCACGGTGAGGGTTTACTGTCACTTCTCCATTGTCCGTATACTGACCGACCACCACGTACGTCCCTGCGTCACGTGTCATGGCCATACCCTCTCTTAAGGCACCAGGCACCCCCGTAGCTTCTATGCAAACGTCAGCACCTCTCCCACCGGTCAACCTTTTCACTTCTTCCACACGCTCCGACGGCCCGTACCGGCTGATGTCTACCACCGCGTCGGCCCCAAGCTTAAGACCCACTTCAAGGCGCTCACGGGGGGTACCCACAAGTATGACGCGGGTAGCGCCGGACAACCTTGAAAGGGCTACGGCATTCAGGCCTACAGGACCGCTCCCCTGCACCACAACGGTATCACCAAGTCCCACGCCGCCGCGACAGACCGCGTGAAACGCCGTAGGCAAACCGCAGCCTCCCCCTATAAACATGTCGGGGTCCACGGAGAGCCGCACAATCTTTACCCCCGGCTTCAAGTAGATCTTCTCGCTCCAACCACCCAGAAGGCCGTCGTTTGCACCGTAGGTGATTCCGTATACCTTTCGCTTCGGGCACCTGGTAGATGCCTTGGCTACCAGGCAGAACCAGCAGTTGTTGCAGGTCTCGTGTACGTCAAGAAAGGTCACCACGTCCCCGGGGCGCACTGGGGTCCCGTCTACGTCAAGGATTTCACCGTTTACGTCCTCCACTTCACCCACATTAATGTGACCTGGTATCAGCGGATAGGGTGTTTCTGCCAGCCTGCCGTGGTACAGGTGCACATCCGTACCGCAGACCTCGCTCCTGATGGTGCGCAGCAGTACCGCTCCTTTCTCGAGATCGGGCTCTGGAAATGAACGCACTTCCGGCAGACGCCCCGGACTTTCAATTACGCTCGCCAAAACCAACGGTGTCTCCTCCAATCGATAGTTGTCCTAAAAGATGAACCGGCCGTCCTTTTGCACCAGCCTACCGTCAAGGTAAATCTCACCGTCGCTGCGCATGTCCTTGATCATGTCCCAGTGTATGGCGGAGCGGTTGGTACCCCCCGACTCAGGATAGGCGTTTCCGAGGGCAATGTGGACCGTACCGCCGATCTTCTCGTCGAACAGGAGGTCTTTTGTAAACCTGGTGATGCCCCAGTTCGTACCGATGCCAAGTTCACCGATAAACCGTGCGCCATCGTCAGAGTCAAGCAGGGCGATCAACAGGTCCTCGTTCTTTCTCGCGCGCGCGGTGACGACCTTGCCGGCCTTAAACTCAAGGTACACACCGTCCACTTCTTTGCCCATGTAGATGGCGGGGAAGTCGTAAAGGATATGCCCTTCGGCGGAATCCTCCACCGGTGCAAGAAAGATCTCCCCATCCGGCATATTCTCGTGGCCATCACACTTTATCGCCATTCGTCCTTTCACGCTAAGGCGGAGGTCCGTCTGTTTTCCCACCAGCCTGACTTCGTCAGCCTTGTCGAACAATTCCTTTATCCGATCCTGTTCCCTGGACATTTGTTGCCAGTCTATGTTGGTCGCGTTAAAGAGGAAGTCCTCGTATTCAGCCAGGGACATCTCTGCTTCCTGCGCCAGCGCGGAAGTGGGATAATTCACTACAACCCATCGCACGGCGCCCGAGATCACGTAGTCCATGATTGGCCTTGTGGTCTTTTGCCTGAGCGCGATCCGCTCCGGGTCCACGTTAGACAGGTACTTCAGGTTGCCCGGAGCATCGATGTTAATTGCTACGCTGGCACTCTTGTACTGCTCGAAATCAACGTCAAGAAGGGTACCCAGCTGCTTTTCACTGGCCTCCCTGAGAAAAATTTCATTAAGTTCCTCCCACCTGGCGAGGAATCTGGGGTAGGCCCCCTTCTTCAGAACGCGGCGGAACACCTCCTTCACAAGCGGCTTGGCCGCTTCCGAGGAGGTGATCAGTACCACGTCTCCCTCTTTCACACCGGTACTGTAGTCCACCAGTATCTCAGCCAGCTTTTGTACCCTGGGATCCGCCATTCGCAGTCAACCTGCCTTTCCGTGATGTTTTCAGCCTGCGTGCGCTGCCGGGGTGGTTTCCCCCTACTCTTTTCTTATTGCAGCTTCAAAACTCCTTCAAAGTGGCAAAGCGGTATGCCCGCCCCTGTGTCGGGGAACAATCGAGGTATGAAAACGCCGAACCTTTTGCATAAGATGATCACTGTAATCCTCCCGTTGGCAAGAAAGGAGCTTTCCCTTTGGGAGTCGAAGGTCAGGAGCGCCCCAGATCCCGAGATCAGGCAGCAGGCAGTATCCAGTATTAGGAAGAAGGCCTTTCACTGCCTTGGAGGAGCGGTATATGCACTGCGGGATCCGGAAAACATGAGTGAAACACTAAGGGCGATAATAGCGCTTCAGACCATATCTGACTACCTCGACAATCTGTGTGACCGCTCAGGGGTAGAAGATATGCGAGCATTCGCGGCGCTGCACGAAGCCATGCTGTGCGCCGTAGACCTGGAACGAACACCTTCCGACTTTTACAGGTTCTACCCCTGGAAGCAGGACGGGGGTTACCTCGCTGCTCTGGTAGAGACGTGCAGGCACTACTTCAGGTTCCTTCCCGGATATGACCGGATCCGGGCCTGTATGGTCCGGCTGGCAGGCCTTTACTGCGACCTTCAGGTGAACAAGCACCTCTCCCTGGACCTTCGGGAACAGCGTATGCAGGAATGGTATGCGAAGAACTGCCCGTTCCCAGAGCTGGCGTGGTGGGAGTTCGGGGCTGCCTCCGGGTCCACACTGGCACTATTCCTACTCATGTCGGCCGCGCGCGACGAACGGTTGGCCGAATCGGCCGCCCGGGAGATCGTACGTGCATACTTCCCTTATATGACCGGTCTTCACATCCTGCTCGATTACTTCATCGACGTCGAGGAGGACGCCTGCGAAGGAGATCTAAACTTCGTATCATGCTACCGTAGTCTCAATGAGGCGAGCGACCGCATATCGAGGTTCATTCAACGAGCCGTGGCGTCCACCTCCGCACTTCCCGATCCCGGGTTTCACCGCGCGGTAGTGAACGGGATGTTGGGCGTGTACCTCTCTGACCCTAAAGCCCAAAAGGCACCCATCAGGGAACACGCAGCCGGACTCCTCAAGACGGCGGGGCGTGATGCCATACTGATGTACGGTGTATGTCGGGTGCTTCGCACCCTGGGATGTCTTTGATAGAACGCGCGACCACCAGTTCCGCGATGAGCGACAGCGCGGACCTTGAAGCAGAGTCAGCCACGACGCACAGGCTTTCTTTTGCCTGCTCAATCAGTCCCCGGGCCTGGCGGTAGCAAAACTCAAATGCGCTTATGCGGCAAAGTATGCTCTTCACCGCGTTGGTATCGATAGGCCGGTCCGATAAAATCCTGCGTAGAGTGGCGCCTTCTGTATCATGCCTGATCCCGTATATTATAGGAAGCGTAACGACCCCCTGGACGATATCGTTGCAGGCCGGTTTTCCCGTTTCCCTTGCATCCGCGATGATATCCAGGATGTCGTCCACCACCTGGAACGCGCAGCCAACATACAACCCGAACTTTCTCATGGCCTCCACAAACTGCCTGGGCGCCTTGCTTACCAGCGCGCCCGCCTGACAGCATGCCGCTAGCAGGCTCGCGGTTTTTCCTTCGATGTACCCAAAATACTCATCCTCCGTCAGGTCGAGCCGCCCTTTGCTTGACATCTGTTCCATCTCCCCCTCGCACATCCGGGAAATGGCCTCTGACATGACGCTGACCACGCCGTAGCGCGCATGAGGGGTGAGGAGCGAGAACGCCCTGGCAAACAAGAAGTCGCCGGCGATGACCGACGCCCCGTTACCGTACACCGCGTTGACGCTGGGAAGCCCCCGCCTGATGTCCGAGTTGTCGATGATGTCGTCGTGCACCAGCGAGGCTATGTGAATGAGTTCGGCAGCGGCTGCAACGTCGATAACCGCCTGCCTGTCGCTTGGGTAAGATCTGGACGTCAGCACCACCAGCGCGGGCCTCAGCCTCTTTCCCTTGGCCAGTATAAGGTGATCCATGACCTTTCCAAGCAACGACCCGTTGCCGCTCATGGCGCTCTTTACGCGTTCCTCGACAAGCGTCATCTCGGGAAGATCAGGGTATACCTGGAGGGTCTTTGGTGTTGCTTGAGCCATTCGCCATCGCCTCCTGGTTAATAGTAGAGGTACAGGGGATAGTATCCTTCTTCAAGCGAGAAATGATACTTTGCATCACGTCAAAGAGGTATCCTGTGCAAGAGCGCGGACAGAATATGGAGAGAATTCTGTTGACAGGGTGCGTGTCTCTTGAGGATAGCGCTACTGTACGATACGATAACTAGAGTGCAAGATGCGGGCCCGCTTACAGAGACCGCCGAGGCGGTCCTGCTCGCGCTGGAAAAAGGTAACCACGACGTATTCCCGGTCAGGGCTGAACGCGATCTTCTCGGCAAACTCGATCTGATAAGGCCTGAGCTCGTCTTCAACATCGCAGCAGGGATTCGGCACAAAGGCGAGCAACCCCTGGTCGCCGCTTTGCTCGAGCTTTCTGGAATACCATACACGGGTTCTTCCTACGCCACCCACACAATCGCCACGCAGAAACACCTGGCCAAGATCGTCTTTCAGGCGATGGGTCTTGCCACTCCGCGGTTTGCGGTATATACTCGAAAGGAGGCCGGAGGAGCACGCAGGCTTGGGCTTTCTTACCCGCTCATGGTAAAACCTGCGTGGGAGGGGTCGAGCGTCGGCATCAACTGTTCAAATCTGGTATACAGCGACGAGGAACTCCATAAGGTAGTATTGTCCATCCTGACGGTATACAAACAGCCCGCGCTTGTGGAAGAATTCCTGCCCGGCCGCGAGTTCACCGTCGCAGTGCTGGGTACTGAGAACCCGACGGTGCTGCCGATCGAGGAGATCGTGACAGAGGAACCTGTATACACTTACGCCGCAAAGATCGAGGATCGCGTCCAGTACAGATGGCCTGAGCTGGACCAGGCGACCGCCTCCGCCATCACCTCGCTGGCAAAAGACGCGTACCTCGCGCTCGGATGCCGGGACTACGCCCGCGTTGACATTCGCATGGACGCCTCCGGCAGACCCCATCTTCTGGAAGTGAACACCCTTCCGGGACTTGCCGCCGGCTACAGCGAGGTTCCAAGGATCGCGGAGAAAGCAGGCATCTCCTACACCGAGCTCATAAACCGCATCGCGGACATGGCTGCCGAGCGCTACGCCATATGGCCTGGGTACGGGGAGAGGCCCACCGTGTACCTTCATGGCCCGGGCCAGTCTCCCATTCATTGACCACCTTCTGGAGGAATTCACTCCTTCCCGGGAGAAGTGGGATGTAATCACCACGGAGGTGTTTGCTATGACGGCGGATATAGCTTCTGTGCTTTATGAGCTCCTAAGTACCAGAAGAAGCGTCAGGCAGTTCCTGACCGCAGGCATCCCAGGCGAAGACATAGATTTTGTGCTGAGGGCAGGTTGCCTCGCGCCCTCGGGGGCCAACTTCCAGCCCTGGCTTGTGGGCGTTATCACGGATCCTGGGTTGAAGAAGCGGATCCGGCTCGCCTCGGAAGAGGCGGACGCGAGGTGGAACAGCGAAAGGCAGGACTGGTTTAAAGCGTGGCTCAAGCACCAGTGCATAGAGCCCGAAAGCAAACCCTTTCTCGAGCAGGCCCCTGTGCTTCTCGTGGTTTTCGGCAATACGCTCGCCCCGTACTGGCTCGAGTCGGTGTGGATCTGCATTTCATATATGTTGCTCGCGGCCCACGCAAGGGGACTCGGCAGCCTGCCTTACACCCCCGGTTACCCCGGTTTTTTGAACGAGATTCTTTCTGTTCCGGAAAAGTACAGTCCCCAGGCAATCTTGCCTCTGGGCAGGCCTGACGGCATTCCCGACGGCGCGCAGCGCCCCAGGCGCCCGGTGGAGGACTCCATTTTTAGAAACATATACGCGGGACCGGAAAGCAGTTAAGCCTATCTCATCACGGGCGCTCGCCTTCGACCGCTGCGACCATTTGCTCCATCGATTGCTCCTCATCACGCCGCTCATCGATGAATATGGATGTCATTACTCTTGGAGCACCCTTACGAAAACCGCTGTTGTGCATTTTCGCTACGACGGGCAGCACCTTCTCGAGGTCTCCCTGGATGATGGTGGACGTCGGCGTCACCTGGTGCTTGAGCCCCGTTTCTCTTTCGAGTATGCTGCGAGACAGGGAGACAAAACTGCTAAAGCTGGCTTCATCGGTACCGACCGGTACCACCTTGACTTCAACGATCGCCAATACCTTCACCTCCTGCGTTTGCTCATCCATATATTGCCCGGGAAATGCTGTGGTTAACAGTGTGCTGGACGGGGGTCACGGCCTCGATGTCGGGGTCTCCTCTCACAGGCCGCAAGCATGTTTGCGATGGGCTGGACCTGCGCCGGTTACACAGAAAAGCCTTGGTAGTATTGTAATGAAGAGGAAAACCATGTCACTCCGTCTAACTGTTTGAAGGGGTATCACCGGTGAGGATCTGAAAGACTCACGGTGTAATGTCAAGAGGAAATTAATGGCATTTAATTAGGGTTAAGGTCAAAAAGGCAACACAAATCCCTCCAACTACAGGTTAATTAGGTAGCTGGTAATAGATCCCAGTATAGAGGAG
>JBFMAL010000033.1:0-30279 GCA_040755615.1 Bacillota bacterium
ACTCGTGGTGCAGGCGGTAGAAGTCATATGAGTCATGGGCTGAGTCCCAGACGGCCTTGGCATAGAGTTTCCTGAACTCGGCGAGCGCGACGACGCCAAGCACGGAGCGGTTGCGGGGAGCCTGAGCGACGGAAACGAAGAGGGGGAGTTCCGCAGGGCTGTTTGAAGCGACGAGTTAGTAGAGGGAGTATCCGTAGTAGTCTGGGTAGCGCCGGGGGCATGAGCAGCGGTAAATGCCCCGTTTGTGGCAGTCACAGACCTTCACTCCGTAGGGATTGGTTTCGGTACGGAGGGAAGTGCCGTCACCGATGAGCCCGATGGAGATGTACTGGTCCACGAAGCAACGGGCAAAGCGCTCTTGGATCAGCCGTTCGGGTCGCCTCGTGAAAGACCGTCCCTTCAAGGCGTTGTCTACCAGTTTCCTGACGACATCTGGGTGTTTGAGAAAGAGCTTTTTGCCGACCTGGCCTTCCTGGGCTTTCTGCGAACACGTACCTTTGACAGGTCTTCCTGCCATAGGCGGTCTTGGGGAAATCGAGGCAAGAGTGGGGAGAAAAACCTGAGATGCGTCTTCCGAAAGCTCAAACTACCGGCGGTTAGGACTTTCTGAGAGGACACCTACTACCAGAGCAGAGGTGGTAACAGTGCAATATGTACTGGCCGGGTTATTGACTGTAATGCAACCCGCAAACATGCTGGCCATCGTAGTCGGTGTGTTTATCGGTATGGTATTTGGAATGGTGCCGGGGCTGAGCGGCGTGACAGCAGTCAGCCTGCTCGTCCCATTTACGTACGGCATGCCTCCCATCACAGGGATCCTTCTGATGGTAGGCGTATACTGTGCTGCAACTTACGGAGGCTCGATCACAGCCATCCTCTTTAATATACCGGGGGATGTTATGGCTGCTGCCACAGCAAAGGACGGATACCCCCTCACCCGGAAAGGAGAAGCCCGGAGGGCGCTCTCTATGGCGATATATGCTTCGTGTGTGGGTGGTCTTTTCGGCACTCTGGTACTGGCAACAGTCGCGCCGCAGTTCGTGAAGGTTGCACTTGCGTTCGGGTCTCCTGAATACTTCGCCCTTGCGGTGCTGGGCCTAACCGTAGTTGCCAGCCTCGGGATGGGCTCCACTTTAAAGGCGTTGCTTTCGGCAGCTTTGGGTCTCCTTCTTGCCACAGTGGGGCTCTGCCCGGTGTCGGGCGTGTCGCGGTTTACCTTCGGGCAGGTGATGCTGCAAGCGGGCATCAGTTTTATCCCCGCTATCATCGGGCTTTTTGCCATATCGGAAGTGCTTTCGCGGATGTATGACAGGGAGATCCAGACTCCCCACGACCCGGAGGCCTTCAGGGAGGCACGGAGATTCAGTATACCGTCGATTTCCGACATTATGCACACCAGGTGGACTATCGCGCGTTCGTCGGTCATCGGGACTGTGGTGGGGATGCTTCCCGGGGCGGGGGCCACCATCGCCGCGTTCCTGGGCTACGGCATAGCCCAGCGTTCCTCTGACAAGCCCGAGACCTTCGGACAGGGTAATATACTCGGGGTTGCGGCCCCGGAATCCGCTAACAACGCGGCTGTGGGGGGCGCTATGGTACCACTCCTGACGCTGGGTATCCCGGGAAGCGCCTCCACCGCTGTGATCCTCGCTGTGTTTATCCTGCACGGGCTGCGGCCAGGTCCGCTTTTGTTCATCAGGTTCCCTGTCCTCACCTACGCCATATTCGTGGGCATGTTCGTCGCCAATTTGGTAATGCTTTTCATGGCCATCGCCTTAGTCAGATACCTTGTACGCGTACTCGTGGTGAGGTACGAGGTACTCAGCATGGTCATTCTCGCCTTCTGCATCGTCGGCGCCTTCGCCATTAACAACAGGCTGGTGGACGTCTGGGTGGCACTGTTTTGCGGAGCAGTGGGCTTCTTCGCAAAGAAGTACGGGTACTCGCCTGCGGCTATTGTGCTCGGGCTGGTCCTAGGGCCCATCGCGGAGGACGGGTTCATTAACGGCATGACCATTACAGGGGGTGACCTGTGGGTCTTTCTCTCCCGGCCCGTAACCGCCGCCATACTGGGCCTTGCGCTTTTGTCTCTGGCGTTTCCAACATGGGTGGAATGGAAGAAGAAAAAGGCCACCCTGGAGAAAGCGAGTTCCACCTAGTCTTATCCTTCAGCGCCGATGCAACATGGACAGGATACGGCCTCTTTTCTTGGAGAATGCTCCCCGGAAACATGAATCATAGGGAACCCACGCAAAGTAGCCGACGTCCCTTCTGTACAGAGGGAGTGTCGGTGTTGCGTATACCCAATCGCCTTGTGCTGGGCGTCCTGGCCATGTTGCTATTGCCCGCTGCGGTATGGGCTGATTCAGCGCCCCTTCAGGCTGTGGGCAGGACGCTCGTGCCCAAGCAGGATACAGCCGTGCGGATGCTTTCCGAAGAAGTAAATATCTGCATCGAATTGGATCCCTCGCTTCTTGTGGACGCTGAACTCCATATGCTGTAAGTACGCCCGTATCTTGGAAAGATACCTGCGGGTTTTGTATTTCAGTCGCCACGGAGAGAAACGCTCAAGGCGGGTTTCCCGCTGGGCATGATGCTGGAGGACAACTACTGGGCAGAAGAGATACAGGAGTCTTGCGTGTACGTGGACGGAGAGCAGGTACCGTTCTCCAGGGAAACGGTGAAACAGGCAGAAGGCTGCCACGAGGAGAAATGGGCTGTCTGGGATATGACGTTTAAAGAGGGGATCACGCGCGTCGATGTAGTCTACGAGGCACCCTTTGACGCGTACCGTCTCTGGGCTGATGTATCGTTTTGGTACGTACTTCATACGGGTAGGTACTGGGCCGATACCACCGGCAGTGTGAAGATCACTCTCAGTCTGCCGGACAGCGGTGAGACAGTAAGGATTCAGCGGGATCAGGTAAGACAGCAGACAACACCAGACTGGCGCCTGACTGATGAGGGGCTTGTCTTGGAGTTTCGCGATATCGAGCCCGACTTTCTCGGCCCCGTGCTCTTTACGCGGCGTTTGACAGAGCCCAAGAGATAGTCTGAAGCGGAAGGGTAAACACTGCGGGGTTTAATGAGACATCGCGCAGCGCCTACCTGATGACCAGATTCCACGCTTCCATGGCTCGCTATATCCCCGATGAAATGGGGCTTTTGAAAGAAGACCTCGTGAGGCCGTTCGATGCGGCCGTCGTGCTCCACTAGAGGGCGCTGGAACTGGCTCCGGGCAATGAGGCGCTGCGCAGGTCATATTTTGCCCTCCTTGCGTCCTCGGATGAGACAGACAAACGAGCAACCTGCTAAGCGATTATTTCTCGGAAATGCGCCGGCTTTTTGGACACGGGAACCGTGTCGCGCCACAGCCAGATTTCACGCGTCTTAATGACCTCATAAGAAAAGGGGTGCGCCTGTATGCCCTGACAGATGATGCAGAAGCAAGGGATAACGTGCGCTCGGTGTTCCTGTCCCTCAAGGTAGACCGGGGCCGTCTGGTGGATCCCTTGGAATGGACTGATGATATTTCAGGCATCAAGCCAGAGACCCTCGTTTCGGCACAGCACGAACTCAGGCAGGCGATGTTCGGGCCGGATAGCGAGGTGTCGCCCGGATCCCAGATCTCATCCCCGCTCCACCGTGATGTGGCTGGTTGCCGCGCTTGTCGTACCTCTGGCAGGAGTCCTGCTTGTACACAAGCACCACCGTCAACTAAGGCGGAGTACTTGTCAAACGATGCATTAACAGTCTCCCCGGGCGATCTTTTGCTCAGGTAGAGGAGATTCCCGTGCACTCATGAATAGCATCACTGACGAGGGGGGTGCATATGACTCACCGGCGTTCGGCTGAAGAACTTGCCTTGAAAGCCTACAAAAGTACCCTTGTGCAAACGAACGGCGGTAATGCCATGTATCTGAGGTACTCTCCGTTTGTCGGCTGTTGATTAACTCAGACCCGTCTTTAAATGAATTACAGCGAGGAGGAATTCTTCCGTGGAATACAATTACCGGCATCAAGCCACACAGCACCTGCTCTATTCTATGGCTAATCTGGGCCAGGTCCGAAAGCACGGTCCGAGGATCATCGTGCGGGGCCACGACTGCTACGTCTGGGATATAGATGGCAAGAGGTACATAGACGGGTTTGCCGGACTACAGCTGACCAATGTGGGGCATGGCAGAAAAGAGATCGCCGATGCGGTCACCCGGCAGATGGGTGAGATAGAGTACTGGCACCTTTTTGCGGGTTTCTGTAACCTGCCCGCGGTCAAGCTCTCGAGCAAGCTGGCGGATCTCGCGCCAGGCAATCTTCAGGTAACGCATTTTGTGAACAGCGGGTCGGAAGCGGCAGACTCCGCATTTAAGATAGCCCGGCAGTACCAGAGAAAGCGGGGATTTGCGCAGAAATATAAGATTATCTACCGTAATCGGGCCTACCACGGCATGACCATGGGCGCAACCAGCGCCGCCGGAGACAAAGCGTTCAGAGCGTATCACGAACCCTTGGTCCCTGGATTCATCAGGATCCCTAACAACCATTGCTACAGGTGCCACTTTGGGCTCTCATACCCCATGTGCGATCTGCAGTGCGCACGCGTGCTTGAGACAACCATCCTGGAGGAGGGGCCAGAAACAGTGGCTGCCTTCATCGCCGATCCCGTACAGGGCTCCACGGGAGGGTATATCCCCCCTGTTCCTGAGTATATCCCGATGGTGCGAGAGATCTGCCGCAAGTATAACGTGCTGTACATCGATGACGAAGTCATTACAGGCTTTGGCAGGACCGGGAAGATGTTCGGGATAGAGCACTGGCAGCAGGCGCCTGACATCATGATAGTAGCTAAGGGCCTGAGCAGCGGATATTTGCCAGTAGGCGCGGTGATTATGACCAGTGAGATCGCCGACACGCTGCAAGATGAGGCGTTCCTGCACGGCATGACTTACGGAGGCCACCCTGCGTGCGCGGCTGCGGCCTTGGCAAACCTTGAGATAGTGGAGAGAGAGTCACTGCCCGCGCGGGCTGCCAGGATGCAGGGCTACGTGATGGAAAGGCTCAGGTCCATGCTGGACTACAGCATCGTGGGCGAAGTAAGAGGTATAGGGATGATGTACGCGCTGGAGATCGTTCGGGACAAGTCCTCAAAAGAGAGCTTCGCACAGGCATCAGCAAGGATCGTTGAAATAGCGGCTGAGAAGGGGCTGATCCTACGTGTAGGTTCCATGGGAGGCTCGGTGCTCATGTGCCCGCCGCTCATCATGACCGAGGAACTCGCCGATGAGATGCTGGATATCGTCAGTGAAACCATCTCCGAAGTCAGCCGCGAACTCGGGATGCTGTGAGGCAGCAGAAAGAACGTCTGAGCGTCTCTTTCCGCGTATCCGGGTTTAAGATAATGAACAAGAAGGAGCCGCAAGGCGCCGTAACAGCTGACAATCAGCGCTGTGAAGGAAGGTGGAAATACTGGACAGGCCAAACAGGGCATTCCTGACAGCTTACAACGTGGTCTTCCCCATCTGGATGCTGCTTATCATCCCCAACCTGATCCCGGTGACGCTGGTGGCCAACTTCTTAATTGACGGGGCGGTCATCTCCTTTTACCTTGTGAGGGTAAACAAGTTTCCTTTCTTTAGGGCTGGAGATGGTCCGGATCTTCCTGTTCGTCCGTCCCCCCAGGCGTTCTGGCGTTACCTGCTGATGGCAGTGGTCGCAGGCTACGTTGCAGACTTCATGGGAATGGGGGTCATGCTGCTTGCGGCGGAGATGCTGCCCCATGCCGTACTCGATATCTACCGTGTATATACCGGGCTGGTGAGCGTGGCTGTGCACCTCCTCGTTGTGTTGCTTGTAGGCCTTTTGGTCTTTGCGTTTCACCTGTGGGCGGGGCGGAGGCTGCTCTTGACCTGGCGCGAGGCCTTCGGGCTCGGATTGGCCATGGGCATCATCACGGCGCCGTGGTTCTTCCTTATCCCAACTGCGTGGTTCCGATGGTAGAACCACCTGGGGGAGGGGGCGTGAAGCCCCCCTTTTTTTCGTCTACCGCCTGTCGTCCTGCCATAGCCTTGCATAGTGCTTCGCATGTTCGAGCAGCTCTTCGCGTTCCTTTTCCGACAGCTCTCTGACCTGCCTTGCAGGTGAGCCCACCATAAGCACCCCGGGTGGCACCTTCTTGCCAGGGGGTATAACCGCGCCCGCCGCGATAAGCGAGCCCTCCCCCACTTCGGCGCCGTCCATCACTATCGCACCCATCCCTATGAGCGCGCCGTTTCCGATGGTGCACCCGTGAATGATAGCGCCGTGGCCTATGGTGACGTAATCTCCGATGGTGGTGGGCTTTCCCCTGTCCACGTGGACCACACATGCGTCCTGTACGTTGGTAAAACGACCGATGCGCACCCTCGCCAGGTCCCCCCGGATGACCGCATTCGGCCACACAGACGAACCTTCGGCCATCTCCACATCGCCGATGACCTGCGCGCTCTCCGCCACGTACGCGTCTTCATGAACTTTTGGTGTCTTGCCGTATGAACTCTTCAGCATGCGTCTTCCTCCAGATCAGTCCACATGATACTCCGCCATGTACCGCACTATATCAGCCCGGGTGACGATGCCCCTTGCCCTGCCCGCGTCGTCCACCACGGGCACGCGGTTAATGCGCTTTGATATCATCAGCCTTGCAACCTCGTCCAATGACTTGTTTTCCGGCACCGTTAGCACGTTTTTGTTCATGATCTCGCGCACAGGAGTCTTAGATATCTCCTCGAGGCCTCTCCGGAACACCGCCAGGTCCGAGATCTCCACGTAAGGCCACACCCAAAAGCTCCAGGGATCCCTGACAGGTACAGCCCTCATCTTCTGTGCATACTGTACCAGATCAGACTCTGAGATGATTCCTATGACCCTCTCGTTATCGTCCACCACGGGCAGCCCGCTCACACGATGAGCCGCCATCATTTTCGCGGCTTCCCTCAGGGATGCGTCCCCTTTAATCGTGAACACGGGGCTTGACATGATCCGCCGTACTTCCAAAACCATCACCCCCTCTCGTTGTCTTGTCTAACTTAACTATATACCAAGGTCCGTGGCCAGGTACGCGCAGATGAGATTCACCGCAGCCTGCATGTCACCTGTATCCACCATCTCCGCGCCGGAATGCACGTACCTGCATGGTATGGATATGACACCTGCTGGAATGCCCTCTTTCGAAATTTGGATCACACCAGCGTCTGTACCTCCCCTCACCAGTACCTCCAGCTGGTACGGGATGCCCCTGTCGCGGGCCACCTGTACCAGGGCTTGCCTGAGGCGCGGATGACTGATGAGCGACTCGTCCATCACCTTTATGGCCGCCCCCTTGCCGAGCGATACGTCCATAGTAATGCCCTTAGGAGTGTCTCCCGTGGTGGTCACATCCACGGCGATACCCACATCCGGAGAGAGCGCGAAGGCTGCAGTCCGTGCACCGCGAAGCCCAAGTTCCTCCTGAACCGTGAAGCAGAAGTGCACATCGTGCGCACAATCCTTTAACTGTTCCGCAACCTTGATCAGCACGCAGCAACCTGCCCTGTCGTCCATCGCCTTGGAGATCACCCTGGTGCCCTGGTTGTAGAAGGCAGGAAAGTATGTGACAAGGTCACCCACAGAAACATGCTTCTCAGCCTCTTGCCTGCTCCCTGCCCCTATGTCAATAAACATCTTCTCCACCGCGAGTTCTTTGATGTGTTCGATCTTCTCCGTACCCACAGATCCCAATAGCCCATTCTTAAACCGGACAGGTCTTGCAAGGAGATAGTGCACCGGCAGGCCCCCTACTGTGGAAAACCTGAGGTAGCCCTTTTCGTCGATGAACGTAAGCATGCAACCGATCTCGTCCATGTGAGCGGCGAGCATTACCCTCCGTCCGCCCGAGCCCCGTTTCGTAGCTATGAGGTTACCCAGCGCGTCAGTACGTACTTCGTCGACATGTTTTGATATTTCCTGGGAAATAACGTCGCGTATTATCCCCTCATCCCCCGACGGGCCGTGAGAGGTGGCAAGTCTCTGCAACAGGTCAATCATTGGGCAAAAATCCTCCTTCCACGCTCTTTAGAAAAGCCTTGACCAGTGCGACCACGCTATCTGAGTCGTCAAGAGACATCACCGACACGGGGGAGTGGATGTACCGGCAGGGTATGGATACTGAGGCGGTAGGCACCCCTTCCCGCGTAAGATGTATCCGCCCTGCATCATTCCCGCCTGCAGTAGTCCGCTTGAACTGGTAATTTATGCCCTGCTCCCTGCCCAGCCTCGTCATCTCTTCTATCATCCGCCGGTTAGACACCGACGCCCTGTCCATGTAGCTGAGCACAGCACCTTTGCCGAGCTGGCTTGACCACTCGTTCTCCTCCGCGCCGGGAGTATCAGCGCATGTAGTACCCTCCAGCACCACAGCCATGTCAGGCATGAGGGCGTATGCTGCGACGCCCGCGCCTCGGAGCCCCAGCTCTTCCTGGACAGTAAACGCGACGCACAGCGTGAGCTCGTACTCCTCTTTGAGCACCTCGAGCAGCGCGGCACAGCCCGCTCTGTCGTCCAGCGCCTTCGCCTTCACGATGCGCTCACCCAGCGCTTCATAGCATGTGTCGAATACCATGGCGGTGCCGGGAGGCGCGAGTTTTTCCGCCTCTTCCCTGCTTTTTGCACCTATGTCGACGTACATGTCTTCGCTCTTTATGGGGTGCTCCCGCTCACCGTGGTTCTGCAGGTGCACGGGTTTGGCTCCGATCACCCCGGGCAGCCGGTCTTTTCCTACCAGGACCCTCTTTGACACGAGCACCTGGTCTTCGATGCCTCCTACTTTCGAAAACCTGAGCCCGCCCTTTTGATCAATGTGCGTCACGATGAGACCCACTTCATCCATGTGCGCTGCAAGCATCACGCGCGGCCCCCTGTCACCTCTGACAGCTAGCAAGTTTCCCAAAGGATCCACCCAGTATCTGTCCACGAGGCCATCGATCTCGGCTTTCAGTATGTCCCTTACTTCCTTTTCCTGACCCGGGATGCCGGATGCCTCGGTGAGTTTCTTCAGGACCATTTCAATCCCTCCATAAAATCCGGGTCAATGCTCGCCAGGAAGTAGGCAAGGAGCCTCCCCGCGTTAATTACGTCTTTCAGCGCCAGCGTCTCCACCGAAGTGTGCATGTATCGAAGCGGTATCGAGACCAACCCGGTGGGTACTCCTGCCCGCGATATCTGCATTGCCCAGGCGTCCGTTCCCGTAGGCCCCGGCGCCACCTCTGTCTGGTATGGGAGGGAGCGGTCCTGCGCCATTTTCAAAAGCCCTTGGTAAATAGCAGGGTGAATGTTGCCTCCCTGGGTGATCACAGGCCCCTTGTCAAGCGCGTAGGTCTTATGCTCCGGCACACCCTGCATGTCCCCGTGCGTCACATCCACGGCGATACCCAGGTCAGGCATTATGCCGTAGGTGCTCGTTATGGCGCCTCCGAGCGAGACCTCTTCCTGAGTGGTAGAGACCGCATATACATCCACCCAGTGATTCATGCGTGCAAGCTCCTTCAGCACTTCAAACAGCACCGCAGTACCGGCCCTGTCGTCCATGGCTTTGCCTGTTATCATTCCTTGCATCTCCGTGGGCTTGCGCCTCAATGTAATCGGGTCTCCGGAGCTCACCTGCTCCTTCAGCCGGTCAGGCGAAAGTCCCGTGTCTATGTACAACTCATCCATGGGAACAGTCTTCTCTCTCTCTTTAGGGCTCATGAGGTGTGGCGGTTTCTGGCCTATAACGCCCAAAACATCCGCCATGCCGTGAATGATCACTTCCTGGCCCGGTAAAGTGCGCTGGTCCACGCCACCCACCGCAGCAAACCTGACAAAGCCCCGCTCATCCACTCGCGTCACCATAAGCCCAATTTCATCAACGTGCGCAGCCAGCATTACCCGAGGACGGTCTTTTCCGCACCCTTTTTTCAGCATGATGAGGTTGCCCAGGGCATCCCGCCGAATTTCGTCCACCAGAGGCGAGAAGTGTTTCTCTACGGCGTCCTGTACCGGTTGTTCGAAACCGGAAACACCGTTCAGCGAGACGATCTCCATGAGAAACTCCTTTGTCTCCAACAGCGTGTCTCCTTTCATAGCAGTATCAGACAGTCACGCACACAGTCGGGTTTGGTGCGGCCTGTGAGATCCTCCCGGTTTATGTCTACGAAGCGGCCGTCTACCACCATATGTTCTCCGGGTTTCATCTCTGAAAGTATGTCCTGGAACGTCAAGAGACCCGCGCAGCCGATATTACCCCCGAAGAACCTGTTGGCCACTGGTCGCGCTGTCACCCCGCGCACGCCCGCAAGCATAAGCCGCATACACTCATATGCCAACACGGAGCAGCCCACGGTGACCGCTCGCAACCCCCGCCTTTTCATGACCCTTCTCACCCTGGGGATCACCTCGACGTCCGCATCGTACTCGAACACCAGGCCCGAGGAGGACTCCGGCCTCTTTTCGAGCGTTACCTGGCGGCGCTCACCGCCCCTTACATACGTCACTTCCGGGTGTCCTGCGTCAAATAGGAGTCGGTAGGCATGGACGCGGCTCTTCGCGACTACATCGTTCACCCGCTCGATGACATCATCCCTGACGAGCCCCGCCCGATCCGCAGGAGAGCCCCTTATGGCCCCCGCTGTTCGGGCGCTGAGGTCCTGCAGTGCGGGAGGCTCGAGCATCACCGGCATGCGGGTACGTGCGGCCTCCTCCTTCACCAGCCGTGCCAGCGTCTCCCTGTCCTGAAACAAGTGCTTCGGGGCCATGCGCGAAAACCCGGGGTGAATCACGCGGACTGTGAGCGCCCCCCACCGGTCAAGCGCCCTGATGGTGGCGCGTACGTCATCTTCCCCCACCAGTGAAGGCATGGCCACAAGGCTCCCGTGAAACCTGACCCCGGCTGACGCGAGCAACCCGATGGCTTCGATGGCCCGTTCGGGCTCGGTGTCGTGCATAAGTCGGTACCGGTTTTCCGAATTCGCACTATTTAAGGACACCGTCATCTCAAGTCCCGGAATAGCTGCCAGTTCCTCTACCAGCCCGGCGTTCAGGCAGGAACCGTTGGTGGTTACAGATATCTCCTGTCCCGGTCGAGCCCGAGAGATGCCCCGGATGATTGAAAGCGCGTCGGGGTGCGTGAACAGCTCGCCCTCAATCACCCGTGTGGCAGACTCCCCCAGCACTATCCTTCCTCGCCGGGGCAGGTAGCGTACATCCTCCAGGATCTCCCCGAGGGGGCGGTGGCCAACGCGAGCCACCTGCACGCCCTCAGGGTTGTACCTGTGGCTGCAGAACACGCAGCCCATGTTGCATACTGATGTAACGGGCATGACGCCCCGGCGCGCCGCATCGATTAACAGCGCTCTAAGCTCCGACATCCTGTCCCCTGGCCGCAAGATTGACCTTTGTGAATATGAGGGGAGCCACGTAGGTTGCGGCGACGCCCGCGATCATGTACCTCAGCACTCCAAACACCATTCCCGAACCAAACACGTACTTGAGCCCGGTCTGCGCACCTAAAAACAGCGCCACCCCGACCGCTACCTTCACCAGCTGCTTTGGCAAGGTAGCCTTTTCGACAAATCCCAGCGTTGCCTCTTCCAGGCCGTAGCCGAACAGTAACCCGACTGCGAAGCCCACAGTTTTTGCGGCGTCTGGCGACTTATCCAGCACGAGCAGCACAAGGGGCCAAAAAGCAGGCCACAGGCGCCCCTGTTGAAGCGCGCGGAACACAGCCGGCCTGTCGAGCGCAACTACGCACAGCACGCCGAGCACGAGCCCGCCGAGCACGTCAAGCGGATAATGAAGACCCAGGTACATCCTTGAGATACCTACAAGCACCATGATAACTGCTGCGATGACCCAAAGCCAGGCCCGGCCCAGATTGCGCGCAACGAAGGTCCAGAACGCTGCCACTGCCTGGGTATGCCCGCTTGGAAACGCGTACCCCCCGCCCGATTCCGCGTAAAGCACCCTCACTACGTCCGGAGAGGGCCTTGTGGTGGCAAAACCATTCTTCAGCACCACGTTCAACCAGTTCGAGAACAAAAA
Source organism: Bacillota bacterium (assembly GCA_040755615.1). Lineage (GTDB taxonomy): Bacteria > Bacillota > Sulfobacillia > DUSP01 > DYEP01 > DYEP01. The sequence continues at coordinate 12,091 of JBFMAL010000033.1, forward strand.
CACCACACCCAGGCGGAAAGCAAACCTCTTGTCGATACACCAGTAGATGATAGGGATCCAGAGAAGGAAAAAACTCTCGTTTCCAAAGCGCGTAACATTAACAAAGAACGCATCCAGCAACGGACTTTGTATGGACTGAAGTCTTTGGATCAAAGGGATCCCGGATAAAAGCAGGTCCTGCACGTACTCACCTCCTTTGGTCTTTAGCTTTGACCGGCCTTGCCGGTATTCCCGCGTAAAACGCCCCGGGAGGCACATCGCAGTTGACCAGCGAAAGCGCCCCGATGACAGCGCCGTCTCCCACGTCCACCCCGGGCAGCACCGTAGAGTTGGCGCCGATCAGAACGTTCTTCCCTATGTTCACACGGCCGGTCCTCCATTCATCGACCAGGAACTCGTGGGCCAGGATGGTCGTGTTGTATCCTATCACCGAGTTGTCCCCGATCGATATGAGGTGCGGGAAGAATATATCGAACATGGCGAACAGGCCCACCGAGACGTTCCTGCCTACGCGCATCCCAGTCAGACGGTACATGCTGTTTTTTATCTCCACCCAGGGGACAAACCTGGCGAGATATATCAGGATGAAGTTTAAGGTCGGCCGCAGTCTCCCCGCGATCCGCCCCCACCGTCTCATCGGATTCTCCCCTGAGACCTTGTGTCGCGTGACGCGCCTCATGCTCTCCTCCCGGTCATATCGCGGATGAATCGCACATAGAATAATGTATCGGGAGCGATAACACACATAGTTATCCACTGTATCCACAGAGTTATCCACAGGCGTATTGTGGATTTAACTCTTGTTTTGCCATCTTATCCACGTTATCCACAGGCCGGGATCTGCAAGGAAGCCGCTGCGTTCAGCGAAAGGCTTGAACGAACGCCCATTCGATACAGGTATGTCCCGGCCGATGCAACCATGGCGGCGTTGTCAGTGCACAAAGCAGGCGGCGGCAGCAGCACCCGGATGCCCCTTTTTGCCCCTTCTGCGTTCGTTCTCCTCCTGAGCTCGGAATTTGCCGCCACACCGCCGGCTAGCAGCACCTGGCGTACCCGGTATCGCTCGGCCGCAGCGAAGGTCTTGTCCACCAGCACATCCACCACTGCCTTCTGGAAGCTAGCCGCCAGGTCCTCAAGGGAGTAGGCGCGACCTGCCTCGTCGCGCGCGTGGATCACCGCGGTCTTCACGCCGGAGAACGAAAAATCAAGGCTCCCCTCCTCCAGGTATGTCCTGGGCAGCGGTACTGCTTCCGGGTCGCCCTTTTGCGCAAGCCGGTCTATCTCCCTGCCGCCTGGGTAGCCGAGGCCAAGCAGGCGGGCAGTCTTATCAAACGCTTCGCCAGCCGCGTCGTCCCGGGTCCTGCCAAGCACCTCGAATCGGCCGTGCCCGGGCATGAACAAAATCTCGGTATGTCCTCCGGAAACCACGAGGCACACAAGGGGAAACTCGGGCTCTTCGCCACCCAGGAAGTTAGCGTAGACGTGCGCAACGATGTGGTGCACGCCCAAGACAGGCACCTCCCACGCCAGCGATAGTGCCTTGGCTGCTGTAAGGCCTACAAGTAGCGCCCCCAGGAGGCCCGGGCCGTGCACCACGGAGATGCAGTTCAGGTCCCTGCCTCCGACCTCTGCCTCCCCGAGCGCGCGGTCAACCACTGGCAGCACCGCTTCAAGGTGCCTCCTCGAGGCCAGCTCGGGAACAACCCCCCCGTATTGCCTGTGGATATCCATTTGCGTCCAGATGACGTTTGATAACACCCGCCGGCCGCCCTGTACGACAGCGGCTGACGTTTCATCGCATGAGCTTTCAATGCCCAGAACTAGCTCGTCCACTTGCGCCCTCCTGTGCCAGGTCGTCCTTCCACATGATAATGGCGTCTTCCCTGGTGTCGCTATAGTAGCCCTTCCTGAGGCCCTTTCGCTCAAAGCCCAGCTTCTCATAGAGTCTCTGGGCAGCGTGGTTTGATACGCGCACCTCAAGCGTCATTCTCTTTGCGCCGCCGGCCACAGCGGTGGCAATCAAGTTCCTCAGTATGAACTCGCCGATACCCGCGCGCCTGTTTTCGGGAGCTACTGCGATGTTGGTAATGTGCGCTTCATCCAGGAACACCCACATCCCGCCGTAACCCACAATCTTGTCACCCTTTTCGACTACCATGTAGCTGGCGAATATGTTGTCTGTGATCTCTGAAATGAACGCCTTCTTCGACCACGGAGTGGGAAAAGAGCGCTGTTCAATTGCTAAGACCTCGTCGATGTCGGAAAGTACCATGGGTCTTGCCCGGAGCTCTTCTGCATTTTCTTCTCCCAATTGATCTCCGCCTCCGATCTGCGAAGGTAGTTTGCGCTGAGGGTGACAGGATCGTCGCTTTCTCCTCGCTTCAGCGCCCGGGCTGCCAGCAGCGCCACGTTAAGCGCCCGGGGCATCTCCTGCCCAAGAAGAGGCCTCTTTATCCTCCCTGCCAGCGCGTCCTCAAATGCTTGCTCGTATTTTACACACGCATCGCCGAGCACCAGTACTGAAGCGCCTGGGCAGCTCGCCAAGCGTTCAAGGAACTGCTGCACCGGGTAGCTGCCCTCTGGCACCAGCTCGGCCTCTTTGTGAAACACTGCGGCGTACACCTCGTCCTTCTTGGCGTCCAGTGCGGTACACACAGGGCCTTCGTGGTATGACCCGGAGAGCGCAAGCGCGCGCAGGGTAGACAACCCAACCAGCCTCACCCCCCAGGCGTAGCTCAGGGTCTTCGCCGCGGTGAGGCCGATTCTGAGGCCCGTAAAAGAACCGGGTCCGCGCGCCACCCCGATGCCAGCAAGCTCCTGTCCGCGAACTCCCGTGTCACGAAGCAGGCGGTCGATATAAGGGATTAGCAAAGAAGAGTGCACCCGGGGCCGGCTGAGCGAAAACTCCGACGCCCCGTTCCGCGCGTCAAGAAGCGCCACCGACATCACCTGTGTGGACGTTTCAATCCCTAGAACCAAGATACTGCTCCACCTCTTTCTCCAGCTGTTCCAGTATCCGAGCGTGCCGTGCTCCGAAGGCCAAGAAGGTGAGGAACCGGCCGTGCTCGCCAGCGTACCGGATGTCTACGTCCAGCCTCTCCTCTGGCAGGTACGGCAACACCTGCTCCGCCCATTCCACGATGCAGGCGCCGTCTCCGTAGAAGTACTCGTCGTAACCTATTTGCAGCAGCTCAGATGGGTCGTGGAGGCGGTACATGTCCATATGGTAAAGGGGGATCCGCCCCTCGTATTCGAAAACAATGGTAAACGAGGGGCTGGCAGGATGCCCCGGCACGCCCGCCCCCTTTAAGATGCCCCGGGCAAAGCACGTCTTGCCCGCCCCGAGCGGGCCCGTGAGAGCGATAAAGTCCCCGGGCAACAGCAGCCGCCCGAGAATAGACCCCACGTGCCCGGTCTGTTCAGCCGATTCAGTTTTGATAGAAAACGTCGGTTGCTCCACCGGTATATTCTGCACCACCGTTGGTAATAATCCTGCTAAACTTCCAAAACGTAAGGAGTGTGCGTTTTTTGAAAAGCCAGGACCGGATCAGGCTTTACGGCCATGTCGCGGACCTAAAGCTAGCCCACTATGATACCCTCCTCACCCTGGCAGCCCTGCTTGAGGTTTTGGAAGAGAAGGGTATCGTATCAAAAACGGAGATCGCCGTGAAATCCCATGAGATCGACCAGCGTGTGGAAGAGCGGATCATGGAATCAAAGATTCCCCCTGCCTGAGCCGGCATCTTTTGTAGTATTCTTCCCTTACCTTCAGGAAGTCTTCCCAGACCGGTTTCTTTTTCGACGGATCGCGTAGCAGGGCAGCCGGGTGGAAAGTCGGTATGAGGGGTATGTCTCTGTAAAAGAACCACCGCCCGTGCACTTCTGTGATGGGCAGATTCCTTCCAAGCAGCGCTCTTGTGGAGGTTGCGCCAAGGCATACCAAAATGGACGGCGCAATGATCCTTACCTGCTCCTCGAGATACGGCATGCAGGCAGAGATCTCCTGAGGCGCAGGTATCCGGTTGCCGGGTGGCCGGCACTTCACGCAGTTAGTGATGTATACGTCTTCCCGGGCGAACCCCGCAGCCTTGAGGATACGGTCAAGTAGCTGGCCTGCGGGGCCCACGAACGGTCTGCCCATCTCGTCCTCGACCGCTCCGGGGGCCTCACCCACCAGCATGACGGAAGCGCTCTCATTGCCTTCACCGAACACTACTCCCCTGCAGCCTGCCCGAAGACCGCATTTCCTGCAGCCTCTGGCTTCCTCGCCCAGTGCCGCAAGGCCCTTTCCGGCAGAAGGTTTGGGAGCCTCTTCCCTCGGGAACAGGTAGAGCTCTTCGCGTTCTTCTTTGACGAACGAGAAGTATATCTGGTCATCAGGGGTCAAGGCAGTACCTCCCCTCATGGGTGCTCAGGGTTACTTCTATTCGCCCTGATCAAAATCCTTCCATACGGAAGGGGGCCAGGACTGCGAGAGAGAATATCGGAGAAGAAAAGGGCAAAACATACTGGAGGATGAGCAGCAAAGAGAGGGTCTGCATGAAAAGATTCACCGTAGCGACAGTCATTTCGGTCATGGTATTCGCCCTCGCCTGCCCGCCTGCAGCCGCCCAGTTCGCGCTGGAGGTGGCTGCCCGCGCATACTCGCTTTCCGATTTTCAGTCCGGGGACACAATCATATCGGAAAACGGCGATGAGCAGATGGTACCCGCCAGCCTCGTCAAGATCATGACCCTCAAGCTGGCCTTCGAAGCTATCGAAAAAGGGGTCGCCGGGCTGGATGACCCGGTGCCCGTGAGCCAGAAGGCGTGGAGAACAGGCGGGTCGAAAATGTTCATCCTGGTCAATACCACCGTCCCCCTGCGCGAGCTCCTGGCCGGCATCGCCATCGTCTCGGGTAACGACGCGTGCGTCGCTGTGGCCGAGTACCTCGCCGGGACCGAAGAGGCCTTCGTACAGCTCATGAACGAACGCGCAAAGGATCTCGGGCTTACACGTACCCGGTTCGTGGATTCGCACGGTCTCTCGGATCAGAATGTAACGACTGCAAACGACCTCATCCGCCTCGCCCGCGCGTACATCACCGATCACCCGGAGGCGCTGCAGCTGCACTCACAGAGAACGTTTACGTACGGGGCGCCCGGGGAGTCTCCCATCACGCAGCAAAACCGCAACCGGTTGCTCGGCACCTATGAGGGCGCAGACGGGCTGAAAACGGGGTTCACCGAAGCGGCGGGCTACAACTTGCTTGGCACCGCGGAAAGGGACGGGCAGCGGTTCATCGCGGTCGTGCTTGGCGTCTCGGCCCGGACCATGGAGGAAGGCGAGATAAAGAGGGCGGAAGAACTCGCCAAGCTCCTGAACTTTGGTTTTCGCAATTTTGTCACAAGAACAGTGGCCACACCCGAACAGGTATCACGGCAGGTGCGAGTATACCGGGGTACCTCCGACTGGGCACAGGTCGGCATCACGTCCAGCGTCATTGCAACGCTCCGAAGGGGCGAGGAAGACGCAGTAAGGCTTGTAACTACCATTAACGAACCATTGCTTGCTCCTTTAAAGAAAGGGGATCCCGTCGGCACGCTGAACATTGTTGCAGGTACAAGGGAGATAAAGAGCCTTGACATCGTAGCACTCGAGGACGTGCCGCAGGCGGGACTGCTCAAACGCCTCCTTGACGGCATCCGTCTGTTCTTTGCCAGACTTACTCGCAGGGCGTAGCACGGCCGCAGGCGGGTCCGCCTCAGAGTCTGCCGCTCCTTTTCGCCAGGTAAGAGCCGATCCGCCTGATGGTCGGGTGCCTGGGTATGAGGTCGACCGCCTGCGAAGGGCAGAGTTCGTGGCAGCACAGGCATCTTATGCACCTGTCCATCCGGATGCCGGATGACGGATCCTCTATTGCAGATACTGGGCAGCTTGACACGCATACGGCGCAACCCGTACACCTCTTTGAAATCTTCGGCACTATCTCCATCAGGTCCAGCGCCCATCTTGACAAAAACCCAGGCAGCCGTGTTACGGTGGTTGTGTCGGGCAGCTGAAACCGCGTCTTTACCGGCTGGTCACCGAGAACCCGGATGGCGGAAAGGTCGGCGACGCCAAGCCCCCTGCGCGCGGCAATAGTCGTGGTGAGCACGCTTCCCGAGGGTATGCCGAGTATGCTTTCAACCACGGCGTCGAGGGCCACCGGATCCTGTGAAGCGAAGATGTATCCGAGGTGCTTCGGTCTACCGGCAGAGGGCCCGTTGCCCTCCATCGCAAGGATACCATCGGCAACCGCCAGCTTTACGTTGCATGCAGAGTAAATGTCCACCAGCACTTCCGAAAACTGCGGCACCGTCGGCGCCTGCCTGTGAAGCCGGGACTTCAAAAGCCCAGGGACAACTCCGAACATGTTCTTCACAGCCCCCGTGTATACTGTGAGCCCGTGGGTTTTCACCTTCGGCAGACTGATCACCACGTCCGCCTCGATGACAGCACGGCTTATGTGAATACCTGCTACCTCCACAGTGCCGTAAGAATCGAAGTTGATCACCTCTGCGCCCGCGTCCAGTGCTGCAGCCCTGGCGCCGGTCCGGTCCAGCGCCGTGGAGGTCATCCCTCTTCCCTTCAGCGTACCTCCCGAACTGTCGCCGACCACCGCGCGGCCTCCCGCACGTTTTACAAGAGTAGCGACTGCCCAGATCAGGTCGGGGTGAGTGGTGATAGCCTGCTCCGGAGCCGCGGGTCTTAACAGGTTGGGTTTGATCAGCACACGGTCTCCGGGAGAGATGAACCGATTGATCCCGCCAAGGAGCGAAAGTGCACGCCGGACTGCACCGAGCACCTTGTCCCTTCCGTATTCGAGGGCGCGAATGCAGGCAACCTCACTCATGACCGCATCTGGAGCGCCTTCCACGCGACCGCAGCCAGGAGGGCTGACCCGGGGGGCATGGCGTCCTCATCAAAATCATACATCGGATGGTGCCCAGGGTAACGCCTATCCGGAATGCCTCCGCCCAGCCTGAAGAAGCACCCTGGCGCATGCTTCAGGAAATATGAGAAGTCCTCGGCGCCCATCGTTGGCACCCGGGCCAATTCCACGTTGTCCGGTCCTAGCATCTCTATGGCGGTCGTCATCACCAGCTGCGACATCTCCTCATCGTTGACAAGCGGCGGGTAGCCCGGCACGAACATCAGCTTGTAGGATGCTCTCATGGCACTGGTCACACCTGCGATGATCCGCTCTATGCGTCCAGGCATCTCAGCCCGAGTCTTTTCGCTGGTGGTCCTCACAGTTCCCCTGATTTCCACCGTATCCGCAATGACGTTCTCCCTGTAGCCACCCTTTATAGTACCCAGGGTGACGACAACCGGGTCCACGGGGTCCACTTCCCTGCTAACCACGGTCTGCAGCGCCGTGATCACTTGGGCCGCCACTGCGATGGCATCCACACCCATGTGAGGCGCCGCACCGTGACCGCCCTTGCCCTCGATGAGGAAACCGAAGGCATCCGCCGCTGCGCTGGATGGGCCGGGTTTCACCGAGACCTTTCCGGTATCGAGGTCCGTGAACAAGTGAAGCCCGAACACGGCGTCCACACCTTCCATGGCGCCTTCTGCGATCATGGGTTCGGCGCCGCCCGGTCCCTCCTCGGCGGGCTGAAACAGAAGCCTCACCTCACCGCTGAGATCGCCTTCGTGCTGTCGTAACAGCCTGGCCGCGCCAAGGAGCATGGCCACATGACCGTCGTGCCCGCACGCGTGCATCTTGCCCGGTACTCTCGACTTGTAGGGGACGTCCTTTTTGTCCTCGATAGGAAGTGCGTCCATGTCCGCTCTCAGCGCAACGCACGGTCGCTTCCCGCGGTTTATGTACCCGATGACGCCCGTGTTGGCCACGCCCTGTCTGAAGCTGACGCCCAACTCGCCGAGCAAGTCCGCGATCAGCCGGGAGGTCTCCCATTCTTGCATGCCCAGTTCCGGGTTTTGGTGTATCCTCCTCCTTATATCCACCATCCACTGTTTGATCTGGACCGCCTCGTTCAGCCAGTCCCGTGTTTTCAACGCGTACACCCCCTACTCCCAGTCACTGAGCTTTAGCAGCTCGAACACAGCTTTGACTTTCCCTACCACCTGTCCCCTGCTGTTTAGCACCTTGGGAGATGAGAACCTCGCCAGCTCGTCAAGTTCAGTTCTTGATAAAACCCCAAGCTGCTCGAGCACCGCAATGACCGTGGGCGCAAGTCCCCTTTCGGTACCGTCCTCCATCTTTATGGCCACTCCGAGGCCGAGTTCGGGAAGGGACATACAGTAGACGGCCTCGGCCCCGACCTTTGCCAGCACCCGCCCAGGGAACCTGCTCAACAGTTCGGTACACAGCCGTTTGCGACCACCCACCATGTACGGGTAGGCCCACATGGCATCAACAATTCTCTGGCAGGCCCAGCTCCTTTGTTCAGACATGTTGTAGCCTGTCGCGAGCCTGGCGAAGGACATCGCCATGCGCCAAAGCGGCAGGGCGTAAACGGGCACGCCGCAGCCGTCCACCGCCAGCACAATGTTCTCCGGAGGCATGTCGGTGAACTCCGCCATTACGCTCAGCACTTCCTGCTGCACAGGATGATCCGGCAGGAGGTAACCATCGAGGGGATAACCCCGATATACACAGAGTGCGAGAAAACCAGCGTGCTTACCGGAGCAGTTGTGGCCAGACGGCGTGGGCACCCGGTCTTCCCTGATCATCTGCCGCCTGGTTGCGGAGTCAAGCGGCGGGTGGGTGCCGCACTGCAAACAGTCTTCTCTAAGCCCTATCTTCTCGAGTATGCCGTGTACAGTATCCAGGTGCTCCTGCTCCCCGCTGTGAGAGGCACAGATGATCGCCAGCTCCTTGTCGGTCAGCCCGAAATGGTCAAGTGCGCCCGATTCTACTAGCGGGATAGCCTGGATGGGTTTGGACGCGGACCTCATGTAGGTGATCTTGGCCGGGTATCCTAGCCACGCCACGATCTTGCCCTTATCGTCAGATACCGCCACGTCCGCCCTGTGGATGGACTCGGGGATCTCGCCCCTCAAGACGTGTACCGCTTCCACGGTCACCGTTTTCCCCTCCTTCCACGGTTCACCACCTCAACGACTTTATCAAGAGGGATTCCCTCTCTTATGTGATAGTCCCTGCCGACCATCGTATCAGCCATGAACATCGAGTTCATGACCGCTTCTTCAGTGGCCTCGGCCGCGGCCTGAAACATCAGGTTATACTCATCATCGGAAAACCCCGAACGCCCGTCAGCAGCGGTTGAGAAGGCGAAGATGAACTCGCCGCTTGAGTGGGCCGCGTAAGACCCCGTCCGGAATAACCCCACCGCCGACCTGCGGGCGATCCTGCCCAGATCGTGCGACCCGGCCGGCACGTCTGTGGCCAGGATGACGATGGCGGAGCCTCCGGGTTCTGCCTCGGGAGGTGCGTCCATATCAGGGCCGATCAGCACGCCGGCGATGCGCAGGTCGCTTCTTCTACCAAAGTTGGAGAGTACCAGCACGCCGATGTGAAACGCCGAACCACCGACTTCTATTCGGCGCGAAGCGGTCCCGATGCCGCCCTTGTAACCGAAGGCCGACATGCCCGTACCCGCTCCCACCGCGCCCTCAATCACCGTGTCGCCTGCCGTCCGGAGCGCAGCGAGGCAGTCCGCCTCCGTCACGTGCCTCCCTCTGATGTCGTTCAGGTACCCGTCGTTGCACTCAAACACGACGGGGTTTACTGTCCCCTGGGTGATCCCGATCTCCGGGTTTCTCTCAAGCGACCACGTGATGAGCGCGTTGGCTGCGGTGGGCACGCTCAGCGTGTTGGTGAGCAGGATGGGCGTCTCAAGCGTGCCCAGTTCGACCACCTGTGCCGCCCCTGCGGGCTTGCCGTAACCGGACACCGCGTGGAAGGCTGCAGGCAGCTTGCAGGAATATGGGTTGTCCGCACCAGGTACGATGGCGGTCACGCCGGTGCGCACCGGTCCTTTCCCGGGAACCAGGGGACCCTCGCCCCGGATAAGGGTGGTGTGGCCTACTCGCACGCCCGGCACGTCGGTAATGCTGTTATTACACCCCGGCGGCAAATGCCCTGTCAAAAGTCCCAGTTCATTTGCACGATATCTTCTCATCTTCCCGCACCCGCTGCCGCGACGAACGCGGAAAACAGTGCCCGCGCCACACTGTCGGTCTCGTACATCATCTCGGGGTGCCACTGGACTCCCACTACAAACCTGTGAACGGCGCTTTCGATGGCCTCGATGATTCCGTCCCGGGCCTCCCCGGTGATTAGCATGTTCTCTCCAAGCTCCCTTACTGCCTGGTGGTGGAAGGAGTTCACCCTGATGCGGCTTGCGCAGGCGATCGAAGCGATCCGAGTGCCGTCTCGCAGCCTCACCTCGTGGGTGGGATACCAGCGCGGCGCATCCTGCCTGTGCTTTTTAGCCCCGCGCACCTGGCTTTTTATGTCCTGGTAGAGCGTACCTCCTGCAGCAACGTTGAGCACCTGAATTCCTCTGCAGATTGCAAGAACGGGCATGTCCATTTCCAGCGCTGCCCGGGTGAGCGACATCTCCATCACATCTCTCTCAGGGGTGATCTCGCCAAGCCCCTCCTCAGGCTCCTCGCCAAAAACTGCCGGATCCACGTCGTGCCCGCCCGTGAGCAAAAGCCCGTCGATCCGGCGGAGCACCTCCAGCCCGTCAGGAGGCCACGGCGAGAGCACTACGGGTATCCCGCCTGCGCAATGGACCGCTTTCAAATACTCGGCATAAACACGGATGGACCTGTCCACGCTCTGGATCGAAGGTGTGAGTCCGATGATGGGCACGGACGCCGCCTCCTTCATATGATCTGATCACCCATGGCAAACAGAGCGGGAGTCCCGCCTGTATGCCAGAATAGGATATTACCGTGAATAGTGCCTTCTTTAGCCATGTGTACAAGTGCGGCGGCCGCCTTAGCGGTATATACCGGATCGAGCAGCACGCCCTCCAGCCTGGCAAAAAGCCTGATGGCCTCCTTTGCTTCGTCCGACGGTACACCGTAGCCTGACCCGATGAACTGGTCGGTTATGTTCACGTCAGACGGGGCAGCCAAAGCCGGAAACCCGATCCTGGAAAGCAGCGCGTTGGCGATGTCAGCAGTCTGCTTCCGGAGCGTAGCGGCTGTACGGCTTACGCTTACCCCAAGCAGCGACGGAGCAACGCCAAGACAAAGCGCCCCGGCAAGAAGGCCCGCGTGCGTCCCTCCGGAACCGGAGGCGAAGATGATCTTGCTGAAGCTGACTCCAGGCTCCCTCAATTGATTAAATAGTTCCATCATAGCGGCGAAGTATCCTGCCGCGCCGACGGGTGTCGAACCTCCTACCGGTATGACATATGGGCTTTTCCCTTCGGCAGCCAGTTTCGCCTGAAGAACCTGCATGTACCTGTTTGCATCGTCTTCGTCCTTCACGATGTGGACGACAGCACCAAGCAGGCGATCGAGCAATAGGTTGCCCTGGTTTGCCGCGTTCTTGTCGCCTTCGAGCACCAGGTGGCATTCAAGACCGACGATAGCGCAGGCCGCAGCGGTCTGACGGGCGTGGTTTGACTGGACCGCGCCCGTGGTGATCACGGACTTGCAGCCCTTATCCAGCGCCTCGCCGAGTAGAAACTCAAGCTTTCTCGCTTTGTTGCCTCCGAGCGCAAGCCCGGTATTGTCGTCTCTCTTTATATATACTTCCTGTCCCAAATAATCGGATAACCTATTCATACGGTACAAGTCAGTGGGCAGTGAAGCCATCTTCACTCTGCCAAGATTCATCATGATACCACCTCCAAAGAAAGAAAGGGGCTAAATGTCCGACAGCCCCAAACTTATTCTGAGCGCTTCGTCTACCTGTTGCATCACTTTTCCGTCGAGGTGTTTCACGTGTTCTCGCAGTCGCTTCTTATCGATGGTCCTTACCTGCTCAAGCAGCACCACAGAGTCCTTCTCAAGCCCCGATATCTCGGGCGATATCTCCACGTGTGTGGGTAATTTGGCCTTGTCTATTTGCGATGTGATGGCTGCGACGACCACTGTGGGACTGTACTTGTTTCCGATATCGTTCTGGACAATAAGGACCGGTCGAACCCCACCCTGCTCTGACCCGACAACAGGGCTCAGATCCGCATAAAAGATGTCTCCCCGTCTGACAATCACTTTCGTCCTCCGCCGTATTGATTGGTCATTGGTTCATCCGGCGAGAGACCTTCTTCAGCCAGTCTCAGGTTGATGGCGGCCATTTCCTGATAACCTGACCTCATCTGCTCCCTCAGCCTAGTCCTTCTCCTCTCTTCAAGGTATGCGCGAGTCGCCCGCCGAATGAGCTCACTTCTGGATGAAGCCTCGGTTTTTGCAACCCCGTCCACCTCTGCAAGAAGGCTTGAGGGTAAGGTCAGGACTATCTTCTTGTTTGCGCCCATGAGCATTACCTCCTGCTTGAGACGGCCTGTTTCACCTTGCCGCCGCCTACATACAGCCGCGGAAGGCGTCTTGAAAACGCGCAGACCACTTCATAGTTTATAGTTCCCCATTGTCTGGAAAGGTCCTCAGCGGATATGCGGGCACCTGCTTGCTCTCCGATAATCACTACTTCATCGCCCGCCTTTACTCCTTCCCACACCCTCACCATGAACTGGTCCATGCATACCCTGCCCACCACGGGGGCCAGACGGCCCTGAATCAGAACCTCGCCGCGATTTGACAGTAGCCGAGGGTAGCCATCTGCGTAGCCCAGGGGTATCGTAGCGATGAACTGGTCGCAGTCTGTGGTGTAAGTGCGGCCATAGCTGATGCTCTCCCCTCGTGGAACCAACTTCACATGAGCGACGCGCGCCTTAACTGACATGGCAGGCAAAAGGTCTATCTCTCCCACAAGCCTGTCGGAAGGGAACAACCCGTACATGGCAAGGCCTACCCTCACCATATCGAGCCTTGACTCTGGGTAGAGAATGGCCCCGGCGCTGTTGGCAGCGTGGAAGATCTGCACAGGGATGTTTTCGGACAGGAGCGCCTCCCTGAAACCCTGGAAGCGTTCCAGCTGCATCCTTGTATACCCCGGGTCTTCCGCGTCCGCATCGGCCAGGTGGGTGAAGCACCCCACCATATCAACTGCAGGAAAACGGCTGATGGCGGCAGCCAGTGCCACACCATCTGAGTCGGGGCGCACCCCGAGCCTGCCCATGCCGGTATCCACCTTCAGATGAATGCGGGCCCTCTTGCCCAGTACCACCGCTGCGCGGCTCAGCGCTGCCGCCTGCTCCCGTGTGTACACGGTTTGTTCCAGCTCGTGCTCCACGACGATCCCGCTGTCTTCGGGGGGGGTATATCCGAGGATCATTATAGGGCAGTCAAACCCCGCACGCCTGAGCGCGACCGCCTCGTCGAGGATGGCCACGGCCAGCCTGCACGCGCCCGCAGCAAGCGCCACGGACGCGACCTGTATAGCCCCGTGTCCGTAGCCGTCAGCCTTCACTACCGCACAAAGCGCCGTACCCGTCTTCTTCAGAAGCAAGTCGACGTTATGGTATAGGTTATCAAGATTCACTTCAACAAAAGCAGGTCTCAAATGCGTCACCTCACGGATTGTGCGATACGAACCATCTCCGCCTCGGGCAGATTCCCCTGCAAAAATAGCAGCACGCCCCCGTTAGTCCACCAGAGCGAGATGCCGTCTTCACTGGTAATAGAGTAAGTCTCCATGGCGCCCATCACGATTCTTCGAAGCCCGGGTATTTCAGGGAGCGCACCGGACGCCAATGACTGTGTCAGGACGAACCAGCGCTCGCCGTCCCTGTACTCAAGGTTGACAGCCTGATCACTTCCGTCCCCAGTCAGCGTCACCTCGGAAAGGGAGAAACCCCGGGGCAGGTACCCCGGTGTACTCAGCGTGAAGGATACCGCGGCGCTTGCCTCTTCCAGGCTGACCGAGCGCAGGCCTGGCCTTGCCTCCACCACCGCCGAACCCTCAGGGTACTTGAACACTTCGGTGCCAAGACCCATATCTAGCCAGAAGTGCTTATAGCGGACCTCCACCGAGCCGCTGGAAGACTCGGCCGAAACAGCCACCGGGAGCCACGTGAACGTGTCGAGGGTCACCCTGACCTGAGCGTCCTGCGTCGGTACAGAGAGCACTGCGACAGGTTTTCGGGCATTTTCAGGTGCAGTCAAAAGTTCGGCGTCTGCACCTTCCAAAAGCGCGACGAGGTTCTCGGGGTGGAACTCAGCTGCTCCGACCACGTCGTCTGAAAACACGTACGTCAGGTTAAGCCCCGGATCGTAATACCAGTAGACATTGCCGTCATACCCGCTGCTGTGCCCGAACACTTCTACCGGGGCGAGCATCTCGCGCTTATGCAGTCCAGGTCGGACGTGCCAGAGCGTGTATGCGAGGTGCTGTTCCTGGTCTGCCCAGCGGAAGCTGACATCCACAGTGACCACGTAGTCCGCGGCATTCGTAATTCTCTCAACCATATTGCTGATGGCTCTTTCGGCAGTCAGCGTTTCGGTCCTGCTGCATCCCATAATCGCCAGGAAAAGCAGAGGTAAAAGCAGCATGCGCCTCATGGTCGCACCTTTTCCACGGCCGCCAGTGCTTGGGGAACATGTTCGATCAGATCACCGGCCGTCCGGCCCCTCCCTCCTGCCAGGTCGTGCGCCATCCCATGAAGGAAGGCGCCGAGGCAGGCAGCGTCAAAAGAAGCGTACCCTTCCGCGATAAGCGCTGCAATGATGCCGGTCAGCGCGTCTCCCATGCCGCCCTGGGCCATACCGGGATTTCCCGTTGTGTTGATGCTGGTCCTTCCGTCAGGGGCCGCGACTACCGTGTCTGCGCCCTTCAGCAGGCAGGTGCAGTTCATGTCTCGGGCCACGCTGGATGCTGATCCCAGCTTGTCCCGGGAAATCTCATCTACTGGCATACCGGTGAGCCGGGCAAACTCGCCTGCGTGCGGGGTGATGACGCTTCCTTCCGGAAGCGCAAAGCGCCGCGTGGAGAGAGCCCACAGGCCATCGGCGTCCAGCACCACCGGGCACCGCAGCCGTCCCACCAGGCTAAGCACGAACTCCGGTACCCCGGGTGCTCGTCCGAGGCCCGGCCCCAGGGCCACACAGTCTGCAGATGCCACGGATTCGATGACCGCGCTCACGCCGTCCTCCGTGACGCAGCCCTCCGGGCCGCACGGCAAGGGCCTCACCATGGCTTCGGTGAGCTTGGCAGAGAGGATCTGCCACACGCTCTTTGGCGTGAACAATGTGACCAGGCCTGCCCCCGTCCTGAGCAGAGCCTCTGCCGTCAGGGCGGCTGCGCCCGTGTACCCGGGTGAGCCTGCCACTACCACAACGCGCCCCGCCTGCCCCTTGTATAGCGTAGCAGGCCTTGGCAAAAGCAGGCGAGCTGCGTCCTCCAGAGTCATCGCCTGGCAGGTGAGCCCTTCGGTGTCGATAATATGGCGGGGGATGGTGATGTCTGCAACGCAGACCTCGCCTGCATGTAAGCGGCCGGGGTACAGGAACAGCCCTGGTTTTGCCAGGCCGAAGCTGACCGTCTTGCGGGCGATAACCGCCGCTGCTCCGACCTGCCCCGTGTCCGCATTTACTCCCGACGGCACATCTACTGCGATTACCGGACACCCGAGCTGGTTAATCTCTCTGATTGCTTCTGCTAGGACCTCCGTCACCTCTCCCTGAAACCCCGTTCCCAGCAGGGCATCGATAACGAGGTCTGCAGAGAGGCTCCTTGACGCTATCACCCGACCACCGGAACCCATGTATGCGTTGTAATTCACTCGCGCGTCTCCCCTGGAGTCAGAGAGATCAAGCGGCGCAACCACTTCGGTAATCGCGCCGCGCGCCATGAGGTGCCTCGCGGCGACGAACCCGTCGCCGCCGTTATTACCCTTGCCCGCGTATACGACGACCTTCTTGCCTTCGGCACTCCCGAGCAGCTCGAGAGCAGCTTCTGCCACGGCACGCCCGGCGTTCTCCATCAAGATGAGCCCGGGTATGCCCGCCTCTTGCATCGTCCGTCTGTCAATGTTCCTCATCTGGTTCGCATACGCCAGCCTCACCCGGCTTCACCTCTGATGTACGTGGCCACTGCCACCGCGTACTTGTTTGAATGCGAGATGCTGACGTGTATCCGGGCGTCGCCAAGGCCCGGACTCCGGATCTGCGCCACGGGTCTTCCAGTCGCATCCGGAAGCACCTCGATGTCGCCTGGCCCTATCCGTCCAAAACCGCTACCGAGCGCCTTGGCTACCGCTTCCTTGGCCGCGAAACGCCCGGCAAGCCTGTGCACACGCCCGGCGCACTCTTGAATCTCAGAAGCGGTAAACACCCTCCGGAGGAACCGGTCCCCCCATCGGTCCACCGCCGCCTGTATCCGCTCTATCTCCACAATGTCGATGCCCAGCCCGTCCATGATGTCCTCCGTATGGCTTTACCATATCCCAAAACCCGGCGCACAAACCGCCAGACGCGCTGCTTTTGCGCGCGCTAAAGGCTTCGCCCTGCCGGACTTAACTTCTCCCCCACCAGGAGTATATCGTGCGGAACACCAAATCGCCTTCATCCTCAAGACCGCGACTTTTTTTAATTCGAGGTCAGCCTGCGCTTACCCTCTATTGAACGGCAAGAAAAGACGGCACTTTTCAATAACCACCTGTACCAGTATCCAGGGAAATAACAGGCTGAAGAGAGCAAAGGATCTTAACAGCAGCTTTTGGGACATGCTAGCGGCGCTATGCCCGGGCTTTATGAGTTCACAAAAAAGGTATACTGCCCATCTTGGCACTGGGGCAGGGTCAAAGCAAAGTCGCATAGTCTCTTCGAGAAGGCCCGGTCGTCTTCCATATTCTCAGGATGCCCGCTGGAGGCTGCTGTGGGCATCTTTCAGCAGGTCCATAATCTTCAGGCCCTGGGGACATTTCTGCTCGCACTCCCCGCACTCCACACAGGCAGATGCAGATTTGTTCGCCGCAACAAACCTTGCATAGATCCGCGAGGCAGCCTCTCCTCGTCCATAAACGTATATGTCATTGTATAAATAGAAGATGTCTGGGATGAGCACGCCCTGGGCGCACGGCACGCAGTAGTTGCACCTGGTGCAGCCGACTTTCACTCTCTGAAGAAATGCCTGCTTAGCCTCGCTGAGCAGTGAAAGCTCCTCCCCTGTCAGCGAACCCGGATATGCATCGAGAACGGTATTGATGTTCTCCGCCACCTGCTGCATTGTACTCATGCCACTTAGCGCCACCGTAACTTCGGAGTGGTTCAGCACCCACCTGAGCGCCCACTCCGCGGGGGTCCTCCGCACAGCGGCCCTGTCTAAGATCTGCCCGACTTCCTCGGGCTGGTTCTCTGCCAGCCTTCCACCCTTGATGGGCTCCATGATGACAACGGGGATCCCCTGTGCCGCGGCGTATTTTAGCCCTTCCACACCCGCCTGGAACGTGTCATCCACGTAGTTGAGCTGTATCTGGCAGAAGTCCCATGGGTACGAATCGACTATTTGCTTAAATAGGTCCAAATTATCATGAAAGGAGAAGCCAGTGAGACCAACCCGGCCTTCTCTCTTTGCATTTTCAAGGCATTCCAATAGATCTAGCTCTTCCACTGTCTTCCAGAGGTTTCGGTCAAGCGCGTGAAGGAGGTACAGGTCAATGTGTTGGAGTTTTAACCTCTCCATCTGCTCGCTTAAATACTTCTCAAAGTCTTCTTGCGTCTTCAAAAGCCAGACCGGGAGCTTGGTAGCGACTTTTATTCTCTCCCTGTAGCCGTCCTTGAGCGCTTTTCCCAGTACGTTTTCGCTGTGGCCGCCGTGGTAGGGATAGGCGGTATCAAGATAATTCACACCGTGATCAATGGCGTAGCGGATCATCTTAATGGCTTCGTCCTCGTCCACCTTCCGGTTATCTCCATCTATTACGGGCAGTCGCATTGTACCAAAACCAAGTGCGGATACCTTAAAGCCGTGCCGGCCGAAGTCCCTGTATTGCATCACAGTGTCCTCCCGCGAGGTTAAGATGAAAGTAAGCGTCAAATACTCCCCGCCTTGTAGGTTACGGCAGGAAGCATAAAAGAACCCCTACCTAATCACCTAAGGTAGGGGCTAAAGCAAGCTTAATTAATTATTCATCCGGCAAATGGGAGGCAGAG
>JBFMAL010000034.1:0-27905 GCA_040755615.1 Bacillota bacterium
GGTCAAGGCATGCGAAACCCCATGTTCCCCTTGGCAATACGGCAGGACCGTCTTGCGCCTGGCGGCTCTATCGTCTGGAAGAAAACCTATTCCCGACGCACCGCCTCAGAACGCTGCTTCAAACGCGTAAAGGTTGCAGCACAACCCAACAGTACACCTTCTAAAAGCTCATCTGATGAGCCTGGTTCCAGGTGCACACTCCTTCATGAGCCTCGGTTCCTGACGACCTACAGGGTCAGCATGACTTCTCAATCACTTACTTCGGCTCTATTCCCACGTCTTCCCACGGAGTTTCTGCGTGTTTCCGAGAGCAGTCCGAATATCTTAACCTGCACCCCCAGATCCAGCAAGCACTCAACTTTTGATCTAACAGGACTGTGCCGTCCCCGGGTGCAGGGCCGCAGGGGCGTTGCACCCCAAGCCTTGAGAGCCCGCCTGATGACTCCTGGGAAAAGCGCCGCGTTCCGAGAACCGGCCCAGGGCGGTTCGGGCGGGACCGGATGCTGTCTCAGGACAATAGTTTACAAGTAAACCATCAGGGAGTATTATATAGTTAACGTGTTAACCAAAAGGGGCTTGGCGCGCCATGTCCGGTATCAGGGATATTTGGCCATATGCTCACAATATCATCCGTTCGTCCAGGCAGATGATAAATGATGGGTTGAAGCCTCTCGGTCTTTGCAGCGCTGAGGGAAACATCTTGCTTCATCTGTTCGCGCAAGATCACGGGGTTAGGCAGGAGCATATCGTGGAGCAGCTTGACGTGAGTAAGCCTGCGGTATCCCGGGCGCTTGAGTCTCTGGAAGCGAAGGGTTACGTCACTCGGCACAAGGACGCCTCCGACAGGCGGGCGAGCCGGGTTTTGCTCACTCCACGCGCCCAGGAGATCAGGTCTTACGTAGAATCGGTATACAATCACGTGTACGAGGTCGCAGCGCAGGGAGTATCTCCGGACGAAGTCAGGTTCTTCATCGACCTCTTCTCCCGGGTCTCAGACAACTTCTCCAGGGCCCGGTCTTAAGCAGAAAGCCGAAGGGAGCAAGGGTAATGCTACTGCAAGACCTCATTGGAGCTGCGGTGCTAGTCGCATATTACCTCGTGTTTTTGTTCCTCGTGCCGAGCCTTTTGAAGGGACTTCTGCGTGTGCCGGGAGAACTGGTCCGGAAAATCCAGCACATCGCTTACTGTCTGTCCGTGTTTGTGCTGCTCGAGATGTTCAGTGCCTGGTATCAGGCCATTGCGGCCATCTTTCTGCTGGTTTTGGTCGCTTACCCCGCTCTCTGGCTCATGGAGAAACGTGCATGGTACGGGAGAGCTCTGACAGACAGGGCGGCAAAGGGGGGCGAGCTCCGAAAGCAGCTCCTGTACGCAGAGATTTCGTTTGCAGTCCTGATATTCGTCTTCTGGGGGCTGCTCGGACCCGGCTGGCGATATGTGGTGGCAGTGGCGGCCATGGCGCTGGGTTCGGGCGATGCCGCTGCGGCGCTTGTTGGAAAGGCCTTTGGCCGGCACCGCATTCTTCATTACATGATCGAGAAAGGAAAAACCTGCGAGGGTACCGGGGCCATGGTGGCATTCGCCGGCCTTGGCATATTCCTCACCCTTCTGGTCTATGCGCGCAAGC
Organism: Bacillota bacterium; assembly: GCA_040755615.1. Taxonomy (GTDB): domain Bacteria; phylum Bacillota; class Sulfobacillia; order DUSP01; family DYEP01; genus DYEP01. The sequence continues at coordinate 1,625 of JBFMAL010000034.1, forward strand.
TATGGTATCTGAGTCTGATGGTATCCATCATCGTGGCTCCGGTGTGCGGGATCGTCGAGCTGTTCTCTCGGCGGGGCATTGACACTCTCACCGTACCGGTCTCTGCAGCCTTTCTGACTTTACCCCTGGTTTATCTGTTCTCTCTTCTCGGGTGGTAAGGTGAGTACACTATCTAAGGAACAGGCAGCCAATAGAGAAAAGACTCTCCTCGCCGCTCTCCTTCTGAGCATTTGGGCGCCTTTGGCCACCGGAGTCGCGGTGGTGCTGAGCCGTTCAATAACGCAGCTCGCCGATTTCGTCCGCCGCTCCGTGGAGCTGTTTGCGCTTTTGATCTCCTGGTGGGTCTTCCGTTATCTTGAACGAAACAAAGCGCTCGACCCCCGGAAGAGAGCCCGTCTAGAAAAGGCAGCGGGCTTCAGTGTTGCCGGAGCGCTCTGCTGCTCCGGTGCCACCATGCTGCTACTTTCTCTTTCGCGCCTCTTTGCTTCTCGCCCCGGAGGAAACGTGTACCCCGGACTTGCCATCGCGCTGCTCGGGCTGATGACAAACGCCTGGTTCTGGAGACGCTACCAGAAGCTCATGCGGGAGCAGTACAGCTCCATCATCGACGCGCAGCGCCATCTATATTGCGCCAAAACCTTCATGGACCTCTGCGTTATCATAGCCCTGGGTGCCGTGGCGGCAAGTCCCGGGCATCCGGCAACTCGGTATGTTGATGCGGCAGGCTCCGCGGTTTTATCTGTTTACCTGCTGTGGAGCGGTATTCGGGCTGCTCAGACAGCGATAAGCGGGGCAGTTTCAGGCGAGCGACACGACTAAAGCCTACGACCGGGCAGTCCAGTTTTCGTCACCTACCAGAGTTCGGCGATTCTACTGGCCTCAGTGATGGGCTTACCTGTACGCGGGTTCACAGAAACACAGGCGCCGTTTACCATCCGCGTGACCGAAAGCCCCTTGCCCGCTTTTCCTCCTTTCAGGTGTGGCGCATCCAGGATCCCGACCTCCACCGCGGCAGCCAGTGTGTCTACATCAGCAAGGGGGTCGGGAACACCGGCCCCGAGTCGCCTGATGGCATCCAGGATCGTTTCCGCTTCAGCCAGCAGCTGCGCTTTTCTCTCTTGGACTCGCGCGTCCTTCAGCATATCCGGTACATTATGTAGCGTGTTGCGTATCACACCACGCACTATCTTGCATGACTGCATCACTTCTTCAGGGCCGGCGAGCCTCACGCCCTCGCTGTAACCTACAACATGTACGATTTGTGGCTTCAGCGCCATGCTGAGAAAGGTGGAATACGCAAGTTGCCCCTTAGCCAGCCACAGGTCTGCCGGGAAACTGGACAGCCCCGCCCTGACTTCCCTGATCGAGGTGAACATATCGTCGTGCAACGATTCGATCAGCTCGATCTTGGCCGCCATCTTGCCAAGGTCGTTGATAGCCGAGGTGCCGGATGGCGTGTTGAACATGTACTGCGCGACGTAATGTTTTACCCCCTGCTTTTTGGCGTTATATGCCGCCAGGTAGGCAGCGGCCACCGCGACCGGATCAGGCGCATCCCTGAGGCTCCAGTGATGAGCTTCATTTACTTCGACGGGAATGCCGTGCTCGGCATGCCAGCGCATGGCAGCCAGGTTTTCTGACAGGGCTTCCCTCAGTGTGCGATGGCTCCTGCCATCGAGTTCGCTGTACCAGAACAGCGGGATGGCAGCCCACGCGTTGTTGATGGTCTCATGCAGCATCTTGGCCATTCTCAGGAGGTCTCTGGTACCCGAATAGCACCGCAGGAGCGGAAAGTTGCCAGTCCGCGTCGCCGCATATATCGCCTCCAGGTGTTCACGTGACCTGATCGGGACCCCGCCTGCCCCGTCCTGAGTGGGATCCATCTCATCGGGTCTGAAGAAGCTTTCCTGTGCGTTCTGGTCAGGCCCGATACTTAAGACGTCGAGTACCCCTTCTTCTGCGATCTGCCTCGCCCCTTCGATCGTATCTTCGAGCGAAGGTAAACCAAAATGGTGGCGAAGCAGCGGGTATGGCTCCTTAAACCCTATGCGGAAGATCAGTTCCTGGGGGTAATCCTCCGCCTTTTTCAGCACGCGTTTTCCTTTTAGAAACGCGATGATCTCGTCTATGTCTTCCCTGCCGGAAAACACCGTCTCAAAGATACCGGCCCGCTTCGCCACATCAGCCACAGAGGGTGTCCCGCCGAAAATGTAGCGCCGGTCATCCAGCCCCTCCCGTCTGATCGCCTCTTTCAGGCTGGAAAAAGTGCGTTCCGCCGCTCTGGGACTCAAACGATAACCTACGGCTACCACGTCGGCATGGGTTTCACGTACAGCGCCCAGCAGCTTATCTATTGAGACCGCGGGTCCCAGAAACACTGTCTTGTACCCCTGTTCCTCCGCTAAAGACAGAAAATTGAGCACACCTGCCACGTGCACGCAGTCCCCTATAGCGGCTCCCACGATGGTCAGTCCCAATTTCCTAACTCCCTTCGTATACGAGTCTGCGTATGTCAGCAGGAGACATACCAGCTATTCCTAGCTTCTCCACTGTCCTGCCGGTCTCCCAGTAGTCAGTGCCGTGCAGCGCACATCCCAGGTGTATCATGGCCCGCATGGTGGGTGTAGGTACTCCTAGCATCTGCCCGATGGAAACGATGGGAACAAGCGAGGCCGGGATGTCTTCAAAAAGGTACCTGTGCCTGAGCGTGGGAGGCGCCTTGATACCTTTGTATCCCTCGTTGTTTTGCATGGCCTCGTATAGATCCGCTCCTATTGCGCTGTACGCGGTCTCGAGCCATTCAAGCGCTGTGAGCGCGCGCACCCCCAGCGCGTGTGCCACCGCCACTCTCTCACGGTCCACGGCCTCGAGCGCCAGTGCCACGGACGGAGTTACGCCCTGCGAGTAATAGTCGAATTCCCCGTGAGTCGCCTCTATCCACCCGGCATTGAACAGCGTAATGGTGGGGTGAAACACCGCCCCTATGTTATCCATGCTTGTCTTTAAGACGTTTTCCGCCGGGATGAACTGGGGGTATGCGTGCCTCACGGCCTTTATGACGTCATCCGTCCTCGACGCGGGCAATGCGGCCAGCGGGACAGTGTTCTTGATACGAAAGATCCGGACCTGCGCAGGGCCTGTCCTTCGGGCGGCGTAGATGAAGGTCTGCGCTTCCGCCACCGTGACGTCGGCCGTTACCTTGCGCTCCTTTAAGACCTGCCTGAACTCAAGCGCTCCCCCCGTCCGTCCAGGATGAAGCATGAAAATCTGACCGTCTTTCACGAAGGGGGCTGCGGCTTCTGCAACGGACCCGTGAGCAGTTGCCGGTGTGACTACCATGATCAGTTTTGCCCTGTGGAGCGCCTCCTCCATATCAGAGGTCACCAGGCGGAGGGGCCCGAAACCCCTGACTTCACCATCGAGGAAGATGCCGCCCCTTACCCGGATGGTCTCCACCCGCTCGGGGGAGCGGTTATAAAGCGTGACGGAGAAGCCCTTGTAGGCAAGGTGACCTGCCATGGCCTGGCCACCATGTCCCGCCCCGATCACTGTGATTTCCACAGCGGGTCTGATTTTTCTCCTGAGCGCCAGGTGCGGGGATGTCATCATATGGGTCAACTCCTTTCAGCTGAGATTCCCATTCATGAATTAGGCTCACGTTACCGCTATCTATTATCTCCATGTCCGAAACAACGCATGGAATACGCGCAGGATACCGGATAGAAAAGGCCCAGGGAACACCTGGGTCCTGCATCCGGAAACCGGATTACCAGTAGTGGCAAGATTATACCATACGTCAGGCACAAAAGGCAAAAACTAAAGCGAATCATAGACCGAGTTTTCTGAAAATGCCGGATGGGATCAAAGAGGAGGGCCCATGAGCGTGGTACCCTCCTCTCCATTCAGTTGTTCAGCATGCGGATACGGTTCTGGAGCCGCCTGACCCGTTCTTGGTTCTCGCTGAGCCTCTTGCGCTCCTTTTCCACTACCTCTTCGGGCGCCCGCCGAACGAAATCCGGGTTAGCCAGTTTCACCCGGCTTCGCTCCAGGTCTGCCTCTGCCTCGGATAGGCTCTTCTGCAATCTGGCCAGTTCCTTCTCTAGATCGAGCAGTCCTTCAAGAGGCAGGTACACTTCGGCCGAGGGAACCACCGTCGCAAGTGCCGTTTTGGGTCTTGCCATATCGGTACCGGTGTCCAGGGGCTCCGCACGGCCTAACGCGGTAATGTACTCGGCAGATTCTCTGACCGCCCTGGCACGCTCATCAGAAACCGGTCTTATTACTACCCTTGTCGTCTTTGTGGGGGGTACTCCTACTTCCGCCCGCATATTCCTTATCGCACGTACTACATCCATGACCACTCTCATCCTGTCTTCGGCACCCTCGTCCAGGTAGGGCTGCTCCATCTCGGGCCAGGGCGCCTTCACAAGGGTGTTCCCCTCGTGCGGTATTGCCTGCCAGATCTCCTCGCTGATGAACGGCATGAACGGATGCAGTAGCCTGAGCACTCTCTCCAGTACATACCAAAGCGTATACTTGGTCGCGTATATCCTGTCCTCGCTTGAATTGCCGTACAGCGTGACCTTGGTCAGTTCGATGTACCAGTCGCAATACTCGTCCCAGATGAAGTCGTACAGCGCTCTAGCAGCCTCTCCCAGCTCGTACTCCTCGATGAACGCAGTTATCTCCTGGATGCGCCGGTGGAGCCTCGAGAGGATCCATCTGTCAGCGAGCGAAAGCGCACATGGAGGTTCTGTAGGCTGGAAATCCCCGAGGTTCATCTGGACGAACCGGGCAGCGTTCCACAGCTTGTTCGCGAAGTTCCGGCTCGCCTCCGCTCTCTCCCAGTAGAAACGCATGTCGTTCCCTGGGGTATTGCCTGTAATGAGTGTGAACCTCAGCGTATCCGCCCCGTAGTTTTCTATCACATCCAGCGGGTCAATACCGTTGCCCAGCGACTTGGACATCTTCCTGCCCTCGGAATCCCTTACAAGCCCGTGAATCAGCACATCCTTGAAGGGGATATCGTTCATGAACTCAAGGGATGTGAAGATCATCCGGGCTACCCAGAAGAATATGATGTCATACCCTGTGACCAGTACCGATGTGGGAAAGAAGTATTCGAGGTCGGCGGTGCTGTCGGGCCACCCCATGGTTGAGAAGGGCCAGAGAGCAGATGAAAACCACGTGTCCAGCACGTCCTCATCCTGTTGGAGACGGCCGCCTCCGCACTTTGTACACGCCACAGGGTCTTCCTTTGCCACTATGACTTCACCGCATTCCTGGCAATACCATGCGGGTATGCGATGTCCCCACCATATTTGCCTGGAAATACACCAGTCCCGGATGTTTTCGAGCCAGGTCAAGTAGATCTTTGAGAATCTTTCGGGAACAAACCTGATCCTGCCATCAAGCACTGCTTCCATCGCCGGTTTGGCCAGGGGCTTCATTCTTACAAACCATTGTTTTGACAAGAGCGGCTCGATGACTGACGAGCACCTGTAGCAGTGACCCACGGACTTTGAATGAGCCTCCGTCTTCACAAGGTAACCCTGTCGCTTGAGGTCTTCCACCAGTTTACGCCTGCACTCAAACCTGTCAAGCCCACTGTATGGCCCGGCTTCTTCCGTCATTATGCCATCCGGACCGATTACGGTGATGGATGACAGGTGATGTCTCTTTCCAATATCGAAGTCGTTAGGATCGTGAGCGGGAGTGACCTTGACTGCACCCGAACCGAACTCAGGATCTACATAGTCGTCTGCGATGATGGGTATGCGTCTCCCCAGCACCGGCAAGAGCGCGTATGAACCCACCAGATGCGTGTATCTAGCGTCATCAGGGTGTACCGCTACTGCAGTATCTCCCAGAATGGTCTCCGGCCTGGTGGTGGCGACCACGATGTCACCGTTGCCTGATTCAAGGGGGTACCTAACATACCACAGCTGACCGCAATCCTCTTCGTGCTCCACTTCTATATCTGACAGCGCAGTACCGCATTCGGGACACCAGTTGATGATGTAATCGCCCCGGTAGATCAGTCCCTTCTCGTAAAGGCGTACGAACACTTCCCGTACTGCCCGGGAGCAACCTGCATCCATGGTGAAACGCAGCCTGGACCAATCACAGGATGCGCCAAGTCTCTGCAGCTGGAGCAGGATCTTGTTCCCGTATTTCTCCTTCCACTTCCACACTAGTTCGACAAACTTCTCACGTCCCAGATCGTACCTACTCTTTCCTTCTTCGGCGAGGCTTTCCTCCACCACGTGCTGCGTGGCGATGCCCGCGTGATCTGTACCTGGCAGCCACAGCGTCTCAAAACCCCTCATCCGCTTGTACCGGATCAGTATGTCCTGGATGGTATTGTCTAGTGCATGCCCCATGTGCAGCGATCCGGTTACGTTGGGGGGCGGGATCACAATGCTGAACGGGACCTTCGAAGCGTCCGGTTTCGCCTTGAAAACCTCCTGCCGAAGCCAGTATTCATACCATTTGTTTTCTACAAGACTCGGGTCGTACACTTTCGGGATCTCTGCCATAAAACATCTACCTCCCCTGGAATAGACCAAAAGCCTCTGTCGCCAAAAAGGGCGAAAGAGGCTCTTCGCGGTACCACCTTAGTTCTCGCACCAAAGAATGATGCGACTCTCGGGCTCTTAACGGGAGCCAAACGCCCCGCCCTACTCTTACTTCAGGCGGGAAACTCACAGGCGACCTTCGTGCTGTGCTGCTCCAGGAGCCTCTCACCCGGTGGACCCCATTCTCTGAGGAGCGCTTTCAGCACTACTCCTCCTGATCATCATTGTTGGAACAATAATACTATCTTGATGTGATGGTGTCAAGTAAGCGCTCTTGCCCGGTGCCTTTGCGCATCTAAGTCCCGCCGCGCATCAGTGCGATCTTCGCGCGCACCACCTCGACAACACGCTCCCTCGCCCGGCCGAGCACCTTTCTAGGGTCGTCTCCAGAAACCTCGCGCACGCCTTCAAGCCAGGCGAGTTTGAGCTCGGTGGCGACGTTGATCTTCTTGACCCCGCACCTCACTGCCTCTGTCACGGCTTCGTCCGGGAGGCCTGATGCACCGTGAAGCACCAGGTGGGCATCACTTACCTCGTGCAGCCGCCGGAGCCGTTGAAAGTCTAGTTTCGGCTTACCTCTGTATAAACCGTGCGCTGTCCCGACCGCCACGGCGAGAGCGTCCACCCCCGTCTGTTCTACAAACCAGCGGGCTTCATCCGGATCGGTAAAAGTCGAGACGTCCGACGACACGTCATCTTCAGTACCGCCAATGCGTCCCAGCTCCGCTTCGACCGAAATGCCCCGGGCATGGGCCTTCCTGACGACCTCACGAGTAACTCTTATGTTCTCCTCAAGGGTGAGCCTTGAGGCGTCTATCATCACCGACGTGAATCCGAGACCGAAAGCCTGCTCTATCTGACCGATATCCGTGCAGTGGTCCAGGTGAATAGCCACAGGCGTGGATACACGCCTGGCAAGTTCAGGGGCCAGTGCCGAGAATACAGCCGTACCGATGAAGATCAGCGCGCTCCAGGAAACCTGCAAGATGCACGGCGCCTGTTCCCGCTCGGCAGCAGTAAGAATGTCGGGGATCATGTCTGGGGTAGACGCGTTGAAGGCGCCCACAGCGTAGCCTTCTGCTCGATCCAGGAGATCCTTCATGGTGACAAGTGACATAGTTTGTGCCCACCCGTGGACAGAGGGCAATTCTCTCCTTTCAGAAAACCTTGCAGATGTATGGGTACCCCGTCAAGGAGCATCTTATCCTATGTATTTCCATATTGCCTTCGATGTTCCTTCATAAGAAATGAACAGCGGGCAGTCAGACCGCCCGTCTTATTGTCATAAGTACCATGTCCCTGAAATCTTCGCTCCGCCGTTTTCCCGCGTAAAGTACAGCTTCCTTTCTGAAGCCACATTTTAAATAGCATTTTATGGCTCTGACATTCTCGGTATATACCCTGAGATAGATTTGGTCGAGCTCACTATTTTTAAACGTGTGGTTAAGAAACGTTCTGATCGCGTCAGAACCATAGCCCTTTCCTCGAAACTCGCTCTTACCTATACACACCCTCAGTTCTGCGGTCTTTTGCCTCCAAGATATATGTTCAAGTCCTATGTAGCCTATCAACTGACCATCAAGGGATTCTATTGCGTACATCATGCTGAGCTGGTGCCTACCAATTCTGTCCCACTCAGGTTTTCCGAACCACCGTGCTATTTCATTGTCTTGATCCCAGCAAAGTATCTGATCCCAGTCTCCTCTGCATATTGGTCTTAACTTAGTGTGATTACCCTGTATCAAGAGCCACATCTCCTTTATCGCAGAGGTTTTTGAATGTAGATTCATTCGACAGGAATACAGGGCATCCTTTATGTAAATTAAGGATTGGGGCGGCCCTATCTGGGCCGCCCCTCGTTCAATCGCAATGTCAGGCGGTTTGTGTTACTCAGTATATGGTCTGACGGCGGCAGACCGTATCTTTGCAGGGTATAGTTCAATATGGCATTGATCAACATGTTATACGAAAGCCCAGCGACCGCGGCCATGCGCGGCAGGTCGGAAGACTTCGGGCAAAGGCCGGGAAGCGGGTTGATCTCCAGCACATAGGGTTGGCCCTCGGCCGAAAGTCTTATGTCTAGCCGCGCCACGTCCACACAGCCGACCGCACAGTACGCCCTGTACGCGACGTCATACAATAGGGTTGCGGTCTCTTCGCTTATCGGAGCCGGGCACAGGAAATACTTGTCTTCATACCATTCAGTCTTGAACTGACGCGTGTAGATCCCTTTGTGCTCCTCGGGTACTTCGTTAAAGCAGATCTCCCCGATGGGCAGCATATACGGGCTGTCATTGCCCAGTATGCCGACAGTAAACTCCCTGCCTTCAACGAACTCCTCAACAAGAGCGTCCTGTTTGTATAGTCTGTGGATGACTTCAACCTGTCTTGCGAGCTCTAGTTCGGTTTTGACTTTTGATGCCGGGGTAATACCTTTGCTGGAACCTTCATGAGCCGGCTTGACAAAAAGCGGGTAATTGAGGTCAAGGTCAGGTATACCTTTGCCCTGGGGCACAGTAACGAAACGGGGAGTGGGTACTCCATGGTACTGAAGCAGTTTCTTCGTAACGGGCTTATCCAGCGCCACGGCAAGCGTTAGCACGCCTGAGCCGGTATAGGGAATACCCAGCATATCTAGCATTGCAGGCATTTGTGATTCGCGGGAGGGTCCTCTTCTTCCTTCGGCGATGTTCATCGCCACGTCGATCCGGGTGTTCCGAAGTTTTGCATACGCGTCGAGATCGGCTTCTATGGGAATGACTTCGTGTCCTGCCCAGATCAACGCTTGCGTAATAGCGGCTATTGTTTCTTCACTGTCGAGTTCGGCATCCGCGTCTGGAGGTTCCTCCTCTTCCTGGGGTCTTTCGGTCTTCAGGTTATACAGTAACCCCACTCTCAAGCTCATCTGTTCTCATCAGTCTCCTCCTTCGAGTATTCACCGGCGGCTACCCGCTGAATGTCAACACAATTATAGCACCGGCACACTTGCTGTCAATTGAGATTCTTCTATTGCGTATTGACGAAAACGGACCCCGACTTCGGGGTCCTGATTTCCCTAGCTGCCTGGATGGTTATCTGTCACCGGATACTCGATGCTCGTACTTGGTATGGTCATGGCGCCCAGAGGCACAGTGTTCTTCTTTGGCCTACCTTTCGACCTCCTGACCGGCCTTTCCAGCGCATATTCTAACACTTCGTCGATATGCTCAACAAACCTGATTTCAATCTCACGGCGTACGTTCTGGGGGATGTCGTCAGCCTCCTTCAAGTTTTCCCTGGGGAGGATCATCCTTTTCACGCCTGCCCTGTGAGCAGCCAGAACTTTTTCCTTTATGCCTCCCACCGATAGGACCTTTCCCCTCAGTGTGATCTCGCCAGTCATTGCCACGTCATGATATACCGGGGTGCCTGACAGCGCGGATACCATTGCAGTCGTCATGGTGATCCCTGCAGAAGGTCCGTCCTTTGGAATGGCGCCCTCAGGAATGTGAATGTGTATGTCATATTTCTCGTTGAAATCTTCGTCCACACCAAGTTTTCTGGCATTGGCCCGGATGTAGCTGTATCCCGCCTGTGCAGACTCCTTCATGACATCACCGAGCTTGCCGGTAAGGATCAGCTGGCCCTTGCCCTTCATTAGGTTCACTTCGATGGGCATCACGTCGCCACCGGATTCCGTCACAGCGACGCCCACTGCCACACCCACTTCGTTATTCGCCTGAGTTACACCGTAGCGGTATTTAGGTCGGCCCAGATATCTATTGAGCGACTGCACCGTCACTCTCACGCGACCGGAATGCTTCTTAACCACTTCAGTTGCGATCTTTCTGCATATGGCAGCGATTTCCCGCTCAAGGTTGCGCACTCCCGCTTCCCTCGTATACCTCCTGATCACGGAGTAAATCGCATTTTCGGAAATGATCACATCTGAAGCGGATAATCCATGCTCTTTTACCTGCTTGGGTACTAAAAACTTCTGGGCGATCTTCACCTTTTCATCCTCGGTATACCCGGGGATGTAGATTGTCTCCATCCTGTCCAGAAGCGGTCTTGGTATGGAATAAGTTGTGTTGGCGGTAGTGATGAACATAACTCTTGACAAGTCAAAAGGCATCTCGATATAGTGATCGCTGAATGCCGAATTCTGCTCCGGATCCAGTACTTCAAGAAGGGCGGAAGCAGGGTCTCCCCGGAAGTCGGAGGTCAGCTTGTCGATCTCGTCCATGAGGAACACGGGGTTCTTGGACCCGGCCTGTTTCATGCCCTGTATGATCCTGCCAGGCAGCGCACCGACATAAGTGCGCCTGTGACCTCTGATCTCTGCCTCATCCCGGACGCCCCCGAGGGAGATCCTTACAAACTTCCTTCCGAGCGCTCTGGCAATTGAACGCGCGAGCGAGGTCTTGCCAACTCCGGGCGGGCCCACAAAACACAATATGGGGCCTTTCATGCTGCTCACCAGTTGCCGGACAGCCAGGTATTCGATAATGCGTTCCTTGACCTTGTCCAGGCCGTAATGGTCTTCGTCGAGTATCCGCTGGGCAACGTTCAGGTCGAGACAATCCGTAGTCTCGTGCTGCCAGGGGATGGCGAGGATCCACTCGATATAGGTGCGTGATACCACCGCCTCCGCCGACATAGAGGGCATCTTCTCGAATCGGTCGATTTCACGCAGTACACGCTCCTCGACTTCTTCCGGGAGGCGGGCCTCCTTAACCTTCTCTCTGAACTCTTCTGCCTCCGTTGCACCCCTGTCGTCTCTATCCCCTAGTTCCTTCTGGATAGCCTTCATCTGCTCACGCAGGTAATATTCTTTTTGGGTACGTTCTATTTGCTTTCTCACACGAACGTTGATCTTTTTCTCCAGCTCGAGTACTTCCGTCTCTCTGTTTAACAGCGAAAACACCTTCTCAAGCCGGTCCTTGATATATACCAGGTTGAGTATATCCTGTTTTTCTTCCACTTTTATCGGCAGCTGCGTGGCTATGGTATCCGCTAGCCTGCCCGGGTGTTTGATACCGACCACGGTCGCCAGCGCCTCCGCCGGGATTTTCTTACTGACCTTGACGTACTGCTCATACTGATGAACCAGCGTTCTCATCAGCGCCTCAATTTCACTGGTTCTTCGTTCGTCATCATGCAGCTCCTGTACCTCGACAGAAAAGTGCGGCTCAAGTCTCACGAAACGCACAGTCCTACCCCGGCAAATACCTTCAACAACAACCCTTATGGTACCACCGGGCAGTCTGGCGATCTGCTTGATCTCTGCCACGGTGCCTGTATCAAAGATGTCATCGGGGGAAGGTTCATCTATTTTAACCTGCTTCTGTGTGGCCAAAAAGATCTTGTGGTCGCGGTTCATCGCTTCTTCCAGCGCTCGGACCGATTTTTCTCTTCCTACTTCAAGAGGAACTATCGTGGAGGGAAACACTACCATGCCTCTGAGTGGGAGTAGCGGAACCTCCCTGATTCCGTACGGCTTCTCCACCATTCCTCGTCACCTCCTCCGGGTCTCCCTGGATCTTCGCCCAGTATGACCAAAACGGCTATAACCAGCCGCACCGATATATTCTACTTGGTGTTCAGCTATTCCTCCCGGGCTTGACCTGGAGCATTTTGCCTGTATAAGCAACAAGTTTGGTATATATTACAATAATCAGCTGTATAAGGTGCACGACCAAATAGAAAAATGCCCGGCGGTTATCCGAGGGCCCGTTAAGGGCACCTCGTCGCCGGGCACAACCGACGGCTCCGGAAGCCGCCGGAACTTAGCCCGAAATGCTGGTTGTCACGCTGACTATTGCGTGTTTGAAGACTTCTTCTACAGTAGATACAGGTACGATCTCGATATCATCGTACTCCTTGAACATCTCCTGCCAATTATCTTTCGGTATTATCACTTTGCTTATACCTGCCCTGCGCGCTGCGTCCACTTTGGCCACAATGCCTCCGATCGGCTTCACGTACCCGCGAATTGAAACCTCTCCGGTCATCGCCACCTTGTTGTCAACGGGCTGACCTGTAAGAGATGAATAAATAGCGGTGGCGATGGTTACACCGGCAGATGGTCCATCGATGGGAATGCCACCAGGGAAGTTGATGTGTATGTCGTAGTCTCTTGGGTCATCCGCAACGTATGATTTCAGCGCAGTGAGCACATTCTCCACCGATACCTTGGCCATGCTTTTTCGCCAGACTGACTTACCGTAGCACTTAATCTCTTCCTGGTCAATGATGCCCGTAACGATAATGCGCCCTTCCTCCAGGTGAGACTTGGAGGTGGCCACTTCAAGCTCGACGACTGTGCCGGTGTTAGGTCCGTAGACCGCAAGACCATTAGCGAATCCGATCTGTGGTTTGTCCGGCAGTCGGTATTGGTGCCTGGGAGAGTACTGGCCGCTGGCCACTACCCATTCAGCATCCTCGCGCTTGATGGACTTCCTGGACTGGCCTGTAGCCACACCCGCGGCTACCTGTACGATATTCACAGCCTCCCTGCCATTCGTCGCATACTTTTGGATCACAGCGACAGCATCATCGTCTATGAGTATATCAATTTTCCTGGCAGCGTTTCTGGCGATTACACCCACTTCCTCGGGCAGGAGCGGCCGGAAGAATATATCGAGGCAGCGTGAGCGAATTGCGGGCGGAATGTCCTCAGGCATCCTGGTGGTCGCCCCGATCAAGCGGAAATCCGCGGGCAGTCCGTTCTCAAATATATCCCTTATATGCGATGGGATGTTCGGGTCTTCGGAATTGTAATAGGCGCTTTCCAGAAATACTTTCCTATCCTCAAGCACTTTCAGCAATTTGTTCATCTGGATGGGGTGCAGTTCGCCGATTTCATCAATGAACAGTATTCCACCATGAGCCCTAGTTACAGCCCCAGGTTTGGGTTGCGGGATCCCAGCCATTCCAAGAGGGCCAGCTCCCTGATAGATAGGGTCATGTACTGAACCTATGAGCGGGTCAGCGATGCCGCGTTCGTCAAACCTGGCAGTCGTTGCGTCGATCTCAACGAACTTGGCATGTTCTTTAAACGGTGAAACCGGATTCCGTTTGGCTTCTTCGAGGATCAAGCGTGCCGCTGCAGTCTTTCCCACACCCGGGGGACCATAAACGATAACGTGCTGGGGATTGGGCCCGCACAGCGCAGCTCTCAAGGATTTCAAGGCCTCTTCCTGGCCAATGATTTCTTCAAAGGAAGTAGGTCGGGTTTTCTCAGACAGTGGTTCGCTGAGGGCGATCTCTCTCATTTTCTTTAGCTTTTCGACTTCTTTTCGTGATTCCCTGTCAACAGCCACTCTGTTCACCTGCTGGGTCCTGAGCAGATTCCAAAAGTACATGCCGATCACTATTGCAAAAAAGAACTGGAGATAGGTGAAGGCATGCCCTGCGAATTCCAAGAAATCCCCTCCTAGGTCATCTCGCGAAGGACAAACACTTGCGTTCCCCGTCCTTAGTTTTCACGACGCCCTGGGGATTTATCCTCTGCGGAAATATTAAGCGCCGCTTTCGCGGCGCTTGTTTTAGGCTGTTTCTTCTCGTTTCTTAGGGCTCTTGCGGTCGCTTGTTACAAGAATTGGATCTTTCTTCTTGTATACCACATCTTCGGTAACGACGCACTTGACTACATCTGTCCTTGACGGGATCTCGTACATCACGTCAAGCATGATATCTTCAATGATGGCCCTGAGCCCGCGGGCCCCCGTATTCCTTTTCATGGCTTCCTTGGCCACAGCAACAAGTGCATCCTGGGATATCTCAAGGTCAATACCGTCAAGCTCAAAGAATTTCTGGTACTGCCTTACCAGGGCGTTGCGCGGTTCGGTCAAGATCCGGACCAGCGCGTCCTGATCGAGTGCATCGAGGGTGACAATAATCGGTACTCGCCCGACGAACTCTGGTATCATACCAAATTTCAGGAGGTCCTGGGGCAGTATCTGCTCGAGTATTTCTCCGACCTTTCTTGTATCCTTGGATTTTATGTCCGCCCCAAATCCCATTACTTTTTGGCCTATCCTTGTCTGAATGATCTTGTCTATGCCTTCGAAGGCACCACCGCAGATGAACAGGATGTTCGTTGTGTCGATCTGGATAAACTCTTGGTGCGGATGCTTTCGCCCTCCCTGTGGGGGTACGCTCGCCACGGTCCCTTCAAGAATCTTAAGCAGGGCCTGCTGTACCCCTTCGCCTGAAACGTCTCTGGTAATGGAGGGGTTTTCTGATTTTCGCGCTATCTTATCTATCTCGTCGATGTAAACGATACCCTTCTCTGCCTTTTCAATATCATAATCCGCAGCCTGAATCAGTTTTAGAAGTATGTTCTCTACGTCTTCCCCTACGTACCCCGCCTCTGTCAGTGAAGTAGCGTCGGCTATGGCGAAAGGCACGTTCAGGATCTTAGCCAGCGTCTGGGCAAGCAAGGTCTTGCCGCTGCCGGTCGGTCCAAGCATCACGATGTTGGATTTCTGCAGCTCCACGTCATCGATCTTGGATCCCAGGTTAATCCTCTTGTAGTGGTTGTACACCGCGACCGAGAGGATTTTCTTGGCTTTTTCCTGACCAATGACATATTGATCCAAGGTGGCCTTGATCTCCTTCGGCTTGGGGATGTCCTTCAGGTCCACCTCTTCTTCATTCAACTCTTCCTCGATAATCTCGTTGCAGAGCTCAATGCACTCATCGCAGATGTAGACGCCCGGACCCGCTACCAACCGACGCACCTGGTCCTGGTACTTTCCGCAAAAAGAGCACTTTAACTGCCCTTTCTCGTCCGTGAATTTAAACACGGCCTCCGCTCCCTTCTACTTGGCGGGCTTAGCCTGTTGACTTCTGGGGACAAGGACTTGGTCTACTATACCATATTCTTTTGCTTCCTCCGGAGACATGAAAAAGTCTCTCTCTGTGTCTCGTTGTATCTTTTCGAAAGGCTGCCCCGTATGTCTGGTAAGTATTTCGTTTAATTGCTTCCTTGTCTTTAGGATTTCTTTAGCATGAATTTCAATTTCGGTGGCCTGCCCTTTTACTCCGCCCCACGGCTGGTGAATCATCACCTTAGCGTTGGGCAATGCAAACCTCTTACCCTTAGTGCCTCCGGCCAGAAGCACCGCTGCCATGCTAGCTGCCATACCCACGCAAATGGTCGATACCTCAGGCCTTATATACTGCATTGTATCATAAATCGCCAGTCCTGCAGTGATTTCGCCACCAGGTGAATTGATGTAGAGGTGTACGTCTTTATCAGGATCCTCCACTTCAAGAAAGAGCATCTGGGCCACTACCAGATTCGCTACATGATCGTCGATAGCAGTACCGATAAAAATAATCCTGTCCTTGAGCAAACGAGAATAGATGTCATATGCGCGTTCGCCTCTACTCGTTTGTTCCACCACTATCGGGACCTGGTACTGATTCCTCACCTTTCACTTCCGCCTCCTCGCACGACTCTTCCTGTTCCGGTGTACTCAACAAGAGGTTAAGCGCTTTATACCTGACAATATCACTCTTGACAGTGAAATAACGACCCCTCATCATAAGTAGCTGGCGAACCGCATCAGGCTTTTGGCCTATTGATTGCGCTATCTGGCTCATGGCTGTCTCGATCTCAGCTTCGGATACTTCTATCCCTTCCGCACTGGCTATGGCATCCAGTACAAGTCCGGTCTTGACGTTTTTTTCGGCGCGTGGTCTTAGCTCTTCCCTAAATTCGCTCTCGGTCTTTTTCTGATCGCTCAAAAATTTCTCGAGGGTGATGTCATAGCGCTTTAAGTTGTCAGCGGCTTCTTTCACCAGCTCTTCGATTTCCTGTTCTATCATTACTTCGGGTATGTCAACCCCGGACTCTTCCGTGATCTTGGAAATCACGCGGCTTCTGAACTCATCTTCCGCTCGCCTCTTTGCCAGGTTCAGTAGTGTATTCCACAGTGCGTCTTTCAATTCCTGCACGCTCTTGTAGGGGGTAACACGTGCGACAAACTCGTCTGTCAGTTCGGGGAGAACTCGCTTCTTTATGGATTGGACCGTTACCTGAAAAACAGCTTCCTTCCCGGACAACTCATCGCCATCATTTTCAGGAAGGGTGACCCTGATCTCCCTGGTTTCTCCCATCCGGGCCCCCAGAAGCTGCTGCTCGAATTCAGGCTGAAGAGTATCGTTTCCTATTTCAACGTATACGCCTTCGCCGCCCGGCAGTATCTTCCCCCCCTCGACAGAGCCCTGGTAATTGATTATGACGATGCTCCCCTTTTCTACTGTGCCTTCGTCCACATCCTCAAGGGTTGCGTGATTTTTGCGCAGTTCCAGGATCCGCTCTTCCACCTGTTCATCCGTGACTGTGGGTGTTCCCCTCTGTATACCATGGTTTTTGTAATCGCAGAGTTCGACCTCTGGCCGGACAGTGACTTTCGCCTTGAATACCAGGGGTTTGCCTTCCTCGGAGTCAAGTATTTCAATCTCGGGTGGAGCGACAGGCTCGATCCCGGTTTCCTTGACTGCCTCGTAGTAACCACGGGGAATTAGGTCATCCAGTGCTTCGTTGATAATGACGTCCTTCCCGTAGTAGCGCTCGAAGATGAACCGGGGGGCCTTGCCCTTTCTGAAACCCGGGATGTTGGCTTTCCTGTTCAGCTTTACAAATGCGTTCGCTATGCTCTTGCCAAATTCTTCTGCGGGAACCTCGATACTGAGAGTTCGTATGTTTTTCTCTATGCTCTCCACATCGACTTTCATTTATGCTCCTCCGTCCCCTGTGTATTGGATCACTTTTTCCAGTAGTCGGAAACTTGCCGACGCATATTATAACACAGAAGGCTTGGCAGTATCAACAAACTACCAAGCCCGCGCTTTTCCCTTCGGACTTGCAGCTAAAACCTGCCCCCATATGCGGTCTTAACAAAAAGCATAGGCCGACCAATGCGGCCAGACTGTAACTGGTGCGGGCGAAAGGATTTGAACCTTCACGGGTGTTACCCACTGGATCCTAAGTCCAGCGCGTCTGCCGTTCCGCCACGCCCGCAAAAAGGTATAATGTATGTGGTGGGCCATGATGGGTTCGAACCATCGACACCCCGCTTAAAAGGCGGGTGCTCTGCCACTGAGCTAATGGCCCAAATTAATCTCTCTGGTTTGGCTGGGGCGGTAGGATTCGAACCTACGAATCGCGGCTCCAAAGGCCGCTGCCTTACCGCTTGGCTACGCCCCACTGACAAAGGTATGGCGCGCCCGGCAGGACTCGAACCTGCGACCTTCTGGTTCGAAGCCAGCGACTCTGTCCAGCTGAGCTACGGGCGCCCTACCTACTGAGATAATCGTGCATGGGGTGAATGACGGGACTCGAACCCGCGACCTCCAGGGCCACAACCTGGCGCTCTAACCAGCTGAGCTACATCCACCACAATGGCGCGCCTGGCAGGGATCGAACCTGCGGCCCTCTGCTTAGAAGGCAGATGCTCTATCCGCTGAGCTACAGGCGCAAAAGATGGAGCGGGAGACGGGGATCGAACCCGCGCAACCAGCTTGGAAGGCTGGGGCTCTGCCACTGAGCTACTCCCGCATCTGTGACGTAAAAAAGTATATCATATGCATGTATACTAGTCAAAACCTTTAATGGTCGGGGCGCCGGGACTTGAACCCGGGGCCCCCAGCTCCCAAAGCTGGTGCGCTACCAAACTGCGCTACGCCCCGCATCAAACAGTATACCCCAGGTGACTTCTACAGTCAATTTGCCAAAAAAGAGCTTCCTTGAATTTTTCTTTACAAAAGGCGATGCTCTACTTTTAGACTGCGGCAGGTTTTCATTCTATCATGCACAGGCAGTCCCGGTTAACTCAAACTGTTTTCCAAGAAAATCGCGATTTTCCTGGCAGGTTATCCGGCATAGACCAGCGAATTCGCACCAATGGCGGATTCGTGCCCGATTGGAGAGTGTGAAAATGGTATTTGCATTCATCTCTGACATTCATGGAAATGCGAGCGCTCTTCTCAGCGTGCTAACGGATATCAAGTCCCGGAATGTCGCGGGGATATTCTGTTGCGGTGATCTGGTCAACTATGGACCTGATCCTGCAAAAGTCATTGAGATTATAGCCAGCGAGTCCATTCCAACTGTTATGGGAAACCGGGACCGCGAGATCGCTATGGACTATACATTATGCAGCATCTCTCCGGGAAGGCTGCCTGAGGTCGAACAGGCCGCTTTCACATGGACAAAAGGTCAGTTGAAAGGCGAACACCTGGATTTCTTAAGAAACCTCCCTGTGTCTTTAGGCGTCCAGTTGGGTGAGCTTTATGCAATGGTCACCCACGCAACACCGTGGTCGGATGAGCACTACGCATCTGTTTGCGACATCCCTGCGCTCTCCGATGCACTCAGGCGTATCAGCGCCCGGGCACTGTTTTTCGGTCATACTCATCTGGCCAGCTGGTCACAGCACGACCAGATTCATCTCGTCAACGTAGGCAGCGTAGGCCGGCCAAAGGACGGAGATCCAAGAGCCGCTTATGTCGTTTTTGACACCGCATCCTACACACCTCACGTCGTACGGGTAGCCTATCCCGTCGAAGACGTGGCGGAAGCGATGGAACGGGCGGGTCTGCCCCGTCAGCTGTCGGATTCTTTGAGATGTGGGCGGGATTACTTCTCACAGCTCGACAAGTTGTAGGCTAAACGCACCGCGTTCAAATTGTATGATGCCGCAGCTCGGAGGCGTACCGCCACGAGGCGATTCGGGGCTGCCTGGGTTAAACAGCGTAACCCCTTCTATCTCCAGCTTACAAGCCACATGTGTATGCCCAAAGACGACGAGTGTTGCGCCTACCTCTTTAGCCCTTTGTACGATCCGCTCGTACCCCCGCTTCACCGAGTAAGCGTGGCCATGCGTTATGAGCACAGTGATGCCGAGAAAATCCTGAAGCATCTCTTCCGGTACGTCAGTCCACCTGTCACAGTTTCCTCTGACTGCGATACCCGGTACCGAAAGCCTCGAAGTGATTTGAAAGCCGTCTTTCCAGTGGTCCCCCGCGTGACACAGATATTGAACGCCCTTGAGCTGTCGCGTCACCCGCTTTATAGCATGTGCATCTCCATGAGTATCGCTGACAACGCCTACCCTCATAGTTTTCCTGCTCCCAATAACTGCATTATTGAGGGGAGCAGCCCTTTCAGTGCCTGTGCCCTGTGACTAATCTCATTCTTCTCCTCGAGTGAAAGCTCGGCTACAGTCTTGCCTAGCGCAGGGATGTAAAGGAGGGGATCGTAGCCAAAGCCCCCGCTCCCCCTTGGTAATTCCAGCACAATACCTTCCAGCACGCCCTCTGAGACATCTACTACGCGCCCCGGCACTGCAAGGACGACTACAGCTCGAAACCTGGCTGTCCTTTTTTCCGCCGGGACATGACGCAGAAGCCCAATTAATTTTGCGTTGTTGGATGCATCCGTGGCCCCAGGTCCGGAGAACCGCGCTGAATATACCCCTGGGGCGCCTCCAAGGAAATCCACTTCTATGCCCGAGTCATCGGCAATACACGCCAATCCTGTATATCCTGCCGCCTGTAACGCTTTGGACTTTGCGTTATCCTCGAACGTGTTGCCCTCTTCTGCAAGTGGAGGGAGCGACGGAAAATCCGACAGCGACAGTAGCTCTATATCAGTGCCGGAGAGCAGCGATGCGATTTCTCGTACCTTACCGCGATTTGTAGTAGCTACGACAAGCCTTCCCATCTAGTCCCCACCAATCTCATCAGACAGTTTACCGAGTACCTCGCGCTGAAGTTGCACCAGCCTGGTTATGCCTTTTTGAGCGAGCGACAGCAGTGTATTCATCTCCTGGCGCGAGAAAGGAGACTGTTCGCCTGTTCCCTGCACTTCAACCAGGTTACCCGCACCGGTCATGACCACGTTCATGTCCACCCTCGCACGCGAGTCTTCTTCATAGCAGAGGTCCAGAACAGGAACGTCCTGAACCAGGCCAACACTTGTAGCAGCCACAAAGTCGTTTACAGGGATGTGGTCTATTAACCCCTTTTCCCTGAGCGTGAAGAAGGCATCAACTAGCGCGACGAAGGACCCTGTAATGGACGCTGTCCGCGTGCCACCGTCTGCCTGGATAACGTCGCAGTCTATCCAGATCGTTCTCTCTCCAAACGCAAACAGGTCAACGACAGACCGAAGCGATCTCCCGATGAGTCTCTGGATTTCAAAAGTGCGCCCCTGAGCGCCCGTTCGCTCCCGCGCATTTCTCACCGGGGTGGCCCTGGGCAGCATACCGTACTCGGAAGATATCCAGCCCTGGCCAGTGCCCTTCAAGAAGGGCGGCACCCGTTCTTCACACGACGCGGTACAGATGACTTTGGTATTGCCCACTTCAATAAGGACTGACCCTTCGGCATGCATTATGTAGTCCCTGTGAATTGTAACCGGCCTGAGCTGATCCGGGGATCTTCCATCAGGTCTCACCAAGAAACAGTCAACTCCCTTCAGTTAGTATAGTAACCTCTTCCTTCGGAAATAACAAGGATCCCGGGGAGAATGGGTGAAAAAGAAAGGACCCTCGTTTACCGGGGTCCTCGCTTCCATCCTCACCTGCTGACTTCAAAGAGTCGTCTTGACCATTGCTATATCTACTCCACAAGAGTGCAGCAGACTGCAGGTGCGCTGGAGCTGGTGTTCGAGTACCTTTAACTCCTCGTTGCTCACCCCTCGGAGCACCCTCGCAAGATAGGCACGGTGAGCAGCGAGTACGTACTCAAATGTGCGCTCACCTTGCTCGAGCAATCTCAGCCTGATCACTCTTCTATCTCTCTTATCCCTCTCTCGCCTGACAAGCCCGTGCCTCTCCATGCGGTCAACAAGGTCCGTTGCGGTAGAACACGCAAAATGCAGTCTGCCACAGAGCCCACCCATGGTAGTCTCTCCAGCCTCAGATAGGGTAAGCAGTGCGTTGAACTGGGGGGGCGTGATGTCAAACACATCCATGAGCTCCCGACCCCTGCGTTTGACGATCGTGGCCAGTTCCCTGAGCGTAGTCTCGATCTCGGCGATTCTGGTTTCACTGGTTCCAGACATGTTTTCACCTCGATCGGGCCCCTCTCAACTGTTAGGATAACAAACGTTACGAATATCTGTCAACGCTGAAAGAACATGACAATTCCCTTAAATAATGCATCAGCTATTTTAGTGCGGAATGCAGGGTCCAGCAGCTTGCGTTCGTCCGACGGGTTGGTAAGGTAGCCTATCTCGGCAAGCACAGCAGGCATATTCGTCTCTTTCAAGATGTAAAACTCCGCCTTTTTTACCCCTGAATCGGCAAACCCGAGCGAGACCAGCTGAGATTGTATGATTTCGGCGAGCCTATGGGTGACGGGAGACAGCGAGCAGTGATAGACTTCTGCTCCCAGTTTATTCTTGTCCCTGAACGTATTCATGTGAATCGAAATTAGCACGTCAGCCCCAATGCTATTTGCCATCCGCACCCTGTCCCTGACACCCACTGTCTGGTCTCCTTCCCGGGTGAGGTATACATCTGCACCGGCAGCCTTGAGCAGCTTGGCAAGTTGCTCTCCGATATCCCACACCAGGTCTTTTTCGTAGACCCCGCTCGGGGCAATGGCGCCGGGGTCTGAACCTCCGTGCCCTGGGTCTACTACAATGCGTTTGCCTATGAGCGGCGGGGACCCGATTTCTACATTGAATTCCCGAGGATCCTGGGTCGGCTTGACCGTGTGAGAGCTGTAACCTGCAAGGTATACGATTATCACCACGTTCTGTGGGCTGCGGGCTTCCTCCTTTATCTCAATGCGTCTTACGCCCCCGCTGTTCACCTCAATATTCCTTTGCTCAACGCGCGCTTCAGCATAGGGCACTGTGATTATCAACCTATCAGGATCGGAAAGCCTTTCCACCTTCGGCGACACAGGATCGGTGGCCTTCACGGTGAGTCTCACGCCCGAGCCGTAGTTGGTCGCCCGGACCGCGGTGACGCGCGTATAAAAGGAAACGAGAATGCCCGCATCAGTAGATTCCAACCAGTAGCCGGTGTGCCTTGAGAGGTCAACCACCGCTCGCACCACGTCGGGGTCAGTCTGGAACTGGGCGATCCGCACGCCTGAGACGGGGTCTTCAAACTGGTGCTGGGACCGGGTTATATGCTGAGACAGCGTTGTCTGTTGCAGGTCCAAAACGAGCCTTATGGGATCGGGGAGTTCCATTTGACGGAAGTCTACCTTGCCGGTGGTCCGTATGAGTACTTGCCGCTTTGCCCTGTCGTAGTCGTAGCCCAACACCTTGTGATATATATCAACGTAAGTTCTGTTTCCCTCAGAGCTCACCTGATACCTGACGGGTTCCGTTAGGTCAAAAATGACACGGGCAGTATTATCCATTGTCGCAGTACGTATTCGCATTACAGGAGGAAGGTCCACGACAATTACGCCCGGAATCGCCACTTGCGTCGAGGCAAAATCGAGTATAAGCCGGTCCGGGTATTCTTCAGACTTGCCCAGGGTCTTTACCGAGGGTCTTGCCGGCCCCGACGAGGATATTGTGAACCGTGTGTATGCTCCGGTAGCCTCCCACTGCACCTGGCGGAGTGCGAGCGGAGCGGAGTTTTTCGAAATAGAAACGGTGTACGTTGATTCATCCCATCCCACGTCGGCATTCAGCTGGTTGGCAAGGAACCGTATTGGAACCAGCGTCCTACCGTTGACTATTCGGGCAGGTACATCAAGAGTCTCAGGCTTTCCGTTCACGGTCACTGTCTTGTCATCGATGTAGAGCACTATCTCATTGCCCTCATGTTTGATTTTCACGGTACGCGTGGATTCGATCCACTCGACAGAAGCTTCTAATCTCTCTGATATCACGCGCACAGGCACCAAGGTACGGCCGTTTTCAATGATGGGCGGAACGTCAGATACGACCTCCTGACCGTTTATGACAAGTCGCACCGGTCGTTGTGACGCCTGCACACTGGTGGCAAGCAGCATGATCAGACAGACAAGCATTGACAATGTCCGGATGACGCGCATCATGTAACCTCCGCAAGGTGACAGATAAGTCGATTTCTGTTACCTTGTTCGATTCCGCTCTCCAAAATCCTGCAACACGAGCAACCTCTACCATCACAGGAACGTAACAAAAGCCCGTGGTTGCTGGGCTCGTGGGCGTACTGGCACACGGGACCAACTTGCTTACGGAGAGTAGAAACCGTTAGGCTTCAAGCAAGGTACGTTCAGGATTGTGCTACTCCTGTGCAGACACGAACCGAAAGACCTGACTGCCTCAAAGAGCGGGAGAAGCTGTGGGAAGGTGCTCACCCTCTTCACCTTTTCGGCATACTGTGGTAATGCCCTGGAGGTGGTGCAATGTCGTCTTACGTGTGTGTCGACTCAGGTTCTGAATACTGTCCCTGCGTACTGGCGGAAGTGGGAGAGTGCATAAACTGCACGCGAATCAACGGCTCTGACGTGTGCGATTGTGCTTGGGGCGGCATTTGTGTTTTGGAGCACGCCAAATACCACCCAGATCGAATGGATCGGGTCGACTCGCCCGCGTGTACGCTCTCGTGGATCAACATGGAGGACAGGTACCTCTACCTCGACGTGCGCGTCGACTACCCCATATGGGCAGGCAGCCACGTGCCCGGGAGTTTTCTCTTTGTAAGGCCGGAAAGCCATGACAGCAAGTTCAACATACCGCTTTGTGTCTTCCGTACGCTGACCGGAAATCGGCTGGCCTTTCTTGTAAAAGTTGAAGGTCCAAAAACTAAGACGCTGAAGGACAGACTGACCGTGGACTCAAACCTGATAGTACATGGGCCGCATCATAATGGCATTCTGGGGATTACACACATTAGAAAGGCTCGGTTCCAGCGGATTCTCTTAGTGGTCTACGGTGTAGGGCAGGCGTCCGTCCCGTTGCTGGCCAGCTACCTGAGCGCGCGCGGAAACTCTGTGGACGCCGTGATCGATACCGCTGACCTCGGGCGTGACCTTCTAGGAGAGGAGCTGGTGCAAAGGGGCGGACAGGTGTGGTATCTGGCCTTGCGTACCGAAAAGGGCGTGGCACAGCTTGAAAGACTGCTCAAGGAGGGCATTTACAGCATGGTCTATAGTGCGGGCCCTGACGGTCAGCACTACAGGATCGAGCTCATGCTGTCCCGGTTCGGCGTAAAGGCCGTTTCCTGTGCCTCCAACAACGCGCTGATGTCCTGCGGCGAGGGCGTGTGCGGCGCTTGCTTCACAATGACCCGCGACGGTAAAGGCAGTTTCCGTGCGTGCAAGGCCAATCCGGACCCTGGAACTGTATTCATGAAGACATCACTTCTCTGTCCGTCATAGTAAGTAGACAAATAAGACAAGGCATAACGAAACATGGGTATCCCGAAAAAGGGAGAAAAGGAAAAAGGACCGAAACCAGTCCCTTTACTCCAGGCTTTTTAAATTTGGTGGAGGCGCCGGTTTCGCAACCGGGTCCGCAAGCGCTAAAGCGAAAGCATCTACGAGCGTATCCTTTGTTTTAAGTTCGGTTCCTGGACCCCCAAAGGCAGGGTTCCAAGGCGCCTATTCCGGTTGTGATCCTCCCGGAAGGCTCGGAACGCGCCTTCCCGGAATTATCCCGCTTGGTTGACGCCTAAATCAGGTACGCGGGCTTACCTGATAAGGCGTAGCCGCATTAAGCAGCTAGTGCGTATTCAGTGTTGGCGTTTGTACGCTTCCCGCTGTTTAACGAGGCGCGGGTCCTCGGCTCGCTTCTTTCGCTCCGGCTGCCTACGTCGAAACTATTTCGCCCCCTTGAAACAACACTGTCACTGAAACAATATTATAACGGAAAGCAGTCTTCGCGCAAGCTGTCGTTTGATTGAACCTCCCCTGACTTAAAGTCAGAGGATTCCGGGTTTTACTTCCCGTGAACTTCGTGCCTGCCCCGGGTACGCGGTCGTAAAAGTCCCTGGGCCGTAGGCCCGACTGCTTACCGGCGGAAGATGGACCTGCCGCGCCGGGTTACGCCGCATCTTACCGGGTGCAAGCAGCCAGCGGGTTCGTGCCTCATCCACAATACCGCCGTATAGGCGGCATGGACGCCCTCCCGTCGCCGGGAAGGTCTTCCGGACGGGTTTGGAGCCCGCCCGGCGCGAGATAAAACTTTTATGAACAGTGCTTGAGCCGGAACATAACTCCGATGCCCATACTACCCGAAATCGGAGTTTACATCACGCACACCACAATTTGTACATTTTTCCAGGTCAACACTGCTGGATCCCTTTCCATTCTGCTCCTTGTTGTAACGCTGGATGGTCAACATCCCGCAGTATGGACACCGGGCAGACGTACTTTGGGCTGATACCCGGCAGGCGATTATACCCTCGTGCAGTGCCTTGTACTGGGTGTACCGGAATATCCGGCCTTTAACCCAGTGGTTAAATCTTCGGTTCAGGCAGCGAGATTTAGTGCC
Organism: Bacillota bacterium; assembly: GCA_040755615.1. Lineage (GTDB taxonomy): Bacteria > Bacillota > Sulfobacillia > DUSP01 > DYEP01 > DYEP01. Next base: position 27,653 of record JBFMAL010000034.1, read on the forward strand.
CTTCGACAGCTTGAGGTTGCCTAAATACTCAAAAACGATGATTTTGGCCCCGTGATGTCTGGCGAAATCTACGATTTGCCGGGATACCCGATGGGCTATATCGTCGTTCAGGTTGGATACCTTTGGCTCGACTTTGAAACCCCCGGCCTAAGAAACCCTTGCAGCTCAAGGGCTGCAAGGGACAGGAGGGTCACGTACCACAACAGGCCTAGTCCCGGTCGGCCGCCGTACATGGCATTTCCTGCACGTGTAA
>JBFMAL010000035.1:0-27008 GCA_040755615.1 Bacillota bacterium
CTGCCCCCGCTCCCAAGGTGTGCGTGGAGTCAATTACCTGCTCGGCCAAACGCCCACTGATTAACCCCCGCTCAACTGCCGCCTCCAGCATCCTCCGAAACACTAGCTCATCCAACTGGTTCAGCAAGAGCCGCGTCCGAAACACCGACAAGGTTGTGCTATCAAACCCGGCTTCCTCCAACCCTATTCCCAACGCCACTTTCCAGCGCGAGTCATAGCGAGCCCGCGCTTCTGCCTCCCGATCCGACACCCCCTCAAGCTGCTACAATAGCAACACTTTGATCAGCATCCCGGGTGAAATAGCCGGTTGCCCCACTCGCGAATAGGCCGTGGCAAAGTCTTCGTCCCGGAAGATATCATCCGCCTCTGAGAGGGCGTAGTAGATGCTATCCCGTGCACCAGCGGCCTTCCTGACAAAGCCTCCGCGAGTTCTAAGCCAGTGAACCGCAATTGAGGGTCCTTGCGTCTCAACATACGCACTTATCGCCCCCTAGCTCGGTCTAGCTAAAGAATACGACGCCAGACTCTTATTTTCCTTCCCACCTCCCCGACGCGCCGACAACTTTTCTTGCTGTGAAGGCCAGCAACTTTGTGGTACGCAGTTCTCCCGCTCTTACCGTGTCGGAGTTGTGACAGGGTAGGGTCTGTACGAGGTTGTGGGGCAATGGAAGAGCAGGGATTGAAAGAGTACCCGTCTTGGTGATCCGCGTACGAAAGGGCGGGTACGTGAGACTCTCGAGCCCTCTTATAGCCACTGGTATCCGCTGTGAAGGCTACTGAGAGATCCTGGGGTTAGACGGAGGCAAGTTGGGAAGCGTTTTTTCACGGTTAACGGGGGCAGACCTATACCCATTTTCAGGAAGCCGCCTGGCAGGGGTGTCGACTCACTTTACTCGCAACATCCTGGATGCCTAACCCAAGACGCTACTGTTCCTGCGGGGGTGAAGAATAATGTGACGCCTCTGCCAGGAAGATGGCCAGGAGATATTACTGACAGAGCAGTTGTTGACCAGCTCCCGGAAGCTCTTGCTAAACTGGATGCCGGGTTGGATGATGAACGGTTCTTTGAACCATTTCAAGACAAGTATCACAGGCGGCTGGGGCCTGCGGCGGCCCGCAAACACACATAGATACAAAAGGAGGGGTGCATTGGAAGGGATATCCTGAGTTGGCGGTGAAGTAATCTATTAAAGAGGCGTGAGCGCCGGTCTTTCTGGCGATCCTTGGGACCAGAAGGCCCCTGGTCATACCACAGAACACAAGGAGGTGGAAATCGGTGAAGACTCTTACGAGAATCACAATAATGCTGCTCCTCATGGCATTTATCACAGCAACCGTGGCGTCAGCCTCGGACGTGAGCCAGAGTCAGGCGGAGGAGAAAGTAACCGTTCTTGTGGGGTTCAAAGGTTCACCTGACGCCAGCCTGATTCGTCGCTTCGGAGGTGAGGTTCGCAGGGAGTTTGCCTTGGTGCCGGTCATCTCGGCACGGATGAACCCGAAGGCGGCGGAAGCCCTGGCGAAAAACCCGCACGTCCGGTACGTGGAACTTGATACACCCGTATACGCGCTCCAGGAGGTACCCTGGGGAGTTGACCGGGTATTCGGAGCGGAAGACTACTACTTCCCCACCTGGAATGATTCACAAGGTGCAGGTGTGAAAGTCGCAGTGCTGGATACGGGGGTGGCAGATCACCCGGACCTCCCGGTCGTGAGCGGCGGGTACAACGCGCTCGACGGCACGAACAGGTACGCTGACGGCAACGGGCACGGAACGCATGTAGCCGGCACCATCGCCGCGGTGGATAACAGCTTTGGCGTGGTGGGCGTGGCCCCGGGCGTAAGACTCTATGCAGTCAAGGTGCTGGATGACAGCGGGAAAGGCTCCGTAGAATCTGTGGTAGCTGGTATAGAGTGGGCTGTGAACAACGGGATGCAGGTCATCAACATGAGCCTGGGCGCAAGTTCCGACAGCCAGACGCTGAAGGACGCGTGTGACAGCGCGTACGCCGCAGGGCTGTTGCTCGTGGCTGCAGCCGGCAACAACGGGAACCCGCCCGGGAAGGGAGACAACGTGAACTACCCGGCGAAATACGCGTCGGTGATTGCGGTGGCCGCCTCTGATGAAGCTGACAAGCGGGCGACATTCTCAAGCACCGGGCCTGATGTGGAGCTGATCGCACCGGGCGTCAGGGTGAAGAGCACGGTTCCGGGAGGCACCTACGCCACATACAGCGGCACGTCAATGGCATCACCTCACGCGGCGGGCGTAGCTGCTCTGGTGTGGGCGGCGAACCCGGCTCTTGGCAATCTACAGGTGCGCGAAATCCTGCGAGGAACCGCCCAGGACCTCGGCCTTCGGACCGAACACCAGGGTTACGGACTGGTGAGGGCAGACCTCGCGGTGGCGGCGGCCCTTGCGCATGAACCTCAGCCGGAGCCCGGCTTCGGCGCGATACAGGGCATTGTGACAGACGGAGTATATCCCCTCGCGGGAGCCAGCGTGGTGGTGAAAGGCACGAGCCTCGGCGCTGTGACGGATGACAGCGGTCACTACTTCATAGCACACGTCCCCACCGGCAGCCACGAGGTGGTCGCGTCGCACCCGGACTGCGTACCTGCGACAAAGCAGGTGAGCGTCGCCCGAGATACCACGACAACGCTGGATTTCGCCCTGACCAGAAAGCCCCTGATGCAAGTGGGCAGTATCAAGTTTTCGGTCACCAAACGCTACGGCTCTTTCGTGGACATCGCGATTACTGTCACTGTGGTTGACTCTGGTAACGGAGCTGCTGTACCCGGCGCGAAGGTCTCTATGTCGCTGGTGCATGAAAGCGGCAGCTGGGAGTTTTCCGGCAGCACCAAGTCAGCCGGCACTGTAACGTTCACGCTGAAAAAAGCCCCGCTGGGTACGTTCACAGCGACGGTGGTAGACGCATCGCACGAAACCTACGTCTGGGATGGTATTCTCAAGTCAGAGCAGTTCACGGTCAACTGAGATACCAGGGAACAATGCCCGGAAGGCCAGGTTGGCTGAGAACCTGAGGCTTCCGGGTTTTCTTTTTGCAAGGAACCCTCACCAATCCCCGGCCCTGACATTCCAGGCAGGTGCTTACGTTGGAGGGATTTTAAGGGCTGTATGGAAACTATTAGTACGACATGCAGTGATAAGTGCAGGGGAGGGGTGAGAAGGTGCGTACAGAACCGGTCCCTAAGAGGCACGTGATCGTAAGATTGCAACGCATTCACAATCGCATAAAGAGTGGGCGTTGCCCCAGCATCCACCAGCTGGCCGAGGAACTGGAAGTCAGTCAGCGCACGGTTGAGCGAGATATTGAGTACTTGCGCGACTTTTTTTACGCCCCTATTGTCTACGATCACGCCAGGCGGGGCTACAGGTACGAAAACCCGGATTTTTCTCTGGACGCGCCTGCCTTAAGACTGACAGAAGGCGAATTTGTCGCGGTTTTCGTAGCTCATCGGCTGCTTTCTGAGGTAAAGGGGTTCCCCGGGAGAGATCTCTGCGTGAGAGCCATGACCAAGCTCGCCGCGCTGCTCCCTTCCGCCATTCCTGAAAGGGCTGAAGAGATAGACAAAGTGATATCATTCAGCATTCCAGGGCTTCGGGGCGATGAATCGGCGGTAGAATACCTGTGCGCCAGGATCAGCGAGGCAATCAGACTGCGCCGTACCATACAGGTCGACTATTACTCTGCCTCCAGGAAGAAAAAAGACTCCCGTTGCATCGACCCGTATCACCTCCGGTATTATCAGGGTGCCTGGTACCTTGTGGGCTACTGTCACACCCGGAGTGAGGTACGGACTTTCGCGGTAGACAGGATCAAGCTGCTCAACGTCACCGACCAGGAGTTTGAGCCACTGCCCGGATTTTCGCTTGAGAGCTATTTCCGCAACGTATGGCGGATAGAGCGGGGCGAACCGCTGGCGGCGGTAGTATGGTTCAACGCGGACGTGGCCCAGTATATCAGGGAACGCCAGTGGCACCCAACGCAGCAGATAACAGAAAATGAAGACGGGAGCGTCACCGCCTCTTTCCAGGTAGACGGCTCGGGTGAGTTCAAGCGCTGGCTCTTGAGCTTCGGCAGCTGCGCAAAGGCCCTGAAGCCCCCAGAACTCGTGGATGAGATGAAAGAAGAGGCCGCGAGGCTGGTCCAACTCTACATGAAGACAGATTGATCAGGCAGAAGCTGTGCATTGTCCCGGTTTAGGTAGGATTGCGGCAGGCGGCTGTGGAAATCTACCAGGTACATACTGCACACACTGAGCATGACAGCGCGCTGTTCCAGGCTGCGCCCCGGCGTTGGAATGTATGTGTTTTTTCGAGAGGGGGACCCACACGTGCTCCGGATGCTCCATCTTGCTGACCTGCACCTTGGGTATGAGCCCGTGTTCCTGGGTGATGAAAAATCCAAAACGCGGCAAAGAGAACGGGATGCTCTGCTCACACGCGCTGTGGACTATGCGATTGATCCGGCGAATGCCATCGATATGGTCGTCATCGTCGGGGACCTGTTTGAGACTCATAAGCCGGAGGGGGCCCTGGTGCAGGAAGTGATCCGGCAGCTCGGACGGCTTCAGATGGCGGGGCTGTTTGTGGTGACCGTACCTGGCAACCACGACGAGATCTCTTACCATACATCGGTCTACCGGGAGAAACGGAACGCATGGCCGGGCGTGCTGGTGGGAAACCCCATGCCAGAGTTGGTTGCCTCAACAGAGGTGAGGGGGGTCCCTATCAGATTCTACTCCCTCGCATATACCGCTGGTCTCACGAGAGTCCAGGCGCTGGGCAGCTTCCCGCGCTCAGCGGAACCGGGCCTGCATATCGCAGCATTTCACGGCTCGCTTGACTGGGACGCGGGAGACAGGAGCCTGCCGCTTCGATCGGAAGACCTCGCCAAGGCGGGATACAGCTACGTTGCACTAGGCCACATTCACCAGTACGTCGAGATGAAGGCAGGCCGCACCCCCGCCATATACCCCGGGGCAGTAGAGGGGAAGAGCCTGTCAGACCCGGGGGTCGGCCATTTCACCATAGTGGAATTTGAGAAGGATAAGGTGAACCTGAAGAGACACCCGGTAGCAGTGAGACAACACCGCAGTGACGTGCTGGATGTTTCTGCCATAGATGACGAGCAGTGCCTTTTAGAACTGTGCCGGAGAAAAAGGGATCCTGAGGCGCTGGTGGAGATGGTCTTGACAGGCACCCCCTCGTTCCCTGTGGATCCCTTGCGGCTTGAAAGCATGCTACACAGCGACTTTTATTACTTGAAGGTCAACGACAACACCAGTTTTATGACCCCCCAGATGGTGGCGCGGTACGCTGGTGAACACACCGTCAGGGGCGAGTTTGTAAGAAGGCTCGCCGCCCGGATGGACAGCGCCCAGAATGACAGGGAGCGCCGCATGTTGAAGATCGCGCTCCTTCGGGGCCTGGCCGCGTTCTCCGGAGGTGAGAGCAGATGATCGGAAGGAGCGTTACATTCACCAAGGTTGCCCTGGAAGGAGTTGGGCCCTACCGGGATCGGGTGGAGTTTCAGTTCACGCCCGGTATGAACAATGTGGTAGCGGCCAACGAATCTGGAAAGTCCTCTCTGGTCAGGGGGCTTATGGCGGTCATATTCGGGCTATCAGCCAAGATGAATACCCTGAAGAACTGGGATGACCCAAGAAAGTTTGAGGGAGAAGTCGAGTTCTGGGCGGGCGAAGAGCAGTACAGGATCGAGCGGAAACTCAACACGGGCCATGTGACGGTGTCGCGGCTTGCCCGCGGCAAGTGGCAGAGCGTCATCAGCGGTACACACAAGCCTTCAGGGAAGCGCAACGAAACCTACGAGGAGTTCCTTGCACAGCATTTCGGCCTTTCAGCCCAGGACCTTTACGCCGCCACCTTTTGCGTAACGCAACCCATGCCCGACCAAGACACGCTCGGTGCAAACGTACAGGAGCTTCTGTCAGGCGGGGGGGTGGATTTCAAGAGGGTGCTCTCTTCCCTCAGCGAGGAGCTGAAGAGCATAACGAAGTATACGCGGGACAGGGGAGTCACAGATTCAAATATGCTCAAGAACCGGGCACTTGAGGAGCTTCGGGAAAAGATAAAGGAGCTCGAGGATAGGATCGACCAGGGGCGCAACACGGTGAACTCGCTGCATGAGGTGAGGGCGCAGCTTAAACAGCTGGATGCAGAGATCGGTAAGACACAAGAGGAACTGGGTAGGAAGAAAAAGACCCTGGATGCCCTGTCAGACTGGAGGAGGCTCAGGCAGGAATCCATCAGGGCGAACCAGGACCTCGAGAAACTGGACGGAGCGGTGAAAGAGGCGGAGGAGCTGAAGAAGCATATAGATGCGTCCCTTGAAGAGCTGAAACGGGTATACCCGGAATTTCTCGATGCCCCGGAAGATGTGGACGAGCAACTGCACGCGCTGATAGCCATCAGGGCGAAGAGAGACGAGGCGGAGAAGTACCTGGCGGAACTGAAGGACGCCATCGAGAAGGCCCGAATCGAGGAAGAGGCGCTCAAAGAGGAACTGGCGGCGTATCCCAGGTGGGAAGAGCTGGGGGGGGACCCGGTGGGCAGGGTCAGGGTGCTGAGGCGCGACGCGGATGCGCTGACGAGAGAATGGGAGTCCCTGCAGAACACAATTGAGCGCATCAGGGAGTGCGAAAGCTGCCTGCAGGGCAAGTATGCCATGTTTCAGCAGGCAGGCAAGGAAGAACTAGAGGATTTAAGGGTTTACTCGAGAAGGCTTCACGCGCTCAGTGCGGGTGTTGAGGAGACCGTGCGGGAACGGAAGCGGGCAGAGGAGAAGGTGCAAAGCTACAGGAAGGCGCTTGATGAGATCTGCGACAGGTACAAGGATCTGGAAAGTACCGGTCCTGGAGCCCGTGAAGCAGCGGAACAGAAGCTGGCACTGTTGGAAAGGGTACAGGTGCTTGAAAAAGACGCCGGGTCACTGAGGAAGGAGATCGCGCCGCGGCGTGGGCTCCAGCTCGCCGCAGCGGCGTTACTTGCTATGGGTGCTGGAGCGCTCGCGTGGATGCTGGCAGGTCCTCAGCGGCTTTTTGTGCTTTCTGCCTGTGCCCTGATCGGGGCGCTCGCAGGCTACGTGGTTGCGGGCCGAGTCAAGAGCAGGCTTGATTCCGCAAAACGACAGCAGCTTCTCGGGCTTGAACAGGATCTTGCCGCCTGCCTGGCGCAGATGTCCGCCCTGGACAGGGAACTCGGCTGCTACGCCAAAGCCGGAGCGGCAGCGCTCGGAGCGTTGATAGAGAGGTTGAGACAGCGCGGGGAAGATCTCGCAAAAGCTGAGGACCTAAAGAAGGATCTGCCGTCCGACGAGGAGCTGAAGAGTCTTCTTGAGCGTGAACGCGATGCTCGCGAGGCATATGATGCGTTCGACAGCCGCGTGCGCAAGTTCAAAGATGCCTACGGTGATGTGGAAAGCGCCCTTATGACATGGCAAGGCCTTGTGAGCAGAAAAGAAGAACTGTCAAACGCTGCACTGAGGATGTCGCGAGCATCGTTCGGCTGTGAGCCGCACCTGGCGGCCTCCGTTGGAACATCCGATAGCGGGCTTTCTGACACGTGGCGCGAGATGTTCCGGTGTCTTAACATAATCGCGCCAGATGATGCGCTGTGTCGCATGGGACCAGCAGTGGATTTCCTGCGCGGGCGTACCCCGGGCTGGTGGGAAGCGCTGGAGCGGCGTGCTGCCGCATACGCCGGTATTACGGAGCGGCTCCGGGAGCTGAAGGCCGCAGCTGCAGCCAATGTCCGGCTTGAGACAGAATACGCCGGAAGGATAAAAAGGCTTAAAGATGACGATGCGCGCGCTGCGGCGGGCCTTGAGCAGATCCTTAAAGCGGCAGACGGCGACGCCGGAAAGGCCAGGATGCGCTGGGAATCATACCGGGCGCTGCTTTTGGAGATACAGAGAAAGCAAGAACGCTTGGGCGGCGTGTTTGAGCAGAACAGCGCCATCTCGATGGAGGATCTGAAACAGCGCAGGAAGCACGCGGAGGTGCTGGCCGGTATATGCATGAAGGAATGGCGGGACCACATCCAGAATCACCCGGGCCTTCCCGAGATATCCGAAGCGGGCGATATCGAAAAAGTTTCAAGCAGGGTAAGCGCGCTGCAGGATGACGTGGAGAGGCTACAGGTGCGCCTTAATGGGCTCAAGGAAAAGGAAAGCCAGCTTTTGAAGGATGAAAGCCGCCTGCAGGGTCTAGACCCCATCAACATTGCTCAGGCGGAAGGTGAGCTTCATGAGCTCCGAGAGCGCGAGCAGGAGCTGGAGCTGCTGGCCGACGCGCTCACTGAAGCATACAAGGAGCTGGACGGGGCGGTTGCTGACTACCAGCACTCCTACCGCCAGCACCTCCAGGACCTGGCGACCCAATATTACAGGCAGATAACGGGGGTGGATGACCGGATCGTCCTCATCACGAAGGACTTTGAAGTGAAAGTGGAAGAAGCCGGGCAGCCTTGCGAGATTTCGCAGCTCAGCAAAGGGGCTGAAGACCAGCTGTATATCGCGCTGCGGTTCGCTGTGGCTGACCTCTTAGTAGACAACGTGCGACTCCCCTTCATATTCGACGATTCATTTGCCAGCACGGACAAGGGCCGCCTCGACAACATACGGGCCATCCTCGAGCAGGAGTCAAAGCGGCGGCAGTTCATCATCCTGTCTCACAACGAGATGTTCCTGAACTGGGGGAACCCGGTGAGCATCCCGCGGTAGAAACAGGACAACATCCCGAGGCATGCTGATTCTTCCGGACGGCTGCCAGTTTCTGTCCTGCGAGCGCGTCTCCGCGGTCGTAACCAAAGGGATACGTACCGCTTAAGCCTCGTTCATCTATCCCACAGTCCGACCACCCAAAAAGCTGCATGTTACCCCGATTTTAGCGAACACTAATCCAACAGAACACATAGCCGCCAAAAGGGGCGAGGCGCTGTCCGGTGAACGACTACGCATACAGGCTCATGGTGCATGTCGCCAGGGCCATAAGAGAAGGAAACATAGACAAGGCGGATCTGGTGGAAAAGGTAGTGAAAGAGTGTTACAGTGCCGGGGAGATGGATGTGGACGCTGTACGCCGCCGCATACGCCGGCACCTGGACCGCCTGCTTTTTGAAGATGAGGATGACACCCCGCCCCTGGTGAGAGTATTTGATGAGTACTGCAGGGAATGTACGGAACTCGACAAACCCTGCGTCCAGCACTGTCCCACTGGGGCTTTAACAGCCGGGCCGGACGGCCGCCACCGTATTGACCACGAGCTCTGCGCTGAATGCGGGTTCTGCGTGGATTCGTGTATCGCGGGGGCGCTGGTCATACGCTCTGAGCTCGCCCGGGTGGCGGCGATGCTCTTGCAGGAGGACAGGCTACCCGTGTACGCCATCCTGGCACCGTCCTTTGCCGGGCAGTTCGGGCAGCAGGCAGTGCCGTCGTTTGTGAAGGCAGCCCTCAAGAGACTCGGGTTCACGGACGTATACGAAGTGGCCATGGCTGCCGACGTAATCACTATGCAGGAGGCCAGGGAGTTCGTAGGGAGAATGCGCCGGGGAGAGCGGTTCATGATCACCTCGTGCTGTTGCCCGGCGTTCATAAAACTGGTGGAGAAGGTGCGCCCGAAAGTGGCTCACCTGGTATCTCCCTCTGTCTCGCCGATGATCGCCATGGGGAGGATGCTCAAGGCGCGGGAACCCGATTGCAGAGTGGTGTTTATAGGGCCCTGCATGGCCAAAAAGAGCGAGGCGCGCCTGCCGGATCTCCAGCCGGCCGTGGATTGCGTGCTCACTTTCAAGGAGACCAGCGCGCTGTTTGAGTCTGCGGGACTCCCTCTGACAGGGGAGCTCGGGGAGGAGGACATGGCTGACGCCTCCCATGATGGAAGGTCGTACGCGTTCTCAGGAGGGGTGACTGCGGCCATAACAAGAGCAGTGAAGGATATTGCCCCCGACCTCGAGATCAGGGCGGTAAAAGGGGATGGACTCAAGGAATGTAACCGCCTGCTGCACCAGCTTGAGGAAGGACTGCTGCATGGTAACTTTATGGAAGGCATGGGCTGTCCAGGAGGATGCGTGGGCGGACCAGGACGGAACATCTCCGTCGAGGAAGGGCGCGAACATGTGCGGGCCTTTGCTGAACAGGCGGCCATCGCTAAGAGTTCCCAAAACCGCACCGCCGCAAGATGGGAGAGCGAGTACGGGCAAGGCCTGCCCCTCGAATCGGTTAAAACGAAGCTAGGGTGAGTGCACCCCGGGCAGTACCTGATGCTTGTTGATGTTCGTTTCTGTTCCCCTTGGTAACAAAGACGTGTTCCTGCGGTGCGCCGTACCCCCCGAAAACACCTGCATTTAGCCTGACCCACAGTGCACCCACTGCAGTTCTTGGTGTAACGGCAGATCAGATATTGACATGGTACCGGGGAAGGATTACAATGGTTATGGGTATATACCCAAAATGGATGTATAGAACGCAAGTTGAGGAGATGTTTGTGCCGTGCCCAGACCCCCAAAGCCTCGCTGGGTGAACTTTATACCCAACGTCACATATTACAAACCCGCGGGCGTGCCCATGGCGCAGCTCGAGGAAGTCCGGCTGAGTCTTGAGGAACTTGAGGCGCTCAGGCTTAAGGACCTTGAGGGGTTGGATCAGAACGCGTGCGCTGAGCGCATGAAACTCAGCCAGAGCACGTTTCAGCGCATCCTCTCCGGCGCGCGAGTTAAACTCACCCGCGCTATAGTAGAAGGGAAAGCCATCCGCATCGAGGGAGGGAACTACCAGTTCGCCACAGGTTGGTGGATCTGCCAGCAATGTGGACACCGGTGGAGGTCTGAAAGCAAGCCTGCCCAGGATGAGCGCATGTGTCCATCTTGTGGGAAAGACGAAGTACGGGAGGGCTGGCATCATGGCCCGGGTCACGGTCCGCCACCGTGGGGAAGGCGGGGACGGGGCCCAAGATGAATTCCCTAATTCCTCTCATGATGAACTGCTTCAGAAAAAAGACTTACGAAGGTGAATCAGTTGGCGGGCGAAACACAAAACAGAACGGCCAGCCAGGGGCAAACAGAGGCCAACCGGCCAAACCAGAGCAACATCAGTCACACCATTGCTGTGATGAGCGGCAAAGGAGGGAAGGTGCTATGAAACTAGCAGTCTGTGCGCGTGCTGAGGGTCCTGACGCCCCCGTGGACGACCGATTTGGGCGCTGCCCATACTTCGTCATTACAGATCTTGAATCTGGGGAAGTGAAGTCCTTGCTTAACGACGGCGTCGGAGCGAGCGGTGGAGCGGGACCCCAGGCAGCCTCGCTGCTATCGGAAAATGGTGTGGACGCAGTGGTGGTGGGTAACATCGGGCCGAATGCCGTGAGGGTTCTGGAAGCTTCGGGTATCCGGGTCTACTCGGGTCTGAAGGACACAGTGAAAGAGACTGTGGAGAAGTACAAAAAGGGTGAGCTCACATCTGTTTCAAACCCATCTGTCCCGTCGCATTTCGGTTTGAGACGCTAAATTTAACAAATTAGATACCTAGGGGGAAAAGCTCAATGAAAATTGCCATAGCGACTGACGGCGAGATGGTGGCTCCGCACTTCGGGCGATGCGACGCGTACACCCTGGTTGAAGTCTCAGATGGCAGGGTGAAGGAACGTAACACGATCGAAAACGCGGGGCACGAACCCGGTTTCCTCCCCGTGTACTTAGCCAACCTTGGAGTCTCGTGTATCGTGGCCGGTGGCATGGGGCCCAAGGCCCAGTCCCTATTCGCCGAGCGGGGAATCCAGACCCTTACCGGCGTGACGGGTAGAGTAGACGATGTCTTGGACGACTATCTGACCGGTGCGCTGAAGCCTGGAGACAGTCTTTGTGAACATCCTCACGGCCAGCATAATTGTGGGCACTGACACTGCCCAATGGGGTGATGGTCTGCCGCGAAGAGATGGAACCGGACCTGCCGGGCGAGGGCTGATGACAGGGAGGGGCTCGGGATCTGCGGTATCCTCCCGCTTGCGACGCCGTGCTCCGGCTCGAACCGAACGCGCATTGGAAGAGGCGACGCGATGCTGGCCTGCGTAACCCTTGGTTCGCTCGTGCTTCACCGGCTGGGGAACCGGAGGGCAAAGAGATGAGCACAGTCTGGGAGGTGGTTTATGATGCCAGGATTTGACGGAACCGGACCCCGGGGCACGGGACCGATGACCGGAGGCGGACGCGGATATTGTGTGCTACCGGTAAAGACCGGGAAAGACATTCCGTACGCGGGCACTCCCCGTGACACGCGGGAAGGTGCTTTCCCAGGTCAGCCTCGTTATTGGCCTTGCGTTCCTCCGGGACTCGGCTTCCGCCGTGGTATGCTTGGAAACTGGCGCGGCTGCGGGCGTGGATGGTGGTAGACGGTACAATCGCATCAGTCAGCATGTACGAGAGGAGGGAGTAGTATGCCTTACCCTTATGGACCCGGCTTTTGGAAGCCAGGCAGAAGGTGGTATCCCGGCTTTGGAGGTTTCCGCGGGGGTATGCCTGCAGGAGCAGGACCCGGTCCCTGGTTTGGCCGTGGACCCTGCGGCTGGTGGTGGGCCAATGCCTGGGGGTTTAACCCGTATGGCCCCTATCCCGGGGACGAGGCTTCAATGCTTAAAGACCGGGCAGAAGAGCTCAAAGCAGAGCTCGATGAGATCCAGCGGAGACTTGACGAGATAGAAAAGGGCGAAAACGACTGAAGAGGCGGTGCGGAAAACCCCTGAGCGGGGTTTTCTGCCCTTTGGAAAGGAGATTGAAGTGATCATCTCAGTAGCCAGCGGTAAAGGCGGTACCGGGAAAACCACTGTGGCCACCAGTTTAGCCATGGCGTTGGCCGGCGCCGGACAAAAGGTGCAACTCCTGGACTGCGATGTTGAAGAACCGAACGCCCACATATTCCTAAGGCCCCGCATCACCCGAAGGAGTGAAATAACCATCCCCGTCCCGCTGGTGGATGTGAAAAAATGCACCTTCTGTGGAAAGTGCGCAAAAGTGTGCGAGTTCAACGCCCTCACCGTCCTTAAGACCGAGGTTCTTGTTTTTGACAAACTGTGCCATGGTTGTGGAGGTTGTGCGCTGTTCTGTCCGCAGGACGCCATCAGCGAAACCCTGCGCCCCATCGGGGTACTCGAGCGGGGCGACGCCGCGGGCATAGATTTCGTCCACGCCGTGCTGAACCCCGGTGAACCCATGGCGCCTCCGCTGATCGCGGCCGTCAAGGGCGAGATTGACGGGGATAACGTCGCGATTATCGACTCACCGCCTGGTACGTCGTGCTCTGTGGTGGCTGCAGTAAAGGGTACTGATATGTGCGTTCTGGTTACGGAGCCGACTCCATTCGGCCTGCACGATCTCAAACTGGCTGTGGAAATGCTCGAGAAACTGGACGTCCCATGTTGTGTCGTCATAAACAAGTGTGATATCGGCGACTATGCGGTGGATGATTACTGCGAAGAGAAAGCCCTGCCTGTGGTATTAAGGATCCCGTGGAAGAAGGAAATCGCGTCGTCGTATGCCCGGGGGAAGGTGCCCCTGGAGTTCGTATCCGGCGGACGTACAGTATTTCGGCAGCTGACGGAGCTACTGAAATTGAATAAGCACTGAAAAGGGTTGTGTTTGCGTGAAAGAGATTCTTGTAATAAGTGGTAAGGGTGGAACGGGCAAGACGTTTGTGACGGGGTCCTTTGCGGCCTTGGCTTCTTCTGCGGTCTTTGCCGATTGCGATGTGGACGCGGCGAACCTGGAACTCATCATGCGAGCAGAAATTGAAGAACGGCACGAGTTCAAGGCTTCAAGGAAGGCATTCATTGACCCGGATATTTGCACCAGGTGCGGGCTTTGCCAGAGCCTCTGCCGGTTCGGAGCCATAGCAGATGAACTCAAGGTCGATCCGGTCTCGTGTGAAGGATGTGGCGTATGCTACCACGCATGCCCCGTGCATGCCGTGAACATGAAGGAGATTGTTTCAGGTCACTGGTTCGTATCCCGCACGCCGTACGGGTACTTGGTGCATGCTCGGCTCGGGCCGGCGGAAGAAAACTCCGGAAAACTTGTGGCGGCTGTAAGAAGTAAAGCCAAGGATATTGCCCGAAGCACGGGGGCCAGGTGGCTGATCAGTGACGGACCGCCTGGTATAGGGTGTCCGGTAATGGCTTCCATGGCGGGGGTATCTGCTGCGCTTGTCGTCACTGAACCTTCGCTCACAGGCATTCATGACTTAGAGCGCGTGCTTGAACTCTGCAACCATTTCCAGGTACGACCGTTTGTATGCATTAACAGGTGGGACCTGGATGAAGACAACGCTTCCAGGCTGGAGGAGACCTGCTTCCGGCTATCAGTGAAAGTCGTGGGGAAGATCGCTTTTGATAGAGTCGTCACCGATTCCATGGTCAGAGGTATTCCCTTGGTAGAACATTCCGATGGTTTGGTTTCCCGGCAGGTCAGGTCTGTCTGGGAATCTCTGACGGCTGAAGTTGATTCGGTTCAGGAATCTTGAGTGAGGAACCGGGAAAGGAGCACACCATGTATACGGAAAAGGTGCTTGAGCACTTCTTCCAACCGAAGAACGTGGGACGGATCGAAAACGCCGATGGTGTGGGCACGGTGGGAGACCCGTCTTGTGGTGATTACCTGAGATTATCCATAAAGGTGGAACAGGAACGTATTGCAGACATCCGGTTTGAGGTCTATGGCTGTCCTGCGGCCATTGCCACAAGCAGCATATTCACAGAAATGGTTAAAGGGAAACGCCTCGAAGAAGCCCTTAACGTTTCGGATGTCGATATTGTAGAGTTCCTTGGGGGGCTGCCCGATCCCAAGATTCATTGTTCTAATCTTGGGGCCTTAGCGCTCCGAAGAGCTATTGAGGATTACCAGCTACGGAGGGTGCCCCAGGGAATGCATTGAAATGACGCCTGAGGAGTACATGGGTCCTCATCCCTCAAAGAGATCGCGCAAGTGGGGGCCAGGGCGCGTGAGATCCTTCTATGCTCCGGTTGCGCGCCGGAGGCCACCCCTTCAATAGCCCGGGCGTGAGTACCTTCTACATGCTGACGTCTGCCATTTTTACCGAGGCAAGGGAGAAACAAGACCCCATGCGGTTGGAGGTTTAGGAGGAAACAACGGATGGTACCACGAAGATGATAGAATCGAGGTCGCCAATAAGGATAGCTTGTAGACAGATCTGAGGGTGTTCCTGGTGTTCCAAGATCAGGTTCGCCGATGCCCCCTCCTTCTGTACAACCATACAAAGATTGCCTGGGAACTGGCCGGCACGATCAAGGCATTATAAAGGGAAGGCCAGAGGGTTTGTCGTTGATAATAAGCTGGATTTGTTCCTCCTGCAGAGGCCTTACAGGAAATGTCCGACCATATTCTGGATAAAAGCCAGAAACGCCAAGAACTTTGGGCGCTGCGCCGGAAGTTCCTGGATCAGGACCATCCCAAGGCCCGACACATCTTAAAACACAACCTGGGGCTGATCAAACAAACCAAAAGGAATAAGAGATACCGAAGCAGGTGCAAGAACGAAATCAACCGGGCCTTTAACGAATTGTACCAGGAACGCACACACAAAATTATTGCCTACGAAGACCGTGCCCACCTGCGCGGCAAGGCCAAGAGCAAAGGCCTCTCCCGCAGGTTGAGCAACTGGCAGCGCAGCATCATCAAGGAGCGGCTGGAATACAAAAACTACAACTACTCAGTCACCGACCCCGGCCCGGTGAACGCAGCCTAATCCAGCCAGACGTGCCCCATGTGCGGCTGGGTAGACGCAAAGAATCGGAACGGGGACGTTTTCAAGTGCCAAAAAACGCTCACCAGGTTTCGAGCATAAACCTGGAGATAAGATTGTATGATGAAGAAATAACCCGGTATATGCCGTACAAAAAAAGTAAAAGAACTTTTGCTCCAGCGTTATTATGGGAAACAGCAAGCCAATTAATCTTTACCCTGTGCCGCTAGGTACTATTGATGGCCTGAGAGTGGCGGCTGTAGATGGCAGACAACATATAACTGTGTTTGAAGCTGAAGGTAAGGGGCGATTGAAATGGGCGGCATCAACATCTCGCTTATCGGCCGAAAAATCTCAGATATTCAGGAGTCAATGGCTGTTCTTTTACGTTATGCAGAAAGAGAGGACAGTGATTTCCTCAGTGATGAGGACGCAATAAGGTCTGCCAAATACGTTTTCATCGTCCTTGTGGAGGCGGCTACAAGTATCGCTGCACACCTGTGTGCCAAGATTGTCAAGAAAGTACCAGCGACATACGCTGACACTTACTTCTTATTATCCGAAAATGGGGTACTGGAATCGGAACTGGCGGCCAATCTTGCGAAAATGGCACGATTCCGGAATCTGCTGGTTCATGGTTATGCAAGCGTGGACAACCGAAAGATGCTCGAAATTATGCGTGGAAACCTTGGTGACCTGAACAGGTTTTTTGAGTCAGTCCAGCGCGTCTTAGGGTCTTGAGGTGGGTAAATGAGCAAGCCTGAAGAGTTTCGCACCTATCTTCTGGGAGACAAGGAAAAAGAATCCCTGGTTGAGCAGCTAAAAGTACGGCTGGCGCAGGTTGACGGGATACGTTTTGCATTTCTCCACGGCTCGGTAACTGGGGATCTACCAGTACATGATATTGACGTAGCTCTCTTTTTTGACGACTTCACTTCGGAAGAGTATCGGACGGATACCGTGCTTGGCCTTTCGGTAGAACTGACGGCAAAGATAGGAATCCCTGTGGATATCCACGCCCTGAACGGCACCAGTCTTGGCTTTCAATTTGAGGTCATTCGCGGTACTCCTGTGTTTTCCCGTAACGACGACGAGTGCTCAGAATACATTCAAAAGGTCTGGTCAATGTACCTTGACTATGAGCCGCTGCTGAAACAGGTAGTGGTGGATCTGCTTCAACCGTGACGTCCTCCCCTCAATAAATTGAGGGGCATCCTCAAGCGGATGCACACAGGGTTTTATCCCTGCGCTTCGGTTCAGCGACGCCGTGCCATCCCAAGTGGTATGACACGACCGCGGGCCGCGCCACTCGGCCACTACTCCCCTTCACGGGAGATACCTGATGCACCCTCTCGTAGATGTTCAGGGCACCATTTACATCCGCCTGTGCCCTCCACCCATAGGGACATACGTACAAACTCCGATATCTCCGGTTGGAAGGCACAACCTTCCCGCAAGCGTGACAGGTAATGGAGGTACTCTTCTCTTCTACATCGTCACGGACTATGACCCCCACTAGGGCACCCTTATATTTCAGCATGTTGATCACCTTCCGGTACGGCCACGCATGCAACCTCTGGTTCAGTCGCTTCCCATAATCAATGCTCTCACGGACCCCGTTGAGGTCCCCACTGGCTATCTCCTTTACACCCCGCCGCACACACTCCGCAATAAAATGAGAGGTGGCTATGTGCAGTAAGTGCTCCACCTGCCTTCTTTCCCGGTGTGTTATCTCCTCCCACCTCCGGGAGTTCTGCTTAAGACTGGCCCATACCTTTTGCCAGTACCGTCTTATGGCTTTGATCTGCCTGCCGGAGTAGAGCATTACCGTGCCATCATCAAATGCACAGGCCATGAGAACCGTCTCCCCAAGGTCCACCGCTGCTCTCCCCGTCCCGTCGTTTTCACGGGCCTTAACTTCCACCACCAGACGGGCCTCTATTTGCCCGGAAACCTTGTCGTAGGTAATGGAAAGTTCCCGCACCCGTTCGTACTCCACGCCAGGACGGTGAGATATCCGCAAGGTGACTTTTCTTACCCCGTCTTCCCGTCCGGTACCCAGACTCAATGTAACTTTATCCACTTCCACTTTGAATCCGCTCTGCACATACTTAAGTGGCGAAAGCTGACCCTTACGGCGGAAGCCGGGAGCCTCGTGCTGCGTAAGACCATTTTTCTTGAGGGCAAAGAAAGACTTATACGCTTCCCGCACTTCGTCCCGGGTGAGTTGCACTGACATCGAGTAGTACCCTTTGGCCCTGGGCAGCTCCTTTAAGATGCGGTTGAGGTTCTTCCGAGAAATATTTACCTTCCCGGTCTCTTCGTACTCTTTCCGCAGATGCCACAAAAGCCCGTTGTAGACCTTGGTGGCACAGAACATGGCGTCCTTCAGAACAGCTTCAATCTGCGGGTCCGCATGGATTTGGGCTTTGAGTGTGATTAGAGGCACTCATTCACCTCCTCCCTCTGTTTTTTGAGCTTCGATGTACCGCCTGATAATCTCGCTGGAGACCTCTCCGGTTGTGCCTACGTAGTAGCTTGGGTTCCGTAGATGACCGAGTTCCGGATGCTTCACAAAGAGCTGGCGGGCCGTGGAACCCTTTAATATTTTGGCTATCACCGCCGGAGCTATCTTAAGAGGAGCAGAAAGAAAGGCGTGTACGTGGTCGGGCATAACCTCCAAAGCCAGCAACTCGTAGCCATGTTCCTTACAGAGAGCAGTAATTGCTCCCTTCAGGGTTTCGTCTCCTTACGGCGGTACTTCGTTGACCATGTTGTAAACTGCTGTTCCAGTTGATTTCCAAGCTTCCTTCTTCATAATATTATTGTGATGACATATTGTCAAACAATGGTAAATGCTAGGGCGAGGGGGTCCGTGTATCCGCTCAATAATTTGATGGGGATTACTGCCCCCTCGCGCTCCCCCATTTTTTTCTAAAGCAGTTACTTCTTGAAACCCTGAAGCAAGAGCTGAAGGAGTGTTTTCGGAGGCGGGAAGGGATTTCGAGGGGGATAATGCAGCCCAAAGCAGTGGTCACCAGTTGCAGGTGGGCGGCCCGTTTGGCAGACTCACCTTTCTGGTACCGCATACATGCGTTTGCACCTCCGGGGAGCCCTCTCCTTTGGGAGAGTCTGTCATATAAGCACGATTACCTGCAGAAGGGGCATGGTGGTGGACACGGGTCCCGCCTCAACTCATGTTGTGGCGCGGTGCAGAGAGGGCGGTGACGCACAGGTCGCTCGCCTGGATGCGATATTCCCGTCGAAATTTGTTTGGTCTGCCACTTGGTGACGGACTCGCATGATAAACTGAGTTCAGTAACTCCTTGAGACTTTACCAACGAGGTCAAAGGTTGAGGAGGGATACCCTTCTTGGGTGTCGATGCGTCAACGGACTTATCGGGTTGCCTGGAACCTGGAACAAGCGCCAACAGGTACGCTCTTGGTCAGGGGATATCGTTCCGGCGGGACGTGTCATTCCCGGACACAGACGCCTCCAGGAATCTGGTGCATTAAGAATCGCGGCTTAGGCACCGCAGGTTTGGCGAGAGTCCATGCGTGTGGAGGCTGCTCTCACGCGGAGTCGATCATGCCGTCTCCCGCTTGAGATCGATGAGGCAGGAATCTCGGCTCTGGGCATTTCTAAAGAAGAAAGGAACGGTCAGCCGTGTTTAACCCCCGTTTCTGTGAAAACTCAAGACCTGACGGCATTGGTGTTCTGGAGATCATACCTTCCGACCGTGAATCAAGTGAAAGTCGACGCTTCATTCCCCTGAAGCGGAGCAAGTTGACGGGGAGGTTCGCAGGGCCGCTAGGTTCACTTCGGCTGGTGCAGGTTTTCGGGTATACCTCTGAACAATGTGATGCGGTACTTGAGGCGGCGTACCGGTTTCCGTTGCCGGGCAACGCAGCTGTTACGGGTGTAGAGGTGCGCTTTGGCGATGTGGAGATTAAGGCGGAGTTGAGAGATGGAAAAGAGGGCGAAAGCGAGTACGAAGAGGCGAGACGCGAAGGGAAACAATCAGCCCTTGTATGTCAGGAAGCACCTGACGTCTTTACGGTATTCGTCGCGGGCATACTGCCGGATCAGGAAGTGGCCGTTGAGATCCAGTACGTGCAGGCTGCACAGCCCGAAGGACCTGGGTGGTCCCTCCGGATCCCTCTGACCATCGCTCCTCGATATGTCAGGAGCGACGAGATGGGGTCTGGGGCAGCAAAAGGCCAGCCATTTTACCTGCTTCACGACCCGGGCCATCGCTTCTCGCTGGACATGGAAATGGTAGGAGCGGACTCGGTAGACAGTCCCACTCATGCCCTGGATGTAACCAACGAGGGAGTCTTCAGTCGTGTGCGACTGCTGGACGACGAAGTCATCCCTGACCGGGACTTCATATTGAACTGGATGCCCAAGCAGAGCGAGAATCGTCCTACTCTTCAGGTCTGGACTTATGAAGATGAGCCTTCAAACCATAGTTACTTCCTGGCGCTGGTCACCCCGCCGGCAGTTCAGGACTCCGGAGTAAGGGTGCCACGTGAGGTCATTCTCCTCATCGATCACTCCGGATCAATGGAAGGAGCGAAAAGGAAAGCCGCTGATTGGGCCGTTAAAAAGTTCCTGTCTGGTCTTAAGGACTTTGACAGTTTTAACCTGGGGGTGTTTCATCACACAACAAAGTGGTTCTCGAAAGAACCAGTCAGGGCAGACCGACTCACGGTGAAAAACGCCAACGAGTTCCTTGACAGGTGCCATGACAGCGGGGGAACGGAGCTCGGTGTTGCGCTGGAACAGGCCCTTGGCATAAAAAGGATCGAGGGCGACGTGGCGCGCCACGTGCTGATCATTACGGATGCCCAGGTCACGGATACAGGTCGAATTCTGCGCCTGGCTGACCTTGAGGGGTCTCGAAGAGATTCTCGGCGAATTAGCATTTTGTGTATTGATGCCGCTCCTGACTCGTTCCTTGCCCTGGAGCTGGCCGAACGGGGAGGAGGCGTTGCGAAGTTTCTTACCAGCGATCCGGATGAGGGAGACATCTCCACCGCACTGGATGAAATCCTTACAGACTGGTCGCAACCGGTTTTTACGTCACTGAGCCTTGAGATTAATCGAGAGAGAGTTCAGTCTACAGGGCGCAGGGTGACCCGGAATGCTGGTGGAGATTACAGCGCCATAGACCTAGGAGATTTGCCTGCCGAACGCAGCATATGGATTGTGGGCCGGACAGAAGACGAAAACGCTCCTTTGGTTTTCGGACTGACTGCTGGTGGTGAACCTCTCGCTACCTGCAGGGTTGACCAGCATGAACGAGACAACGGGGGGTCAGCGATCAAGGCGCTATTCGGGGCGCGGCGCATTCTCACATTATCAATCCTTGCCGATGGCAGATATGAATGGGATCAGGTCAGGAACGAACTCATACGACTGGGCTACGATCCCGGGAAAGCACTCTGCTCCGGAGGGAGTAAGGCTCCAAGACTGTATGCTGAGAATGCCAGGCAAGACATGGAGGAGGCACTGCGTGGGCTAATAGTTCAGGAGTCTCTCAGACACGGCCTGCTTTCCAGGGAGACGTCGTTTGTGGCCATCCGGCTCGAAGCTGGGAGACGAGCTGAGGCACTCTATGTCATTGGAAATGCATTCCCAGCCGGGTGGTCTCAGGGGTTCCTCGGGCCCGGTGCTGCAAGTGTATACTGTAATTGTCCCGCGCCCTCGTTCTACGGCTTGCCGGATGCACCTTCAGGAGGAGAGATGATGGCTACACCACCCTCGGACGATTCCGAAAGCATATCTGTAAGGAACGGATCCGCAAGGGTATTCACAGGTAGTCCGCAGTTTGTAGAAGGACGGTCAGTGCTGTTTGACTCAGGTCGGGACGAGGATCTCGCCATGCTCCCTGAACGTGACTTGATCCTCTCAGGGATGAAGATTTCGTTCCCGGGAGGAATGAGAGAGGCTGTTGAAACATATGCCGGTTTTGACTTGTTACTCTTTGTGGATGACCCACTGTTGCCCAGGGCAAAGGTGTCCCTGGCTGACTTGATACAGCAAGACGGGGAGAGACCTCTGAATCTGACAAAGAGGGCGAATCAACGGCTCAGGATTCTGATGCTTCACCGAGGAGGAGAGGACCGGGAGACACTACCCGTGCTTGAACTGGTCCTGGAGTGGGAGGTCAGATAAGCCTTCGCACGGTGAATCCAGGTAGCCCGATGCTCGACGTGTTGAAGGTACATATCCGGGTGCTGGCGCCAACCAGGAATACTGGCCGAGTCGACCCTCGTTCAGTACTGGCGTTTGTCCCGTCTTTGGCAACTGCGCGTGGAGCTTTGTTACCGCCACAATGCACGGTTTGTTTTGTTCTGCAAATCTCCCGAACACCCCCCAAGGACAGGAGGAGACCAAGCTCGCAGCCGGTCTCCTCCCGGTCCTCAATAGGAAGAAAAAGGCAGTGCTGTAGCGGCGGGGTGCGGGTGAGCCGATGACCCGGGATCGACCCATGGAAGCTACTGGAAGATGAGATAGCCCACTTCGCAGGATACGACCCTGGATTCAAGTTGTCGTAATATACCGGTCAGGGAGGAGAGATTTCCGGGTGTATCGAAAGAATCAGTAAAAAATGGGAGAGCATAGCAGCCATTGATGATTGGGCTTGGTGACATGCCCCATACGAAGGGTGGCCGTGGACGGTGCCTGCTGGACCACACCGCCTGTTTACCTCGTCTGGGGGCGCCCTCCGTGAGCCTTGTCCGGAGTCATGTCTGAATTGCAGTTTGTTACTGCAAGCCTCCTGACCGGGGATACTCGCGCAAGCCTTTGACAATAGTGTATGTGTGGTGTGCAATCGGACCTTCTTGAGTGGTCCAGACCAGCAAAAATGTTTACTAGGAGCAATCATCGCGCCATTGAACTGCCAGCTGTCGCGCGGAAACGGCAGGATCCCGATCCTGAGCAACAAAGCGTATCGCACTTACTGAATGTTAGCAAATCCAATATCAGACCAGGTGATTCAAGAAACCAAAATAAGCCGGGTTACCCTCTCTGTTTCAGCACCTGGAGCATGTTTTTACGCAGATCCTCTTACCACTCTTGTTGTGAGGTGTGGGGCGATGGAACTTGTAGTTGCTCTTTCTCTGCTGGCAGTTCTCGCCGTGCTGATACACCGCAGATTGCTGCCTGGAAGCAGGACGGACCGGGAACCTGTTAACCCCATACAGGCAGAAGAGGGGAGCACTGTCCCGGACGAAGACCGACTTGATGCGGATCAACGAGGAAAGCAAGAGGATGCACCAGAGCCCGTGCAGGAGCCCGGGGTAGATGGTGAGAAACAGAGTGACACAGGACCCTTGGGAATCACGGGAACGGAAGGAGAGACCGTAGAGAAGTCTGTGGAGATTCAGGGGACTGAGCCTGCGGAGGTCACTTCTTCCATCCCCCCTTCACGGCGTGGAGGGCGTCCGCGCGAAAAGGCAAGATGCGTGCGATCCAGGCGGAATACAAGGTTGGTATTACCTGAGGTGTTTTGTGAAAGGCGCGGCTTGACCTGGGTCGTAGGTATGGAGAAGGAGAACGGGCGGAGGGACTGCAAGCAGTGGGACGAATTGCCAGCCAAGGATAGAATCCGGCCCTATCTGGTATTCAAACTCCGCAGGGACGGACTTTTCGGACACCTGGTATCAAGGACGTCCGGGGAGGGTCTGTATCTCTCGGTATTCCCAGAGCGCTGGGTGCTCCAGTCAGATGGAAAACTCCAATCTGTTCGTAACACGTCGATAGAAGGCTACGTTGCAGGGCTTCTCCAGATGTACGGTACTGGCGATGCCTACCTGCTCCGGGCGACCGATGGAACTGAGATCCCCTTTGAAACGATTAAAGCGCAATTGGCCCTCTCCGGGAAGGTGTATGACGATGGGCTGGCTGGTGTGTTCGGTCCGCTGTTTCTAGGCGCGCCTCCCACCATAGTACCTGTCAGGGACAAGGCTCTGGAACAGGTGAAGACACTAGTGGTCGGGAGAGAGGGGTCCGGGCGTGGGCGCTGGAGGACGTACTGCCAGCCTGACACGAGCGGTGAGGAAATACTTCTTCCCGCAGAGCTGGCCAAACGCAAATCAGGCTGGTATTTTGTACGAATATACAACCACTTGGACGAACTGCTCGAGAGTTTTGACTTCCGGTTTGTGACATCTGTGAAAAGCATAGACATTCAGCCACATTCGGCTCTTCCGGGCCCTTCGGGCCACTCGGATGTCAGGGTGAGAATACTGCACGATGGGGGAGTTCTGATCTATCCGCGCGATGATAGAATCGGCTCGCTCGTGCGTGTTGTCCGGGATGGTGAGTACCTGCTGCCGCCGGACCCGCAATGCGACCTGACGCTTTGGGACGTTCGCGAAGCCCCTGGCGGCCCTATTCCGCTCAGGCTTGTCTTAAACCGCATCTGGTGGGGACTGGGAACTGAAGGCACCGCTCCAATAGAGTGGGTAGACAAAGAGATTCGGATTGAGCGTGCCTGGTTCAAGGCGACTTCTTCCTCGTGTCTCTGGGTCAAGGTGCCTGATGCAGATAGGCAGGGCGTTGTGCTTGCAGGTTTTGACAGGACCGCTGCTCGGCCGTACCGCGGGAATAAGGGCATGATTCCTGTACCCCTCCGGGATTTCGGCGATTCGCCAGTTCTGGCGGGGCAACTTGGTCCTGCCTCCTTCAAACTCTGGGCCCCTGAAGCAAGAGGCGAATGTATGGCAGCTGTTGCACGAGTGATGGACCGTTATATGTGCATGATGCCAGGCTGCAGTTACATGACAGGCGACGAGTACGATATGGCACGGCATCTTTTGAAACGCCATTTGCCCGAGCTCTTCAGGCACCCGGAAACATTGAGCGAGTATGCCGCAGAGGTGGATTTTCAAATACCCAAGCTGATACTTGTATGTACGTTCTGTGGCACATATCTACTTGATTATGGGATCAACGGAGATGGGACCTCTACTATGACCTCCCACGCAGAAGAGTGCAAGGAGAGGGAAGGCAGGAATGCAATGACAGCGTTTCGATCCATCCACCGGGTCCAGGACATTGAAGGCTACCTGAGTGAGCGTTTCCCCGAGCTATACATATGCCGGCAGTGCGGAGAGAGGCTGGAGTTTAAAAAGGGCAAGGACCCCGAATGGGACCTTTGCACACACCTTATATCCAGACATAAGAAAGACCTCTATGCGTCGGGCTAAAATCCTGGAGGGGAGGCATTGCCGTGAACCCTTTGCACCTCTGTGAGCTGGTAGAAAGCAGATACAAGCGCTACCTGAGGACCACCTTCTACTTCAGGGACCCTGTCTTGAGACAATCCTTTGAAGCTGCACTGGACTCCGAAAGGCTGAGCAAGGGTCCTTTTCTTGAGGGCACGCCCATATTCAAAAAGGGTAAGACTCCCGAAGAACTGCTCAGGGACCTCTTTGGCAACAGGGTGGAAAGGGCGTTTCTTGACGCCTTGAAAGGGGACAGGCCACTGTATGTCCATCAGGAGGAGGCTATCACCCGGGTCAACGCCATGCAGAATGTAGTGGTAGCTACAGGTACAGGTAGTGGCAAGACAGAGGCCTTCCTCTACCCTATTCTACTGCACCTTTACAGGGAATACCTTGAAGGTTCGCTTGGTCCTGGAGTGAGGGCTCTCGTTCTGTACCCTATGAACGCCCTTGCTAACGACCAGCGGGACAGGTTAGGGGAGCTCTGCAGAGTGCTGCATGAGGCAGGGGCGGGATTCAGGTTTACCTTCGGACAGTACACGGGTGATACTCCGGAAGATCCCTGGGACAAACATAGGCAGGGACAGCGAGCCGGCGAAAGAAGGCTTCACGGGGAGCTGGTTTACCGTGAGGAGATGCGGAAGACCCCACCCCACATTCTCTTAACCAACTACTCTATGCTCGAGTACCTGCTGATCAGGCCACTTGACAGCGAGCTGTTTGACAATGGTAGGGCGTCTCACTGGCGCTTCATCGTCATCGACGAAGCCCACCAATACAAGGGCTCAAAGGGTACGGAAATGGCGCTTCTGATCAGGAGGCTCAAGCACAGGCTGAGAGCGGGCGGGCGGAAAGCACCTTTTACGTGCATCGCGACGAGCGCCACCATGATGCGGGGAGAGCGGGACAAAGCTGCAGTATCCCGGTTCGCACAGGACCTCTTCGGCGAGCCTTTCTCCGAAGACGGAGTGATACTCGGTGAGGTTGTGCCTGTGCCCGAGGCAAGTACCGTGAGCCTCGGATTGGAGGAGTATCAAATCGTATCACGGGCGCTGTCGCAAAAGGAGCAGGAATCGGATACCGCCATATTCGAGTTGGCGCGGCGCCTTGGCATAGCCTGTCATGCGCAAGACACGCACAAAACCGTAGCCGCCCGGATCCTTAAGACCGACAACAAAGCAGTATTATTGAGACGACTCATTACGAAAAACCCTTCGGAAGCCCGGGAACTGGCCTTGCAGCTGTTCCCCGGGGCTGCAGAGAGCGAACAGATCCTCCATCTGTCAAGCCTTGTGGAAATGCTCGCGAAGGCAAAGGATCCGGCCATGGGCACGCCTCTTCTGTCCGTCCGCTATCATCTATTCTTGAGCGGCCTTGAAGGAGCCTTCATCTCGCTAGATCCGCCTGCGGTGTACGTGCACAGAAAGGCGCTTGAAAACGACAGACCAGTTTATGAAGTTGCACTATGCCGGGAATGCGGGCAACACTACATCGTAGGTCAGCTGAGGGGGAACCGCATTGTGGAGGCGTCGAGAGACCCCGGAGGGGAGGACTACGGGGTCAGGTTTTTCAAACCGATAGAGAGCGAGGCGGATATAAGCGACCATGCACAACTTTATACCCTCTGTCTTGAATGCGGGTGGGTGAGGGCGGGTCGTGCTGCGCCATGTGCACATGGAAACACAGTCATCCTCGAACTGCAGGAGCAGGATGAGGAGGAACCGGACAGGATCAGAGCCTGCTCCACATGCGGGTACACCGGAAGGGATCCGGCGAGAGAAGTTGTCTACGGCACAGACGGGCCTCACGCCGTGGTCGCAACCGCTCTGGTTCAGAACCTGCCCGCTGACCGGATGTTGTCTTGCGAGATAGATGTCACCCCGTTTTTCAATCTTTTTGGGTCAGCCGGGTCGCCTGATTGTGCAAGCCTTGCAGGCTGCATGGCACGGTGACCTGGCGCAATTGCAGGCTCGGTGACTT
>JBFMAL010000036.1:0-26552 GCA_040755615.1 Bacillota bacterium
ACGACATCACCTCCACGTACTTTCTGGGCAGGGAATCAGAGCTTTTAAAGCGCGGCTACAGCCGCGACCACAGGGCCGATAAGCCCCAGGTGACCGTGGGGCTTGTGACCACGGTGGACGGCTTCCCACTCACCCACAGGGTCTACCCCGGGAACACCTCGGACGTCACCACCGTCTTCGGCGTCGCGAAGGAGCTCAAAGAGAGGTTCGGCGCCGAGAGGGCCGTGTTCGTCGGGGACAGGGGGATGATGTCCCGCGAAAACGTAAGGAAACTCCTCCGCCTTGGATACCGCTACATCCTCTGTTTAAGGCAGCCTAACGTCCCCCGCTTAGGCGATGACTTCTGGAAGGCCCTCCCCGTCCGAGCCAAAGAAAGCCTCGTCATATGCGACATACGCCGCGGCCGGGGGAGGTTCGTCATAGGATACAACCCCGAGAAGGCAGAGTGCGAAAGACAAGCCAGGGAGGACCTGATCTTGAAGGCCCGCCAGCAGCTTGAAAGGCTTGCGCCTCAGCCGGCAAGGGTCGCTACAGGTCGAAAACCGGCTTGCTCAAACGTGCCACGAAGATCCTCGTCCTCCTCGGCGCGGAGAGGTACTTCAGCTACGACGTCTCCCCCCGGGGCAGGCCAAGGCTTCGCTTCTCCCTAAATCAGGACGAGATAGAGAGGTGCTCGAGGAAAGACGGGGTCTTCGTCCTGCGGACGAACGTCTTAGACCTTCCTCCGGAGGAGGTGGTAGCTGCCTACAAGTCGTTAGGAAGCATAGAACGGGCGTTTCGTGCGCTTAAAAGCTTCGTCAGGATAAGGCCGGTCTACCACAGGAAGGACTTGAGGATCAGGGCGCACGTATTCATCTGCGTCCTGGCATACCTCTTAGAGAAGACCCTCGAGCACTGGATGAAGAAGAACGGAATCGCAAGGACCTGGCCCGACGTCCTCTCGGAGCTCGAAACCCTAAGGTGGAGCTACATCGAGGTGGGAAAGAAGAAGATAGGCAAGCCAGACCGGCCGAAACCGGAGCAGATCCCAATCCTCGAAGCGCTCCGCATCGCAGGTGAGTTCGGGAGGATGGAGGTGAGCGACAGACCGTAGTGCAAAACCACTATACATGCCTCCTTCTACCTGGTCTTTCCCGAGGCTTGTGTAACTTGCGTAGTAGAACAGCTGCACCAGAACACCAGGCAACTTGCTGAAACTGCCCTGTACGAAAAAGGACGCCTGGTCAGTGGATTGGAGAAGACTCTGGACCTGGGATAACAGATCATCAGCCAAGCCCGTCGGGTAAACGCTGGCCAGTTAAATCTTCCGGAACGCAAGGTGAGCCTTTTTGACCCGGATGCCCGGCCCATTCGGCGTGGCAAAGTACACCGAGAAACTGAGTTCGGCTACAAAGTGCGCCTGACCGAAAGCGCGGAACGCTTGGTGACCGGGTATGACGTTACAGGAATTGAGGAGCACGTCAACCGGACCGGCCAAGTGCCGGAAGGTATCGATACCGACCGCGGCTTTTGGAGTTCAGGAAAGGAAAGCGCCCTAAAGTCAGCCTTACGAACGCCAATCCTGGTTTCGGCGATTGCAACACTGGCGAGCCTGTCAGGAAGGAACGATCAGCGAGCTGAAAAGGTGATATGGACTCAACCGGACGCTGTACCGGGGACTGGCCGGTTGTCGTTGTTGGATAGGCGGGGCCATTGGCCAAATTGATCTAAAGCCAGGCAGCAACGTCAAACCATGATCAAATTGTCAAGGGTCAATTGCCGAGGAGTAGTCGGCAAAGTGCTTTTTTCAGCAGAATCTAGCTAGCACGCGGAACATGGCGCAGTACTGTATTGACGTGGAGCATGTGAATCTGGTTTCTCCAGCTCGTATCCTTCAGGAAGACTCTTCTGTCAGCACGATATCGGGTCGTCTTCTTGTGGTGTGGGATTGTGTGCCAAACCTAACCTTCGCTCTAGCAGGCTTGAGCGAGACCCCCAAAAAGGTGCAGTAAGCACCTGTAACCGAGTCGGGCGAGGCATCCTTTTCTGAACAGGCTAAAAGGACGGGCGTATACGTCGACTAGCCTGGGGCCGAGGCGTGTGCTGGATGAAGCAGGCCGGTAGGGTGCTGCTCAAGACGGTGAAGATACATAATCGCTGCGCTTACCCAGGTGACGGAAGGATTTTGACTGGAGATGAAGGAATATAGGTGTGGCAGAAGCAACGCTCTGTCGATTAGTCACACAGGAGGTTGGGATCATGAGAATAGGAGTTGTGCGAGAGATCAAACCGGACGAGAACCGGGTTGCCATCACCCCTGCAGGCGTTGCCACGCTGACCCACGCCGGGCACGAGGTTATAATTGAGGATGGCGCCGGCCTGGGCTCGGGGATATCCAACGAGGACTATCGCTCGGCAGGTGCGAAACTGCTGTCGAGCCCCAGGGAGGTTTTCGAAGCCGCCGAGATGATAATGAAGGTGAAGGAGCCTCTCCCGCCTGAGTACGACCTGTTTTCCGAAGGCCAGATTCTCTTTACGTATCTTCACCTGGCGCCGGAACCGGAGCTGACCCGCGTTCTTATGGAGAAGAAGGTCACCGCCATTGCCTATGAGACTGTGCAGCTGCCCGACAGGAGTCTTCCGCTGCTTACACCTATGAGTGAGGTAGCGGGGAGGATGGCGACACAGATCGGCGCCCATTTTCTCGAAAAGGCATATGGCGGCGCAGGAGTCCTGCTAGCGGGCGTACCAGGAGTGATGCCGGCTGAGGTGGTGATCATCGGAGGCGGTACTGTAGGTACAAACGCAGCAAAGATCGCCTGCGGGATGGGCGCCAGGGTGACGGTGTTTGACATAAGCGCGGAGCGACTCCGTTATCTCGACGACATCTTCGGGGGCCGTGTGCAGACTGTGATGTCAAACCCATACAGCATTGCGGAGGCCGTAAAAAAGGCCGACTTGCTGATAGGCGCGGTATTAATCCCCGGAGCCCGTGCGCCTCACCTGGTGACGGAGGAAATGGTTAAGACCATGAAGCCGGGCTCGGTCATTGTTGACGTCGCGATCGACCAGGGAGGCTCGGTTGAAACTATTGATCGTGTGACCACTCACTCAAACCCGACTTACGTAAGACATGGCGTAGTGCACTACTCAGTGGCCAACATGCCGGGCGCAGTTCCCAGAACGTCTACGTTTGCGTTGACCAATGTAACGCTGCCCTATGCATTGCAGATCGCCAACAAGGGTTTCAGAAAGGCAGTCCTTGACAATGCGAGCCTGGCGCTGGGCGTCAACGTAGTGGACGGTAAGGTCACGTATAAAGCGGTAGCTGACGCCCACGGACTCACTTATACCCCTCTCCAAGAAGTGGTTAATTAGCCGGCGCCCCGCAATAGATAAGTTCAGAGCTGCCATCACGGGCGGCTCTTTTCTTGTTCTCTTTTCTTGTTCTATGGAAACGCAAGTTCACATAGATAGAATACTAGGGCAGGGGGGATAAGCGTTGCTGATGATCGACTTGAGGAAGGGGGGGAGGCGGACCTGGGCGACACTGTGGATCATCCTCATGCTGTTGTTCTTCGGTGTGCTGTTCCCGCGCCTCCTCGGGCTCCTGGGCAGGCCATCCTGACCTGCTCTGATGCCCGGTACAGGCCGAGATGAGAGCTTGCCAGTTGGGGAAGGATTTTCCGTTATTATGTTGAATTACACAACATTATACATGGAAAAATAACCATAAATGCCCTTTTGCCAGCTACCGTACTCGTGTTCTGTAAAGGAGATGCCGGTCCATGCAAAACCTAATAGAGGAGTTCATCCAGTACCTGCAGAGAGAGAAAGGGCTCGCGGTGAACACGCTTGAGTCCTACGGAAGAGACCTCAGGCAGTATTCCCAGTACCTGGAGGCCGGAGTAGAGAACGGGTCCTGGCATCAGGCCACGAGAGCCACCATTGCGGCCTACCTGCTCCACCTGAAGAAGCAGGGCAAGTCAGCCGCTACCATAGCAAGGAGGCTTGCTGCGCTGAAGTCATTCTACCAGTTCCTTGTAAGGGAAAACTACGTAGAGCAGGATCCCACCTCCAACCTGGAATCGCCCAAGCTCGAAAAAAGGCTCCCGAAGGTCCTGACGGTAAAAGAAGTGGAGAACCTGCTCAAACAGCCAAGCAGCACGTCGGCGGCGGGTCTTCGGGACAGGGCGATGCTGGAACTCCTTTACGCAACCGGAATTCGAGTCTCAGAGCTCATATCCCTAGACGTCAGCGACCTTAACCTTGAAATGGGTTTCCTTCGGTGTATGGGCAAGGGGTCCAGGGAACGGATCGTACCGATGGGTTCAGTTGCCATTCGCTGTGTGAAGGAATATCTGAGTAACGGCAGGGCGAAGCTGGTATCAAACCCTGAGGAGAAAGCGTTGTTTGTGAACCATCACGGCAGGAGGCTGACCCGTCAGGGCTTCTGGAAGATCGTCAAGAAGTATGCGCACGACGCAAAGATCCAAAAAGACATAACGCCCCATACGCTCCGGCATTCGTTCGCAACGCACCTTTTGGAAAACGGGGCGGATTTACGGTCTGTTCAGGAAATGCTGGGGCATGCAGATATATCCACAACTCAAATCTATACTCAAATCACGAAGGGACGCCTGAAAGAAGTCTACTCCCGGACTCATCCAAGAGCATAATTACGACGGGGGCCCAAATGAGCCCCCGAATCTCTTTTTGGCTAGGTGGGCACGGAATGAGAGTGGTTGTAGTTGTACTGGATAGCGCCGGCGTGGGAGCGCTGCCGGATGCGAAAAGCTACGGCGACGATGGTGCAAACACGCTGGCAAACGTGATCGAAAGATGCCCTGATATAAGCATTCCCAACCTCATTTCATTGGGCCTGCTCCACATACTGGGTATGGGCGAAGGCAAAGCTGCGTGTGCCGCCTACGGCCGGATGGCTATGGTATCTCCTGGCAAGGACACGACTACCGGCCACTGGGAGCTGATGGGAGTGATCCTCCCTGTACCCTTTCCGGTCTACCCGCATGGCTTTCCTTCCGACGTCATCGGCGAGTTCGAGCGTGCCATCGGCCGGCGCGTGCTTGGGAATGTCCCGGCCTCCGGCACGGTGATCATCGAGGAACTGGGAAAAGAGCACATGCGCACAGGATGTCCCATCGTGTACACGTCGGCTGATAGCGTCTTTCAGGTTGCGGCCCATGAAGACATCATCCCGCCGGAGGAACTATACCGGATCTGCCAGATAGCTCGTGACCTGCTTTCCGGCCCTCACATGGTTGGGCGGGTGATCGCCCGCCCCTTTACCGGTCAGCCCGGGGCGTTCAGGCGAACCGCGAGGCGCAAAGACTTTTCGGCAGCGCCTCCTGCCCGCACGGTACTGGATGCGGTTTCCGAACATGGGCTTTCAGTGACCGCCGTAGGCAAGATTTCGGACATATTCCAGGGTCGGGGCATCAGCCGGTCGTTGGAGGCCAAGGACAACGCCGGGGCTATGGCCGCCACACTGGAGGCACTTGCATCCAGCGGCGACGGCCTCATTCTTGCTAACTTAGTCGATTTTGACATGATGTATGGGCATAGAAATGACGCCGCGGGCTACGCGAGAGCACTTGAGGAGGTCGATCGCTGGCTACCCGGGCTACTTGAACGCATGAACCACGATGATCTGCTGCTCGTCACCGCGGACCACGGCTGCGACCCCACTCATCCGGGCACGGATCACACGCGTGAGTATGTACCGCTGCTTGCAGCTGGGTCGTCCGTGATGCCGGGGACCGACGTTGGTACCAGGGAAAGCGGTGCAGACCTTGGAGCTAGCGTATGCCATTACCTCGGCGTGCCCTGGGAGGGACCGGGGACGAGTTTTCTGGATACCATATGCAAGAAAGGGTGCGGTGAACTATGAGGATCCAGGATGTGATCGCGAAGAAGCGGGATGGACAAAGGCTCACGCCCGAGGAAATCCAGTATTTCATCGACAGCTACTTGTCAGGCGAAACCGCGGACTACCAGGCTGCCGCGCTTTTAATGGCAATATATCTCCGTGGGATGGATGAGGGCGAAACCCAGGCGCTGACGCTCGCCATGGCGCGCTCAGGCCAGCGCGTGGACCTCTCGGATATCCCGGGAGTAAAGGTGGACAAGCACAGCACCGGAGGGGTCGGGGACAAGACGTCCATCGCGCTGATTCCCCTGGTGGCATCGGCGGGGGTGCCGGTGGCCAAAATGTCGGGGAGGGGACTTGGACATACCGGGGGCACTATAGATAAGCTCGAGAGCATTCCGGGGTTTCGCACGGACCTCAGCATTGAACAGTTCAAGCACAACGTACGTACGGTGGGTGCAGCCATCATTGGCCAGACCAGCGAGCTTGCGCCCGCGGACAAGATGCTGTACGCGCTGCGGGACGTGACCGCGACGATTGAATCTGTGCCGCTTATCGCCTCTTCGATCATGAGCAAGAAACTGGCGGGCGGAGCAGACAAGATACTGCTTGACGTGAAGTGGGGGGAGGGGGCGTTTATGAAGCGCGCGGAGGATGCCGTGGAGCTGGCCAAGACCATGGTGGCGGTGGGGAATCTATCCGGTGTGGGCACGCGCGCCGTGGTAACGGATATGAATGCCCCGCTGGGCAAGACAGTAGGCAACAGCTTGGAAGTGATGGAGGCGATTTCTGTACTCAAAGGCGAAGCACCGGAAGACCTCTCCTGCCTGGTCCGCTACCTCGGCAGTGTCATGTTGGCGATGGCGATGGAGACCGTGGATCTGGAAGGGACAGGCGCGCTCATCGACGAGCTCATCCAAAGCGGTAAAGCGTGCGAGACGCTGGAAAGGGTGATCGCGGCCCAGGGCGGCCGCGCGGAGTGCGTCAGCAACCCATCACTTTTGCCCGTTGCCAAAGAGCGGCGAACGCTCCTGTCAGATAAAGCGGGGTGGGTGACTCGTGTGTCACCGGTGTGCGTGGGGAGGACTGCCATGTTGCTGGGTGCGGGCCGGCGCAAAAAGGGTGACACCGTGGATCTCTCCGTAGGTATTGTTTTATTTAAGAAACCGGGTGACACGGTGGAGCGCGGCGAACCGCTCGCCCGCGTCTTCGGCTCCACGCCTTCTGCCGCAGAAGATGCGCGGGAATCACTCGCAAGGGCGTTTTTGGTACAGGATGAGCCGCCTTCTCTCACACCCCTGATATATCGAGAAGTGCAGTAGGAGACGCATGTCTTTGCGCATGAAATGGCGTGTTATGGGCACATTAAGCCAGGGGTGATCCTGAGTTGCATAAGACCTCTATTACAGGCCTGGCGATACTGACTCTAATTGCGTGCCTCTTCAGCTTCGGTACTGCTTTCGCCCAATCTGCCACCGACAATATGGAGTTCCGTTCCCCTTCGGTGGTACTTATGGACGCAGCCAGCGGGAAGGTACTCATAGAGAAGAACGCCCACGAGCCGAGGGCGGCGGCCAGCCTCACAAAGATCATGACCTTGCTGCTTGCGTTCGAGGATATCGAGGCCGGCAAGGCGTCGCTAGATGACCGCGTGATAGCCTCCGCAGCGGTGAAGGAGCCCAAAGGGACCACCATCTTCCTCGAGGAAGGCGAAGCCATGTCGCTGAGAGACATCCTGCTGGGCGTCGCGGTGGCATCCGGAAACGACGCAGCGGTTGCAGTGGCAGAACACCTGGCAGGAACCCAGGAGAAGTTTACAGAGAGAA
The DNA here is from genome assembly GCA_040755615.1 of Bacillota bacterium. GTDB lineage: Bacteria > Bacillota > Sulfobacillia > DUSP01 > DYEP01 > DYEP01. The sequence goes on from JBFMAL010000036.1 coordinate 7,696, forward strand.
TGAATCGCCGCGCCCGGGAACTAGGGATGATGAACACGCAGTTCAAAAACCCACACGGGCTGGACGCGGAGGGGCATTACATGTCCGCCTATGACATGGCGCTGCTTGCGCGGGAGGCCTGCAAGCACCCCGGACTTCTGGAAATGACCGCGGTTTTTCAGGACTATCTCAGGGATGGCAAGACGTGGCTGGTGAACAGGAACCGACTGGTGCGTTTTTACGACGGAGCGGACGGGCTGAAGACGGGGCACACGGCCAAAGCCAAATACTGCCTTGCCGCTACGGCCAAGAGGGACAACCTGCGGCTCATAGCTGTAGTCATGGGAGCGTCCGATTCAGACACGCGGTTTAACGAAACGAGAAGCCTGTTGAACTACGGGTTTGCCAACTTTGAAGGACTCCCTGTGCTGAAGCAGGGCCAGCCGGTATCGGACGTCACCGTCTACAAGGGGAGGAAGGAACGGGTGACTCTGGTGGCGCGCAACGATCTAGCTGTTACGGTACCGAAGGGCGAGGCTGCAAACGTGGTCAAGGAAACTGTTCTGCCTGACGGAGTGCTTGCCCCCATACGCAAGGGCGATGTGCTCGGATACGTGTACCTGCTCTCGGAGGGCGAAAAGATCGGAGAAGTAGAGCTGGTAGCCGCCGAAGATGTTCCCAAACTGGGCTTTCTCGGAATGCTGTACAGGGTTGTAGGCAAGTTCATAAGGCCATAGATCGGCTTATCGAAAGCGGCGGTGGGTCCTCCTTTGGGGATCCGCTGCCGCTTTTTTGCTTTTGGCAGGATACGGCGTGGTTGACCTAGAATCATGTGTTTTGGTCCAAAGAGGAAAAACTGAGGAGATGAATGCCACGCATGACACAGAAACACGCTCTGGACTATTTTTTCAAGCCGCACAGCTGCGCTGTTGTGGGGGCGTCAAAGGACCCGGCGAAACCAGGCCATCAGTGCCTCGCCGCGATGATCCGCGCGGGCTTCTCTGGGGAGCTTTACCCTGTAAACCCGCGCGAACAGGAGATCTTGGGACTTAGGAGCTACCGATCCTTATCCCAGATCCCTGGCCCGCTGGACCTGGTAGTGCTGTGCACGCCAGTCGAGGTGATGTACGATGTACTGGATGACCTCGGCGAAAGAGCACAGACGAGAGGCGACGTAAAGGCCATGGTAGTGACGACCGCGGGCTTTTCTGAGCTCTGTACGGAGGAAGGAGTGGCACGCCAGGCGACTCTCGTGAAACGGCTTTCCGAATACGGTGTAAGGCTAATGGGTCCCAACTGCCTCGGCGTTATTGATACCAGGGGAAAAGTGGACACCACGTTCCTCCTCGGAGTGGATATGACGCCAGGGGGCATCAGCTTTGTGACACAATCGGGCGCTCTCGGTGCCTGGTTCGTGCAGGCGTGGTCATCTCACCCAGGGCCGGTGGGGTTCTCAAAGATGGTCAGTCTTGGCAACATGGCGGACGTGGACATCGTTGAGGTCGTCCAGTACCTTGGACAGGACGATACGACCACAGTTATCGGTTTATACCTTGAGGGCACCAGCGACCCCAGGGCGCTGCTTGAAGCCGCGAGCGAAGCGGCCAGAAGAAAACCCGTAATCGTTTTGAAGACCGGCAGGACCTCCGAAGGCGAGAGGGCGGCGTCTTCCCACACCGGTTCCATGGCGGGGAAAGATCAGATATGGGATGGAGCGTTCCGGCAGTACGGGGTGTTGCGTGTGCACACCATGGATGCGCTACTTGACGCCATGCGCTCTTTCGACAAACTACCCCTTCCGAACGGTAACAGGCTGTTTGTGATCACACACGCAGGCGGACCCGGCGTGTACACCACGGACCTGGTATTCGAGACGGGGGAAGTGGTGCTGTCAACTGTGGGTGAGGAAGTGAAGCAGAACTTAAAGCGCAGATTGCCTCCTCATGCCAATGTATGCAGTCCTGACGGTCTCATCGATATGACCGCGTCCGGGACTGTAGCGCAGCACGCATGGGCGACGGAATACCTGCTTTCGCAGCCCGAAGTGGACGGCGCCATGGTGATGGATATGCAGATACCGTTCTTTTCCGTGGCGCAGCTCTCCCGGGAACTGGGCGAGACATACAGGCGGCTCCGGGAAAACGGGGTGTCAAAGCCGCTTTTAGCCGTAATGATGCACGGGCGGTGGGCGCAAGAAGGCCGCGCCATATTCGAAGCCGCAGGGGTACCTACCTATGACAGCCCGGATCGCGCAGTCGCTGCGTTCAGGAACATGGTGAGGTACGCATCCATCAAACGGCGCCTGGCAAACAGGCAGCGCCGGATCGAGGGCTGGGAGGCGCCGTCGGGCGTACCCCGTATGCTGACCGAAACCGCTGCTCAGGTGCTGCTGGAGAAGTACGGGGTGCGCTTTCCCGCAACGAAAAGCGCTTCTACGCTTGATGAGGCAGTGAGCGCTGCCCGGCAGCTAGGCTTTCCGGTCGTCATGAAAGTGCTTTCACCGGACATAGCCCACAAGACGGAGGTAGGAGGCGTTTGTCTTGACCTGCGTGACGAGGACGCTGTGAAGCGCGCCTATGCAAAGATGCTGGAAAACGTACGAAAGAAGGCCCCCGGCGCCCTCATTGAGGGGGTGCTGGTGCAGAAGATGGTCACCGGTGGGGTGGAGATGATCGTAGGTGGCCTTGTAGACCCTTCATTCGGACCAGTAATCATGGCGGGAAGCGGCGGTATACTGACAGAGCTTCTGAAGGATACGGTGTTCAGGCTGGCTCCGGTAGACCGAGAGGAAGCCGTATCCATGCTGCAGCAGTTGAAAGGGTACAAGCTGCTCTCTGGCTTCAGGGGAAAAGGCCCGTATGATGCCGGGGCCCTGGCCGACCTGATCGTGCGGCTCTCTGAGCTGCTCAGCAAGGAGAAGATCAAGGAAGTGGAGCTGAACCCCGTGAAGGTCCTGGAAGAGGGCTGCATCGCGGTGGACGCGCTGATCTCGGCATAGGGCGTTTTTTGAACGTACCCTCTTTTCGTGGGTGGAAGGAAATATTTGGCAGGCATCGAACTATACCAGTTGAGAAGCCCTGAGCCATCATGCGAAAGGAGGGAAAGGCAAGCCCCCTGCCTTCGGGCGGGGATCCCTTTTGCCTGGCAGTAGTGAGGATTGATACAGAGGTCATAGGGCGTGTGCTTGTCGTGGCGCCTCACGGTGAACTTGATCTGCACACGGCAGAGGAGTTCAAACGGGTGACGGACCGCGAGCTGGAGAGGGCAAACGCAAGACACATCGTGGTGGACTGCTCCGGTCTTACTTTTGTGGACAGCTCGGGTCTAGGCGCCATACTGGGAAGGTACAAGAAGGTATCGCAGATCGGAGGCCAGATGGTGTTCGCCGGCGTCCCGGAGCAAACCAGGAGCATATTGAGGCTTTCCGGCATACTTAAGATCATTCCCGAACATCACGACCCAAAACGCGCCGTCCGGTGCATCTCGGGGGTGGCCAGATGAAGAACACATTGTCTCTGGAAATCGCGTCTCTGCCCGAAAACGTCGGCGTTGCCAGGGTGACGTTAGCCGCCTTTGCTGCGCTTGACTCGTTTTCCGTTGCAGAGATCGAGGAGATCAAGGTGGCAGTATCGGAGGCGGTGACCAATGCGGTCGTGCATGGGTACCGAGACAGGCCCGGCGTGGTGATGTTGCGGGCGGAGCTCGAGAATGGCCGGCTATGCATTGTTGTGGAAGACACGGGAGTCGGGATCGAAAACATAGAGCAGGCGAGAAAGCCTGCGTTTTCTACTGACCCGGAGAGAATGGGTCTTGGCTTTGTGTTCATGGAGTCCTTCATGGATGAGCTGGAAGTGGTGTCCGCACCGGGTGCGGGCACGCGCGTCAGGATGACAAAGACGGCTGCTCGCCATGAAGTGCGAGAAGGGGAATGAACAGGGCGTCCCGGAGGAACTCCTGAACAGGGCCAAACAGGGAGACGGAGAGGCGCTTGAGGAGCTCGTGAGCCGAAACCTCGGCCTTGTACATAGCATGGTTTCGAGGTTTGAGTCAAGCCTGCACGACAAGGAAGACCTCTTTCAGGTAGGCTGCATGGGCCTGGTCAAGGCCATTCGCAGGTTCGACCCGGAGCTGAAATACCAGTTCTCGACCTACGCGTGCACGGTGATTATAGGGGAGATTAGGCGGTACCTTCGAGACCACGGTGCCGTGAAGGTTCCAAGAGGCGCTCGTGACATGGCCGTGCGGGCGTTACGAGAACTGGAGAGGATTCGAAGGGAAAAAGGAGTCGAGCCAAGTCTGTCTGAGGTCGCGGAAGCGGTAGGCTGCGGCGCGGCGGACCTAGCGCATGCCCTGGAAGGGCTGAAGCACCCGGCGAGCCTCGACCAGCCGGACGACGGAGGCGGTGGCAAGAAGACGACCCTTGCGGACAGGGTAGAGTTTTGTCGCGATGACTGGGAGGAAAACGTCCAGCTAAAGACCGCCGTGAGCATGCTCGACCCGCCGGATCGCAAGATCCTGATCTGGCGCTATTTTCACGATCTGACGCAAACGGAAGTTGCGCGACTGCTCGGTATAAGCCAGGCGCAGGTATCGAGGAAAGAGGCGCTGGCGTTAGAAAAAATAAGGAAGTTGCTGGCCTAGGCCGCCCTGTGGGCGGCTTTTTCGTATTGGATAGTGTGATGCGACACATAATAACCTGGAAGACGACGAATCAAGGGACGTGTTGACGCTGAGTAGATCGGGCAAGACAATATCACTGAAAGCTGCGCTGTTCTTGGCCGTGCTCGTGCTATTAGCCACTGCAGCCGCATGGTACCTGGGCTTTGCGAGGTTTAACAGGCAGCCTGCAGGTGCCAGGCTGGTAAGCATAGACAGGTGGGAGGCCTGCGCGGGTTGTCTCAGATATGGCTACGCTTGAAGAAACAGGTGACGGTATGCCCCGGCGAACCGGTAAGGCTGGGGCAGGTCGCGGAGATCGCTGGGGCTGACGAGTACAAGAAGCGGCTTTCCGAGATTGAACTGGGGCGGGCGGGTCGTACGTTGTACAGCATCTCAGCCCTTGAGATAGTGAGCGCAGTCAAGGCAGAGTTTCCGGAAGCAGAGCTTTTTGTGCTGGGTGCGGACAGCACTGTGGCGAGAGTGCTTGACCCGTCAGCCAGAGCGCCCCTGCCGCTCGCATTAGCAGTGACACTACTTTTGTTTGTTGGCTCTGCAATGGCCATAATGAACTTTCATGCGGACGTCAACATGCCCCAGGTTCATCGCAACGTGTATCTCCTCCTCACGGGGAACAGTGTAGATAATCCGCTTGTTCTGAACATCCCGTATTCGCTGGGGATCGGCATCGGCATTGCGCTGTTTTTCGGGCATATAAGGTGGCGCTATTCCACAACCGAACCCAGCCCGCTTGAGGTAGAGATGTACCTTTATGAACAGAACGTTGAGAGATGTGTATCGGGGAAGACGGAAGGAGGCGGCCAAGGGAGCGGGGGGTGAACTCCGGTGTGCTCACGCTGTTTGTAGTGATGCTCGGAGTGGCTGAAGGAATGCTGGTAGGTACCGCATGGATAGCGCTGCTCAGCCTCCTTGACGTTGTACCGCGGCTCGTATCCCTGACTCGCAGCGCTCGCTGGTTCAGAGTGTACGAGGGAGCGATAGTAGCTGGGGGGATTACTGCGGGGATTGCCGACAGTATTGCGTTCCGTCTCACGCTGCCACCGGTCATACCCGCGGTGGTCGGGCTCCTGATGGGTTTTTTCGTGGGGCTGTTTACCGCCGCGCTCGCCGAGGTGCTGAACGTGTTGCCCATCATATCCAGGCGGTTTGGAATGAAGGAATTCACCGGCTGGCTGGTGGTCGCGCTCACCCTGGGAAAGACTATTGGAGCCCTGCTTCAGTTCTTGCTATTTTAGCACTAAAGCCAAAGGAGGATAGGACAATGACAGTCGTACGCGTGATGGAACTTGTGGGAGAATCCAAACGGGACTGGAATGAAGCCATTGCCCACGCCGTAAAGGAGGCGTCCACGGCAGTACCCAACGTCACAGGCGTTGAGGTAGTCAACTTTACAGCCAACGTGATGAACGGGCAGATAGTGGATTACAAGGCCAATGTGAAAGTGGCTTATGTGGAAGACTCAAGGTGAGCCGGCGGTGAAGCCAGAAGTGGCCGTAGGAGCCTGCGGCCACTTCGTTTGACCTGGGGGGAAGATGTTGAGACGGACTGGCAAGGATGAGTTCAGCCGAAAAGTCGACGAGAACATCTCCCGGCTCAAGGATATCCTGGGCGTTGGCGAGACCTTCGACGTGATCCTCCGTGAGATCCGGGTAGCCGGAAAGAAGGCGGCGTTGGTGTGGGTAGACGGCTTCATCGGAGACGACGGCCTTCAAAGAGCGCTCGACAGGCTTCTTTTGCTGGAGCCGGGGGACCTGTCGCCATGTGCGTCTTCCAGACTGATCCGTGAAAAGATCAACTACGCCGAAGTTGAGTCCACGGACAGTTTTGAGGATTTTGTCACGATGGTGCTTGCTGGGAACGCAGGACTGGTGATTGACGGTGAAAACCAGGGTATTCTCATTGACGTCAGGAAGTACCCGGGCCGGGATCCAGATGAACCTGACCTCGAGCGCGTCATCCGCGGCTCGCGCGACGGGTTTGTTGAGACGCTGGTATTTAACACGGTGCTGATCAGGAGGCGCCTTCGGGATCCAAGCCTTCGGGCGGAAGTGGTGCACGTGGGCAAACGCTCAAAGACGGACGTTGCGCTCGTATACTTGAAGGACATCGCCAACCTTGATCTGGTAAGCCAGGTAAGAGAGAAGTTGAAGGCCATCAACACCGATGGTGTCCCGATGGCAGAAAAGACCATCGAAGAGTTTATCGTTCCGCGCAGGAACTGGTTTAATCCCTTTCCGCTGGTGAGATTCACTGAGCGGCCAGACGTAGCGGTGGTGCACCTGCTTGAGGGCCACGTTCTCATTATCGTGGATACTTCCCCGAGTGTCATCATCATCCCGGCGACCTTTTTTCACCATGTGCAGCATGCCGAAGAGTACCGCGAAGGGGTACCTGTGGGGGTGTATGTCAGGTGGGTTAGGTTCATCGGCATGTTCGTCGCACTCATCGGCCCCCCACTCTGGGTGGGGTTCGCCAAGCGCCCGGATTGGCTGCCCGAGTTCTTGAAGTTTATCGGTCCCAAGGAAGCTGGGCGGATTGATATAGCAGTTCAGTTTATCGTAGCGGAGATAGGGGTGGATCTCATACGCATCGCGCTTATACACACACCGAACGCTATAGCCACAGCGCTCGGCTTCATAGGCGCACTGGTTCTTGGAGAAATGGCGGTTGAGGTCGGGCTTTTCACCACTGAAACGGTGCTGTACACCGCGCTTGCCGCGCTCGGAACGTTCGCCACCCCGAGTCAGGAATTCGGGCTTGCTCTGAGACTATCAAGGCTCCTGTTCCTGGTCGTGGTGTATATCGGTGGGCTGCCGCTTCTCTGCGCCGCATTCGTACTATGGTTCGCGTACCTTGCTACTAGGCGCTCGTTCGGGGTGAGTTATCTCTGGCCCCTCATACCGTTTAACGCCGGCGCGCTCTGGACCATCCTGGTGAGACAGCCTGTGCCAACCCACTGGAAGAGACCGGCTGTATTGAAACCCCAGGAGATGGACAGAATCCCGAAGGAACAAACGCGCAGGAGGCAGCGATAACGAGATGGTCAGCGTGGGGTTACCACGGGCGCTGTTTCACCACGAATTCGGTACACTGTTTGAAACGTTCTTTCATCACGCCGGCGCTGCGGTGGAGGTATCTCCGCATACGACCAGGGAGATCCTCGACCTTGGGGTTAGCAGCGCAGTGGATGAGACGTGTCTGCCCGTGAAGATCTATTACGGTCATGCCAGGTGGCTTTCAGAACGAGTAGATGCTGTATTCGTTCCCAGGGTGGTAAGCATCTGCCCGCGGGAGTACACGTGCCCAAAGTTCCTCGGCTTGCCAGATATGATAAAAAGGGCTCTGCGCGGCAGGGCGATATGTTCGCCGCTGGTTGATGTAAGAAGACGCGGCGCCTCGTTGTACGATGCACTAGTTTCTGCCGCATTCGAGCTGGGGCTTGACGAAAGAACTGCAAGAGGAGCGATGCGGAGCGCAGTAAGCCGGCAGAGGGCCATGGTCGCAGCCATGCGCGAGGCACCAAAGGGCAAAGGCCCGGCGGTGGCGGTCCTCGGTCACCGGTACCTTATATCCGATGCGCTTTCCGGCATGGACGTAAAGCAACGACTGCAGGCGCTTGGACTCACGGTATATGATTATCACATGGTGCCAGAATCAGCGCTCTTCAGGATACAGCAGCGCGTGCACAGACCGGCGTTCTGGACGTATGAAAACAAGATACTGGCTGCGGCCATCTGGTACATGAGCCAGCGAAAGGTGGACGGGATCATCCAGTGGGTCTCGTTCGGCTGCGGCCCTGATTCCATGGTGGGGGAAGTGGTGGCGAGAGAATGCAGGCAAAGGGAAGTGCCGCATATGCTGGTCACTGTTGATGAGCACACCGGGACGGCGGGAGTGCAGACAAGGCTTGAAGCCTTTTCTGACATGGTATTTTGGAGGCGGGGGAAGTGAAGATTACGTATCCCCGGATGGGTGACTGGACAGCGCCTCTTGGCGGTATGCTTGAACAGATGGGGCTGCCTGTGGTGAGACCTCCCGTGCCCTCTGACAGGACCAGGAACATCGGCGCGAGGCTATCTCCGGAGTTTATCTGCTACCCGCTAAAACTCAATCTGGGTAACTACGTCGAAGCGTACGAGCTGGGGGCGGACACCGTGTTGATGGGAGGGGGCGTGGGACCCTGCCGTTTTGGCTACTACGCCACACTTCAGAAGGATATCCTGGCGGACGCGGGGTACCCTATGGATTTCATCGTTCTAGAGCCGCCGAAGGGACATACCCTCCCGCTCATATCCCAGCTTCGGAGACTGATCCAGAACGTGAGCCTGCGTGACTTCCTCAGAGCCGTCGAGGTGGCATGGGTGAAGCTTCAGGCGATGGAGGACATCCACATACTGGCGAACCAGGTGAGAGCTCTTGAGGCGGCGCCCGGCCAGACAAGCGCAGTCTACAGGGAGCAGATTGCGCTGCTTGACAGCGCCACCACCGTGGAAAGTGTCAGGGCCCGATGGAGTCGCGCCCGGCAAGCGCTCTACCACATAAGAAAGGTGCACAGGGAGGGGGTGCCCGTGGTGAGGTTGATAGGAGAGATCTACATGATCTCCGAACCCTTCGCCAACCTGGACGTGGAAGAGCGACTGGGGCGGATGGGGGTGTGCGTGGAAAACACGCTATCACTCGTGGACTACATCAGGCAGAACCTCATCGCAGACGCGCTCCGGCTCCGTCGTGACCGGTCGTTGCAGGAGGAGGCCAGACCCTATCTCGCTCATTTTGTGGGCGGAGAAGGTGTGGAGTCAGTAGGCAATACGGTGCGCGCGGCCAGGCAGGGCTGTGACGGCGTCGTTCATGTAATGCCTTTCACCTGCATGCCTGAGATCGTCGCGCAGAGCGTGATACCTTCAGTATCACAAGAGTATGGGATCCCCGTGCTCACCCTCATCCTGGATGAACATTCCGCAGAGGCCGGGGTACAGACCAGGCTTGAGGCGTTCGTTGACCTCATTCAATCCAGAAAAAGAAGCGGTGATGAATCGTGTCAGAGTACCTGGGTATCGATGTAGGGTCGGTCAGCACCAACCTGTGCGTACTGTCCGGCGATGGCGAGGTGTTGGAAAGCCTGTACCTTGAGACACGGGGCAGGCCTATCGAGGCCGTGAGCCAGGGTCTCGCAATGTTGGCCCATCGCGGCTTTCACATCGCAGGCGTCGGCACTACAGGCAGCGGCAGGTATCTTGCCCGGGCGCTCGTGGGCGGCGACGTGTGCAAGAATGAGATCACGGCGCACGCGGTGGCAGCACTTCACGAGGAGCCCGACGTACACACGATTATCGAGATCGGGGGCCAGGACTCGAAGATCATCATCATAAGGAACGGCGTGGTGGTTGACTTTGCCATGAACACAGTATGCGCGGCCGGGACCGGCTCTTTCCTCGATCGTCAGGCGGCCAGGTTGGGCGTGCCGATCGAGCGTTTCGGAGAGCTTGCCGGCTCCGCCAGGGAGCCAGTCAGGATAGCGGGCCGCTGCGCCGTGTTCGCTGAGTCGGACATGATCCACAAGCAACAAGTTGGTCACCCGGTAGAGTCCATCGTAAAGGGATTGTGCGAGGCGCTGGTAAGAAACTATCTGAACAATGTGGGCAAAGGGAAGGACATCAGGGAGATCGTGATGTTCCAGGGAGGTGTGGCGTGCAACTCTGGTATGGTCTCGGCCTTCGAGGAGGCGCTTGGGATGAAGGTGCGCGTGCCACCGCACTGCCGTGTCATGGGTGCCATAGGGGCCGCCCTGCTTGCGAAAAAGGCGGTGAGGGGGGTGTCGACCCGTTTTCGCGGGTTTGACGTGGCAATGAAGGAGTGCCGCACTGAGACATTTGCATGCACCGCTTGCGCTAACCGGTGTGAAGTGGTGAAACTCCTGATTAATCAGGAGAAGGCGGGATTCTGGGGCGGACGCTGCGGCCGGTGGGAACATGCCGGCTCAGGTAGAGGGCAAGATTTCCCTGCGGTGGGTAGTATGGTATAATACCTGCGGGGGGGGGGTCTTCGCCCTTGCAGGTGATAATAAGCCATAACAACATGGATTTTGATGCCTTAGGAGCTATGCTGGGAGCTTTCAGGCTGTTCCCGGCTGCTTTTTTAGTGCTACCGCAGAGCCTTGCGCCCGGCGTGAGAGAATTCCTTTCGCTGCACAAGGACCTTGTAGGGTTCATCCCCGCAAACCGGGTTGACGCTGCGAAAGTGAGCGAAGTGGTAGTCGTTGATACATCCTCATCGGAACGGCTTGCGTGCCGCGACATCCTTGCAGGCAAGATGGTGCACCTCATAGATCATCACCCCGCGGGCGATATCACAGCGCAGGGCTTGCATCGGGTCGAGCCGGTGGGGGCTGCATGCACTCTCCTTGTGGAATTGTTACAGGAGCGTGGGATCAAGATGAGCACGCTCGACGCCACGGCGCTTGCTCTCGGGATCCACAGCGATACCGGTGGGCTCAGTTTCTTGAGTACAACTTCCCGCGATGCCCGCGCGCTCGCCTGCTGCCTTGATGGCGGTGCCAACCTGAGAGTAATAGGTGAGTTTCTGGAGGTTCAGATGACTGGGGAGCAGTATGCGCTCATGCAGGAACTGGCATCGGAGCTCAGTCACTGCAGGATCAAGGGAGTAGACGTGGCTTACGCTGCGGCGAGCGCAGACAGGTACGTACCGGGGCTATCCATGCTGGCCTCAAGGCTCGCTGACCTCTCAGGCGCCGAGGCATTGTTTGTGGCCGTGTACATGGATGGCCGCACATACGTGGTGGCAAGGAGCAGGACGCAGGAACTGGACGTGACGCAACTGCTTGCGCCGTTAGGTGGGAGAGGACACAGGCAAGCGGCATCGGTGAGCCTTAAGGGCGTGACTGCGGAAGAAGCAATGCGGGCGCTGCTTTTGGGCCTTGATGCCGCCGTGGTGCCCGCAAGAACTGCTGCGGACCTCATGTCGACTCCGGTGAAAACTGTGCGGCCGGATACAAGCGTCGAGGAAGCAAACAGGATCATGCTGAGGTTGGGACACTCGGGGCTCCCTGTGGTTGACGAAGAAGGCAGGCTCGTCGGCATTATCTCGCGCAGAGACGTTGATAAAGTGCTCACGCACGAGCTAGGACATGCCCCCGTTCGTGCCTACATGTCAGTGAACGTGCTCAGTGTGAGCCCTGATACGCCTGTTGAAGAGCTGAGAAGGATCATGGTCACGCACGATAAAGGGCGCCTTCCCGTGGTGGACGGCGGCGTGCTGCTGGGAATAGTGACGCGCAGTGACCTGCTCAGGGTACTGTATGGCGATGAGCACCCCAGGTGGCACCGTGAGCTGTTCCAGAACGGAAACTCAGGTCAAAGAGAGAATCTGTCGGAAAGGCTTGCATCTATGCTCCCGGAGGACATGCTATCCGTTGTAACTGCGCTCGGCGAAGTGGCAGATGGCCTCGGAGTCAGGTGCTATCTTGTGGGCGGGATTGTACGAGACCTCTTGCTGGGCGTGCGCAATTTCGACCTGGACGTGACTGTCGAGGGGGACGGGGTGCAGTTCGCGCACGCAGTGGCCCAAAGGCTCGGAGGTAAAGTGCGAGCGCACCGTGAGTTCGGCACCGCCACGGTGCAGATGCCCGAGCTGTGCCTTGACGTAGCCAGCTCAAGGCGTGAGTATTATGAGTACTCGGGAGCCCTGCCGAAGGTGGAGTTTGCGAGCATAAAGGAAGACCTCCGAAGGCGGGATTTTACTATCAACGCCATGGCGCTCTCCATCAACCGGGATGATTTCTTGACCCTGATCGACTACTACGGGGGTCAAGAAGATCTGCAAAACCGCATCATCAGGGTATTGCATAACATGAGTTTCATCGAGGACCCGACCCGGTTATTCCGGGCAGTGAGGTTCCTTGGACGATATGGTTTTGAGTGGGAGAAGGAGACCCTGGCGCTGGCTATGGAGGCAGTGAGGCTGAACGCAGTTTCCAGAGTGAGTGTGCAGCGGCTCACCAACGAGGTCATACTCCTTTTGTCTGAGCCCGATCCCCCTTCGGCTCTGAAGGCGCTCGCCCGGATCAACCTGTTTGAGCCCCTGTTTCACATATCCTGGACCACTGCGCTGGAACGTGAGCTGAAAAGGACGAAACGCGCGCTTGCTGAGGTATCGGAGCGGGTGTTCTCACGTCCGGTGATTGAGTACGTGCCTTACCTCCTGGTACTCGCAAGGCACGCGGGAAAGGCGAACCTGGTGATGTGCCAGCTCAGTCTTAAAAAAGGGCCCGCTTCGATCCTCGAGAGCTCCGCATGCGGCATTGACGAAGTGCTGGGTGAACTGGATTCGCCGGGCCGGGTAAAGCCTAGCGCCGTCTACGAGGCGTTATCCAGGAGAGCACCTGAAGAAGTGGCTTTTCTTCTCGCGGTGGCTCCATCTGCCCGTGTGCGGCGCAGGATAAGGCAGTACCTTTCAAACCTAGCGGAAGTGAAGCTTGAGTCTACAGGCCGGGACCTGATCGAGATGGGTTTTCCACCGTCAGTGCTATTTAAAATGGCGATGGATGCAGCCCGGAGGGCCAAACTCGATGGAAAGATCAGCAGCAAGGAACAGGAATTGAAGTTCATGGCGGAGTATATTGAGAGGAAGATGAAGGGGGAACAGAGCCCTGATGCCAATTGACGAGACGCTCTTTTCCAGACTGCCGGCCCTGATAATTGCATTGGTGTTTCACGAATTCGCTCACGCGGCGGTGGCGGATCAGCTCGGCGATCCCACTCCCAGGTATGCGGGCCGGCTCACATTGAACCCACTGGCGCACCTTGATCCCATCGGGTTTGTGGCGCTATGGTTCTTCAGATTCGGGTGGGCAAAACCGGTGCCGGTGAACCCGTACAACTTCCGGGACTACAGGCGGGGCATGCTTACGGTGGCGCTGGCCGGACCTGTGATGAACGTGATCTTGGCATTCATCACGCTGCTTGTGATAAAGATATTCACGCTAACGAGATTCAGCGTCATCGGTAACCTGGTATGGTACCTGCTTTACTACAACGTATGGATCGCGGTATTCAACCTCATCCCTGTCCCGCCTCTGGATGGCTCCAAGGTGCTGGCAGGACTGCTTCCGGGTCGGCAGACCGCCGTGCTCTACGGGATGCAACCCTACAGCTGGCTGGTGTTATTCGCCCTTATATACCTGGGAATCATACCGATGATACTCCTGCCTGTTTCACAGGCAGTACTAACGGTGCTGGACCGCTTGACATCACTGATTCTCTACGCTTTCTAAAAGAGGGGTATGAAATGGAACGCATCTTTTCGGGCATGAGACCAACAGGCAGACTACATCTTGGCAATTACTTCGGCGCCCTGGAGAACTGGGTCAGGCTCCAGGACTCGTACGAGTGTATCTACTGCATCGTGGACTGGCACGCGCTGTCCACGGACTACGAGGATCCGAGCCAACTCCGGGAGAACGTGCGGAGCATGCTGGTTGACTGGCTTGCTGCGGGTATAGACCCGGAAAGGAGCGTGGTGTTCGTCCAGTCGGACGTGCTCGAACATGCCGAGCTGCATCTTTTGCTGTCCATGATCATTCCGCTTTCCTGGGTTGAACGGATCCCCACTTACAAGGAACAACTCAGGGAGATCCAGGGACGCGAGATCGCTACCTACGGCTTCCTCGGTTATCCGGTGCTGCAGACAGCAGACATCACCCTGTACGGTGCGCATAAGGTGCCCGTCGGAGAAGACCAGCTGCCGCATATCGAGTTCGCAAGGGAAGTGGTGCGCCGCTTCAACTATCTCTACGGGGATATACTGGTGGAACCGCACCCCATCCTGAACCGGACCCGGAGGCTGCCCGGTACCGACGGCAGAAAGATGAGCAAGAGTTATGACAACTACATCGCGCTAAGCGAACCGGACGACCAAGTGCTGGAGAGGGTGAAGTCCATGGTCACTGACCCTGCCCGCATCAGGAAGAATGATCCAGGTCATCCGGAAGTATGCAACGTGTTCTCTTTCCACCAGGTCTTTAACGAAGGAGCCGCGGGAGAGCTGACCGAATTGTGCACCGCTGGCCGCATCGGCTGTGTGGAGTGCAAGATGAACCTGTACGGGCTCATCCGCGCGTTCATGGAGCCCATGAGGGAACGCAGGGCGGAACTGGAAAGAGACGATAAACTGATAAACGACATCCTGGCACATGGCTCAAGTCGCGCGAAGGCATATGCCCGGGAAACCATTGAAAAGGTGAGAAGCGCCATTGGAATCAAGCGTTGAAGCCAAGGGCTACCCCGTGCGCCTTGCGGTGTTTGAGGGGCCGCTTGACCTGCTGTTACACCTCATCGACTCACAACAGATCGATGTGCACGACATACCCATCGCAGAGATAACCGAGCAGTTCATTGCCTTCATCACTGCGGACGACGAGCTTGACCTTGAGGCCGCGAGTGAGTTCATCATCATGGCGGCCACGCTGATGATGCTCAAGGCGAGAATGTTGCTGCCCCGTCGTGTGGCCGAGGAGGCGGAAGAGGAGCAAGACCTGCGCGCTGAATTGGTGGACAGGCTGGTGGAGTACCGGAGGATCAAACAAGCCGCGGAGGTGCTGCGACAAATGGAGGCGACAGCAGGGAGGCTGTTTCGGAGGGGGCGTTTTGAGAAGATCGCGTGCTTCCCGGATCCCGGTTCGCTCCAGGGTGTCGATGTGTCGCGTCTGGCGGGGATACTGTCGCAGGTGCTTGCGTCTGTCTCCGAGCAGGTGCACCAGGTGTCCGGAAGGCGTATCAGTTTCCGGCTCAGGATGGTCCAGGTGCTGCGCAGCCTGCACAGGGCGGCAGGACCGGTATCGTTCCGGGCGCTGCTTTCAGACGCGAGCGATAGGATTGAGATCGTCGTAACATTCCTGGTCGTGCTAGAACTGGTCAGGCAGGGCCGCATTTCCTTCAGGCAGGATGCGCCTTTCGGCGACATTATGTTGTATCTTGACGGAACGGTGGTAAGCTCTTCATCATGACAGACATCACGTTGGCCAAAATTGAGGCACTGCTCTTTGCAGCAACCGATCCGCTGGACATAAATACCCTGGCCCAGATATTGGGGATCTCGGAAATAGAGGTTGACGGCGCGCTGAGGAGGCTTCAGGAGGAAACGGAGCGGGAGGACAGGGGGATACGGCTGAACCGCGTGGCTGGCGGGTTTGAACTCGTGACCAAGCCTCAGTTTGCCGAGCTTATCTCCAGGCTTTCTCGGCCCAAGAATCCGCCTCCTCTGTCGCAGGCCGCCCTCGAAACTTTGGCTATAGTACTTTACCAGCAGCCTGTTACAAAGGCGGAGATCGAGCTCTTGCGCGGCGTGCGTTCCGATGCAGCCATCGATACGCTCATTGCCCGGGGTCTTATAGAGGAACTGGGCCGCAAGGAAGTACCGGGCAGGCCCATACTGTACGGAACGACGGACTTTTGCTTGAAATACCTCGGGATACAGGACCGTGATAGGCTTCCTCCGCTTCCCGATCAGCAAAACAGCCGCTCCTGACCCCTCACACTCTCCCTCCTGTACGCTGGGTTTTTTAGCTGGCCGGCGCCTGCCGGCAGAAAGTGTAACGGTGAGGGTGCTCCGAAGCAACGTCTCCTGCAGCATTGTATTCTGCCGCTGGGTTTTGGCTTGACCGGAATTGTGCTGGGATGGCAGGTTATGGTGTGTCAGTGTGAAGCCGCAGGGATGCGCTTATAGGATAATCGCTTCTGGTCGCACGGACGTGCCCCGTTAGCCTGAAGGCTTCCGGCCTGCGAACCCACAACACGATGGTAGATGAAGATGCTGTTTGATGAGGTCTTAACCTGTTGCATCGAGAACCATGCGGAAGGCCTCCCCGCAAAGATGGCTGAAAAAGTGCGCCTGGACGACCTACCGCATGCTCAGGGAATGGGTAGGGTTTTAGGCGTGCAGAGAATTATGCACCGGAGGTGCGCTTCAGGGAACTGCACACTGGAGGAGGTTGATGCCGCCCACGTACAGTCTAACTCAGCATGAGATGGCTGGAGCAGCGTGGCGCCTCACTACAGAACGCTCTCAAACAATCTATTCCTTTTGCGAGTACGGCGCTGAAAGAGAGACCGAAAAGCCTATGAAGCGGCCTGGGCAGGTGCTCGGCTGCTTCTTGACCCAGGCTCGGATAGCTGAGATTTGGCCAATGTGAGTGAGGCGAACCCACTCCACTAGATAGCCTCCTAAGGGTACGGGGCCAATCACGTTCTCAATCGGCTCTTGGGATCCCGGTACCGGAATACCCAGGAAAGCAATGGAAAAGTATAGATTTGCAGACCTCCGGGGCGAATATTGACGAATGGAACGCTCTTCCTATATATTGAGAGAGAAAGAATACCGAAAAAACTGGGAAACACCGGATGAAATAGGGTGAGCAGTCCCAGCTATTACCGTCGCCTGGTACCATACTCGTTCTTCTCAAGGAGAATTGGACGAGATCACATCATACTGCCTTTCGTACGCCTACCTGCGAACTACCACCACAGCAATCACAACCATCGGAAGATTCATCCAAAGGTACCGGTACGCACCGTTCTTCCGGGGGCGGGATAACGAGCCGCGGCCAGGTCTTCAGCCTGAAACAGGAATTCGAGGACGGGTCGGGTTTTCGGTGGTCGTGCGCAGACCGCTAGGTTTGACGGCGACAGGGATGACGCCAGCAGGGGAGGAGGGTGGCCGGAAGGTCGTCTACTTCGATTGGACAGCAGAGTACGAACTCACTCCTTTTGGACAGCTTGCAGCACCCAATGCGAAACTACAAGAAACGGGTTATTCCGAACTAGTGCTTTATGACGACGGCTGGCGAGTACGTCCGTAGCTGTTTCTTCTGATATCGAGTGTACTGCCCCAAGAGTGTTGATGGGAGCATAGTGGATGGCTCACCGGCCTTCTGCTTTGCTGGAGCCGGGAGCGCCAGAGTCTCAGCGGAATCGTCCTGCATGCGCGCTACCAGGGGAGGGCAGTTAAATCAGGTGAATAAGGTTGTATGCCCGTGGTGGATCTGTCTTCGCCCGTGGTAAATGTGGGTATGCACGCTTTGGGGACCGGCGAGATCGAGAATTCCGGAGACTGACCCGCGCTGGTCGACTAACGCGTCGGATCGACTGCTCGACGGATCTGGGTACGTTCGACGGTGTGTCACGGTCACGGTGATTGGATTCTTACTTTCCTGCGGTACTCGGCTTGGGGTGTTTTCATGAAGCAGGCACCGATTATATGAGAGAAGCAGAGAACGAGAGGAGAGAAGAAGCGGCTCAGCAGGGTTGATTCCTGGTTGACTCGCAATTTAGCAGGTGTTGCTTTGTATCGAGCGTCACGAGGTTATTGGTAAGGTCGAGCCAAGTTCTGCCGGTTCACTTCTTGGCTTACGTTTTACCGATTCTGGCCTCATTCGCTGTGCTGCGCGGAATCGGGGCGGGGGAAGGTGGAGGGCAATCCGGCTCCAGGTGTCTCGCAGTGGGGTCCCGGAAGGTATGAGGATAAGTGAATGGGGAGAGGTGATTCTGAGCCTGGGTTATCCGTACCCTACCCGCTACTTCGGCCACCTCAGAACGGACGTCTTCACTTGCCAGAGTGACAGGGAGTCACGCCTGCAGCAGGTCATAGGAAGGCGTTGCTTTAATAGGTGATAGAAATTATTAGATTCATAAAACCAAATCATATTGATAGAGAAACATTGGCAAAAAGGCGGGCTCCGCCCGGAGAGGCCGCTTGGGCCGACGGGGCAGTGAGGGATCCGGCCAGGGGCTAGTGAGATCAGGGAGTTGCTGTCTCTTTGTCCACGGATACGCTAGTCTCCAGGCATCGGAGATAGAGGCAGGTGCTGTATGGGGCCACGCTTGCAGCAGTTCCAGGGAACAAGAGCACTCTCGTGGGGTCAGGTTTATTGTCCCCGCAGCTAAGACTCACGGTGTAATGTCAAGAGGAAATTATGGCATTTAATTAGGGTTAAGGTCAAAAAGGTAACACAAATCCCTCCAACTACAGGGTAATTAGGTAGCTGGTAATAGATCCCAGTATAGAGTGAGGTAAGTAGTTAAATGTTCACCTGCCCCGGCGCGTAGATTTGGCCTTTGCTCAGCAGCGCATAGACCAGACGCACGAACTTCCGTGCGGTTAAGACTAAAGCCCGCTTATGCTGGTGTTTG
>JBFMAL010000037.1:0-26516 GCA_040755615.1 Bacillota bacterium
GGGCGGGCTCCAAACCCGTCCGGAAGACCTTCCCGGCGACGGGAGGGCGTCCATGCCGCCTATACGGCGGTATTGTGGATGAGGCACGAACCCGCTGGCTGCTTGCACCCGGTAAGATGCGGCGTAATCCGGCGCGGCAGGTCCATCTTCCACCGGTATGCAGTCGGGCCTACGGCCCATGGACTTCTACGACCGCGTACCCGGGGCAGGCACGAAGTTCACGGGAAGTAAAACCCGGAATCCTCTGACTTTAGGGGCTGTTGAAAAACAGCCCACAATCGTAATGAGCGAGGAAACCATAATAAGACAACCAGTATGATAAAGCCATAAAGTGTCTTATTAGGGAGGAGCGCTTATGGCCAGAAGATCCATACCGGTACAAAGGAGAGTTCAAATCATCAAGCAATACTGGGCAGGAGAACCCATCGCCTCCTTGGCTAGGCAGTATGGGCTATCCCGCGAAACCGTCTACCGATGGATAAGGCATGCCGAAGATGCAATGCACTCTGTTCTTGCCGACCGTCCGCCCCTTAAAAGAGGAAGTGATGGCCGGTGATGGGTCGGAAAACACGCCAGTCCTCTGTGTTCTTTGGTTGCTGGCACAGCCTCATCCCAGAAGACCACTTTCTGCGCCAGGTAGAACAGGCGGTCGATCTCTCCTTCATCCGAAAAAGGGTGGCCTATTTGTACCCCTATACCGGCCGGCCTTCCATTGACCCCGAAGTGCTCATCCGGATACTGCTTGTAGGTTATTTTTACGGCATTACATCAGAGCGCGAACTCATGGAGCAGATCCAAGTCAACCTGGTTTTAGAGAATTCATAGGGTATGATCTGGACGAGGAGATTCCCGACCATTCCACTCTGTCGAAGAACCGTCATGGCCGTTTCAAGGGCACGTCTATGTTTCAGGAAATTTTTGATGAGGTTGTTCGGCAGTGTATCGCGAAGGGCCTGGTTGCTGGCAAGCACCTTTCGTTTGACGGCACCACTATTCACGCCAATGCCTCCTACGAATCGATGGTGCCCAGGCGGGTAGTTGAGATGTCCCCGGCGGAGTACATGCAAAAAGTAGAGCAGGAAAATCCCGTAGCGATAGAGAAAGGGCAGGAGCCACAACCGGTGAGCGATCAGAAAACTGCACCAAAGGAGTCTGGTGTAGCTTCTGGCTCGAATGAAGGTGTTGCCCTTGAGCCAGAGAGTGCCTCCCCGACGGACGGCACGGATACCCAACAGGGGAGTTCGGTTTTTACTGATGGTGGCAAAGACAGGTTGAGCAAACCAAAAGGGTCAGGAGAGAAAAACAACGCCACTCACATCAGTCGTACCGACCCGGAGGCCAGGATATTTACCCGCCCCGGGCAACCAAAAAACTGGTGTGGAAGTAATCCCGGGCAACGCTGACGAGGCCCGGGTACTGGTTCCCATGGTGATCTCGCAGATGTTCAAGTTCGGCTTTCGGCCAGATTCCGTATCGGGAGACAAGGCCCACGGAGAATCCCGTGTTTACAAAGAACTTCTTGCCCTTGGGATCAAGCCTTTCATCCCCCATTAAAAGCAACCCTAATATCTGGCCCCAAGAAAAGTTCCGGTATGACGCCGAGCACGACTACTACATCTGTCCCAATGGAAAAGTTTCTACGGTACCAGGGGCATATAGACAGAGATCATGAAAGTGTACCAGGCAAGGCCCCAAGAGTGTAAAGTTTGCCCCTACAAAAGCCAGTGCACCACCGCCGGAAGGGTGGGTCGAACCATCAAACGGCATGTAGACGCGCGGGTGTTTGAATACGTCGAGCGGCTCCTGGGGCACCCCGAAGCACGGGACGCGGCCATCTGGCAGCGTACCGGACCCGAGACCATATTTGGGGAAGCCAAAGAGCGCCACGGGCTTAGAAGGGCCAGGTTTACAGGTCTTGAGCACGTTAAGGAACAGTGCTTGTTGACTGCCACAACCCAGAACATTAAGCGCATGGTCAAAGCGTTAACCAGGAGGAAACCTCCCCAAGCAAGGGAGGCAGTCATGCCTGTCCGAGCCCAAAAAGAGCTATGCAATTTAAAACTAAGCCAATTTTTTCTTTGGTTCACTTGCATCTGATAGGGCCATATTTCAATCTCGTTTCTTAATGGTTTAATTTGAGAGGAAAAGTACCCCTTTTTCAACAGCCCCTTTAGTCATGGGCGGTTCAAGGTGGTGGATAAGCTGTTTTCGGCGAAGTCACAGCCTGCAGAACGAGCTGCTTCGGGCCTGACGAGTTTAGCCATCTGCTAAAAAAGCCAACACTGAGGGATAATAAGTCTGCCGCCTGGTTCGAAGGGGGGTGAAAACTCTTTGGCCAAGATTATGTCCGAAGAGCTTAAGATGAAGCTTGCCGGAAGACTGGGTGTGGCTGACACTGTGGCGCGAGAGGGCTGGGGAAGTGTACCTTCGCGAGAGTGCGGCAACCTGGTGAAATTGGCCATCGAGGAAGCGGAACGCAGCCTTACTCAGAGGACAGGTGGTCGCGGGGTGCAGTAGCGCCCCGCTTAATGCATCCGGCGCCTGCTCACATAAGTTCAATACCACAATCAATACAAGAACTTGCCCATAGCTGCTGCAGGTGAAAGCATACAATCCCTGATACGGTGGAACAGATAACAGAACTGTCAGGGGTTTTATAGCCGGTCTTGCCGGTGGTGTAGTAATGAATGCATGGAGTTTCATTTCACGCCACCTTCTTGGATTGTCAACGCTCAGATTCTTTGACTGGAGCGGTGTCTTCATTTTCGGTCGTCTGGTAGTCTTCGTATTCTTTGTCAAAGATATATTACATCAAAGGCCCTTTTAGCAAAGGGAGCCGTCTTTGGGCTCCTTGCCGGCTTTGTCATCTATGCAGTCCCCGTCCTGTTCAATGTGCAGTTCCTTCAGTTTACCCCTGCGATCATTGGGCGGCTTGCTATCGTATTCGCCAGGCTGGTTGGGCAGATCTGACTCAGAAGCGAGGGTGACGGCGGAAGGCCGTTCTTCCTTTTTTAACCATATGCTTCTGCCACCGGCCCGAAAGTTTCCCATCGGAGTGCCGGAAGGAATCAAAGCCCGTCT
This sequence comes from Bacillota bacterium, assembly GCA_040755615.1. Taxonomy (GTDB): domain Bacteria; phylum Bacillota; class Sulfobacillia; order DUSP01; family DYEP01; genus DYEP01. The sequence continues at coordinate 3,082 of JBFMAL010000037.1, forward strand.
TCAGGAATTTATGAAGGCAAGGCTGTCTCCCACCGCGGTGCCGGTGTTGCGGACAGTGCCTGCAGGTAGTTCAAGCACGGCAAGACTCTGCCTGATGAGCGGTGCTGTCCTGTTGGGCTGCATCTCTTCCACGATCCAGCATACCTTTCCTTTCCCATCTATATAGATGACGTCTATGGGGAATCTCATGAGGAACGTGTGGACGGACTGGCAGGGGGTAATGAGCAGGCCCTGACCGGGCAGAAGCCGCTTGCGCCCCAGCAAGCCTTTCAGACGGGAAAACAGTCTATCGGCAACTTCCGTATGATCCGAGAGGGTGAGACCCCGGGTTTCATTGCAGACTCTCAAAGAGCATTACCTCATTTCTTAAAAAACGGGAGGTAAAACCAGGTGGAAAGAGAGTTTACGCGCAGCCTGCGCAATCTCGCCAAAGATCTTGGTGCAGATCTTTTCGGTGTTGCCCAGATGAATCCTGCCCGTTCTCTGCTCGGAGACGAACTGGTGGACCAGTTCCCGAGGGCAGTATCTATCGGTGTAAGGCTCCCCGGTGCGCTTGTAGACCAGGTCAGGCACGGAAAACACGGCCTTCTGACGTACGTGCACCAGATCTACCAGACCGTAAACCCTGTTCTGAATAGGTGCGCGTTGATACTTGCCAATACTATCGAACAGTATAATTTTCGGGCGTTGCCTGTTCCCGCGAGCCACACGGTGGATGAAGACAACCTCCTGGGCTTCGTTTCGCACAAGTGCGCTGCACACCTTGCCGGCCTAGGGTGGATTGGTCCGAGCTGCCTACTTATCACTCCCGAACACGGACCCAGAGTCAGGCTCGCCACCATATTGACGGACGCCCTCCTTGAAGTGGGCTCTCCGCTTGAGGACCGTTGCGGCGACTGCGATCTCTGCGTGAAGATATGTCCGGTATCGGCGTTCACCGGCAGGCGCTTTTCTCCCGACGAGCCGCGGGAAGTTAGGTTCTGCGCGCACGCGTGTTCTGACTTTTCTTCAAAGAGGCGGAGCGAGTGGAATGTTTCATCCGGCTCGATATGTGGGTTGTGCGTGTGGGTGTGCCCGTTCGGCAGGTCCAAGCAATAGACGTCCACGGTTTTACGGAGGTGTAATTCTGATGTCAGAAGAAGAGACTACTCGGGAAACCGGCGATACCAGTAACAGGCTCAACCTTACTCCTCTTAACATGGCTATGATCACGATCGGCATGTTCATCAACCAGGCGTGGACCTACATGGGGCTGGTGATGGAGGGCCAAGAAATGAAGAAGGACCTGGCGCAGGCAAAGTTGGCAATTGACTGCGCCTCAGAACTGTTCAGGCTGGCCTCACCATTCATGGGCGAAGAGGAAAGGCGGAGGCTGCGTGCAACTCTTGCGGATGTAAAGATCAACTTCGCGAACCAGAGCAAGGATGGATCGTCTATTTAGTCAGAGTGTAGATCACGAGCGGCTCATCCGAGCCGGGTTCGATGAACTGGACCCTGGCCCTGCCTGGTTCGCCCCTGCACACCGGGCAAAAACAGGAGTGGGGGGCCAGGCAGTAATAATAGACGGACCTGCCCACAGGCACCCCTGAGTAGTTGCTGTTTTTCACAGGCAGCCCGTTTATATCTATGATGCTGTCGGAAGGCAGCAGATTGTCCGCGTATAAAATGACGGTGTGGATGGGATCAGGGCTGCTGTAAGCGGGTCCCACACACAGCGATAGCAGCACAAGACATAGCAAAGGTACTTTTGCGGATTTCACGCCCATTCCTCCCCATATCAGGGTATGGCATACGCATTCGGTTCATTCAAGAAACCTGGCAAGCGAGGTGAATGCTTTGAAGCGCGAGATAAGGGTCCTGCTTGCTGACGATCACCTAGTGGTGAGAGAGGGGACGCGGGAACTGCTCGAGAGGGAAGGGGACATAAAGGTAGTAGCCGAGGCGGGCGACGGCGACGAAGCCATCCGCCTGGCGGAAGAAGTATGCCCGGACGTGTGCATCATGGACGTAGCCATGCCCGGTACCAACGGCATCGACGCCACCCGGGTGATAAAGCAGCGCTGTCCCCAGACGTCCATTCTGGTGTTCTCCGCGTATGACGACGACCAGTACATTTCAGCGTTGCTCGAAGCGGGCGCTTCCGGATATCTGCTGAAAAATGTCCGCGGGGCCGAGCTGGTCCAAGCAGTCCGCTCGGTGTTCCAGGGCGAAGCCGTGCTTCACCCGTCGATCGCCAGGAAGGTTATCGGAAAGCTGTCAGGGAAACCGGCGCCCGCTCCAGTGGTCACTGACAGCCTGAGCGAGCGGGAACTGGAAGTGCTGAAACTCGTGGCACGGGGAATGAGCAACAAGGAGATCGGCCGGGAACTGTTCATCAGCCCGAGAACCGTCCAGGTACACCTCGCCAACATCTTCGCCAAACTAGAGGCGAGCAGCCGGACTGAAGCCGTCTTCCGCGCCATAAAGAGAGGGCTCATAGAGGTGGATGAGAATGGCTTCTCTTGAGTCTGACATAGCGCTCTTGCTCCACGAAAGAGGACCGCTCCAAGCCGCGCTCGAACGCGCTGCGGCTCGCATCGCCGAGTATTTCTCAGCCGACGGGGTCACGGTGTTCGCCCACGACGTGGCGGAAAACGCCATAATCTCCGAGGCCGCCTGGGGGACTGACCTGGTGGGCGAGCGCATTTCGCTCCGGCTTCACGAAGGTTCAGTCTTCCTCTGCGTGCTGCGGCAGGGTACGCCTCTTGCGCTGCGGCGCAACGAAGGCAGCGGCGACGAGGTGTTGGATTTCTCCACTGTAGGGAGCGCGCTGATCTGTCCGCTCTCTGCGGGCGAACCGGCCGAGGGCCTGCTCGTACTGTCGTGGAGAGGGAGCCGCGACGAGATGCTTTCTGCCGAACAGGAGACCGAGCTCCTGCGCACCTCCCGCATTATCGCCCTGAGCATGGAGCGCTACAGGCACCACGAGGAACTTGAAAGGTCAGAGGAAAAGTACCGGGCGATCACAGAGAACGCGAGTGATATGGTATTCACCACCGATACAGCGGGCCGTTTCACATTCTTAAATACCGCCACACGCGATGTCCTGGGTTATTCGCCCGAGTCTTTGGTTGGCAGCTTTTTTTCAAAAGTGGTTACGCCCCAAACGTGGGAACGTACAAAGGCCGCGCTGAAGGACGCGAGGCGCCGCGGCGAGACGAACCTGTCGCTGGAGTGGACTGGCGTCCGTGAGGACGGCACCGAGGTGCTGCTTGATGTCCGGCTTTCATCGCTCAAGAAGAACGGGGAGACCGCAGGGCTCATAGGCATTGCACGGGATATCACAGAAAAGAGGCGTATGCAGCAGGAAATCGCCAGGAGAAATGCAGAGCTGAGCTATTCCTTAAGGCGACAGTCAGAGCTTCAGGATTACCTCGCGCTAGTTACCCGTGCGCAGGAGGAGGAACGAAAACGGATCGCACGCGAGCTGCACGACACGACGGTGCAGGCGCTTGTGGCGATCTCACGGCGGCTTGACCTTGGCGCACAGGAGATCCATTCAAACCCGAGGTCGGCGAAGGAGCGTATCTTGGAAGCGACTGAACTGCTCGATGCCACCCTGGAAGAGCTCAGGCGCACAACCCGCGACCTCAGGCCTCCGATGCTCGATGACCTGGGGCTCTTGCCTGCCCTCGAATGGCTCATAGCCAGGTTCGGCAAAGAGGCGCACGTAGAGACGGAAGTACTTGTGGACGGAACGCCATGCAAGCTGGACCCAGACGCGGAACTGACGGTATTCAGGGTTGTACAGGAGTCGCTGAATAATGTGCTAAAGCACGCTAATGCCAGTCGGGTCACGGTGTCGCTCCAGTATGGAAGGCGCATGGTCACGGCCATCGTCAAGGACGACGGCGCGGGCTTTGGCGGCATCGCCGAAGGCAGAGCAAGAGGCGGGCTTGGCCTTCTCGGGATGCAGGAGCGGGCATACCTCGTCGGTGGCCAGCTCACAGTAAAGTCAAAACCGGGGAAGGGTACAGAGATCCGGTTTACCGTACCGAAGGGCAATAAGCTAAATGGCTTATCCGCAATAGGCATGAAAGATACTGACAATTAGGGGTTATGCACGATGGTTTCACGGCTTCAGGATGGTACACTTGGAACTGTAAGACAGCCAAGGAGGTCTGTACCATGAACCTGGACGCCACCATCCGAAGAGCACAGCAGGGCGATGTTTCTGCGTTCGAGGAAATCGTCTCCCTTTATGAAAGGAAGATCTACAATTTCGCCTACAGGATGACCCGGAACCGGGAGGACGCTGCGGATCTGACCCAGGAGACGCTCCTTAGAGTGTGGTCCGGAGTGAGGAGATTCAGGGGCGATTCCAGCTTCACCACGTGGATTTTCCGCATCGCGTCGAATGTATGTACCGACCGTCTGAGAAGCAGGTCAAGGAGGCTTGCGCTTTCTTTAGACGCGCCTGTGCACTACGATAACGAAGAGCTCGAATTCCAAGTGGAAGACGGCTCAGCGGGACCGGACGAGCTCGCTGAGGAGAGCGACTTGAAAGACGCCGTACGCAGGGCCATTTCGCAGCTGCCTGTCGGCTACAGGGCAGTGCTCGTCATGAGAGACATTCAGGGCATGAGCTATAAAGAGATTTCGGAAGTATTGATGTGCCCGGTTGGTACGGTTAAGTCCCGTTTAAACAGGGCTCGCCTTGCGCTGCGGGAAGAGATGACAAGATGCGCAACATACAGGTATCTTCCCGAGTACACGTCCCCGAGCATTGTGCCTGCACTCGCCTAAAAGCCTGTGAAACGGGCAGGAGAATGGGACAAGTGTGATGAATATAATGTTAAAGATAAAGGCACGGTGACCTTACCCATTTTATTTGCCCTCACTTGTGATTGTATTCACAGATTATTGCGAACAGTACCACAGGTCGGGTAAAGAAGGTGTGAAGCAATGGACCTCCTGTCTGTCATCAGTATCCTCGATGCTGAGGCGGTTGCAGCGCCGCCGCGCCCCGGCCTCGTCGAGATCAGTTCGGTATTCGTGGGGGATCTGATGAGCGATGTGTTGAGCCATGCATGTCCCGATACACTCATCGTAACAGCACTGTGCACCAGCCAACCGGTCCGCGTCGCTGAAGTGGTGGATGCGCCTGCGGTGTGTTTTGTTCAGAACAAGATGCCGCAGCAGAGTGTGCTGGAACTGGCCCGGTCCAAGGGCATCGTCATCATCGTCACCCCGTACTGCGCGTATCGTAGCTCGGCCCTCCTGTACAGGGCAGGGCTCCAAAGTGCTGTAAGACCCGTGAGTCCCGAGGGCTACAACGGGGGGTACCTGGAGATATGACCACCCTCACGTTCCGCGTTCGGGGCATGGATTTCACCAACGCCGGAGAAGTAGGGGCCAAACTGAAGAGGATCCTGCACCAGATAGGCTTTGAACGAGAGGTTACAAGGCGCGCCGCGGTGGCTGCCTATGAGATGGAGATAAACATCGTTATCCATGCATACGAGGGAGAAGTGCGGGTTCGGATCTTCGACACCGGTGTGGAGATCATCGCGGAGGACAGGGGACCTGGCATACCTGACATAGAGCTTGCTATGCAAGAAGGTTATTCAACTGCGCCTCCTGAGGTCTGGAAGATGGGCTTTGGCGCAGGAATGGGCCTTCCAAATATACGCAAGTGCTCGGATATCTTTGAGATCAGTTCCGAAGTAGGGAAAGGCACTCACGTTCGTTCCGTCGTCTTAAGAGGTTAACACCATCTAGGGGGCGACCGTCTTGAAGTACTACCATTCCGTGAGGCTCGAGGTTTCAAGGTGCATAGGCTGCACGAGGTGCATCAAAGTGTGTCCCACGGAAGCCATCCGCGTAAGGGGACGACGCTCGGTGATCATGGAGGACAGGTGCATCGACTGTGGCGAGTGCTTCCGCGTCTGTCACCAGCACGCCTGGCAGGCTATGGCGGACCCATTGGAGCGGATCGGTGATTTCGATGTTTCCATCGCGCTAGTCCCGCCGTCGTTCTACGCCCAGTTCGGACCGGAAGTCGAACCGGAGCACGTGATAAGTGCCTTAAAAGACGTGGGGTTCCAAGAAGTGTTTGACGCAGCGTACGCAAAGGAAGCTATGACGCGGGCTTACCGCATGTTCATGAAGACAGAGAAATGGGAAGCGCCGCTCATATCCCCTGCGTGCCCCGCGGTTGTGCGCCTGCTGCAGGTGAGTTATCCGGATCTGCTCGGGCATATCATCCCGCTGGATTCACCCATCGAGATTGCAGCCAAGATGGCGAAGCAGGAGTCGGGTGCCTGGAGCGATTCTAGCAACCAGCGAGTGGGATGCTTTCTTATTACCCCGTGTCCTGCCCGTGTGACTGCCATCAAACAGCCGGTGGGAGGGCGCAGGTCGTACGTGGATGGGGCGTTTTCCATGTCCGACATCTTCGGGCTAGTGTTTAAGAAGCTTGACCCCCGGAAGTCGGAAAAGATCGGGAAAATGGCGACAGGCTCCGGAATATCCTGGGCCCGGTCAGGCGGGGAAGCGCTGTCGCTTGGAACGAAGAAAGTGCTGGCTGTAGACGGGATTCACGCGGTCATCACGGTGCTTCACGAGCTTGAGCGCGGAAAGCTCCGGGACATCGAGTTCATCGAAGCCCGGGCGTGTGCGGGAGGCTGCATCGGCGGGCCGCTCACCGTGGAAAACCCTTTCATCGCCAGGGTGCGGAACAGGATGCTGTCTGAGCACCGGAGGTCGAAGTCGCTGGCGGTTCCGGTTGAGTGGGTGGAGGAAAACTACCCGAAAGGATACTTTCACCTTGCCGGGACGATACCGCCGAGGGACGTCCTCAGAATGGACAGCACCGTCAGGGGTGCTCTGGACAGGCTCGAGCGGATGGAAGCGCTTCTTCAGGAACTGCCGGGCTATGACTGCGGCGCGTGCGGCAGCCCCACCTGCAGGACGTATGCCCTGGACGTGGTGTGCGGCTTGGCAGGGGACGGCCGTTGCGAATTTCGGAGACAGGCGCGCGATGCAGATGACGGAGAGCGGATGGTTCGCATGACTTGCAGGCAGCTGGCGGAGCGTCTGGGCCTTGACATCGCGGTGGAAGCGGAAAGCCTCGACGAGGAAGTGAAGGGTTGCTGGTGCTCGGACATGCTGAGCGATGTGATGGCGCAAGCTGGTCATGGGGACATATGGGTTACAGTTCATACTCATCCGAACATCGTCGCGGTGGCCTCCGTGACAGGAGTATCCGCCATTGTGATCACCTCGGACAAGAAGCCGGAAGATAGGACCCTGGCGAGCGCACGAACACATGGGGTTCCCATACTGGTCACCGGGAAATCCAGTTTTGAAGTGGCGGGGCGCCTATGGAGCGTGCTGAAACGGTAAAGGAGTTCAGGGTTGACCTGCATGTTCACACGGCGCTCTCGCCGTGGGCCGAGGCGGAGATGACTCCCCCCAGCCATCGTGAAGAGAGCGACCGAATCAGGTCTTGACATGATAGCGGTGACCGACCACAATTCTGCACTGAACGTGGCTGCGGTCCGCCGGGCTGCTCTGGGAACGGGGCTTTGTGTGATACGGGGGGTGGAGATTCAGACCAGGGAAGACGTACACCTGCTGTGCCTGTTCGGGAAGCTCCGGCAGCTCGAGGCGCTTCACCGCCTGCTTTCAATGTCGCTCCCTAAGGCGTGCAATCTCCCCAGGGTTTTCGGCGACCAGCACCTCATGGACGTGGCGGGGCAGGTGACCGGGGAGGCACGACGGTTCCTACTTACAGCGGCGGACCTCGGCGCATCGGTGGTGTTGCAGGCCACCGTTGAGCTCGGCGGCATCGTCATACCCGCTCACGTGGACAAGGGGTCTCACGGGCTGCTGCCAGTACTCGGCCTGCTACCGGGCGATCTCGATGTGGTCGCCTGCGAAGTATCCGCGCGCGGGGACACGGCTGCCCGCCGGCATACCGCTGGTGAGATTCTCTGACGCGCACAGACTGGATGAGATCGGACTTGTCTGCACCCGGGTGATGATGAGGCGCCCGAGTTTCAAAGAGCTGGTATATGCGCGACAAACCAGCGCGGAAGGTACATCCTGGAGGAGTGACGATGAGAGACATATCCCTTCACCTTTTGGATATAGCGGAGAATGCCGTGGCGGCGGGTGCGACGGCTGTTGACATAGAGATAGTCGAGGAGGAAAGCGAGCACCTGCTCAGAATGAGCGTGAAAGACAATGGACGCGGGATGGATCCGACAGAGCTTTCACACGCGATGGACCCGTTCTACTCAACGAAGGAAAAGAGGAAGATCGGCCTCGGGCTGCCGTTCCTGCAGCAGGCGTGTGAGATGACCGGCGGGGAGCTCCTGATCCACTCGGCTATCGGGCGGGGCACTGAGGTTCAGGCGGTCTTTAAGACCGACCACGTCGATTGTCTTCCCCTTGGGGACATATCGTCAACAGTACTCGTGCTGGTGCTCGCAAACCCTGAGGTACACATAACGTACAGGCACGTAAGAGGCAGGCGCACGTTTAGTTTTGATTCTCGAAGAAGCGGGGGCGCGCTCGGGCAACACAGTTACGGGACAATTCGGCGCTCGGTTTGTGAAACGCATAACGACCTGGAATAAGAGTTTGGAAGGGTCCCGGGCTTTCAGGCCATACCTGTCGCACGCAGATTCCTCGTGAAGATCCGGTTCCCCCATCCTCCACCGGTTGTGAGGTTGTTGCAGCGATGGGTTTTGGAAACCCCCCTCCCTGGCTCGGGACCTTCTCCATGCCACGCGGGGCACGCGCCCCGCCTTTTTTACGAAAACGTCCTCGGCAACACGTTGTGAGAACGTATAAAGCACAGTAGGTTCCCAAGCTCGAGCAGTACTGTCCGGTAGAATGGTGTAAGAAGGGTAAGCAGAGGTAGAGGCCTAGAGAGGGAGGTGAAGGAGGAAAGGCCACCCTCTCCCTGGTAGATGAAAGGTGGGGAAACCCAAATCAACCCTGAAGGATGAGAGGACGGCCCAGTACAAGATTACCAGAGACGAGGCGGTAATGCAGCAATTGTTTACGCGTGACAATGGGTTAGCCGTCTTGGTGGAGCAGGTGGTTACGAGAGGGCTCAGGAGCGTGAAGGCTACCGGAACGGGCACCAGGAGAGGCGGCTCCTGGCCACGGTAGAGATGTGGTAAACGTGGTATTGACACGTAAGGTAAGGGCAGTGGTAGGAACTTTGTGGTACGCAAGGGTCTGGACGAGGTTGTGGGGCAATGGAAGAGCCGGGAACTGCAGGAGTACCCGTTTGTAGTGGTGGATGTATTGGTGATCCGCGTACAAAAGGGCGGCCATGTAAGGCTCTCGAGTGCTTTCAGACCAGCCCTAATGGATTTCCATCAGCACGGCCAGTCTTCGTTGGGAAATATCCGTATCACCCGTTCCCTGAGCCGCTCGACGCCGTTGGTGGTCCTAGGCCGCATGACCGCCATGGTGTCTTCAAAGCCATCTCCAAGGCATCAAATAGCCTTGGGAACCCGAATCTGCTCCAGGGGCCGGCGGGCTGTGGCCATGTCGGGGGCTTCGAACACCAGGCGTAACTTGCCGTGGAAATCACCCTGTCTGTATGGCTCTTACCAGTCCCTTATGGTCATCGGATACCACCAGGTCTACTCCCCGTAACTCCCGGGCCTTAAGAAGATGGTCAAAAACGCTGCCGAGCTTGCCTCCGTCTCTCTATCCCCCAAGACTAACCCCGGGATCTCTTGGTAGCCTTTCACGGCGTAACATCTCTGAGGTCTCTTATCGTTGTGGGAGGAACAAAGCTACCCTCAATCAGACCACAGCGAAGAAGTTTGGCGATCCACTCTGCGTCTTTCATATCAGTCTTACGCCCCGGCATTGCCAAGGACCAGCTCAAAGGGATAACTTTCCAATAGGTTCCAAACAGGTTTCCAGTATACTCCCGTGCTTTCCATGGCCGCATGGGTGCACTGATGTTCTTCCAGCCAGTCAGCCATGGCTAGCAGTTCCTCGGTAGTCGTACCGAGCGTCCGCAGCTCGGAAACCGGCTTTCTGTTCCAGTGGACCACAGCGTTCCAAGACAGCATCCATGGGGAAACCCTCCAAGAGCGATAGTGAGGCGGGCCTCAACAACCTGACGTTCGGAAATCTCGGGGTTTGAACCACCAAAAAAGCTCGGCTTAACTCCGCCTCCCGTATCTATTTATGGACGAACGTGGCTTTGGAGGGAATCCCTAAGCACATTTTCTAGCCTGTGGCTCGTAGAGTCATAAATGTTTCGTTTTCCGGATGGCAAGACTAGCCTTCTGGAGGTGGCGGTACTTGCACGAGTTCTCACTCGTTGAAGAAGTTGTGACAAGAATAAGACAGGAGGTGGAGCGGGAACCCACGAGGCAGATCTACCTGGTTGAGCTGACCGTTCCGAAGGGGTACGGATTTGAGCGCCATATCCTAAAGCAGGCCTTCAGCCTGTTTACCCGGGGACGGGGCAAACAGTGGAACAATACCGAGTTCCGCATTATGGAAACTGATTCAGGGGAGATCAGGTGCCGGGCGCTGAAGGAATAGCGCTTCCACACTCCATGACAGACCTCCAGGTTCGATGTGATGCGGGTATCTCTGCAAATGCGGGGTGCCGGGGATCCAAAACTCCGGATTCTCTTTTGCTACAGGATCGGACGGAGGTGACGATATATTAGAGTGGGGAGGGGCGGCAGTGTGCACGGAACGCGTCGCCCTTGAATTGACGCTGGACCTCTTGGCTGGTGTGCCTGACAATGCGAAGGATGTCCCTATAACAGACAGGAAATGCAGGGGAAGTAGCATAATTACATAAACACGGCATAACTGGCTTGCCGTGACCGTTCGCGGACAGCGTAGCATGTCTGTGGTACCGCTGGACCGCGGATGGCTCTGACAGGAGCTCCGGTCTAATACCGCGCCGGTCTTGGAAAGCAAGGGGTGTGACCAAAGAGGAATGAAACAGGATCAGTTCCGGGACTATATCGGGAAGAGGCTGGTTAATGCAGGTATCATCACGGAAGCCCAGCTCGAGGAAGCGCTGCGGATCCACAACCTGAAGAAGGGGGACAAAGGCCTTCTCGGGCAGACGCTCGTGAAGATGGGCTTCTGCACGGAGGAGGACATCGCGAAGGTCGTCGCAGAGCGGGCGGGCGTGCCTTTCGTCTCGCTCGAGGGCTATCCCATCGACCCCGCGGCGATGGCTACCATATCGGCAGACGCGGCCAAGCGCTACAGGGCCTTACCTCTTGCGTTCTCCGATGACAAGCTGGTAGTTGCCATGGAGCGCCCCACAGACATCCTGGCCCTGGATGACCTCCGCATATTAACCGGCTTTGATGTGCGTCCGGTCGTAGTCCCTGATAGCGAACTCGAGGAAGCGATCAAACGCTACAGCCAGGCGAGCGTCGGAGTGGAGCAGAGCGTGGAAGAGGAACCGCAGCACCTGGACACTGGTGTATCCCCGTCAGAGGAACCAGGGGACAAGCCTGCGGTGCACCTGGCCAACCTGATCATCACGCATGCGGTGAATGCAGGGGCAAGCGACGTACATATCGAGCTGTATGAGAAGGCCCTCCGGGTCAGGTTCAGGCTTGACGGCGTGCTGCACGATATGATGCAACCGCCGAGGAAGATACACGCCTCCCTGGTCTCCAGGATCAAGGTCATGGCCAACATGGATATTGCCGAAAAAAGGATACCCCAGGACGGACGGATGACCCTTAAAGTCGAGGGGCGGAATATCGATATCCGGGTGGCGTCGCTGCCTGCCAGCTACGGCGAGCGCCTCACGCTGCGCCTACTTGACCGCTCAAGCCGGATGATAACGCTGGAAGAACTGGGTGTGGCTTCGGAGACGCTGGAGAAATACAAAAAGACGATTCAGCTGCCTTATGGTTTCATACTTGTGACGGGCCCCACGGGCAGCGGCAAGAGCACAACGCTTTACGCGAGTCTGGCGGCGGTGGACAGGTCCAGCAAGAACGTTATCACTATTGAGGATCCGGTCGAATACCGGATCGACAGGGTGAATCAGGTCCAGATCAACCCGAAAGCGGGCCTCACTTTCGCGTCTGGTCTTCGTTCGATTCTAAGGAGCGATCCCGACATCATCATGGTGGGCGAGATCAGGGACAGGGAGACCGCCGCCATCGCCATAGAATCAGCGCTAACGGGCCACTTGGTCTTCTCTTCTATGCATACCAACGATGCGGCCGGGGCCATCAGCCGTCTGGCGGAGATGGAGATCGAGCCCTACCTGACAGCATCGTCGCTGGCGTGTGTGCTCGCTCAAAGGCTCGCACGGGTGCTCTGCCCGCACTGCCGCGAGCCGTATACCATTACGCGGCAGGAAGCGGAGCGCATCCCTGACCTGCCTCTTGAGGAAAAGGAAGAAGCTATCACGTTATTCCGCGCCAACCCAAGGGGCTGCATGCGCTGCAGCAACACCGGGTTCCGGGGACGCGTCGGGATATATGAGCTTTTGTTGGTGACTGAAACGATCCAGAAGCTGACCCTCGAGAGGAAATCCGCGAGGGAAATCAAGGAAGCGGCTGTTTCTGAGGGCATGGTAACACTGCGTCAGGATGGGATGTATAAAGTCAGGCGAGGGGTGACCTCGCTTGAGGAAGTGATGAGGGTGATTGTATGACGACTCAAGAGTTACCTGGTCTTAACGAAATCTTGACGCGAACCGTCAAGATGGGCGGTTCGGATCTTCACCTGACTGCGGGATTGCCTCCCGTGGTGCGGGTGCACGGAGAACTCAGGCGCATGGACCTGCCACGCCTTTCGCCTGCGGATATCGAGGCGCTGCTTGCGCCCGCTCTTGATCCCTACCACAGGGAGCAGCTGGATGCCGACTGGGAGCTGGACTTTTCTTACTCCATCCCAGGGGTGAGCAGGTACCGGGTGAATGTGATGAAGCAGCGCGGATCGCTGGCGGTGGCGTTCCGGGTCGTTCCCATCGGTATACCAAGTTTCGACAGCCTGGGGTTGCCTCCCATCGTGAAGGAATTCGCCAGGCTCCCCCGCGGGCTGGTTCTGGTGACAGGGCCGACCGGCGCGGGCAAGTCGACGACCCTGGCCTCGATAATAGGTCTGATTAACGAGGAGCGGAGCGTCAACATCGTTACCATCGAACACCCTATCGAGTTTCTATATACGCACAAGAAGGCCATGATCAAACAGCGGGAGGTCGGCAGCGACACCAAGTCGTTTGCAGAGGCGTTAAGACGCGTCTTAAGGCATGACCCGGACGTCCTGCTTATCGGTGAGATGCGGGACCTCGAAAGTATATCCATCGCTCTGACTGCGGCCGAGACGGGGCACCTGGTTTTCTCTACCCTGCATACCCAGACGGCGCCGCTCACCATCCACAGGATAGTCGACGTGTTCCCGGACAGGCTCAGAAATCAGGTGAGCCAGCAGCTGGCAGACTCTCTGCAGGGTATCATTGCGCAGCAGCTCCTGCCTCGCGCCGACGGGGAAGGGCGAGTCGCTGCAGTTGAGGTACTGGTGAGCACGCCGGCCGTACGCAATCTGATCCGTGAGAACAAGGAGCACCAACTGTATACGGTGATGCAGACGGGAAGGGCCTTCGGAATGCAGACGATGGACCAGGCGTTGGCCGAGCTATGCTTATCTGGTATTGTTACAAAAGAAGTAGTGCTATCCCGGTGTGTAGACCGGGTTGAGATTGAGAGGATGCTCAAGAAAGGCTCAAGGAACGGCTGAGTCTGATTTCCCGGCTGGCAGAAGCCGGTTGGACTGGCAAGTACTTGACGCCACGAAACCGAAAAGATAAGATTAACGTGTAAAAAGCCGTTTAAATACAGTTGAGATGACGCCGTAGACAAAGATAACCTTGGGATACTGAGGATTGAGACCGGGCTCGCACCTGAACGGGTGGATATGGGGGTAGGCTGGGTGTCCTTGTTTTCTTACGAGGTCCTGGATAAGTCAGGGAACCTGCTGACCGGGAAACTAGAAGCAGAACATGAGTTAGCTGCCGCGGACCGCTTGCGGAAGATGGGCTACACGGTTATCGTGGTAGAAAAGGTACGACGTTCCCTCTTGCGGGCAGTCCTCAGCAATCGCCGGAACGTGAGCACAGGTGAACTTGGCCTTTTCAGCAGACAGCTGGCGGCCATGCTCGCCGCAGGGATCCCGCTGACGCGGAGTCTGTACGCGCTTAGCGAACAGACTTCTAACCCCACATTGGGGAGCGTGGTGAACGAGGCAGCACGGAACGTGGAAGGTGGGATGGATTTCTCTGAGTCCTTACGGGCTTATCCAGAAGTGTTCTCGCCGATGTACGTGGATATGGTGAAGGCAGGAGAGGTGGGAGGAGCCCTGGAGGATGTGCTGTTGCGGCTGTCTGAGCAGCTCGAACGCGACAGGAGTCTGAAGGATAGTATCAGGGCGGCCACGATGTACCCCATGGCGGTTCTCGCATTCGCAGGCGCAGTTACGCTAATAATACTCCTTTTCATTGTTCCTGCCTTTGTCAACATGTTCCCACCTGACATAGCCTTGCCCCTTCCTACCAGGGTGATCGTCTCAGTGAGCGAGTCTTTGAGAACGTACTGGTACGTTTATATGCTGGTGCTCGGCGTCGTCCTGTTCGGGCTGAGGCTTTACCTGGCGAGCGATAGAGGCCGCGACACGTGGGAGAGAATCCGGTTTCGCTTGCCCATCTTTGGTGCACTGCTTCACAAGACCACCATCGCACGGATGGCGAGGACTCTTTCTACGCTGCTTTCCGGCGGGGTACCTGTCATACAGGCGCTGGAGGTAGCAGGGCCCGCCTCAGGGAGCAAGCAGATAGCGGACGCGGTGCTGCTCGCCACTGAAATGGTTCAGGAAGGCCAGAGCCTGGTCGGGCCGTTGCGGCAGAGCAAGGTTTTTCCCGCAATGGTGACGATGATGGTCGGTGTCGGGGAGGAGACAGGCGAACTCCCCTCAATGCTCGGCCGCGTTGCGGATTTCTATGAAGCTGAGGTCGCTACCATGTCCAAGCAATTGGCGAGCCTGATAGAGCCCGTTCTTATAGTCACGGTTGGCTGCATCATTGGATTCCTCGTTGTCTCTTTGTACCTGCCGATTTTCACGGCCATCACCCAGGTCCGATAGGAGCGCAGTCAGGATGGTAAAAGAGCGCACGTCAGATGCAAACCCCGACTTGGAAACGGCGTTTCGCGCATACCTCCTGACACCCGGCGAGGAACGGCTTGCCGAGCTGGCGGTGGCGGCAGAAAGGCTCATCCGCCACTTCGCCAGTATCTACGCGCCGGACCGTGTAAACGAAGATGTGCTTCAGGCCGGATTTGAGGGTCTGTTAAAAGCTGTGGAGAAATACGATGCGAGCAGTGGCTTCACGTTCACCACCTACGCGGGCCACTGCATCATGGGGGAGATTCGCCATTACGTTAGGAAGGAAGCATCACATCGCAGGCTGGGCTGCATTTCCCGGTTGCAGGACCGGGTCGACCAGGTAGTCAGTGAGGAGTTTTCAAGGACCGGGACGGTCCCGACCCTGGGTGGTATCGCTGAGTGCGTCAACGTGCGCGAGGAAGGGTTAATCCAGGCGATGACCGCCGGGTGGGTTTCCCTGGATGAGGTAGACTTAAACCGGATTCACGGCAAAAGGTATGAGAGCTTCCGCCTGCCCATAGAGGACCGGATAGTGCTTGAGCAGGCGATAGAAAAGCTCAGTGACCTGCAGCGCAAAGTGATCTTCCTGCTCTTTTACCGCGATATGACCCAGGTTGAAGCCGCTCAAGAGCTTGGCATAACCCAGCGCAAAGTCTCGCGCCTTTTGCGTAAGAGTCTTGAGCAAATGGCCGAGGCGCTTGCCTGATATGGAGGGTGTCCTATGAGGCGCCGGAGGCTTAAATGGGTAAAGAACCAGCAAGGGCTCTCGCTGCTTGAGGTAATGGTTTCCCTTACCGTGCTGCTCACCGTAGCCATCGCCTCCATCCCGCTTTTTGTCTTTGTTACCGAAGCGTCGGATGCCAATGCCTCGAGGCTGGTTGCTACCAAGCTTGCGAGCAGCGTGGTCGAGGAGATCAGGGCACTCCCATACAAGCAGGTCGGTCTGATCGGTGGAAACCCGGCAGGGCCGGTACCGCATGAGACTACCAGGGAAATCTCGGGCCGCACGTACACGATCAGGACGTACATCATGTGGGTTGATGACCCCAGTGACGACGTGGACGGCCGGGACCCATTACCCTACGATTATAAACAGGTGAGGGTCGTCGTTACGTCGCCGGGACTATTCAGAGGAGCGGTAACTGCAAGCGCAGAGGTACGCACGCTGGTTGCCCAGGAAGGGGAGGAAGAAGCCTACCCCGGCGGCAATGTGCGAGCGCGGGTCTGGAGAGGCTGGCAGGTGAATGGGGATCGCCAACCTGTTGCCAATGTCCGCGTAGACCTGACACAGGGCCCGGACGCGCCTCAGACTGCGTGGACTGGCACTTCAGGCGCAGCGCTGTTTGCATCCTTGAGAGAAGGCGTGTATGTATTAAGACCTGATCCGAGCTTACTGGGGATGATCACCCACCCGATTAATATGGAACTGGAGGCTGAAGTCACCCAGGGCGTAACGCTTGAGAGAGAATTCGAGGTGGAGTATCCATGCTGGCTCAGCCTCGAACTCAGGAATAGCCGGACAGGCGATCTGATATCTTCGCCGGGCATCATCATCCTGCACACACCTTTTGCGGGAAATATTGAAAAGCAGTTCACGGCAGAAATGAACGGTGTTATCGATAAGAGCGTCTTTGGAGGCCTGTGGCCGGTCGGAGAGGGCTACCCCGGTTACTCCTATGGGTTTTCTGTGCTGGCTGAAGGCTACTTGCCTTATGTCTTAGCCGATGACGAAGCCCCGCCCTGGGACGGCTCATTTGCTTTCCCGGGGCAGCACAAAAAAGATATCAAGGTGTTCCTGGACCCGGCGACTGCAAGTGTAACAGTGACTGATGCGAACACAGGCGCACCGGTTGTCGGCGCCACGGTAAAGATATATCTTCATACCTATACTTACGTCTGCGAAGAGGGAGAATCCGGGACGCAGTGCGGATGGGTGGACACGTGTTCGGGCGCGCCTGTGGCCACTGCACACACGCGGGCCGACGGCAGGGCATCTTTCAACCTGCCGGACAATGACCTGCCCCCATCCGGGGAGCCGGAGGACGGGGACAGGTATACCATGTACTGCGTGAAGGTGACTGCAGACGGTTATTTCCAGTCCGAATTAATACATGACGCATTCTGGGTGGCGGGCGGACAGCAGATGACGGCCGGTGGAGTCGTCTCGAGTTATCCGGTGACCCTGGTGCCACAGCCACGTTTCCGCCGTATTCTGGTGAGAACAGAACGAGCCGACGGGAACCCGAGGAACAATGTACGGATCAGAGTGGAGGGACCGGGTGGATACCTGGTTGAGAAGAGGACGGGCTCTGAGGGCTCACCAGGCGAAGCGCTGTTTTCAGATCTGGCAGCAGGGCTCTATACCGTCTTCAGAAGGTCGGGTAACAGATGGATTGATCCACGAGTGGTGGATGTGCAAGCGGGCGAGTACACTGTAGTTTACCGGTACTGAAGTCCGTGCGGGATGGGGGTGATGGTTGCCATGCGACACGGACGTACTCTGGGCAGGGACGGCGGACTTACTATCTTAGAACTTGTAATGGCGCTTGCGATATTAGCTGCGGCTTTCGGTGTAGCATACCAGTACCTGTACCATGGTTTTGCAGGCTGGGACAGGGTTGCAGCCGTTTCCAGGGCTGAACAGGAGGGACGCCTGGCCATCCTGCGGATGGCGGACGAAGTCCGCCAGGCGCAGAAGGCGACGGAGGCTCACGACGCTGTTACCGTGTCAGCGACCCAGCTGGACATCTACGTTGATATAAACGGGGACGGTCGGCCTGAACTTGTTCGATACCGTCTTGATGAGGGAAGACTCGAGCGTGCGGTTATACCGGCTGAGGGTAGTCAATTCCCCTACACGTATACCGGCGCGCCCGAGTCTTGTGAGACAGTGGTATCTACGGTGATAAACGGTGATGCAGAGCCGCTGTTCGTGCTGGACAGCGCCTACCTTCCCCGCCTGGTGGTAAACGTTAACTTGATCATAGATGACGCGTCTGTTCCCCTGTCAAGGCCGATAACGGTGCAGGCGGCCCTGGCGGTACGCAGCCGGGGGGTGGCAAAATGAGATACAGGGTGAAAGAAGAACATGGTCTGGCACTGCCCGTAGCCTTGCTCGTGGTGACTATCATTACTATCCTGGGGTTTTCCGCCGCTTACATTGTTGATAGCCAGACGCAGATGGGGAACCGTTTTGCAGGCGGCGAAAGGGCACTGTACTTTGCAGAAGCAGGAATACACAAGTACCTTTGGCATTTGAACAAGAATCCCAAGTACTATGAAGTCCCGGAGGAGGACAAGGGGCCTTCGGAGGCGCGGCTCGGGGTCAATACCCCATTTGAGGACGGTTTCTATTATCTCGAGATAGAGCCGCCCACAGAGGCGACACCTGTTGTTACCATCAGGTCTACCGGATGGGCCTCCCAAGATCCCTCAAACCGCCGCACTGTCGAGGTTCAGGTGCGCAAGCGGCAGTTCGTCCAGCAAATTTATATTACCGATCGTGAGGAAACGCCCGACGGACAAGTAGTGTGGTGGATCACGGGCGACCATGTCTGGGGACCCTTTCATACCAACGGGACCATCAACATCAACGGCAATCCGGTGTTTCACGATCGCGTCACGTACTCCGGGAGCCTGA
Source organism: Bacillota bacterium (assembly GCA_040755615.1). Classification (GTDB taxonomy): domain Bacteria; phylum Bacillota; class Sulfobacillia; order DUSP01; family DYEP01; genus DYEP01. The sequence continues at coordinate 21,899 of JBFMAL010000037.1, forward strand.
ACATCGTCCCAGGTAGCAATCCCAAGTTCTTGAATGGAGAGCCGGAGAAGGTTGCGCCCATGGTCCTCCCTCCGTCAAACGCCCAGATCATGCTTCATGCGTTGAGTGACTACCGCTTTACTGGACGTACCAGCATCATGCTGGACGGAAACCAGCTCAAGATACGCAACAAGAACGGCGCAGTTCAGATCCGGCCCTTACCCCCAAACGGCGTGATATACGTAGACGGTACAAGCGGCTCCAAGTGGGATCTCAATGCGGGAAACGTGTTTGTATCCGGAACGCTTAACGGCAGGCTAACCATCGCAGCGGCCAACAACATCTACATTACCAGCCGGGATCCGACGAACTTCGATTATGGATCGGCCACTGTCACACACGGTATCCGGTATGCTAACGGGAATTTTAACCCTAAGGGAGCCATGACCGATGACATGCTCGGTCTGGTCGCGCAGGAGTACGTCCGGATCCTGCACTACGGGTGGTTTGGCAACCCGGCATATGACAATACGGATGTCGCTTCGTCGGAGATGACTATTCACGCTACCATCATGGCACTCAACTGGTGCTTTGAATATGAGGATTACAGCTCAGGTAGCATTAAGTCAAATCTCAACATTGTGGGTTCGGTAATCCAAAAGTATCGCGGAGCCGTGGGAACGTTCGATTCCAAAACCGGGGTCAGGAAGACTGGCTACATGAAGCACTACACGCACGACCCGAGGCTGGCGTACGACTCGCCCCCGCACTTTTCCGAACCGGTAAACGCTGGATGGGAAATTATGACCTGGCGAGAAATCACTGGTTCTTCTCAGTGATATTTGTTTCTTGGAATCCTTCCGGTTTCAGGCTGACAGGAGGGAGCTGGTAGGGCCCGTGGGCTTATTTAAGACGAGCAGCGCTGTGGGATTAGAACTGGATACTGGAGTAATCAGAGTTGCAGAACTGAATAAGAGCAGGAAGCGAACGACCCTGGTCCGTGCCGGTCAGCTGGAGATTCCTGAAACCGCGGTGGTTGAAGGTGCTGTCGTCCAAATCGATACTGTGGCGATCGCTCTTGAGAAGATGTGGAGCCACTACCGCTTCACCTCCAGAAACGTGGTCATGGGAGTGGCAAACCATGGAGTATTGATGCGGCTTGCCACCTTCCCGAAGATCAAGGATAGCCAACTCGAACAGGTGGTACGGTTTCAGGCTGGCGAGTATTTTCCAATACCGGTATCCCAGCTGGTGCTGGACTTTGCGGTGGTTGGGACCGTTGAGGAAGGCGCCGCGCAAAAGGTAGAAGTGTTGCTGGTGGCTGTCCGGAGAGACCTGCTGGCAAAAGCATTGGCTGCCCTGGAACGAGCCCGCCTGACGCCTGTCGTCATCGACGCTTCTCCCCTGGCTGCCATGCGCACCCTCCCCAGGGAGAGACTCCTTGGAACGGCCGCCATCGTGGATATCGCCAACGGGCTCAGCAGCCTGCTGGTTGTTGTGGGCGGGGTGCCTCGGTTTGCCAGGTTCATACCTGTTTCGCTGCAAAGTCACGCCTATTATGATGTGAATTCCATGTCAGTTGAAGTTGTTGCCGGCCCCTCACAGCAACAGAAGAGCTGGCAGCCTGGGGAGTGGGAGACGGCGTTTATTAATGAGATCCGGTCGTCTCTAACCTATGCTGAGTACCAGGGTAAAGGGCCCATAGACTCAATGTTCCTGAGCGGCCCGGGGGCGCGCATCGTGGGTCTGAAAGAGATGCTCCAAGAGAAGTTCGGAATCCCTGTGCACATCATCCAGCCCTGTGACACCATCGCCCTCAAGACGCATACAGGTGCTGACATTGAGACGCTGGGGCCCGATTTCACTGTGAGCGTCGGCCTGGCCCTGCGGGGATTGGAGGAGTGAGCGCTTGATTAAAGTCAATTTGATGCCTCCTGAGATACTGTTTGAGCGAAGGCGCAGCCGGAAACGGGCGCGTGTGATCGTCGCGTGCACTGTGCTGATGGCCTTTGCCCTCGCAGGTTACGGATGGCTTGCCGCGGCGACCTGGCAACAGCGGGAGGAGCTAATATCGCTCCAGCGCCAGCGCGAAGCTCTCAAAGCAGAGATGGCGCGGTTCTCCCCATATATGCAACTTCAGGCTGAGGTGTCTGCCAGGGCAGATCATCTGAAAAACGCCATGGGTACTCAACCTGCTTGGCTGGACGTTATGAAGTCCATGGGCGCGGCGATCCCGTCCAACGTATGGCTGACAGACTTTACCGCCTCGTATCTACCATCGGACTCTAAGAACACGAAGGCAGCGGGTCAGGTGCTGATCAGGGGCTGGAGCTACGACCACCCATCGGTGGCCCGGTGGCTTTCAAGCCTTTATGAGGTATCTCTGCTCACGGACGTTCGATGCGTGTTCTCATCAGTAGAATACTACCAGGGAGAAGACCTTATCCAGTTCGAGATAAAAGCAACGCTGCTCCCGGGAGAGCAATATGACCCGTTCGTAAGAAGGGCGGAGTGATATGGCTGGAAAACGGAACAGCAAAGACATATTAGTGTTCGCCCTGGTCGGGGTCGTATTGCTCTCGCTGGCGCTGCTCTCGTTCAGACAGGTACGGGCTTTGTCGGACGTCAAGGCGCGCGTGGCCGAGGAGCAAGTGTTGCTTTCTCAAACGCGCGCCATACTTGAGAAAATGCGGGAGGCGGAAAAACAGGCAGTTCAGCTCGAGAGCCAGCGCATGCTTCTTGACCGCTTGTTGCCTGGTGAGCCAAAAGAGGACGAACTCATGCTTCAGCTTCAATTATGGGCGGATCTTGCAGACATGCAGCTCATGCAGGTCAGGTTCGGAGACCGGGTAAAGAAGGAAGGCTACCTTGAGATGCCCGTCCAGATTACCCTGGAAGGGAAATATCACCAAATGCTTGTCTGGTTGGGCCACGCTGAGAGCTCTGAGCGAGCTGTGCGAATAGATGAGATCAAGGTCGGTGCGGCAAGGGCAGGCCCTCCGGAGATGCTTTTTACCGTGAGGGCGAGCGCGTTCTACGCTGGCAGGTGAGCCGGCGGTGCAGGGGAGGGAGTCCTTTGCTTTCCTGGAGCATTCACAGGCGGGGTAAGGCAGCACGCGTCCTGATATCCACCGCTTTAGTCTGTTCACTGTTCCTGGCGGCTTGCGGCAAACGTACGGCAGATACTGTGGATACCGGCGCATTCACCCAGAAGCAGGGCGAGGCGGTTTCTGCCGCGGAAAATGTTCTGCAGCCACAGGCGGTGGTCATGCCGAAGAGAGACCCTTTTGAGCCGGTAGTTGTTTCAGCGCCGGCACGCAGTGTGACCGGTAGAAGCCAGATCAAAGAGGCTCCTCGGCGGGATCCATTCCACCCTGCTGACGGGGATGCATCGGCTTTTGAAGAGGAGAGTTCCGATAGCGATTTGGTGCCTGTCCAGACCGGAGAAGAACCTTTCACCGGCAAAGTGCATGTGCAGATCCTGACACTGGACCTATGCTGGCTGGATGTTTTCGTCGACGAAGTCCAGGTGCTCAGGACAAACGTCCTGCCGGATAAGACGCTGGAGTGGACCGCCGACAGCCAGGTAAGGCTTGAGCAGGTGGGACGCGAGCGGGCGGTGATTGTGACAGTGAATGGGCAGAGGATCGGACTGCTGGCTGACCTTGCCCGAAGGCTGGTTTTAGAACCGTATGTTATCCAGACTGAGACAACCACAATCAGGATTACTTTAGAAAAGCGATACACCAGCGGAGTGCTGGTGGGACTCAGGTTTGCTGTTGTGCACCCGTGAGGAAAGTACCTTGTTTTTTAAGGGAGTGCGTTTTCGGGTTATGTAACAATCTGTCGTGCGTTGTGTCTAAGATCTGGAGATAATGGTATAATACTTATGTAGAGAATCGTGACAAATACAAAATAGATAAATCTTAAGGGGAGGCGAAAACTGGTGAGGAGATTCTGGAGGAAGCAGGAAGGTTTCACGCTTGTTGAGTTAATGGCCGTTGTGGCCATTATCGGTGTCTTGGCAGCCATTGCGGTCCCAGTATACAACCAGGCGACAGCGAGGGCAAATCAGAGGGCAGTAGAGGCCAATCTAAGAATTATCGATGGTGCGATTATGATGTATCAAGCGTCGGGTGCTACTGGAGCTCCCACACGAACCGCTCTTGAAGGAACGTATATAACAGCATGGCCAGTTGGTCCAGATGGCGTCACATATCAAATTACTGCCACTAAACCATACGTTGCCATAGCCGTCAAAGGCCAAAACACAGGCGATTGGTTCCCCGGCCAACCGGGGGATACAGTAAGACTGCCTGTTACCTGGCCGTAAACTAATATAACCAAGGCGCAGTTTACATACTGCGCTTTTTTTGTATGCCCGACATGGGCAGTAAGTCTAGGCGGAAGTTCACCTTTGTAATGGCCTCCTAACCGCGTGATTACGGGCTTTGAGGCCATTATTGTGTGAAAAATGTAGCCATTAAGATTATGTCATAAAGGAGGAATTATGGCATGCAATATGGAATATAGATAGCGAGGTGATGTAGCCATGTTCATCGAGGAGGTCCGCAGGCCCTATAAAGGCAAGGTATACACCGCAGTATTGCTTCGAAAGACTTACCGTGAAAATGGCAAG
>JBFMAL010000038.1:0-26033 GCA_040755615.1 Bacillota bacterium
CGTAAAAAGGATGGCACGGCTTCTTGCGGAACGTTCACTCCGGAATGAACGCCAGCTGGCGCCGACCCGCGCATAGCCCCTCCGGCTGAGACCGAAGGGCCCCGGGTTCCCATGCGCCCCAATCCGTAGTGACCACCGAGTCCCCACGGGAAACCGCACGGATTTGACTCAATTACGCCGGTTTTTCAGAGCCCTCGTGTTACACTGATATACAGTTAAGAGGTAACCCTGTACAAACATTTGACACACATTACAAGGGAAAAAGGTTTCACAAAAGGGAATTTGGAAGGTTCTCCCATGCTCAAAAATGCTGATAAATAGGGACTGCAGGGCATGCAATTGTATGTAGGGGAATGTCTCCCTCGTTCAATGGGGTTCAAGAGGTCGCTGGTTCAAATCCAGTCGGCCCGACCAGATAAGAATCCGCCGCGAGACTACTCCGGCGGTTTGGTGTTTTTCTGACCTGCCCGAACGTGTAGGCTGTTGGTATTCGGAAACCGCCAAAGAGCTAACAAGTTTAGAACTCTCAGTCGAGACAGAGGTTACACTCTCATGTACGAAGCACGTCTCTTGATGGTACAAACGTACCCATGTCATCTATCTTTCTGCAGAACTGTTGTGATCTGCATCAGGCGTTAACCACCGCATTGCGGCGCCTGTCCTCGCTGCCTCAAGACCTCTCGGACACCCTGACAGCAAGGTATCCATATCCTACTTGGGCAAAGAGACCGAGTAGTAGACTCGCCATGGACGGCTTAATTTCACGCGGAAGAAGCAGAAGCGCGCGGGCGAACATATCTGTGAGAATCTCCTTGGTCAATCCTGCGAAGCGCCACGTCCGGTTTAAAGAGGCCTGTACGAGGGTGCCCACTGTACCTGCCACTGTCCCCCGCATCAAAGTGTTTTTTACTCTTCGTACCCCCGGTCGGGTATCTGCCACATATTCTGCCATATTCACCTTGTGGTCATCGCTATGCCTCCTTGGAATTGCCAGCCGCGTTCTTTCGCGGCCTTCGCAGCGCGCCTCTTAGCCATATGAGCGGTACACGCTTTGGCGAAAAACTGAATGCCAGGGCAAACAGGGCGGTAGCCACCAGGACAATGGAGGCACCCGAGGGGATGTCCAGTATGTACGATAAAGCAAGCCCCCCCATACTCGATACCACGCCGCTTAATACAGAAACCAGTACCACCGTGCGGTAGTTGGTGCAAAGTTCAAGCCCTGTGGCGGCAGGGATGACCAAGAGCGCCGACGCCAGTACCACGCCGACGATCTTGACTGTGAGCACTACAGTGATGGCAACTGCAGTGAACAAAGTGTAGTAAATGAGAGCGACGGGAAGACCTGACGCTTCAGCCGCATCCTCGTCAAAGCAGATGAAAAGCAGCGGCCTGTGTAGCAGCGTCAGCGTAATCAGCACGCTGCCGCCAAGGGCGCCAAGCACAATCAGGTCCTGCCTGCTTACCGCTAGGATGTTGCCGAAGAAGTAGCTGAATACGTCCGCATAATAGCCCTTGGTGAAACCGGCGATGACTATGCCGGCAGCCATGGCCGCGGAAAACATAATCCCTATAGATGTATCTTCCTCGACCTTCCCGTTTCTTGACACAAAGGCGATGACCCATGAAACCAGGGTGGCAAAAGCCCCACCGGTAAGCACAGGATCGATCCTGAAGAAAAGCCCGAGCGCCACACCGCCGAACGCGGCATGGGACAGTCCCATCGCCGCAAATGACATCTTCTTCAGCACCACGAACACTGCGACAACCGAACACAGAATGCCTACCATTGTCCCGGCCAGTAGGGCTCTTTGGATAAATGCATACGCCAGCATCTCCATTATCCCCCATACCTATCCCATGGCTCGATAAAGGCTTCGTACTCGCACCTGTAACCCCTACGGTAGTTCTGCAGGAGCTCCGCGAAGGGCCTTTCATGAATGTGCGCCGTACGGTTTACGCATACCACCAGGTTCGCAACGTACGTAATGGCCGCGATATCATGGGACACTGCGAGAATGCCCACCCCAGACGACGACTGGATGGTCTTCAGCAGCTCGTAGAACTGCGCCTGAGCCGAAAGATCGAGCCCCGCAGTAGGTTCGTCCAACAGCAATACCGAAGGCTTTGAAACCAGGGCCCGGGCCAGTAGGGCCCGCTGCTGCTGCCCGCCCGAGAGTTCACCTATGGGCGCGTGGATTTCTGACAAGAGGCCCACGGCCTCCGCCGCTTCTAAGACCATCGTTGTTTGCGAACGTAAGGACCACGATCTGGACCTGCCTAAGAGTCCCATGGAAATTACGTCTCTTACCGACACGGGGAATCCAGAACTGAACCTGGATCGCTGCGGAAGATAGCCAATGGCCCTCCGCACCGCGGTGCTGTGCGTGGGGTTCTGCCCCAGCACGCTCACCGCCCCACGCGAAGGGCGCAACAGCCCAATTATGGTTTTAAGCAGCGTGGTTTTGCCCGCGCCGTTTGGACCCACCACACCGATGAGTTGGCCCGGACCCAGCTTGAGGCTGACATCTTCCAGTACAATACGGGAGTTGTACGATACCCACACGCGATCAAGACTTACCAGTACGTCGTTCATGGCGCCACCTTCTTCAGGGCTCGTACAAGGGATATCGCATTGCTCATCATCATCGCCGAATACGTCTGGTAGCCCTGCAGGTCCGGCCCCCCTAGCGGGTCGAGTGTCACTACCTGTGCGCCTACCTCACCGGCAATGATCTGAGCCGCCTTGGGACTGAACTGGGGTTCGACCACAACTGCGCTGACCCCCTCGCGCTTTGCCAGGTCCACCAATCGAGCGATCCAGCCGGCGGAAGGCTCCCGCGCGGGGAACTCCTGAACAACAATGGTCCTCAGATTATAGCGTGAAGCCAGGTAGCCCCACGCGGCGTGCAGAGAGATGAAGCACCTACCGTTGTGCGGTCTGAACATCTCTTCAAGCTGAGCGTGCAAGCGATCTATGTCGGCCTGGAACTCCCGAAGGTTTTCACTGATCTGCCCCGTCAGCTCCGGCCTTATCTCGGCCAGCGCGGCGGCCACTTTCGGGGCGATGTGTTCCTTCACAATCAGGGGATCGAGCCACACATGAGGGTCGAGTTCACCATGTTCGTGAGCCTCTGCGTCCTCCTCCAGCTCTTCATACTCGTACCGCAACATCTCGAGGCCATCCGTGACAGTTACTACTCTGATCCTGGAAGACTGGGCTGACACCAGTTTTTCGGCAAACAGGTCAAGTCCTGCTCCTACTTTGACAAATAGATCCGCCCGGGCAAAGTTCTTTACCTGCTGGGGCGTGACTTCGAAGGTGTGCGGGCTCGCTCCGGCGGGTACCAGGGTGACGACCTCGACATTATCCTTTCCAATGGATTGTACTATGCTGGCAAGGGGGTATATGCTTGCCACCACAACAACTCTCGCTGGCAGGACTCCCGGCGCTGTCTCCATAAGCACGCACCCCGCTCCTGAAAGCGTCGCCAGGTTCAGAATCATTGCGAGCAGAACAAACCTTGCTGCGGATCGCCGATGCACCGTATTGCTCCCCTCTTTCAGCTGATTCGATAGCACTCCAGGCACAGGCCGTAAAACTCCAGGTGGTGGCCCAGCACATGAAAGCCGTGCTGCCGCGCGAGGGTCTTCTCTTCGGAAGTCAGAGGACAGTACTGGACACACAGCACCTTGCTGCATTTCACACAGACCATGTGGTGGTGATGGGTCGGTGGCAGTTCAAACAGAGAGGCGCCCTTTGCACGGATCTGGATTACCGTGCCCGCCTGACATAACATCTCAAGGTTCCGATAAACAGTATCATGACTGATACCCGGCATTGCTTTTGCGGCTTCCCGGTAAACCTTTCGCGCGGTCACCGGATATCCAAACCGGGTGAGGGCTTCAATAATGACCCTTCTTTGCTCGGTAACCTTGTGCCCCGCCGACCTCAGCCTCGCCAGTATCTGCTCAGTCTCCACACTCTGACCCTCCAAATAGTAATATTCCTAATATACTTCGCGACTATGCGTTTTCCTTTCGGCCTGAGGGTATGCTGAGTCCAGATGGGAGAATAGGAACTGACTAGCCGTCACGGATGATGCGCACGGTCTTAGCGAGATAAGAGAAGGCGGTCTCCACTGCCGCCTCGCAACCGGCGCCGAGGATGTTGCACGTGGCTGGAGCGAACATCGATTGAGCGAGGATCTGCTCTCTAGTGTACCCGAGTCTTCCGAGAGCGTCCGCTAGTTTACCAAACATCTCGGCGAGCCCGCGCGGGTTACAGTGTTCGAGAACATCCGGATGAGTTGGTACAAGACCCCACGCGATGACCCCTCCACGGTCCAGGAACCGACAAAGCCTTTCGCGGTAATTGACCACCAGGTGCCCCAACCGAAATGCATCGAAGGAGAGGATATCAAGGTCGAAGCCGAGAAGGAAGTCCCAATCAGGGTTGCCGCACAGGTGCACTCCCCGTGGGCCTTTCACCCCGTCAAGAAACATGGTGTATTCCTCTTTTGCCTTCTCCAATGTAAACCCAGTGAACCCGCTGGATAATAGCTCGATGCCGGGCTCATCGAACCACACGAAACATCGAGCGTTTCTCTGGTAGAGTTCGTCGTACTGCTCGTTGGCCTTGCGCTGCAGGAAGTCATAAAGCATTGCCCTCACATCGTCGTAGTAAATAATGGGCTTCTTCTGCTCGTCGAGAATCTTAAGGGCCATGCTGAGTGGCCCAACGATCTGGCCGCGCACCATCAGGTATGCTGCAAGATCAAACTCGAAAAACGCGCCGTAGGTCAGGGAAGAACCACGCAAGGCGGGTAGACCCCGGCTGAAGTAATCGTCAAGCTCCGAGTAAAACCGTTTTCTATCAAACACCATTTGCTCTGTCAAGCCGGGGAAGCCCTGTCCGGCCTGAACGTACATATCCTCACCTGCGTCAGCAAGAGGCAACTGCGGCCAAAAAGGAATATCCAGCGACAGGGCGAGCTGTAGCGCCCGATTCATGTCCTTGTGAGGCATAATACCCATTGCGGTCGTCAGCCCTGGGCCAGGTAGCACCATGTCTCTTCCCTCCCGTCAATTCGTTCTACAAATCTCTGTTGCTTCAAGCAACTGTAGCCTGCCTGTGGTGACAAACTCCTTTTTCCAGGTCTGCTGTTACTTCACATTCAGCTATTGTTATATTTAACATGTTTAAGTTTACCACAATTCTGCCACGGGGTACAGAGCCAATGCTATAGGTTGGAGGTGTGCTCAGAACCTGTTTTGGGCAAAAAAAATCCCCGCGTATCGGGGTTTTTTGAAATCGGCGGCGTTACAATATGATACAAATCAGCCCTCCGCTTCCCTCATTCACGATACGTTCCACGGTCTCCTGCAGTTTCAGCTGTGCGTTTTCCGGCATACGCATTAGCTTGTTTTGTATGCCCTCTTTGACCAGATCGTAGAGGGGCTTGCCGAAAATGTCGGAGTTCCAGATCTTCTTTGGGTCATCCTCGAACTGCTCGACCAGGTATTTCACCAGCTCTTCGCACTGTTTCTCCGTCCCCATTATAGGTGTGACCTCGGTTTCGATGTCAGCTCTCAGGAAATGGAGGGATGGAGCGCGCGCGCTGAGCCTTACGCCAAAACGGTTTCCCTGCCTTATGAGTTCCGGTTCTTCGAAGATCATGTCCGCCATCGTAGGCGGCACTACTCCGTAACCGAATTCCTTGACCTCCTCAAGTGCGGACGCAATCTTGTCGTACTCGGTTTTTGCCCTTGCGAGCTCCTTTGTGTGTTTTAGTATGTCTGCCCGGCTCTTCATTCCCAGCCCGGTCAGCTCGGTCAGCACATCGAAGAATATTTCGTCCTTGATGTTTATCGCCATCCGTGCGCGTCCGGTCCCCATTTCCATGTTCTTAAGCGAGACCTCTGCGACAAATTCGTTTTTCCCGAGGCTGTCTACAGCCTTCTCCACATCCTTTAACCGTTCCACCTGAGATATGGCAGCGGAAACCACCTTCTCCATGCCGGCTCTCAGCCAGTGCGTGGCGTCGAGGGCCTCCACCCAGTCAGGAAGGTTTATATCTACCTCTTTGACCGGGAATTCATACAAGGCCTGTTCGAGGATGAGCGCGATGTCATCCTGAGTGAACTGGTGACAGTCCACTGGGATCACCGACACATCGTACTTCTCTTCCAGATCACCAGCCAGCGACATAGTTTCTTCAGCGAACGGGTGGGTGCTGTTTAACACGATGACGAAGGGCTTACCGATTTCCTTGAGCTCAGATATCACACGTTCCTCAGGCTCCACGTACTTCTCCCGGGGTATTTCGGTGATGCTCCCGTCAGTGGTGATAACCAACCCCAAAGTAGAATGGTCTGCGATGACCTTTCTTGTCCCCAGCTCAGCGGCCTCTTCAAACGGCACCTCGTAATCGAACCAGGGCGTGATCACCATCCTCGGGCCGGCACCGTCCTCGTACCCCAAGGCCCCTTCCACGGTGTATCCCACACAGTCCACCATGCGGACACGGAGCGTGATATTGTCCTTGATCGTAATCTTCACGCCTTCATCCGGAACGAATTTTGGCTCTGTGGTCATTACCGTGCGACCTGCGCCGCTCTGCGGCAGTGCGTCTTTGGCCCTCTCCCGTTCGTTTTCATCTGCTATATTCGGGAGCACGAGAAGTTCCATGAATTTTTTGATAAAGGTGGACTTCCCGGTGCGAACAGGTCCGACCACTCCCACGTAGATGTCGCCGCCTGTCCGCTCCGCTATGTCCCGGAAGATATCGAACTTCTCCACGCTTCTCTTCCCTCCTTATGCCTTTGATGGAGCCGGCTTAGTCGAACGGTAGTCGGGCCGGCTGACCTCCCACGGTCAATACATTATATGGTCAAGCCTCGGGCAATATAGCTATCTAATGATACTATGGAGCCAGTTGGTGTTTTTGCTCCCAAAAAGCGCTACGCCGCCCCCGTCCTCCGGCGCGGCGCGCGTCACAATCATAGTATTTAAGGATTCTCAACTCTGTTCAAATACCAGCTCTTCCAGTTCCCGCCGTTTCATTCGTGTCATCAGGCTATCGAGACATCTGCCCGGGTGGGCACCCTCAAAGAGGATGCTGTGGATCTGTTCCACAATTGGCATCGCCACACCCTCCCTGGCTGCAAGCCTCCGGGCAGCCCGGGTAGTATTCACACCCTCTACCACCAGCCGGGTCTCCCCTAGCACTTCCTCAAGACGTTTGCCCTGCCCAAGCAAAAGGCCGCATCTGCGATTCCTGCTGAGTTCCCCCGTGCATGTGAGCACCAGGTCGCCAAGGCCCGACAGGCCAGCGAACGTGAGTGGGTTGGCACCCATCTTGAGTCCAAGCCGCGCCAGTTCCGCCACAGAACGGGTCATGAATGCGGCGCGGGCGTTCTGTCCGATATTCATACCGTCGATTATGCCCACGCCTATCGCGTAGATGTTCTTCAGCGCGCCGCCGAGCTCTACTCCCAGGGCGTCGGTATGACTGTACACTCGGAACCTCTCGGTCATGAATGCATCCTGCACACGTCTTGCGGTATCCTCGTCAACACACGCGGCCACTGAGGCCGTGGGCAGCCCTCGGGCTACCTCCAGGGCGAAGTTCGGCCCGGATAACACGGCCACTTTGCGCGGACTCGTCCCGGTCTCCTGTACGATCACCTCCGACATGCGAAGCAAGGTATCGACCTCAATCCCTTTTGTTAGGCTCACGATCACCATTTCTATTTTCGTACGCGGAAGCCGCCTTAAGACGTCCCTCACCCCGTGCGATGGTACCGCCACCACTAAGAACTCCGCACCTTCCACAGCGCGCTCCATGTCAGATGTGATATGCAGCGTCCTGGGTAACATCACCCCCGGAAGGTAGTCGCGGTTGCATCGCTCTTCTGCCATTGCCCGGGCATGCTCTTCGCGGCGCGTCCAGAGAGTGACTTCATCACCCTTGCCCGCCAGGAGTATGGAAATGGCGGTACCCCAGCCGCCACCCCCCAACACGCATACCTTCACGCTCACGATCCTGGCCCCCTCTCTGGCCTTCTTCTCTTCCACACAATGTTTATGGGTGTACCCAGGAACCCGAACTCCTCCCGTATTTGTGCTTCCAGGTACCTCCGGTAAGGGTCTGTGACCATGGATGGGTCATTGACGAAGCCGGCAAACGTAGGAGGCTTCGTAGATACCTGAGTCATGTAATATATGCGGAATGACCGGCCACCTGCTGAAGGCGTGGGGGCAAATACCTGGGCGCTTCGCACTATCCTGTTGAGGCTCGAAGTCGATACGCGGGCGGTATACGCCTGATATACCTTCTGGAGCATGGGCACGATGTCCGGCACCCTCTTTCCCATCTTTGCGGACACGAACATTACAGGTGCATATGGCATGAAGTGGATCTGCCTCCTGATGTCCTCAAGGATATCTCCCGTGGTTTGTCCCTCCCGGTCCAGGAGGTCACATTTATTTACTACTATAACACAGCCCTTACCGTGCTCCGAGGTATAGCCTGCTATCCGCTTATCCTGCTCGCTCACTCCCTCGGTCGCATCTATTACAAGAAGCACTACGTCGGCCCTCTCTATGGCTCCCAGCGCCCGGGCAACGCTGTAGCGCTCAAGCCTTGTACCGATCTTCCCCTTCCTCCTCATGCCTGCCGTGTCAATGAAGAGAAACCTGTTATTCCCCTGCTCCCACAACACGTCGACGGCGTCGCGCGTGGTGCCTGGTGCGTCGTCAACCAGCACCCGGTCGCAGCCGATGAGCCGGTTAAGCAGAGACGATTTACCCACATTGGGCCTGCCCGCAAGGCATACCTTGATTGGATCAGGGCCCGGAGCCTCGTTGCGGCCCTCCGGCAGCAACAAAACCAGCCTGTCCAGCAAGTCCCCTATGTTCAGCCCTTGGGCTGCTGAGATGCTGATGGGATCGCCAAGGCCGAGCGAGTAGAATTCTGCCTCCTGGGCCGCGCGAGAAAAGTCGTCCACCTTATTGACAGCAAGGATCACCGGCTTTTTTGATTTTCTGATCAACTCGGCTATCTCCCTATCCGCCTCCGTCAGCCCGTCGCGAGCATCCACCAGGAACAGGAGGGCGTCGGACTCCTCTATTGCCAGCGAGACCTGCTCCAAAATTGCTACTGCCAAGCTGGATGAATCACCATGGATAATGCCGCCTGTGTCGATGATGCCAAAACGCCTCCCCAGCCATTCGGTTTCACCGAACAGCCGGTCTCTCGTCACGCCTGGCTCCTTCTCTACAATGGCCACACGGCGTTGGATGATCCTGTTAAAAAGCGAAGACTTGCCCACGTTGGGCCTTCCTATAATCGCTACCACTGGCAGCACGCTACAGCACCTCCTTCAGGCTGGAAAGCAGGGACTCCCCATCAGGCGGTGTGAAGACCAGCTCAGCATTGACCGCGCGGTCAAGCCACGCGGCGGTCTTTCCGTCGAGGAACCTGCCTCTATTCAGCATGGATGCAGGAATGAGCACCGGCCCTTTGAGCGGTCGCTTGAGCGCATGCGCCAGATCCCCCGACGTGAGGAGCCCGGAAACGGTGACCTGTGGACCGAAAAATCTGTTCTCCACAGGAATGACCGTGATCCGCGCCCCTGCCTTCCGTATGGCAGAGAAGGCGGGCGCAAGTAGCGATGCCGCAGCCACACCAGTCGCAATAGCGACATCCTTGTGCGGCAAAGGTGACAGGTGCTCATTCACCTCGGAAATGAACTGCCGGGCCATCCCCACGCCGTTTTCGATCTGGGGGTAGCTGCCGTAGTATTCTTCAGGCCAGAGGGGCTTTCCAGACAGCCAGAACAACTCATCTGCGGGGTATACTACTGCCTCGCCCAGGCCTGCCCGGAATCTCTCGGCAAGCACCTCCACAAGAGAAAGCGCATCCACCGCCGCGCGTCTGTCACACGGGGCGATATGACGCTTCTGGTACTTGGTAAGCCCCACTGGCACCACCCCGATTGAACGTACCCCCGGGTAATGCGCCGCTAAATCCTTTATGGTCTCTTCGAGGACCTCTTTGTCGTTCACCCCGGGGAGTAGTACCACCTGGGTGTGAATTTCCACTCCCGCGCCCACAAGGCGGCGTATCCCTTCCATCACGTTCATATCACATTTCATAAGCCGCTTTCGGATTTCACGGCGAGTGGCGTGGACGGACACATAAAGCGGTGACAGCCCCTGCTCTTTTATCCGCTTGTAGTCTTCGTCTTTTAAGTTTGAGAGCGTAATGAAATTGCCATACAGGAACGAAAGCCGAAAGTCGTCATCTTTGACGTAAAGGGAAGGCCTGAGCCCCGGCGGCATCTGCTGCAAAAAACAGAATTCGCATGCATTGTTGCATGAGCGCACCCCGTCGAACAACACATCCGTGAATTCTACCCCGAGATCTTCTGAGTAGTCCTTTTCCAAATGATAAGTAATCTCTTCGCCTGTTGCTTTTCTGACCAGAACCTTCACTTCTTCTCCGGCCATCAGGAATCTGTAGTCAATGATATCCCGGAGAGCCTGGCCGTCGATGGATACCACCACGTCACCCGGAGAAAGCCCCATCGCTTCACCGAGGGAACCGCTGGGTACGGCGCTTATGGTACCGCCCGTGTGCATCCGTCTACCCCACCGTCCTGCAGTCTGTAGTTCCTATTATATCCCTTCTCTGGAGTGGGTTCCACGTCCTGCATAAAGTAGCCACAAGCCCAAAAGAAGGGCAGCCGGAACGCACTTTGTTCTTCCGGCTGCTCCATTTTTTGCCTCTACGTGACGATCTTTTGCAGCTCTGTCCAGGCGATGTCCGTGCCGCGACTCAAGAACCAACCGCCTATGCGCGTGTAGTGTTCGAGGTACTGTCCGAGAGTAATATCACCGAAGCGCGGCGTTACAGGTATGAGCCGGCAGTCGGCGTGCGCGTAGTGCTGGTCTACCCAAGACCTGAGCGAGCCGAGCACCAGCCGATCTTCAACCTGGCAAGGCAAGAAGTACACTTCCCGGTGCTGCGCCTCGCCCATGCAGATGGGTTCTCCGGCAGGAAGACTGCGTGCAAGAAGCGCCAGCTGCTTGATACGGACCGCATCAGGTGGCGCGTGCATCTGCTCTACAGCAATCAAGGCGGCGAGCAGCCCTTCCACCCGGCCTTCACTGCCCAGGATGACGGTCCTTGGCGGAGCCTGCTCCCGCCTGCCGGCTGGCTCCTCTTGAGAAAGGTTCGCCTTCACCCGTTTCACAAGACCAGAAAGCCCCCGGAAGGCTGCCTTCGTACCGCGGAGCACTACGGCTCTGCCCACCTTCACATTGCCCAGTCTCCTTGACAGAAAGCCGCCGGTCCTCATGCTCACATTTACGTACCTCATCGTATTCACAAACAGCGTACGCACGCTCCCGGGCGCATAGATCCGCTCAAGACCTACGAGTGCTTGCTTGATCCTGCGGAAAGAGTGCCTCCGTCCCAAGCAGTAGACCCGGTGCCCGCGCTCATCTTCGCCCACAAAGATGGTCTTCCCCGCATCCGCGGATGTCAGCTTGTCAAACAGCGGGAGCGAGACGAGCTGGTCATCTTCCGGAAGTCTATCATCGGGCAGAAGACCAACATGAATGGAGGCAGCCACCACGGAAGAGTGGGTGCCTCCGTAACAGTGGTAAATTACGTTCATTGTTTATTACGGTCGTCTCCGTGCTGCCTCTTTCTTGCAAACCAACCGATCGCGTTGGCGAACTCTTTGGTTGTCAGTGTCCTGAGTCTTTCCTTTGCCTCCTTGAGCCCGCCGGTAGCAAGGACAAGATAGAGCACTGCTCCTACGGCTAGCGCGATAAGAATCCATCCGATGGCGGAGTAGGAGCCCCTGTTCTGAGGTCCGGCTCCTGCCGCGCCCAGTACCGCAGGAAGCACAGACGCGAGCTTTGCTGCGCCTCGTTCTGCGGCCTCCCGATCGTTGGTCTGTGCACCTATCTCAAAGAGCATCGCCCTTGGGTGCATATCCTGGTTGTACTTCCCCTGCGCCATGAAGATACCGCGGATAAGCCCGGGCACTTGTTTGTCCGCCGCTGCCTTTATGCTCTTGGCGAAAGCGAGATTTGAGTTGAACTGCGGGTTCTGCCTGCCCACGACAAGCATAACCTGCGTCAGGTTCTCGCCGTTAAGCTGTTTCTCATAGGCTTCGGGCGGCGCCGAGTCCCGGTGGATGTCGAATATGGCGAGAGGACGCTTTTGCAGGAGCCTGGACGCCGTCCTCCTGGAACGCTCGTAAGCCCTGGCGTCGTGAGGTTCGTGCGATGTCATATCCTGTTCAACACTGAAGCCCTGCTGTTCTAAAGCACGCGCCAATGCGGAGCCCACCCGGTATATACCTCCGCGCCCGGGCGTCGCCTCGCTGCCGTCCGTGGGAATGTACGACTCAGAAGAGTGCGTGTGGTATATGGCGATCTGGTTGCTCGCTTGCGTCTGTACAGACGAAAGCCGCGGGATCCAGGATGTGAGCCTGCTCCAGAGCGACGGCTGTTCAGTAGCGGCTTCAAGGTCCACCACACCGAGGTATTCAGTGTGGCAAAAGTCTCCGTCTATGGAGATCACGCGATAGTGCCGGTTGTCTTCCGCGATGAACTCGTCGCCCACTGACACCAGGTGACCTGTGAACACCAGTTCTTTTCCCAGTTCGTCAAACAGAGTAAAATACCCGCGGTCTGTCCGTTCCTCGTGCGCCGACGCGGCAGTGCTCATGATCAATGTCAGGACCAGGGCCGTGGGGATCAATTTACTGATTGCTGTCTTTACTCGCACGCTCTTGCCCCTCCTCATCCGGATTCTGCACGCAAGGGTCTTGTTTCTGCCCGCCTTCTTTGTCGACCGGTTCTTCACCGGCACCGAGCGCCTCCGCCATCTTCTCTGGCTGGGAGCCGCCCTTTTCGCCGGTCGCACCGCCTGTACTGCGGGCTAATCGTTCCCTAGTTTCACCGACCAGTTCAGCCAGACCCGCCGCGAGGAGCCCGGAGACGATCACTGCGTCGAACGCGCCGGCACCGCCGATCCATGTGTCGGCACGCATTCCACGGGTGAGTACTTCGATGTAGTGAATCACGTCCGCCGTGATGATACCCAGGATGCCTGCAGCCAGCGCAGCCCGGCGGGATCTCCCCGCCAGGTAAGCCACGGCGCCGGCCAGGATGGCAAACACGTATGTAGGATCCACAAAGTGTACCGCCTCGGGGCCTGCAGGAAGCAGCTTTGATACAGCGTAAATTGCTGCAGCGGTGACCACCGCCGCGACGACACCCCTTGTCCGCTCGGCCGCTTCGTCCGCAGTGACCAGCAGCCACACCGCAAACGCGAACGGTATGAGCCCTCCACCTATGTTGATCGAGAGTCCGCCTGGGCTTGGCCTTAACCTGATATTAAAAAGGCTGCCTACGATCACCGCGGCAATCACTGCGAGCGTCGCCTTGTCGCTCAATCTCATCCGGTCCAGTATCCGCTGGGCCAGGCCGAAATACACGATGACTGCCACGATGACCAGTGCGATGGTTCCGACTGGCATGTATGCCGGGCCTCCTTTTCTTGGGTTGCTCTATACTTTTATTCCTGCCCTCCAGCGCCCGGCGTTATTCCTTTTGGTTCAGGGATTGGAAGCACAACGTTGAGCAGTGCTTTGTACTACCTCTCTTTGACGGCAGGTACCCGTACGGCCATTTGCTCTCGTCCGGTTTGAGGCTTTCGACTCTCTGGACTCGGCTTAGTTTTGCGGTCTTGTTTGAAACGTGCCGGGCGAACATAAACGGCCCCGCGCTTCGGGGCCGTCCCAGAATGTTCGCTATCCTTGTTTTCGCTACTTCTTAGTCTCCTCAAACAGGTCCTTGAACATCTCACCAAGCGTTACCTTATCAACAGCGGGATTGTCCGCGTAGCCGTTGCTTTCAGGTTGAGCGCCGCGCTCCTCGGCTTGCTTGATGCTCAGACTGATGCGCCGGTCGTCCGGACGGACCCTAAGGACTTTGACCCTGACCCTGTCTCCCGGCTTCACTACTTCATCAGGCTTTTCCACCCTTCTATCAGCAAGTTCAGAAATGTGAACGAGTCCTTCTACACCATCCTCAAGCTCCACGAATGCGCCAAAGGGGGCGAGCCTGGTGACGCGGCCGGTCACCACAGAATCCACAGGGTACCTCTCCTTCACGTTATGCCAGGGGTCCTGCAACGTCTGCTTCAGCCCCAGCGATATCTTGCCCTTTTCACGGTCCACCCGGAGCACCATCACATCCACTTCCTGGCCCTCCTTGAGCACCTCGGAGGGGTGATTCACTCTCCCCCAGGACAGCTCCGACACGTGCAGTAGCCCGTCCACGCCACCTACATCGACGAACGCCCCGAAATCAGTGAGGCCCTTGACGACTCCGTGCCTGATCTCGCCCTCGGTGATGGTAGCCCAGGTGTCTGACCTCTTGGCCTCAAGCTCTTCTTCCAGCGTGGCTCGCTGTGAGAGGATAACGCGGTTCTTTTCCTTATCCAGTTCTAGCACCTTCAGCCGCAGTTCCCTACCCACGTACACTGACAGGTCGCCTACGTATCCCCTCTCGACCTGAGAAGCGGGTACAAACCCCCTCACGCCCACATCAACAACGAGCCCGCCCTTTACCTCCTGGATGCACGGAGCATATATCGTCTCGTTGGTCTCCATCGCGCGCTCCAGTTTCTGCCATGCCAGGACCTCGTCAGCGCGGTACTTGGAAAGCGTGATCTCCCCCTCTTTATCGTCTATCGACTTGACCATCACTGTGACAGGATCCCCTTCTTTTACTATCTCCCGCGGATCCCGTCTGGCGCGGCTGAGCTCAGAAACAGGAATGACCCCCTCTGACTTCCGCCCTATATCCACAAGTACCGAATCCGCACTGACCCGGACGACGGTCCCCTGGATGATGTCCCCGACGTGCAGATCCTCGGGCGCCTCCATCGCCCCTGACTCTTCCTCGGCAGCTGGTTCGGTTTCAACATTGCTCTCTGTTTCGGGTACATCCTGGCCAGCGATGGAGGCATCCTCTTCTTCCGGCGGCACTCCCTCCTCGTTTACTCGTTTTTCCATGTCTTCCATCCTAGCAATGACCTCCTTTATGATCCATTCGGGCGTGGAAGCACCGGCCGCTATTCCGA
Source organism: Bacillota bacterium (assembly GCA_040755615.1). Lineage (GTDB taxonomy): Bacteria > Bacillota > Sulfobacillia > DUSP01 > DYEP01 > DYEP01. The sequence continues at coordinate 15,177 of JBFMAL010000038.1, forward strand.
CGGTCTCATTTCCGGTGAACCAATCGTCCTGGATTTCGTCCGCTCGCTCCACATGGTATACAGGGATCTTCATGCCCCTGGCTATCTCAGCAAGTTTGGCAGTGTTGGCGCTATGCCTGCCCCCCACAACCAGCATGATGTCCACTTGCGGCGCGAGTTCCCTCACCGCTCTTTGCCTCTCATACGTTGCCAGGCATACTGTGTTCACCGCCACCACATCCGCTGTACGTTGCCTCAGCACGGAGAGCACTTCCTCGTACGTGCGAGGTTCGATGGTGGTCTGCGCGATCACTCCTGCAGAACCATTAAGCGCCAGCGCGCGTGCCTCTTCCGCGTTACGTACCACCACAGCTCCGGGGCCCGCCCACGCCGAAAGCGCCTGGACCTCCGGGTGCCCAGGGTCCCCCACGATGACTACTGTGCGGCCTTGCCTCGCCAGATGAGAGGCCGCTTCCTGCGCGCGGCGCACAAACGGGCACGTCGCATCCAAGAGCGCGATCCCTCGGTGCGCTGCTTCCGAGTAAACTGAAGGTGCAGAGCCGTGGGTGCGGAGCAACACCCGGGCCGGCCCCCGTTCAGGAAGGTTTCCTGCTGTAACTGCGCCCATCCTCTCGATGTGCGCTATGGCATCGCGATTGTGGATGAGTGGGCCGAGCACTACAAGAGGACCTTCCTTCAAAGCATCCTCCGCCATCTCCACGGCCCTCTTGACGCCCGGACAGAAGCCAGCGTGCCGCGCCAGCACGAGCTTCATAGCGTGTCCATCGCCCCTTCTCTTAGCCGGGATATCTCTTTCATAATCTCCCGGCCGATATCCCGGTAGGTGGACATCTTCGCCTTCTGGTCATAAAACTGCTCAAAGCTCATGGGGCGTCCGATACTCACCGTAACGCCCTTCGGGAAACCGGGGGTGCAGGTGATCCCGACGGGGAGAACGGGCGCCTTACCCCTCACTGCCAGCACCGCCACTCCAGGTTCTGCCTCTCTTAAGTCTCCCGTCCTACTGCGCGTGCCCTCTGGGAACACACCCAGCACACCGCCATCCCTCAGCAGCTCAAGGGAAGTCCGAATGGCGGACCTGTCCGGTTCGCCACGCTTCACGGGAAATGCACCGATGGACCTGACAAAACAGCCGAAGGCGGGGTTTTTGAACAGCTCCTGCTTGGCCATGAATCTCACTGTTCGCGGTATTGCGATGGCCAGGGCCACGGGGTCCATCCAGTGAATGTGATTGGCAGCAACGATCAAAGGCCCTTTCTTGGGCACATTCTCACGGCCGTAAACACGAAGCGACCAAATTAACTTTGTCAGCAGCCGGGCAAAACCGAGGACCACCGTGTACATCATCCTGTCCGCCCCCTCATGTAACCTTCAACGAGAGACAGCACTTCAGAAATGGTGAGATTAGAAGTATCGATCACAACGGCGTCGTCGGCGACTCTGAGCGGCGCACACTTTCTGACACTGTCGAGCCTGTCACGCTCAATCATTTCGCGTTTGACTGATTCCCGGTCAGTACGGAATCCCTTTTCATGGTTCTCTTTCAGCCTTCGGTCGACCCGGACATCCAGATCGGCCGTGAAATAAAACTTGACGTCAGCTCCAGGCAATACATGGGTCCCGATGTCCCGCCCGTCGAGCACGACGCCACCAGATTGGGCTAACCTGCGTTGTTCCCGCGTCATTTGACTTCTGACTTCAGGATGTCCTGACACAACCGAAACCAAAGAACCGACCTCTGGGCTTCTGATGGCCAAAGTAACGTCGTCTCCGTCGAGCCGCACCCATTGCCTGCCGTCGGTCTCACCCAGCTCGATGCGCGTATTCTCCAGCATCTCCCCGAGCGCCTTACCGTCGGTGGGGTTAACACCTAATTTTAATGCCTTTAGAGTGGCAGCCCTGTACATGGCGCCAGTATCGATGTATAAAAGACCAAGCTTCTGTGCCAGCAGCCGCGCGATGGTGCTCTTTCCGGAACCGGCCGGCCCGTCAATGGCTACCACTACTTTACAACTCATTACCTTCCCGCTTTCCCAAAGGTGAACAAATTATGTGTTGTGTATGTTTTTTCACGTTCTACTGTTATTCGACATACACTCGTGTTTTCCTTTTCCAATCGCGACCTTCACTCGTCCCTTTCGCGAAAACGGGCCACCCGCGCGATCCCCGCCCTCACACTCACTTCGACCGCCTCGACACCCACAAGCTCGAGTGGCGCATGTAACACCCTGAATCGCAGCTCATAGTCGTAGGCCGTGGCATCCACTTCCACCAGGTCACCTCGCTTTACGGTGGCACTGGCCGTACCGTTTCTGAAGCTGGCGACGGGCTTTCCGTTCACCAGGAGCAAGGCTCTAGGCGCCCTGTCTGCGTTCACCAGCTGGATCACCAGACTATCGCTGAGCGGCCTGGTCATTGCCAGCATAGTGTCGTTCCACGAGGCTGACGGAAGTTCCACCCTGTCAGTCAGGCTTAAAAGTGCGCGGGCCCGGTCATCCGCCATCAGGATTTGGGTAATCGCAAGCAGCGAGAGTAATGTCACTACAACTCGCACGAGCAGGCGGTCCATCCGTGCCAGGTTCATCGCAAAAAGACCTCCCGGGTTCGTTCAGTAACTACACACAGCTTATTCATCTTCTCACGGACTTATCCAAACTAAAGGTGATGCGCGGCTTGCTGGGAGCCGCGCATCTTCAATCAGCAAAATTCCAGAGTCCGTAGCTTCTGGCAATCTCCACCGCCTGCTGGTATTCCGCCCGGGTGATCCTCCGGTTTAGGTCTTCCCTGGCGCATGCCCGGTATTCCGGGTAGTACTGGTCCATTATGTTCACGTATGTATCCTTTGAGACCTCTTCCGCAATGAATCGCATGCACTCTGCGGTGCCTGCAAGACCACCTGGCAGCACGAGGTGTCTCACGATCAGCCCGCGCACCGCCACGCCGTCCCTCACTATCAGGTCTCCTACCTGCCTGTGCATCTCCTTTATGGCACTTTTGGCCTTCTCAGGGTAGTCCGGCACGCCGGAGAGCTCGCGCCCCACATCCGCGTCAGCATACTTCAGATCGGGCATATAGATATCCACCAGACCTTCAAAGCACTGCAGTGCCTCTACGCTGTCATAGCCTCCCGAGTTATATACCACAGGCACTTCAAGCCCTTCATGTCTTGCTGTCTTTATCGCCTCATAGATGACCGGCAGCTGGTGAGACGGGCTTACCAGGTTCACGTTGGCGCACCCCCGCTTCTCCAGCTTCAGCATGACCGAAGCCAGTTCTCCCCAGCTGAGCCGATGCCCCCGGCTTATGCGGCTGATCTCGTAGTTCTGGCAGAACACGCACTCAAGGTTACACCCTGCGAAAAAGATCGTCCCTGAGCCGCCCTCGCCAAGCAGCACCGATTCCTCGCCCCAGTGCGGCCCCCAGGAGCACACGCGCGCTTCCATTCCGATGCCGCAAAAGCCCAGCTCGCCTCCCGCCCTATCCACGCCGCAGCATCTTGGGCAAAGCGCGCAGTTTGATGCGATCTGGATGAGTTTTTCAAGGCGCTGGTCTTTCATCACTCCTCACCTTCCGCAGAGATCCCGTCAAGCAGAGCGTCAAACGCGGTCGCCTCTATAAAGCGCGCGCCCCTCTCCTGCAGCTGGGAAAACAACCTGGCGGCTTTTCCCCCGGTGTAGTCGCGCTCAGCAACCTTTGATGCGTCCCCAATGCACACCACGGGGATCCCGCGTTCTGACATCGTAAGGCAGGCTCTCAGGTTCAAGAGGTTGCCGTGTCCAAATGGTACCTCCGCGACCGTGACGAGCCTCGCCCCGATCATGATGGCCTCGAGCTCTTCAGCGTCACGTGCCGTGACAGGAGCGAACGCAGGCACGCTGATGATTCTGGCGCCAAGTGACCTTGCGGTCAGCCAATCAGAATCGCCCTCGTTGATTACGCCCACCGAGAGGGATAGTCCTCTCAGAGATATTCTCTCCATGAGCGCCGTGCCGCTACCTCCCCCGGCCACCAGATGCACCCGCTGCCCGCCCGGTCTTTCCACCATTTTCCTGGGCAGTACCAGCACATGGGGCTTGGGGAGGAACGGATGTCGCGATACAACTGCAGTGCTGCCGTACGCAGCGCTGATGTTTTCAGCCGTGAGTACTGAAAAGGGGTCACCGAGCGCCCGGATCCGCCCTCTGTCCAGCAGCACCAGCTTGTCGCAGTACTCTGACGCCAAGTTAAGGTCGTGGAACACCCCGATCACCGTCAGGTGGCTCGTGGCGTTCAACCTCCTGATGATCGAGAGGATCTCGGTCTGGTGTCCTACGTCCAGGTGGGCGGTAGGCTCATCGAGCAGGAGCACCTCCGGTTCCTGTGCCAAGGCGCGAGCGATGAGCACGCGCTGACGCTCGCCCCCGCTCAGCTCAGTGATCAGCCGGTCCTTCAGGTGGAGCACGTTGGTCACACTCATCGCGCGTTCCGCTATCTGGAGATCGTGCCTTCGCTCTCCCTGAAACCGGCCAAGATGAGGCGTCCTGCCCATCAGCACCACTTCGTGCACAGTAAAGTCGTACTCGGCGCCGTGTTCCTGACCAAGCACCGCCATCTTCCTTGCCAGCTCGCGCGCGCTCATCCGGTACACGTCCTTTCCCATGAACACGACCTTGCCGGCGGAAGGCTGTAGCACTCGCGCCATGGTACGAAGCAGCGTGGTCTTGCCGGAGCCGTTAGGACCGATGATGCCGAGAAAGTCGCCCCGCTCCACCTGCAGGCTGAGCCCTGAGATCACTGGGTGAGACCCATAGGAGCATACAACCCCGTCTATTAATATGTCTACTTCCGCCACCTACATCCCACCCTTTCTCCTGTACAGAAGGTAGAGGAAGAACGGCCCCCCCATCATCGCAGTGAGGATCCCCACAGGGATCTCTGCGGGAGAAAGCAGCGTTCTTGACAGCATGTCCGATAGTACAAGCAGGCTTGCCCCGCCGAGCGCCGAGGCGGGCAGCAGGATCCGGTGGTCGGGCGAGGTCAACAGCCGCATGAGGTGCGGCACGATGAGACCTACGAATCCGATGAGCCCGGTGACTGAGACCGCGGCGGCGGTCACAAGGCTAGCAGTGAAGAGCAGGATCGCCTTGACCCGCTCCACCTCGACCCCAAGATGCGCCGCCTGGTCCTCGCCGAACAGCAGCGCGTTCAGGTCTCTTGAGAAGTAGTACATGATGCAAAAACCCGCGACGGCGTATGGCAATATGGAGAGCAGCCTCTCCCAGCTGGCGCCCGTCAGCCCGCCCATGAGCCAGAACACGACCCTGTCTAGGCGCTCGCGGTGAGTGACCATGAGCAAGGATACCACCGCGGACAAAAACGCGCTCACAGCCACTCCGGACAGGAGCAGGGGCACCACGGGCACCCGTGGGCCCCTCTTTGCCAGCATGTATACAGTGGCCATCGCACCGAGCGCCCCGAGGAAGGCCAGTACGGGCACAAGCTTAAAGCTCGTAGGTCCTAGCCTGATAATCCCTACCGTCGCGCCCAGCGCCGCCCCGGCTGAAACGCCGATGATGTACGGGTCTGCCATGGGGTTCTGCAGGAGTGCCTGAAAGCTGACGCCCGCCACTGAAAGAGAACCGCCAACCACCGCCGCCATCAGCACGCGCGGAATCCTCACGCCCAGGAGTATCCTTTCGTAGCTGGCCGGCCAGTCCCCGCCGCGCTCCCCGAGGAGGATCAAAAGCGACGTACGCCACGGGATGTTCACAGAACCACGGCTGACCGCCACCACACAGCTTACTGCCAGCAGGGCGACGAGCACAACCAGCACGAATCCTGCCTTCCTCTTCAAACCAAAGATCCCCCCCCCCCGGTCCGCGACAAGCCCATTTCATCCCGCTATTTCAGCCTGTCAGGGTGCAGCACACGGGCGATCTCATAAAGCCCGTCTGCCAGCCGGGGTCCAGGTCTTGATACCACGTCGGCATTGACTTCCACGACCCTTTCGTCGATCACCGCTTTCACCATGTCAAACCCCGGTTTAGCCAGCAGTTCCTCCTTGCCGGGAAGCGTCAGGATGATGACATCCGGATTTTCCTCCACGATGGTTTCAATCGAGAGTTGGAGATAAGGCGCATTAGCAGCCGCTGCGATATTCCTTCCGCCCGCATCCTCTATGAGTTCGTGCAGGAAGGTACCCGGGCCCACCGTCCAAAGCCCTTCCACGTCCAACACCACGAGCACCGACACGGGCTCGGCGCCGACAAGCGCGGCCCTTACCTCTTCTCTCTTCGCCTTCATGCCTTCCACGATCTGCGCGGCCCTGTCAGCGGCGCCTAGCACCTCTCCCATTTCGAGAATACTTGTGAGCGTCCCGTCAAAATCTGCAGGGTTCAATATGATGGTGCGGATGCCGTGTTGCTCGAGTTCTTCAGCCAGACCCTCCTGGCCGGAGATACCTACAACCAGGTCGGGTTCCAGCTCCAGTACTTTTTCCCGGTTAATCTGGAAGTCCCCAATCTTCTGCTTCAGCGTCGCTTCCTCAGGGTAGTTGCAGAACGCTGTGACCCCGACCAGCCGGTCTGCCGCCCCCAGAGCGCAGATGATCTCGGTGTTGGACGGCGCCATGGATACGATGCGTTCTATCTTCTTGACCCCTGCGTCCCCGCCGGCTGCGGGGGTGGTCTGTATCTTCGGGCCGCGCAGGCACCCTGTCAGCCCCAGGGCCATCGCGCAGGTAATCAGCAAAACCTTTATGGACGTTCTCATCTTTCGCTTATCTCCTCCTTCAGCCGTACTTTGAGCCTTCATGCAGAAATGAAAAGCCGGTCGACCTCTTGAGAAGGCAGACCGGAACAGTCCATGACGCCGCACCTCCCTTTCCTCCGAAGGTCCTCAGCACGAGCCGGATGGCAGGTCTCCTGGCTTGCAGGTCATCGCCTCCGCCCAGCCTTCCCATCCTCGTTAAAGGGACAGTGGCCTTATCATGGGGGATGCTACCTGTTCACAGTGGCGGGACCGCGCCGGTTTGCTTACCGGACTTCCCTTGAGCCAACCCGTTTAGCGGTATGCAACTGTAGTCATTATAACCCACGTTATGCCCGGATTCAACTAGAGTTTCCTTCTGAGCCGGGGGTTTTCCGTAATCCCGGGGACCCTACCCCTCTTGGCCCGCGGTACCCCCTCTACCTCTTTGATATCCAGCGTCATGTCGATGGGCTTGGCCCCGGAGATGTAGCTGCCCACGCCGAAGGCGTCTGCCCCCGCCTGTGCGAGCGCGGAGATGCGCTCGGGCGTCAGCCCGCCGGACACAAACACTTTGACATGAGAGTAGCCCGCCTGATCAAGCCGAGCGCGCACCTCCCGCACCAGCCCCGGGGTGACCCCGCCCCGCTCGCCAGGCGTATCGAGGCGGATCCCCTGGAGCCTATTTCCAAGCGCCTGCGCAACCCTGAGTGCCTCGTACGCTTCATCATGGAACGTATCCACCAGCACGATGCGCGGTGAATCGGGGGGCATGGCCGCGTCATATTCCTCCGCCACACGCACGGTGTCACCCACTATCAGGATGACCGCATGCGGAATGGTTCCCAGCGGGCTTCGTCCTGCCAGTTTGGCACCGAGTATACAGCTGGCGCCGCTCGCGCCTCCGACAATGGCCGCCCGCTCCATCACTGGCGCCACTGCGGGATGCACGTGCCGGGCGCCGAAACACAATACCACCCTGTCCCCTGCCGCAACCCTGCACTCCCTGGCAGCTGTGGCCCACCCGGACGCGCTGGCCAGCATGCCCAGGATCACGGTTTCATAAAGCCCGAAATCCCCGTACTTCCCCGATACCCTCATGATCACTTCTTTCTCTGCAAACTCTTCTCCCTCATTTAAGCTCCACACCGACACACCCTTTGAAGAAAGGAGGTTCAAGCTCTCGTCGATGCCAGCCGCCACACCGCTTTTGCTTGTGAAAATCTCCACAGTCACAGAGGTCTCAAGCAGCCCCATCCTGCCCAGAATCTCATAGCTCTTGGCAAAATAGATGTCGGTGGTCGCACCCTGCAGGATCTCCTCGTGAGTAGCCGAGTGCAGGATCCTGTCGTCTGACACCGTTATTCCTTCTACGTCTTTCAACGACTTTATAGCCTTTATCATAAGTTCCTCCCACCTACACTACTTCCACTCCCAGCGTGCTCTCCATCTCCTTGAGCGCCCACTGGTGTGAGCCCTCGTCGAACGAGGCAACGGCATCCTTCAATACAGTCACCCGGTAGTTCCTCATCCTTGCGTCCGCCGCCGTGTAAAGCACGCAGATGTTGGTACACACCCCCACTAGCACCACGTGCTCCACTCCCGCCTCGCGCAGGGTGAGGTCCAGATCCGTACCGTAGAACCCGCTGTACCTGCGCTTTTTGATGATGTGATCCCCCGGCTCGGGAGCGATCTCCGGCAATATCGCCGCTCCGCGCGACCCGGCGATGCAGTGCACCGGGAACATCTCAAACTCTCTGTCCCCTTCTTTGTGATTATCGCAGATGAAGATGACAGGTTCACCACGCTCCCGCGCGGACCGAATGGCCCAGGCAACCCTGTCCACGATCGCCTTGGCGCTATCACCACAGTAGAGTGCCCCGTCCTCGTTGATGAAATCATAGAGCATGTCCACAACCAGCAGCGCCGTCCTGCCCATGCTAACACCTCCCCGGTCATCAGTCATTCTTTTTCGCTGCACGTATTCCCTCCAGGTGGCACTGACTGAGCACCGCACGGACCTCGCTGCGTGTCAGAGACCTCCACTGACCCCGTCGGAGCCGACCGAGCAGCACTGGGCCTATGCGCGTGCGAACCAGCCTTTGCACAGGATGGCCCACGGTATCACAAATCCGCCGCACCAGCCTGTTGCGCCCTTCCACTACCACCACGTCTAAGATGGCGCCCTTTTTTGTCCGTCCCGCCAGTCTCACCCTGCACCTCGCCGGACCGTCCTCAAGCTCCACCCCGGCCTCTAGTCTACCGAGGGCATCGTGATCAGGCACTCCCCTCACGTGAACCCGGTACTCCTTCTCGAGCCCATGGCTGGGGTGGGTCACGGCGTATGTGAACTCACCGTCGTTCGTCAGAAACAGAAGGCCCTCGGAGTCCCGGTCGAGCCTCCCAACGGGGTGAAGCCCGGGTACCTCGGGGCAGAGCTCCATGACTGTGGGCCGGCCCGCCGGGTCCGTCACAGTCGTCAGGTACCCTTTAGGCTTGTGCAGCGCCAGGTACACCCGCTGCGATGCTGCGTTTATCCTGACGCCGTCCACCTCGATACGGTCCCTCGCAGCGTCAGCCAGCGTTCCAAGATGCGTGACCGTCTCGCCGTTCACTCTTACACGGCCCGCAAGTATGAGTTGTTCAGCCGACCTGCGGGACGCCACCCCTGCGCGCGCCAGGATTTTCTGAAGTCTCTCCGGCATACCTTTCCCCTTTCAAGCGGAGAATTTCCACGCCTCGGTTATCTTTTCCTCTCGAGTGGCGCGCTAATAAAGAACCGAATAAGATGAGACTGACACTTCGGGGGGGTGAGCAACATACGGCTCGGCTTTGAGCTGGTCGGCCAGAACATATGGGAAGTGCAGGCAGACTCGTTCTTTGAGACCTGGCTTGAGGCGGATGGGAACCTCGTGGACAAAAGCGCGGGGCTCGACCATTACTCATCCCGTGTGGTCATCTTGCCCGGAAAACGCGTGGCGGCGTCGGGCAGGGTGAACAGGGTCGCGCCCAGCACTGTGCTTTCTACGCTATCCCATGTCCAGGCACGGCCGGCATGGCCGGTACACTTACCTTCCCGGTTCAGCAGGCTCCACGCCCACCTCCGCACTGACTCCATCCTGGACCAGGGGGTGCTTCAAAACAACTTCGGTATGAACCTCGTCGACGGAAGCGGCAAACACATCTCATTCTTCAGTCTCGGGGCCCCAGCCGTACAGGTGGCCTGGGTAAGCAGAGGGCATTTCATGGTGGTGCTACCCGCATCGTGCGTCAAGGGTTGAGCCTCTCTGTACATAACGGGCCGCCCCTGGGCGCGCCAAGGATGTGGAGGTGTGAGAGTTGAAGGCCAAAGAACTGCTGATCGTGACATTGAACGTCAGCCCTGCGCACCTCCTCGCGTACTGCGTCGGGCCGGCATCCCTTTAAGGCGCCCGTACGTACCTGTCATTTGGTCCCGAGCACGATGAGCCCGACGCCCAGCAGAACGAGACAGAGCTTGGAAAGCGGTACGCTGGATGCGAGGCCTGAGACGCCGATCAGGCTCACGCTCAGAAACACCAGGGGGCCGATGGAACCGATCACCCCGTTGATCCTGACTGCGCTACGGACATCGTTATATCGAAGCATCAAGAGCGCGCCTAAAAGCCCCAAAAGACCAAAGAACGCCCTGATTAGTGCCATGGTCAGCACTGTCTTGTTCAACTGAATCACCTCTCAGCAGATGCCGATCTTCCCCTGCAGCGTGCGGGATGCGCGTGAGCGTTACGCGCATTGCTCAGATAGGGAGCGAACACAGTGCCCGCTCCCTGTCGTTTACCGCGGCCAGAACGCGTCCCACAGCTACATCAGGATGATCTTGATCATGAGAACGACGACGGCCCACACTGTCATAAGGTACGTCCAGTGTAACGCTGTGATCTGTACTTCTGTACTTCCTCCTTGTTATGTCCTCCTTTCAATTCAAGTTCCCGAATCCACAACTGGAGATTGAGCACTCTCCTGACATGTGAACCTCCGCCGGGACAAGCCCGGCGGCTTCTGGTGAAGTCCACCGGGATGCCCGAACGGTCCTCAGCACCTCATCGAGAGACGCCTGCCTGAGGGCAGGTCTTACTCTCCCTCCTTGCGCTA
>JBFMAL010000039.1:0-25643 GCA_040755615.1 Bacillota bacterium
TACTTCCGGCCAGCAGTAATAGCTCCAACACAACACCACAAGAAGACTAAAGTCGCTTAAGAACGTATCTACGTTGAGTAGTAGATGCCTTTGGACCGGGCCAGGTATCCGAAGATGATACCTGTAGTGCAAGGAGGGAGAGTAAGACCTGCCCTCAGGCAGGCGTCTCTCGATGAGGTGCTGAGGACCGTTCGGGCATCCCGGTGGACTTCACCAGAAGCCGCCGGGCTTGTCCCGGCGGAGGTTCACCGCGGTAGTGACCAGGATGACTGCAAAAAGCCCTAGGTAAGCAGAGGACAGGGGCAGGCTGAGCCGGTCAGGGTGAGGGTGTCTAAACAGCCGTCTTGAGACTGTGGCCAGCGCGAGATAGGCGGGTACTCCGAAGATCATGAAGAACGTGGTCAGTTCAGCATCTGGGAACACGCTCAGCGAGAAGGTGTTCCCGGGTATGAACCGGTAGATCAGCCCCGTGAGGGCGATGAATTCAAATGCGGGCAGCAGTAGGGGCTTGAGCCGCCCTACCGCCTTCCTAAATCGCTGAGCCACGATGAAAACCGGGATCAATAGCACCAGTGCGCGGAGCAGGACGCTGATGGCAATCCTCCATTGCCTGGCCGCACCCATCGCAGCGAGGGACGTATCCACATTCGCGGTGGCGAGCGCGGCCGACTCCTCGTACCTTCGCGCATCGTAAAGAGCCGCCGCTTCTGCCAAATCCGGCCCGCTCCCGTTGCGGCCGATGGCCTTCAGGTACTCGGCGGACAACCAGGCAATACGCTCTGCTTCGGCCAGCTGGAACTGGGCGCGCACCCTGGGCGCAGCGTCAAGCGCGTCCCACATGACCCTGCCTGTGGCATGGGATGGGGACGGTATACCGAGCAGCGCAGCGATGGTCGGGGCGATGTCCACTTGCTGGTGGGTGCCTCCCTGACCGCGTAAGATGCCGCGCCCCGCCATTACCAGCGGTACGGTGATGACTTCCTTCTCATGACCCCCGTGGCCGGCGCCATTTCTGTTCCCTGACATCATGCCGTGGTCGGAAGTGACGATCAGAGTATCCCTGCTCGGGTCCATGGTGGACCACAGTGCGCTGATGTAGCCATCTACTGTTTTGGCTGCCGCGAGGTACTGCGACGATGCGCCGCCGTAGGCGTGTCCAGTGGTATCAACATAGCAGAAATGCAGGATGACGAGCTGAGTCTCGTGGTAGGAAAGCACCTTGATTGCCTGTTGCAGCGCCTGCCTATCGGCAGCGGGGTCTTTGGAAGCCTCATCTGAATAGACCCACGTTACGTCCGCGTCTCCCCCCTCAAGATCATTCCAGCACGCGTGGGCGATGAGCGCTGTCTTCTTCCCTGACCGTCTTGCAGAGCGCAGCAATGTATCCAGTTCTACCCTGCCTGAGTGGCTGTTCAACGTAACACCGGTGAGTTCCTGGGGCGCGCCTGTCAGGAGCACGGCGTACGCGGGTCTTGAATACGAGGGTTGACCGGTCCGGGCAAGCGCCTGGTAGCCCTCTGCCCGGAGAGTGTTTAAGAATTCCATTTCTGTTGACGTGTCGGCTCTCAGCCCGTCTACGACGACCAGCACCACGCGCTCCGATAACGGCTCAAGGCTGCGTGAAGCAGGGTAAGGCGCGCTGTGCACGGGCGGTCTGCAGGCCTCCAGCGAAGCCTGAAGCCCTTATGCCCAAATCAGGCACAATGCAGAGGCAACGAGGTAACACAAGTATTTCTGCAACAGTGGAAAACCCCCCTCCACCTGTATTAGTCCATGGATTTCTAGGGCGAAGGAGGGTTTTCCTTCAGCCCGGCGCTACCTCGGCCAGAACAAAAAGCCGAGATAAGCCACGAGCACGACAGCGATTATATGAAGTAACCACCAGCCTGCCCGCAAGAATTCCCATGTTGTGCCGCGTATAATGTTGTACGTGCCGCGTATGGCCAAAGGACACCACCTCCGGCACTAGTGTTGGCCCGTATACCAAGGGGTATTCTGCGACAGAACGAATCCCGAAAAACTGTGTTAGATTGAGAAGGTATTCACGTTCACATATCGAATGAAAAGAAAATGTAGTCCGGCAGTAATGCTCTTAGCAGTAAGGTGAATAAAATGCAATTGAAGACCTTAACCAAATCAGGTTTCCGGGCAATGTTTGCAAGCCTTCTTGTATTCTGGTTGCTGGTATCTGCCCGTCTCGACTATCAACACCTGGCAGTCGGGGCGGCGTTTTCCTTTCTTGTAACTCTCTTCTGGCGGGAGTTCTTGATGAACGTCGAACAGAGGAATGATGTACTGCCATACAGGGTGCTATTTTCCAGGAAGTCCCTGGCTTATTTCGCGTCGCTGCTCATTGAGATCGTGAAGGCAAATATAAGCATCGCGCGGATCGTGCTTGACCCAAGGCTCCCCATTTCGCCCGTGGTAATCATAATGCACACAAGTCTGTCCAGGGATTTGACAAAGGTGATGTACGCCAACTCTATTACCCTGACCCCGGGTACAATCAGCATGGGGCTGACAGGCGACAGGCTCGTAGTGCATTGCCTCACACAAGAGGGCGCAGAGTCGGTGCACCACTGGATCATGGAAGAGAAACTGAAGGCCATCGAGAGGGATCTGGAAATTGACTGACCGGCTGTTCTTCTTCTTCATAGCGGTGCTCGGGCTTTTGAGCTTCTTGTCAATGTACCGGGCAGTGGTGGGCCCGAGGACCGAAGACAGGCTTGTGGCCATCAACGTGATGACCACCAAGACCATCCTGATAATCGTGCTGATCGCCAGTATGACCAGGTCGTACACTTACCTCGATGTGGCGCTTGTTTACGCGTTGTGCAGCTTTATTGTCACCATAGCCGTATTGAAAGGTATTAAGAAGGGACGGCTTTACTAGGGGGCGGATCGTGCGTGACTCCTCTTCATGTTATCGCGGTGATTCTCTTTTCGGGAGGGCTGTTCTTCCTGGCGGTTGGCACAATCGGGTTGCTCAGGATGCCTGACGTCTACACGCGCATGCACGCCACCGCCAAGTGCGACACCTTGGGGGCTGCGCTTACGCTGCTCGGTGCCGCGCTCATTTCCCACTCGCTAGAGAATGTGATAAAGCTGGTGATGCTTTGGGCGCTCGTCTGGGTTGTGAGCCCCACCGCCACGCACATGATAGCAGGCACCGCCTACAAGAGAGGTGTCGCTCCGGTCTCGGGCACCCGAGTTCTCGATTACTACACGCGTGACAAAGAAGGTGTTACCGGTTGAACTCGGATATCTTAAACGCCATATTCATGACACTCCTTATTATCTGCGCGTACGTGGTGATGCGTATAAAAGACCTGCTGTATGCTGTTATTCTTTTTGGTGCCTACAGCCTAGTCATGTCGCTCATATGGCTTGAACTCAACGCGCCGGATATCGCCATCACAGAAGCGGCGGCAGGCCTAGGGATGTCTACTATCATGGTGGCGGTGATCACAAGGACCAGGAGGCGGGAGAAATGAAGGTACTCGCCTATTTGCTCCTGGTGGCGGTGTTGTGGACGCTGATCCTGGCGGTCGGGGAGATGCCTACATATGGCTGCTTTAACCCTACCCACAACTACGTGTATGACCGGTATGTAAGACACGGCGTGGAGGAGACGGGAGCGCTGAACGTAGTGGCGCAGATCATCGTGGACTACAGGGCGTACGATACACTCATCGAAACGACGGTGCTGTTCGCCGCCATCGTTTCTGTCATGCTCACGCTGAAAAGCAGTCCTCACTGAGGAGGCGTACCATGCACGACTTCATTTTGAAAGAGGTTGTCAGCCACCTGATACCGTTTATCCAGATGTACGGGATATACGTGATCATGCACGGGCACCTGTCCCCCGGTGGCGGTTTTTCCGGAGGCATGGTGCTGGGGCTGAGCATGGTATTGTTCGTGCTGGTGTTCGGACTCCGCGAAGGCCTGAAGAAGATCTCCCACAGCACTTCCACAGTGGTGGAATCCCTCGGCACTGCCTGGTATGCTACTGTCGGCCTCGTAGGAGTGCTTCGCGGAGCCTCCTTCCTGGTGAACAAGGCGGCGGGCATTCCTACGGGTCAGCCTGGAGAGCTCCTGTCAAGCGGGCTGATACTCGTGATCACCGTCGGCGTCGGGGTCAAGGTCGGCTCGATCATCCTCACGCTGTTCGTCGAGCTCATCGAGGAGGGTGACGAGGAATGAACCTGTGGCGGGCAGTGCTCTCCAATTACCCGTATCTTGTGTCTTTGGTGCTGTTCGGCATAGGGATAGCCACCGTGCTCACTCGGTCGAACCTTATGAAGAAGATCATAGGTATAAACATCATGGAAAGCGGCGTGTTCTTGTTCTTCATCGCTCTTGGTAACATACGCGGCTCCAGGGCGCCCATCATCGAGCTGGGAACGGAGGCAGTACTCTACGCAAACCCAATTCCGTCAGCACTGATCCTCACCGGGATCGTGGTGTCCGTGAGCGTGACAGCATTTGCTCTGGGGCTTGTTGTCAAGCTGTACAAGTTTTACGGGACCATAGAGCCGGAGGAGATTATCGAGATCAAGTCTACCGGAAGATGAAGAGGGGGGACTGATCGCGTTGGACGAGCGTGAACTCTCGATCGTAGTGGGCATGGGGACCTGCGCGATCTCAGCGGGGGCGCGCGAAGTGTTCCTGGCGCTGGCAGAGGCGCTGGAGGAACACGGGATCAAATTCGTGAAGATGAGCCAGACTGGCTGCATCGGGTATTGTGAGCAGGAACCCCTGGTGCGCGTGGGGGACGTCACCTACGCCAGAGTGACTCCTGATAAGGCAAGAGCCATTGTCCGTCAGCACGTGTTGGGTGGAAACGTGATAAAAGAGTGGCTTGCATACATTGACTGAGGAGTTGCCGTATTAAATGCTGAAGAACCTTCCCGTAATGGTTGTTGTATTCTTGCTCATAGCAGGGTACATGATGCCGGTAGTGGCGAGGTGGGACAGGAAGAAGTGCGCCCCGTTTGCAGCGCTCGCCATGGGATTTGGCGTGCTCGGGAGCGTGCTGCTTATGAACACTGTGATCGCTTCCGGTCAGCCCATCACCTATAACCTTGGCGGGTGGATCCCGCCCTGGGGAATCGCAGTGAGAATTGATTACGCCGAGAGTTTCATGCTAATGCTGCTCACAGGCGTTGGGGCGTTCATCCTCTGGTACGCTTCGGGGGATATAGGATCAGAGCTCGGCCACAAGATCACAGGATGGTATTACACTGCGTTCTTGCTGCTCCTCGCTGCCATGCTCGGCATGGCCATGGCCAACGACCTCTTCAACCTGTACGTGTTCATGGAGGTCTCCGGGATCTGTGCATGCGCGCTTGTGGCTGCCAAGGGTGACAGGGAAGCGACCGAGGCGGCGCTCAAATACCTTCTGCTCGCCACGATCGGGTCCGGTTTCGTGCTGTTTGGTATCGGCATGCTGTATATGCTCACCGGACATTTGAACTTGGATTTCGTCGCCATCCAGATGAGGCGGGTGTGGGTGTTCTATCCTACTGTCACGTGGGTCGCGACGAGCTTTTTTGTTGTAGGGTTCGCTGTGAAATCTGCACTGTTTCCACTGCACATATGGCTTCCTGATGCTCATTCTTCGGCGCCCAGCCCATCGAGTGCTGTGCTGTCGGGCCTCGTGGTGAAAATCTACGCGTTTGCGCTCATGAAATTGCTTTACCTGGTGTTTTCAGGGCTGTTCACCGAGTCGTTCCCGGTAGCGCTGGCCGTACGCTACATCCTGCTCGTATTCTCCGCCATGGCTATTTTAGGGGGATCGCTGTTTGCTCTCGTGCAGGTGGATGTAAAGAGGCTCCTCGCGTACTCTACTGTGGCCCAGATGGGATACATCTTCCTTGGGATCGGGCTTGGCTCTCCGGCCGGACTGGCTGCAGCGATGCTCCATATCTTAAACCACGCTGTGATGAAGAGCTGCCTGTTTCTGTCGGCAGGTTCGTTCATTCATGTCGCGGGCGTGCGCCAAGTGAGGGATTTCACTGGGCTTTCGAAAACCATGCCCTGGACCTCTGCGGCCTTCAGCATCGCGGCGCTGTCCATGATCGGCTTTCCGCCGCTGGCCGGTTTTGCGTCCAAGTGGTACCTGTCAGAAGGCGCGATGCAGAGTGGCGAGCCCGTATTCGTGGTGCTCATGGTAGTTTCAAGTTTCCTTAACGCTTGGTACTACCTCCCGCTGGTCGGGAGGATCTACTCAGTCGGGGAAGACAGCGGAGTGAAAGAGGATATCCCGCTGTCCATGCGGCTGCCCGTGGTCCTGCTGGCGGCCTGCTGCGTGGTGCTCGGGCTGTTCCCCAAGATCCCGCTTACCCTGGTCTATCGTGCGGTAGACAAGTTCTTGCTGAAATAGGAGATGAATTGATTTGACTTCGCCACTGCTCGTACTGGCAGTCGTAATACCTGTAACGGGAGCGGTTGTCATAGCGCTTCTGCCGTCTGGGGATGACACCCGGAGAAACTGCGTGGCGGTGCTGACAACGGCCGTCACCGCGGTGCTCGTGGTGTTCCTTGTTCAGGGAGCCCTCGCGGGGAGCCAGTACTCCTCGCCTGTTCTCTATATCACGCCCCTGCTTCCTCTGGTACTGCGGCTCGACAGCCTGGGCGCGCTGTTTGCGCTTACCGCATCCTGCCTCTGGGTGTTTGCCACGGTGTACTCCACCGGGTATATGGCTCACGAGCACGACAGGCGGCGGTACTTCACATTCTTCCTTCTGTCGCTCGGGGCGACGATGGGTGTGGCTGGCGCGGGTAATATGCTCACACTCTACCTGTTCTACGAGATGCTGACGCTTGCCACGTACCCGCTGGTGATCCACGAGGGCGGTGAGGAAGCACAGCGCGCCGGTCGAAAGTACATGTGCTTTTCGCTGTTTGGGGCGGGGTCGGTGCTCGGCGGGCTGATCATATCCTCGGCTGTGTTTGGCGACCTTGAGTTCGCGGGCAGTGCGCGCGTGCTGGACGCGGCGCAGGCAGGCTTGCTTACCTTCGCTTTTCTCGCCCTCTTTTACGGTTTCGGGGTGAAGGCTGCGGTTATGCCTCTGCATCCGTGGTTGCCGTCAGCCATGGTCGCTCCCACACCGGTCAGCGCGCTCCTCCACGCGGTGGCGGTAGTGAAGTCGGGCATATTTGGGATATACAGGACTACTTTCTCGTTCTATGGCGCTGAAGTGGTGTCCGATCTTCACGTCAACGCCTTCATGCTGTTTTCGGCGGGCGTAACCATACTTATGGGTTCGGTGTTCGCGCTCAGGCAGGACAACCTGAAGAGAAGGCTCGCATACTCCACCGTGTCGCAGCTCGGTTACATCGTGCTGGGCGCGGCAATTTTGAACCGGACTGGGGTGACAGGGGGGCTACTGCACCTTTTGAACCACGCCCTTTTGAAGATCACGCTGTTCTTTTCGGCAGGCGCTATTATCACCGTGACGGGCAAGAAGAACATCAGCGAGATGTCGGGCCTTGCGCGCAGAATGCCGATGACTATGACGGCGTTCGGCCTAGCATCGCTCGGCATGGTGGGAGCGTTGCCTACTAACGGCTTTCTGAGCAAATGGTACCTGATCGAGGGCGGCCTGCTCCGTGATGCGTTCTGGATACCCCTTCTGCTGGTGACATCTGCGGTCCTGAACGCTGCCTACTTCTTTCCTATTGTAACACGCGCGTTCTTCTTCAAGGGGGATTTCGGAAGGTTCGCCGGGCATGAGGCGCCGCCGTCCATGTTATACCCCATACTCATCCTCTGCGGGCTATTTATGCTGCTCGGGCTCTGGCCGAGACCCACGCTCGCCGTGGCGGACGTCGTCGCGTCCGCCTTGTTCGGAGGTGTCAGGTGATGCTTATTGCTGCGATCTTAATACCGGTTGCCACCTCGGTTTTGGCCGCGTTGTCGGACCGGCGGTCGAACTTGGTTGCCACGGCCGGCGCTGTGCTGACCTTCGCGTCGGTGATGTCGCTATATCCGGATGCGGGGCATGGCGCGAGGATATTCCTCAGCCTGCCCGGGTTCGCATCGTCTTTTGGCCTTAACCTGGGCGTGGATATGCTCGCGATGACGTTTGCCGCCGTTGTATCGTTTGTGTGGCTCTGCTCTACGGTATATT
Source organism: Bacillota bacterium (assembly GCA_040755615.1). Taxonomy (GTDB): domain Bacteria; phylum Bacillota; class Sulfobacillia; order DUSP01; family DYEP01; genus DYEP01. The sequence continues at coordinate 8,136 of JBFMAL010000039.1, forward strand.
CCATAGAATATATGGCGCATGAGGAGAATCAACCCTCTTACCAGATGTTTTCCATGCTCACTCTCGGGGCTACCCTCGGCGTCATATTGTCCCGGGACCTTTTGAGCATGCTGTTGTTTTTTGAGACCATGACATTCACCTCATATTTCATGGTAATCCACTCGAGGAAAGAAGACTCGCTCAAAGCGGGAAACCTCTACCTTTTCCTCGGTGTGGCGGGCGGGCTCCTGTTTGTCGCAGGCACAACTCTTCTTTATCACTTCACCGGTTCCGTGCTGGTGGAGCCTATGGGAGAGCTGCTCTCACACGCGGGCACGTGGAAGGTAGTGGTCGCCGTTTGTCTGATCGCGGGCCTTGGCATAAAGGCGGGCATGGTGCCGTTGCACGTATGGCTGCCGCACGCGCACCCGGTGGCGCCTTCGCCTGCCAGCGCGCTGCTCTCCGGTATCCTCATAAAGGCGGGCGCGTACGGCATCATCCGGGTAGTAAGCATCATCTTTACCCCCGCAGGCCATCATCACGTTGAGGAAGCCCTTCACTTCTCAGAGCAGCTCGGGCTTTTTGTGATCTGGGTCGGGATCGCCACCATGTTCCTTGGCGTATGCATGGCGCTGTTGCAGGAGAACGCCAAGAAGATGCTGGCGTACCACAGCGTGAGCCAGATGGGCTACATCCTGATGGGGCTTGGGGTAGCCGGATACCTGGGCCACCACGGCGCCATGGGCATGGCCGGGGGCCTGTACCACATAGTAAACCACGCGCTGTTTAAGTCCGCGTTGTTCTTGGTGGTAGCCGCTGTCTACCTGAAGACTCACCAGCTGAACATGTACAGGCTCGGCGGCCTTGCACGCTACATGCCCTTCACGGCCCTGGTGGGACTGCTTGCTGCGCTCGGAATCTCGGGGTTTCCGGGGCTGAACGGGTATGCCAGCAAGACCCTGTTGCACCACGCCATCGTCGAGGCTGCGGAGCACGGGGGGATAGGCCTCTTGCTCGCAGAGAAGGTCTTCGTGGTAACCGGCGGGGGTACGGCATGTTCCTTCATCAAACTTTTCAGCTTTGTCTTTCTGGGCAAGACGCCCGAGGGCATGGCGAAAAGGTATTACGAGTCCATCCCGGAGAAGGTCGGGATGGGCCTGCTCGCCCTAGTGCTCCTGGTGTTTGGGCTTTTCCCGAACCTGTTTCTTGACCGGTTCATCATCGGGGCGCTGCATGTGCTTCACTACGACGCTTCTTTTATAGAGCATCATCTCTCACACATGCAGTTCTTCACTGTGCATGATATCGCCGGGGTGTTTGTCTCCATAGGCATAGGCGTAGTGATTTTCGTGGTCGGTGTGCGCTACCACCTGTTCCATTGGCACCCGCCGAAAGCACTGAGCATCGAATGGCTGGTGTGCAGGGCTGGTGCGCTCGCGGGTCGGGCCATCGCGCGTGCGCTTGATGGCGCGGGTTACGCGTGGGACAGCGTGTTGGCAGCATGTACCGCGTCAGGTTGGATGATTGCAAATGCTGCGCGCAGCGCCGGTCACCTCCAGACCGATCTGTCCACGCGGCTCTCTCGAACCTACCGGCGGGGGTTTATCACGCTCCGCAAGATAGACCACGTGCCGGCTACGGAAGGGCTGTTCAGAGAGATAAACGTGGGGAATTTCAATTTCAGCACTTTCATGCTCATCGTCGCGCTGGCGGGCATCCTGCTTTGGAGGATTCCCTTCACCCGGCTCTTCAGTGCGCATTGATGCTTCGGAGGCGTATTTAATGAATCAGCAGGTCCTTTCGCCAGTAGCATTTGTCTTGTGTCTTGCTGGCTCCGTCGCGTGTTACCTTTGCCGCGATGACCGGGTTCGCAGCTGGTGCGCGGTAGGGGTCAGCATTGCAGTCTCAGCCGCGTTCCTGCTGATGGCTCCCACGGTCTTATCCGGGCAGGTGCTCGCCTGGGACCTCAAAGAAGGTGCAGGTCTTCACTGGCTCGCGTTCAGGGTGGATATGCTGTCGTGGTTCTTCGGCACTCTCGCATCCGGGGTGTGGTTGCTGGTGTCAGTCTACTCGCTCGGATACATGAAGGGCGGACGGAAGCTGCCGAGGTATTACGGCACGCTCATGCTCACCATGGCGGGCGCTGTGGGCGCGTTCATGGCAGCCGAACTTGTGCCCTTTTTCCTGTATTTTGAGCTGATGTCCATTCCAGCTTACTACCTCGTGGTGCATGATGGCACGGATGAGGCGAACCGGGCTGGCACGACATATCTGTTTATGACCATCGCGGGCGGTCTTGCACTGTTCTTTGCGATAGTGGGTACAAGATACATCGCAGGCAGCCTGGAGATTGGGACCCGCTACCTCATACATACTCCGAGCCGGCTGGCGTTCAGCGTGTTTCTTGGCTTTTTGCTCGCGTTCTTCACCAAGGGCGGCATTTTTCCCATGCACATATGGCTCGCGAGGGCGCACCCAGTGGCGCCGTCGCCTGCCTCCGCGCTGCTGTCCGGCATCATGATCAAGATGGGCGCCTACGGCCTTATTCGCACGTGTTACCACATGTTCTCCCCGGACGTGCTGAGGCTCACCGGCTGGTTCTACCTGGTCCTAGCCGCAGGCGTCGTCTCCACGCTGCTCGGGTCGTTCGCAGCCCTGGTCCAGGAGGACATAAAGAGGCGGCTCGCATACTCGAGCATTGCACAGATGGGCTACGTGGCTCTGGGCGTGGGCATGCTCGCCCCGCTGGGGCTCCGCGGCGCTGTTTTCCACGTGTTTGCACATGCGGTGATGAAATCGCTGTTGTTCTTGTCGGCGGGGGCGGTCATCCATGAAACAGGGAAGCGGCGGATCGCGGAATGGGCCGGGGTGGGCAAGACAATGCCGCTCACCTTGAGCGCGTTCACCGTCGGGGCGCTCACCATGGTTGGGTTCCCACCGCTGGCGGGCTTTTTGAGCAAGTATTATCTCGGACTCGGGGCGGCATATGAGGGGATGTGGGAGTTTGTCGTGCTCCTGATCCTAAGCAGCCTGCTGAACGCCGCGTATTACCTGCCTATCGTGAACCTCGCCTTTTTCAAGCGGGGAGAGATCACAGGCCACGACCCGGGCTGGTCGATGCTCGTGCCCGTGCTAGTGCTGGCAGTGCTGTGCGTCGCGTTCACCGCTTCAGGGCTTAATGTGCCTGACAGCGTAGCCCGGGCGGTGGCGGGGATGAGACTTTAAGGGCAGATTGCAGTCAGGCGGAGAGCGCCCGGCTTACAGCTCTTCGGGCGGTCTCCTTTGTTGTTGCCCTGGGCAGCGCAGGCGAAATGGACACGAATGCTTTTGACTCCTGAAGGGTGGTAAGCATTGCAGGTAGAACTATTATGTAAAGGGAAAACGAAGGATGTGGATGATTAGTTGAAACGCATATTCATGTTCACAGTCATCACCTTGCTCGCACTAACGGGCTGTATAAAGACACAGAAGCTTCCTGACGGCACCTTCAAGGGCGTATCGGACGCGGACCGCCACGGGTACGCGTGGGCGGAGGTGACGCTGGAAAAGGGCAAGATAACCTCGGTGGTGCTCGGAGAGTATGACGGGCTCGGCCGGGAGAAGGACTTCGCACAGTACCCGTATCGTCCAGCAGCCGAGGCTCACGCGCTGCTCAGCGAGGCGTTCGCAAAGCTGCCTTTTGAGGACGTGGAGGCGGTGTCGGGCGCTACGCTGAGTAGCTCCAAGTACAGGCAGGCGGTGCACCGCGCGATGCTCCGCGCTGCGGGAGCAAGCGGGGAAACCCGTGAGTATTTTGACGGAACGTTCATGGGGATAGCCGAGTCCAACCAAGGGCGGGGCATCGCATTCGTGACCATCAAGAACGACGGGGTCGAGTCGGTGACGCTTTCAGAAGTGACGCCCGAAGGGCAGCTTAGGGACTGGGATAACGCTTATGAAGAGGCAGCCAGGGCCCGCATCCAGCTTCAGGATAGGCTTCGGATCGAGGGGCTGGAGGCAGACGTAGTGGCGGGTGCTACGGCCAGCTCCCTGCTGTTCATAGAGGCGTACCGCCAGGCGCTGGAGCTTGCAAGACGGAAGTAAACCACAGGTGGCGTGTCCGGTGCCGGCTGGACACGCAAGAAAAAAAGGCCCCGCAGCCTTTTTGGCTGTGAGGCCTTTGTGTTTTTTAACCTGCTGATCTTACTGAGGCCTGAGCTTGTTGAACTCAGCGAGCTTCTCTTCGGCCACGCGCAGCAGCTCGTTGGTGTATGACGGGTTGTGCATACCCCAGGACTTGTCGTTCTTCACGAACTCGACGTTGGTGTATGCTGCAAGGTACAGTGGCTCGAGTGCTGACACGTTGGCCTTTGCCAGCTTCAGCTGGTCCAGTATGAACTTTGCCTTGCCAAGCTCACGGCCAAGCGCGGAGACCCTTGCAGTGACAGCCTTCTGGTGCTCCTCGACTTGCTCAGCGGTGATAGAGGTATGGCACTTGGCGCAGGAGTCATGCTGCACTGGGCCGTAGCGGCCAGGCAGTTCTACCACAGGTGTACCCACGCGGAATAAGTGGTTGCCTGCAGTCATATGGCAGTCGACACACTCCGCCACTTTTTTGCTGGGCATCTCCGCAGTGCCTATGCCACCTTTGCCGAGGAACATTTCGTACTGCGGGTGCTTGGGGCTTCTGCCCAGGGCGAAACTGCTGGCAGTGCCGAGCGAGCCGTGATGGCATTGGACGCACGTCGTTTGCACGTCCACGTACAGCTGGGCCGTGTGACCGTGGTTCTTGTGCGGATCATGGCAGACCACGCAGGTGATGCCGAGACGATCGTCTTTCAGATCACCCGTCTTGAAATCCTGCCATGTGGGCTTTTGGCCCTTGGCCAGGATGTACGTGGCGGAATGGCACCTCAGGCATGAGTCGCTGTAGTGGGGCTCGTGCGAGGCCTTCTCGAAGATCGTGCTGTGGCCCATCGCCTGAAGCTGGTCGATCTGCCTGTATGCGCCTGCGTGGCAGGGTGCGCACATCTCGTTGCCGAGGCTCTTTCTAATGTCTTCCTTGCGACCAGTCGCCACGTGCGCGGATCCCGGACCGTGGCACGTCTCGCAGCCAACCGATAGGTCAACGAATGTGGATGTAGCCCTGTTGTAGCCAACGGTATGGCAGGAAGCGCAGGATGTCTGCCACACGCGGGTGTCGCCGGCCTTCCACATCCTCTCCTCCGGGTACCAGTTAGCGGGTAGATATGTCAGCACGCCGTTGACTTCGCCGATGTAGCGCTGATAGCTGAGCCCTGTCAGCACCAATTTCACGTCTTCGAACTTGAAGAATGTGTTGGTTTCGAAGTTGCCCCAGGCGGCGCCAGGGACAGTCGCCTCCCTGATCATGGTGCCGTGGGCGGTGCCCTTCCAGTCCTTGTACGTGGCGGGATGGCATCCCGCGCAGGACAGGTTCCCCACAGCGTACTTGTTCAGCCCGGCGAGTGCCACCATCCTGTCGGCCTGCGCATCCATGCGCTGCAGCAGCGTAATGGCTTCAGCCCTTGTGATGGTCTGCTTGGGCCTCAGCGTGCCGTCTTCAAATCCCTGCAGTATGCCTCGGGACACCGCTAGCGCAAGATACGGTTTGGCATCTTCGGACACGGCAGAAAGGTCGGAAAACTTGCCGAGCGCAGAGAGGATCGCTTCTTGGGACAGCTCTTGGGCTTCTTTCGCCCTTCCCAGGGCCGTCACCACCACGCGCGCCGCAGTTTCCCTGTCCACGGGGGTATCGGGCTCAAAACTCCTGGCCTTTACCCCCGGCATAAAGCCTGCCGCAGATGCGGTCTCCACCACACCGTAATACTGGGAGCCCTTGGGTACGTCGGTGAATGTAGGGAGGTACGGGCTGACCTCGGGGAGACTCAAGATGCGCTGCACGAACGCGGCAAATTCCGCCCTGCTGACTTTGCCGTCCACTCCGAACGTGCCATCAGGATAACCCTTTACCACGCCTTTGGCTGCCATTGCTTCCACCGCAGCTCTTGCCCAGTGACCCTTGAGGTCGGAATAAAGCGGGGGTTTCTCAGTGCCAGGCTGTGCTTGTGCCACCGGCTTGCTCGCTGCATCTCCTGGATGAGTACCTGCCTTGATCTCGGCAATGTTGGAGAAACGGTCGCCATCGGAATCCTTGGACTCGATGGCGGCGAAGTTTCTGCCGGCTGCCTTGAAATCAACGCCGAAGGAGTTCAGCTGTGAAAACTGGTTACCGGGATGGCACAGCCCGCAGTTTGCCAGCCCCGTCGCCTGCGGATACGCTTGTTTGAAGAGATCGACGTCGGAACTGAACGCTTGCACAGTCGATGCGAATAGGGCCACCAGCGCGAACACGGCTACCAACTCAAGTAAACGTCTGTTCATGTTCTCCCTCCCTTCAGGTGAGAATTCGTTCACAAACTATTCAATCAATTCTTTGTGATATCTCGAAACACCTCCGGCATTCCACTTAGAGGAATACCGTCCGCGGCGAAAAGGGGCACCATATCCTGGGCAAAAGCAAAGCGATCAGCAGCGTAACGAAATTGTAACAAAACTGGAAGAAATGTGTAATAAATAGGCAAAGATGTGGGCGGGGTGGGTAGAATTGACATTGATGCATGCAGGCACATTGTGGCGGAGCATAAGAAGGGTTAGATGGATTTCGAGCGAACTAATATCAATTAGACCTTGTAGACTGGAGATATGCCTTAAATGCTTCTTAGAGCCACCGGCTTATGTAAACGATACAGGACCCTGCTGGTATTTGACCGCGTCGACCTCGAGGTCGGTCGTGGCCAGTGTCTTGTTATCACAGGGGCCAATGGTTCGGGCAAGAGCACGCTGCTGAAAATCCTGGCGGGGCTGCTTTTGCCCACATCGGGTCAGGTGGAGATGGAAATCGACGGCCGGAGCTTAACGGCTGCCCAGCGGAGGCGGCTCACTGGTTGGGTGTCTCCCGAACTGACGCTGTACGACGAGCTGTCGGCGAGGGAAAACCTCAGTTTTTTCGCGAGAGTGCGTGGGGTGACGCTCGACGTCAGGACCTTGGATTCCACTCTTTCCCGCCTGGGCCTTACCCAGCGGGCGGACGATCCGCTCTCGACGTATTCGTCCGGGATGAAGCAGAGGGTGAAGTATGGCTTTGCTATCATGCATAGACCGCCCTTTCTTTTTCTGGATGAGCCCGGCACGACCATGGACGAATCGGGCGCGAGGCTTCTTGCTGACATCATCGACGAGCAGAAACGGCATGGACTTGTGGTGTTGGCCACTAACGACAGGGAGGAGACAGCCTACGGTGACAGAAGGCTCAGGCTGGATGGAACAGGCACTGGCCGTCCTGCATAAGGATATCGTCGCCGAGTTCCGGACGCGACATGCGGTGAACTCGCTAATCATGTTCGGTGTCACCACGTTGGTGGCGGTGAGCTTTGCTATGGGGCCGTTCGGGCTTTCCAGTCATGTGCTGGCCGCTTTGCTTTGGATCATCCTGTTCTTTTCTGCCATGGCCGGTCTGTCAAGGAGCTTCGTCAAGGAAGAGGAGACCGGGACGATTATGGCCCTTAAATCTTCGGCCGATCCCACAATGGTGTTGCTTGGAAAGATGATGTTCAACCTGATTCTGCTAGCAGCGCTTGAGATCGTTATTGTTCCGTTGTTCTTCGTTATGATGGACACATGGCCGAGCGCGCCGACCCGGTTTTTCGCAGTGCTCCTCCTTGGCAGCCTGGGGCTGTCGGCGGTGTCCACAGCAGTTGCCGCGATTGTCTCGAAGGCAGGGAGCAAGGGTGCGCTGTTCTCGGTACTCGCATTTCCCGTGCTTTTGCCGCTTTTGCTCTCATCTATTTCGGGCACTGCATCCGCGCTTGAAGGTGCCAGTCCGGTGTGGCCCGAGCTCAGGCTGATCGTGGGTTATTCGGGCATCCTGATTACGGCCAGCTTTATGCTGTTTGAGTATATCTGGGAACAGTGACAGGGGGGTTTTTGATGGTCTGGAAATACCTGCTCGGGATTTTCATGGTTGTCGTTATTCTGGGAAGCTTTTTTTACGCACAGCCAGCGCTCGGGCTGGGCGAGGTGAGCCGCATTATCTACTACCACGTCCCAGCGGCATGGGTGGCGGTGCTGGCGTACCTTGTCGCGATGGTTTCAGCGCTCAGGTATCTCCGTACCCGCGATATCTCGCACGACACGGCCGCGGCGATATCAGCGGAACTGGGTACGCTATTTGCGGTTGTTGCCACCGTAACAGGGGCAGTATTCGCCAAGGTCACCTGGGGCGCCTACTGGAACTGGGATCCGAGGCAGACGTCCATCACGGTCCTGCTTTTGATCTACGGTGCCTATTTTGCGCTGAGGTCGGCTGTGGACGACGATCAGCGGCGCGCGGGCCTTTCTTCAGTCTATGCCATACTGGCGTTCTTCACAGTACCGTTCCTGGTGTTCGTGGTGCCGAGGGTGTACGCCTCGCTCCACCCCGACCCCATCCTGAACGTGGACAAGAAGATCAACATGGACGCGCGCATGCTCCAGGTGTTCCTGGCCTCACTGGCAGGCTTTACGGGGCTTTATTCTTGGATGTACTCGCTCAAGCTGAGAATATACAGGATGCTAAGGGAAAGGACGGGGGTGTGATTCATGTCGGATCTTTACGTGGTTGCCGTAGTAACGCTTATTTCCTGGCTTGGCATATTCGGTTATTTGCTATCGCTTGACAGGAAAATCAGGGAGTTAGAGAAACGATGAAGAAGAAGCACATCATAGGGCTCTTGGTCATGGTGGGCTTTACCGTATTCGCGGCGGGCGCCTACAGGGCATCACTCACTCCATATATTTCTTTTCAAGAGGCCCGCGCGAAGTCCCGGACGGTTCAGGTGTTCGGTAAAATAGATGAGAACACGGTAAGATATGACAACAGGGCGGGCACCATTGAATTTGATCTTGTGGACGAGACAGGAGATACACTCCGCGTGCTCTACAAGGGGGTAAGACCAAACAACTTCGAGGGCGCTACTGACGTTGCCGTGATCGGCAGGTACCGTGATGGAGTTTTCTATTCAGAGAAGCTTCTGATCAAGTGCCCCTCCAAGTATGAGGGAGGCAGCTGAGACATGATCGGTGAAACCAGTATATACCTGGCCTTCGTTGCCGCGCTCGTGGCGCTGATCTGCTTCATCGCCGCAGCGCTGGGGAACAGGGGGATGCTGTCGCTGGCGCGGGGTGCTTTCCGCGTAATGTCGGCAGCCATCGTTTTCGCATCGGTTTATCTTCTGTTCCTGCTGCTCACACACCAGTTTCAGTATATCTACGTCTACTCGCACACAGACAGAGCGCTGCCGACCCCGTACCTTATCAGCGCCTTCTGGGCGGGACAGGAGGGGACGTTCCTGTTCTGGGCGCTGTGTAGCGCCCTTGCGGGGCTTTTGCTTCTTGGTCGCGAAGACAAATATGAACCCTGGGTAATGGGGTTCGCTACCGTGGCTTCTACGTTCCTCATCGTGCTCATGCTGGTCGCGAGTCCATTCGCCACCTTCGACCAGGCGCCGTATGACGGAGCGGGCTTGAACCCGCTGCTGTTTGACCCGTGGATGATCATTCACCCACCAGTAGTTTTCGTGGGTTACGCAGCGCTGGTTTTTCCGGCTGCTTTCGCATTCGCCGCACTTGCTGTAAGGGATTATGACGGGTGGGTTCAGAGGGCGCTCCCGTGGACGCTCTTTGGCTGGCTGGCGCTGGGCGCAGGTATTATCATAGGCGGCTATTGGGCGTACAAGGTGCTTGGATGGGGCGGCTACTGGGGCTGGGACCCAGTTGAGAACGCCTCGCTCGTCCCTTGGCTCACGGGAACCGCGCTGCTTCACGGTATGCTCATACAGAAAGCGCGGGGGAGCTTTAAGAAGGCCAATCTTCTGCTGTCCATCATTACCTATGTGTTGATAATATATGCTACGTATCTGACCCGCAGCGGGGTGCTGGCGGACTTTTCCGTCCATTCGTTCTCCGAGGCGGGGGTTAATGCATACCTGGGTCTGTTCCTGCTGTTCTTTTTGTTCGTCCCGGTTGCGCTGCTTCTGTACAGATGGAAGGAGATACCGTCGCCTCAGATAGAAGAAGGTGTGTTGTCGAGAAACTTCGCGTTCTACGCGACAGTTTTGCTTACCTGCCTGTCCGCTATTGTAGTGTCCGTGGGCACGTCCTCGCCAATTATCACGGGCCTCATGGGCAACGCAAGCAGCGTTGACAGTTCCTACTACGTCACGTCCAACGCGCCACTTGTTCTGTTACTCGCATTGACTCTTGCAGCGTGCCCGCTCATGGCGTGGCGGGGAAATCAGGGCGTCGCCCTGAAACAGAAGCTCATGATCCCCGGAGCGATATCGTTGCTGGTGACTGCAGTGGCGGTCATCTTGGGGGTGCGGCGCGTCTTTGATGCAGTATTTGTACTGTTATCGGTGCTTGCGCTATCCAGCAATCTCTGGGCTCTGCTGCTGGCTGCAAAGCGCGGTATAAAGATGATCGGCGGGTATCTGGCTCACGTGGGGCTTGCTGTTATGTTCATCGGCATCCTCGGGTCATCGGGTTACAGCACTTCGCAGAACCTTGTGATAGAACCGGGAAAACCTGCCGAGGCGTTCGGGTATTCGTTCGAATTCAAGGGTATGGTGAAGCCCACACCGGCGAAGGAGGCGCTCTGGCTCCTGGTCAAAGGGAAAGGCAGAGAGGTTATGGCGCATCCGGAGTTCTACGTGGTGGAGAAATCCGGGCAACTTATGCGCAGCCCGCACATTATCAGGGGCCTGTTTTATGACCTGTATGTTTCCCCTCTGGATGTCAGGGAACCGGAGGGAGGGGACCTATTCGTACTAAGCCGCGGCTCCCAGCAAGAGGCGTACGGTCATTCCATCACGTTCACCGGTTTTGACAGAACGCCTCACGCTGACGGCAGCTCGGTGAGAGTTGCTGCCATACTGGAAGTTGAGTGGCCGGAAGGCAGGACCACGGCTAGACCATCAGTGGTGTCAGCCGGCGGCAACTGGGTGCAGGAACCTGCCGTACTGGACTCGGGAATCACCATCTGGCTTGAGGGCATAGACGCAGACGGCGGAAGAGTACTCTTCAGAGTATGGGATGAAGAGCCCGGCGCCGGGGTTGCATTCATCGAAGTGAGCAAGAAACCCCTTGTCAACGTGTTATGGGCTGGCACGGTACTGCTGCTTGGGGGTACGGCGGTGGCTACCTGGCGAAGGTCGGAAGAAAAAGCCAGGGCGAAGATGGCGAAGCAGGAACATCCAAACAGGACCGTCCGGGTAAAGAAAAGGAAGAAATAGTGGTATGGGGTGAAACATGGCCCCTGTCGCCGGCGGCGGCAGGGGCTTTTGCCACAACCAGGCAGGTTTTTGTCCCCGCCTTCAGCGTTGTGCTGTGTCTACGAGCCGCACACCAGGCATCCACTGGACGTGGGAAGGCGTTAACACACCGTCACGCCGGTGATCCAGCGGTCGACTGTGCAAAAACTTGGCCGCGGTTACGCACGGACTTTTGCGTTATGCACATTAGTGCCTCAATCTCGGATTTCCAATCGTTTGCTAAAGTTGCGCCTCCTGTCGGAGCCCATCACTCTGAACATCCAGTGGATCTCCGTCCGTCATCCTTGTGTCCAGATTCTCGTTCAGCTTTTCTAGATTGTCCTTGATTCTGTCAAGGCTGCTGCACAGTCATGATGAACGGGCAAAAACCAGCGCGGACGCCAGAAATTATAACAGCCCGAGAAAGGGCTTTCTGCTTGTTTGTCATCCGGCTCGCCCAGATGCTGCTTTCGAATGCTTGCCCTAAGCTGATTTGGAGACCGGTACACTCATTTGAAGCGTTCGTGGCAGCAACAACGCAACTGTGCCCTGCTGCGGAACCACTTGTGAATATTCCTGCTGTTGCATCATATTGGATGCATTGCAGCAGACAAAGATGGTGAGTCCCGCGACAGCCGTTGGGCATCGAAAGAGACCTCTTGCCTGCGCGCCCGTGAGCCGGTAGCCTTTTTCGTTCTTATTAGAATACCAAGCTTTGGATACGGCCTGTAAGCAAAACGTCCCACAAGGGCAGCAGAAGGCAAAACCATGGCAGGATCTATCAAGATTGTGTGGAAAAGTTAATAGATACAAAATTAACCAGGAGGGACAGGAATGTTGAGAAGAAACGGATTGATTTTTGTTGCGGTCCTGGTTCTGTGTGCGATCCTGCTCTCGGCTTGCGGTAAGTCTTCTCAGACGCTGATCACTATTGCCACCGGCGGAACTGCCGGTACGTACTATCCCCTCGGCGGAGCGATGGCAGAGATCTTCAACGAGAAGGTAAAAGGGGTTTCCGCCTCTGCTACGAGCACCGGCGCGTCTGTCGCCAACGTCCGAGCCATTGAGGCCGGCGAGTTCCAACTCGGTCTTGTGCAGAACGACATTGCCTATTACGCTTACAACGGCCTTGAGATGTTCAAAGACGGGAAACTGACCGGGTTTGCGGGGATCGCGTGCCTATATCCTGAGACCATCCAGATAATCACTCTGGCGAACAGGAACATCAATACGGTTGCCGACCTGCGCGGCAAGAGGGTGGCGGTAGGCGCCTCGGGCAGCGGCACTGAGGCGAACGCCCGGCAGATACTAGCAGCATACGGCCTAACATATGCGGATTTGGGGAAGACGGATTACCTGTCGTTCGGCGAGGCTGCCGCGAACCTGAAGGACGGGCACATTGACGCGGCCTTTATCACCGCAGGGGTGCCCACTGCAGCGGTGCAGGAAATCGCCTCGACTCACCAGATCAAGGTGATCCCTGTGCCGAAGGATTACGCGGATAAACTTCGCAAGGACTACCCGTTCTACACCACGGTCACGATTCCGGCAGGTACCTACAGAGGGCTTGACAGGGACGTGGAGACCGTTGCAGTGCAGGCTATGCTAGTAACGACTACAAAGCTTGACAAGAAGACCGTATACGAGCTGACCAAGGCGCTGTTTGAGAATCTGGATAGGATGGGTGCAGCGCACGCGAGGGGCAAGGACATCTCGCTGGACAAAGCCAAAGATGGGATGAGCATACCGCTTCATGCCGGTGCTGAGCAGTACTTCAAGGAGAAGGGCAAATAGCGGGCTGATGGTTCGTGGGCGCTTTCCCTTATCAATAAGCATGCGCAAAGCCGCGGCCGGCCTCATAGCCGGCCTGGCTTTGCTGGCGCTGCTGCGCCCGAGCCCGGGATTGCTTGTTGCTGATGAAACGGGCCGGTGCTTCTTAGTCGCGGTGAACGGCCACAGGTTTGCTCTTGAATTCATTCACTCGGTGGAAAGGACACCTGTTAGGGAGGTGTTCGACATCTCTCGCGGGAGGATCATCCTGAAGGAGACGCACTACAAGTCCATGGGAGCGGGTCTCCCTTCTTCAGGTGAGCGCTTTACCCAGGAAGGAGACTGGTTCTTAATAAAAGGGATGGACAGGGACTTAGGACCGCTCGTGAGCGTGGGTACGTGGCCCTTCACGCACCACGTGCTTGTAGTGGGCCAAGCAGGATACGAACTTAGTCAGAGCGCACATGTTACATACCAGATCTCGGTGGTAATGCGACCGTGGATTTTTTGGAGGGATGCAGGTGGGGCAGGTCAACAACAAGACGACTCTTGAAGAGATAGAAAAGAGGATCCGTTCCTACGAAGGCGGAACCAGGGTGCCACACGGTGCCTGGAGAGCGTTGATCGTCGCTGCCGCGCTGGGTATGTCCTTATTTCACCTGTACACGGCTGGATGGGGTATACGGGAAGCCATGATCCAGCGTGTGATACACCTGGCCTTTGCGCTATTTCTCGTATTCTTACTGTATCCGGCCGGGAAGACTGCTTCAAAAGACAGGATACCATGGTACGACGTAATACTGTCGCTTGCGGGCGTGGGGGTGTGCGCGTACATTTACATCAACTACCATGCCCTGATGATACGAGCAGGAGCGCCTACACTTGGCGACTTGATTGTGGGAGCCGCTGCGCTGCTTCTGGTGCTTGAAGCAACGAGGAGGTCCGTGGGACTGGCTCTTGTTATCCTGGCCGCAGCGTTCTTCTTCTATGCCATACTCGGGCCGTGGATGCCGGGGCCGTTGCTCCACAGGGGCTTTTCGCTTTCTAAGATCGTAGAGCATTTGTACCTCACGACGGAGGGCATCTTCGGAGTGCCGCTGGGTGTGTCAGCCACTTTCGTGTTCGTATTCATCCTGTTTGGCGCATTCCTTGAGAAGACGGGGGCGGGGACCTTTTTCATTGATTTTTCGCTCTCGCTGTTTGGTTACATGAGGGGAGGGCCGGCTAAAGCGGCGGTGGTGGCCAGCGGGATGATGGGTTCCATCTCAGGCAGTTCAGTGGCCAATGTGGTGACGACCGGTACTTTTACTATCCCGCTCATGAAGAAAGTGGGGTTTTCACCGCACGTAGCTGGAGGCGTTGAAGTGGCTGCATCTACGTCCGGGCAGATCATGCCCCCCATCATGGGGGCCGCAGCCTTCATCATGGCCGAGTACACCAACATACCCTATGTGCACATCATAAAGGCGGCCGCGTTGCCCGCCATACTAAACTACTGCGCCATCCTGTATATGGTACATCTTGAAGCCTGCAAGACCGGCATCCAGGGTATACCGAGGGATGAACTGCGGTCACCCTGGGCGGTGCTGAAAGATGGGGGCCATCATCTGGTGCCGGTGGTTGGCATCGTCTACATGCTCCTCAGGGGTTACACGCCGCTGAAGGCCGCTTTCATCGGCATCTTGCTGGCAGTGCTCGCAGGCTTCTTGAACCGCGGGGAGTCAAGGCTCAAGTTCCAGGATATATTCTCAGCGCTTGAAAACGGAGCCAGAAAGGCACTGAGCGTGGCGGCGGCCTGCGCGGCAACAGGGTTCATTATCGGAGCGGTGACTTTGACAGGGCTCGGCCTCCGTTTGTCCAGCCTGATAATCCACTGGGCCGCGGGCAACCTCATACTCACCCTGTTCTTCACCATGCTCGCTTCGATCATTTTAGGCATGGGGCTCCCGACGACAGCCACGTATATCGTGCTGGCGACCATCACCGCGCCTGCGCTGGTCAGGATGGGTGTTCCTCTCATCGCCGCTCACCTGTTTGTCTTCTACTTCGGCTGCGCGGCAGATGATACGCCGCCCGTTGCATTGGCGGGGTATGCAGCTGCGGGGATCGCCCAGTCAGAACCGGTCCGGACGGGGGTCATGGGGTTCAAATTTGACTTCGCTGCCTTCCTTCTGCCATTTACTTTTGTGCTTGCGCCCGCACTCATCCTCGAGGGGTCGGGTGGATGGCTCGAGACAGTTCATGTGTTTATCACGGCATGCGCCGGGATTGTGGCATTTTCCGCCTGCATCCAGAACTATTTAACCACCACCTGTACATGGTGGGAACGCATTGTCCTGCTCGCCGTTGCGCTGGTACTAATAGATCCGAGATTGGTCACTGACATGGTCGGTGCAGGTCTTTTGCTGCTTGTCTTCTTCTCCCAGCGTACAAGGCAGGCCCATGCCGTCAAGGCCGGTGCATAGAACCGGGTGTCAGGCACATCTGGCTCATGGCGGGCGTGAACAACGGCAGGGACGGGAGTCGCCACGCCTCTTGCGGGTTGTCAGGCGGCAAATGGCCGTCTGTACCTCGTGAACAGACAGCGCCGTGGAAAGGAACGCATTCCGCGGTGTCCGCGGGCTCCGCTCCACGGCCCGGACCGGGCGTCAAAGCCTGAGGTGCACGGGCAGGACAGTACGACAGTCCCTCTTTCGAAGACAAGGTCGGTTCCGTCTGTTTCCGTTTCACGGGCGATGTGATCTATTTGGCCCAAGAGCCGTATGCCGTGTCAGGAGAAGCGTATGTCTTTCACGCCCTGCGTATAGATGGTGACCAGCCTCTTGCACTTATTGCACTTTATCTCTATGGCATTCCCTTTAATTACACACAGGAGTTTATTGCATATGCAGCGTAAATCCTCACCTCCATGCTTTGGGACAGTGCCGGAGCTGCCGGAGCTAATCATCTTTCCCACGCTGTCTCCCCCTATCTCCAGTACTGGAGCCAAACCTTCCTCACCCGACCGTTCGTTGGGCACAGGAACCGCATGTGGGCTTCCATCTCGTCAGAGACTGCAATCTGCTACCAGAAAATGAACACGGGAGGACCCACAAGAAGAGCGAGGGTATGGGTCGATCTGCTGGGTCCGCCCGCAGGTGCAAAACACCGGGTTCTGCATGGAGATGGAGCTGCCGGGGCTTTGCCGGACCCGAGCACTCATAAATTGCTATTCTATGCTTGGTAATAAATTCCTGCAACAACAAACATCAAACTCTGGGGAAACATTGACAGCAGCTACTGAGGGTCACAGGGCGAAGTGACGAAAAGAGCGGGCCTGGGGAAGAGTACCTGAGCGTCCCGGCTTCCTCCCGAGTGATGTCTCCTGCGTGCCCACTTCCGGGGATGCGGATTGAAACCATGCTGGATAGCTGTCTTCGCTGTGGAAAATACACGTTTTGACTTGAGGTACATACAAACACAGTGGACTTTCCATTCCGGGGAACATCTCTACATCAGAAGGTAGAAAGCTAGGCCGGTACTCCCGCAATATGCTTGAAGAGCTGCCGTGCCGCATTCTCCCACTTCAGTGGGGAGTTAAGCAAGGCAAATTGTTCCTTGATTGTCGTTGCTTACCACTTGCGCAGATGTTACATATAGAAGAAACGAAATCATCGAACTCCCGCAACAATATCTGGTGTGTCAAGTACCGGAAACCTGTTTTGACTGGTCAAATAGCGAAAGACCTTGGGGAATAAAAAAGCAGCTCTGGGGTGGCCACCTCTGAAACCCTTCTTACTACGTGAGCACTGTCGGACATATCTCCGAAGAGACAGTCAAAAAGGCGAGTGATTAAAAATGCCGCATCTGCACGGATTTATCAAAACTCTCAGATTCAACCTCCTCATGCCGGTCAAAGTGGAGGAGCAGGCTTCCTGCACCACCACCCTTTACCGCAAAGTGGTATCCTATTACCTCCAGGTCTTTCAGGACCACCAGAACCTTATCGGGCACAGCCGGTGGCTCAAAATGGCGGAAAACCTGACGCGCAGGAGAAAGACAATCCGAATCCGGAGTATCCTTTTGACGAAGAGTTTCCCAACCTGCCTTCCGGCATCCGGAAAAACGCCATTGCTGAGGCCCATGGCAAGGCTCTGGCTTGGAAAACCAGCTATGAAAAGTGGAAAGACAAGAAGCGCAAACATGAAGAGAGAAACCAAAGGCGCCTCGGCGCCGGGAAAAAGCCCGCCGCAGTATCCGGAGGACAACAACTGACTCCAACCACATCATGCTCAAAATGTTCACCGGATCTCGCGCCGGGCGGGCTCCAAACCCGTCCGGAAGACCTTCCCGGCGACGGGAGGGCGTCCATGCCGCCTATACGGCGGTATTGTGGATGAGGCACGAACCCGCTGGCTGCTTGCACCCGGTAAGA
>JBFMAL010000040.1:0-23946 GCA_040755615.1 Bacillota bacterium
CTCTGCCTCCCATTTGCCGGATGAATAATTAATTAAGCTTGCTTTAGCCCCTACCTTAGGTGATTAGGTAGGGGTTCTTTTATGCTTCCTGCCGTAACCTACAAGGCGGGGAGTATTTGACGCTTACGTTTGTTTTCCGTTCCATGGCAAATTATATCACGAGAACAAGTGTTTGGGTATCTCATTGAGTCGCCCTAACGGGCGACGCCCCTTTCATCCCACCCCACAAGGGGGTGGGTTTTCAGGGGCGGGTTTCTATAAAACAGAGATTCTTTCCTTTGTAGTGCTGATCCAGACAAGTTATTCCTTCTTGAAGAACAGTCCATCCATACAGCCCTGGACTGCAGTTCATTTTGTTACATGTATCTAAACAAAGGCGCAAGCAGGTACACAGCACATCCATTATTATGTTATCATGGAACCACGTAGTGTGGTCTTCGTCATAAAGGAAGGCCGCATTCCCAAGAAAGGAGAGTAACTATGAGGCGTATCTTAGCATACATAGTAGTTGTGGTGATTCTTACGTGGGTCTTGCCCGCACCTTTCGCCCGGGCCCAGCTCCACCCGTACGGCATCTCGGACGTGAACGGACACTGGGCAGAGTCCATGATATATAGTATGTATTACAGCGGAGTGATTGACGTCGGGGCCGACCTCAAGTTCCGTCCTGACGAACCTATAACAAGACTTGATTTTACTGTATTCACTGCCAGAACACTGGAACTTTCCTCTTCTCTGGACGAACAGCCCGCGTTTTCGGACTGGGCTGAGATACCTGAGGAATTCAGGGGATACGTCGCGGCAGCAGTACGTGAGGGCCTTATCAAAGGCTATCCTGATGGCACCTTCAAACCCGGCGGACACATCACCCGGGCTGAGATGGGCGTGATCTTCGGCCGCGCAGCCATAAAGCTTGGGGGAAAAGCGGAAGCCAGGTATATCTATACCTTCGAAGACGGAGACGAAATCCCGGAATGGGCCATGGACGCTATGGCAGCAGTACGAGCAAGGATCATCCTGGGCAAACCCGGGGTAGTGCGCGCAAGATTCGCGCCAAAGGACACTACCACTCGCGCTGAGGCCGTCA
Organism: Bacillota bacterium; assembly: GCA_040755615.1. Classification (GTDB taxonomy): domain Bacteria; phylum Bacillota; class Sulfobacillia; order DUSP01; family DYEP01; genus DYEP01. Next base: position 1,088 of record JBFMAL010000040.1, read on the forward strand.
CCATGCTCCAAAGGCTCATGGAGTTCAGAGCAGGTAGGATCCCGCAGGCACCTTCGCAGGCTACACCTCCCCGTTTCCGGGGCCCGGTGCTCTCCGCATACTACGTAAACCACGATGACGCCTACGCGTCACTCGTATCCTACGGGACCACCCTCAGCATGGTGATATATGTTTCCTATACCATAGGTACAGACGGCAAGCTTTACGGCTATGACAGCCCCAGGACGCTCTCCTGGGCGCGCGCGAACAACGTGCCGCTACTGGCCATGTTTGCCAACCATAATCTGGAGCAGAATTCGGCCTTCCTGAACAACACCACTGCCCAGTCCCAGGCGATAGCGGAAATGAAGGAGCTGATGAAAAGGGGCTACAGCGGAGTCAATCTCGATTTTGAATATGTACCTGCACGAGACAGATCGAGAATGACCGCGTTCGTCCGCCAGCTTGCCGCTGAACTCCGGCCCCTCGGATACCTGGTTACCATATCAGTCCCCGCCAAGACGCGCGAGAACCTTGAAAGCAACTGGGTGGGCGCGTTTGACTACGCTGCTATCGGGAGAGCCGTGGACTACGTCGCCATAATGACCTATGACCAGCACTGGAGAGGGGGACCGCCCGGTCCCATCGCGTCGGTATCTTGGGTGGAATCAGTGTTAAGATATGCGACAGGAGAGATCCCTGCAGGAAAGATCCTGCTCGGCATCCCGTCATACGGCTACGTTTGGAGGTCTGACAACACCGGCAATATCTCGATAGCCGCAAAAAACGCCCCCTTGCTCGCACAGGAGAAGGGCGCCACCGTGACGTTTGATGAGACGGTAGGGGAGAACACCTTCACGTACGTTGAGGGAGGTATTAGGAGGACCTCATATTATCCTGATCACAGAAGCCTCGCACTAAAGCTCGACCTGGTCACCAAGTACGGGCTGGGCGGCACCGCGATGTGGAGAATAGGGTACGAGACACCCGAGTGGTGGACAGTGAAACAGGAGTTCTTGAGCAAGAAACAGTAATCCAAGAGCGCCCGCCATCTCATGGCATCTCCGGAGCTGGCGGGCGTTTCAAGCCTTACTGGTGCAAGGAGGTATATGTTTTGAGGAAATACATGTCTGTTCTGCTGGCCTTGATACTCTTCTTCTGCCTGGTCCAAGTCGCCGGCGCCGCATCCGGAGATCATGAGAGTCCGCTGGGCGAACCGGACCTGTACCGGGCCGTCATCCTCAAGATAGAAAAGGCTGAGGATGACATGGTCACCACCGCGTGGGCAACAGGCGGCAAGCTGTCCGTGCTGGTGAGGCTGACAGAGGGACCTTACAAAGGTCAGGAGATGACCATAGACCACTACCTAACCGGAAACCCTGCATATGACTTGAACCTGAAACCTGGAGACAGAGTATTCGTCGGCGTGGAAGCCATCGCGGGCTACGTGGTGGACTCGTTCATCGCGGAATATGTGAGGGATAACTACCTGTACCTTCTTGCCCTCTTGTTCGTCGCCTCACTCGTCCTTGTGGGAGGAGTAAAGGGCGCCAAAGCTGCAATTGTGCTCGTCCTTACCGGACTTGCAGTAGCATATGTCATGGTGCCGCTTCTGCTCAGTGGCACTAGCCCGGTACTCGCGTCATTACTCGTGAGCGCGTTGGTGGTGTGCGTGGGGCTTGTGTTCATTTCGGGTCCCAATGCGAAGACTGCCGCTGCGAGCGCAGGTACGGTTGCCGGGGTGGTTGTGGCGGGGGTCATCGCCGTTATTTTCGGCATCCTCTCTAACCTCATCGGAATGAATAGCCACGAAGCGCAGCTCCTCTACTTCGTGCCCGATCTGAAGATCGATTTCAGGGGACTTCTGTTTTCCGGCATGATCTTGGGTTCGCTAGGCGCAGTAATGGATGTAGGTATGTCTATATCATCGGCCGTTTGGGAGGTGAAAGCGGCAAAACCCGACGCCGGCATGAGGCAGCTGGTACGCTCCGGCATGAACGTCGGTCGGGATGTGCTCGGAACCATGTCCAATACGCTCATACTGGCATATGCAGGAGGGGCACTGCCCCTTATACTGCTTTCGGTGGTATATGACATCCCGCTTCAGAAACTCATGAACCTGGACGTCATTGCCACTGAGGTAGTACGCGCGCTTGCCGGCAGCATCGGTTTGGTGTTCTGCGTGCCCGCGACTGCCCTCGCTTGTGGTTACCTGTACAGGAGGGCACATGGGACAGGCGACAAGGTGCCCACAGTGGCCAGGTAGCGCTCTATCTGCGGACATCCAGGATGTCCGCTTTGCAATGCGGGCAGGTGTACACAAAGTGTGATCTCAACTTTAAATGTTTCTCGAGGCGCTCCGCTTCTTTCCTCGTGAGAAACCGCTTGAACGCCAGTTTCTCCCGGCCAAGTGGTGCGCCGCACCGGGGACAGCGCGGACCCCTGGAGAACAGGGACAGGACGCGCGTAACCAGACCTTTCAATCAGCACACCCCCGCGAATTGCCGACGTTGCCATACCATTTGCTGGGCCCGCACGCAGGCGCCACACCTATAGTGCCCTCATAACCGATGTGTTCAGCCCTCCTGGTAAAGGTGCGTAGCGCGAGCTCGGGTGTGTTGCAGTCCAGGCTGAGATGAGCCAGCAGCACTGATCTTAGCCTCTCAGAAGCAATATGTGCGAAGAACTCGGCAGCTTGATCGTTTGAGAGGTGGCCCGAGTCTCCCAGCACGCGCTGAATCACATACCAGGGCCGGCCCGATTCTAGCTGCATCTTGGGGTCGTGATTGCTCTCAAGGATCATGTAATCCACGTCGCGCGCTGCTTTAACCACTTCCGTGGTGATGCACCCAAGATCGGTCACGACCGCAATTTTCTCGCCGCCTGCCTCCACCACAAAGCCTACCGGTTCAGCAGCATCGTGACTTTTCCGGAAACAGCTTACCGTAAAAGGCCCCACACCTACAGATGTCCGGTCCTCGATCACATGCCGGGGGAAGTGGTTGTCAAGGTTTGCCCACGTACCGCGAGATGCATAAAACCTTTCGATGCCAAACTTCTTGTGAAACTGAAGTCGCAGGGTGCGACAGTGGTCAGAGTGTTCATGGCTAATGAATACTCCGAGGATGTGTCCCGGGCCCACGTTACAGGCCGAAAAACCTTCCTTCAGAGTTCTTGCAGCTGTGCCGTACTCAATCAATACATAACTGCCCCCGTGTTCTATCAGGTAAGCGTTACCCCACGTGCTGCAGCTGGACAGTGAACAAAACCGCATGGCGTTCCTCCGAACATATTGTGCTGGTAGACAATATACTTCTACTTCGCTACCTGATCTTTCATCTCCTTGCACCCACCTGCCAGAACAGGCAAAACTGCAGGATATCGTGACATCGGGGAGAATTTTAAATAGCAGGAGGGATTTGGTTGAAGCGTTTTGCGCCACGCTTCAAGAGGTGGCATATCGCCTGCATTTCAATGGCCATGCTTATACTCGTGATCCGGCTACTCCTAAACCTGGGGTTTGCCTCTGCCCCGCCCTCCAAAACGTGGGGCAGGCATATCACGTTGGGGATATCCCAGTCTGCGTACAGCATGGCCCTTTCTGCCGATGACAAGGGGCTGTTCGTCGTCTGGCCAAAGGATGCGGGTCTTGAGTATGCGGTGGCGGATACCGGGGGTAGGCTGATCAACACAGGTTCACTCCCCATCGCTACCAATAAACCTTTAGGGATGAAGGCTTCAAGGAGCAGCGAGGGTACGCACTTGTTGTGGATAGACCAGCTCAGCAACGCGCTGTTTTGGACACTGCTTGACAGCAACGGTGAGATACTGAACGGACCCGCACCCCTGGATGCAGGGGTCTGGAGTTTCTCCCTCACAGGCAACGTACTGGTATATGCGAAGGAAGATATGCTTTACGCGTTTGAACTGAGCGCACAGGGCCCCAAAGACAGGGGCATCCCTCTGAAACTGCCCCAACTCAGGTCTTATGATGCACGGTTGGACGCATCGGGAAACCTGCACGTTGTCGCCGTGACCATACCCGAGCCCAGAAGACCGCGTCTTCGGTACCTGCACATGGACGCCCGGGGGATATGGCAGAAGGAAGTAGATCTTTATTCACAGTACGTGCCTTCCACATCCAGCCTTGGTCCTGTGAGTCTGGGTATAGATACAGCTATGGCGTACGTGTTCTGGAACGTCGAAAGCGTGACCGGCGGCGACATCGGCGGTTCAAGGAGTTTTACCGAGGTGGATTCGCTACTCTTCCCGCTGTCAAATCCCAGCGATGTGGTCGTACGCAAGCTGCGCCTGCGTACCAGCCCGCTGACCGAGTACGCAAGTTATGTGGCGGATGCGTCACCGCGCGACGGGCAACAGGAATACCTGGACGTGGCGGTATCAGCCCTAGTTCAGGATTCCATGAGGAAAAAGTCTGTTGAGGTGGTGTCACTCAGGTTCCGTCAGGGCGAGCTCATTTCTTCAGACAGAGTGAGCAGAACTCGGAATGCGTCGATGAAGCCGGTGGGGACTGAGTCAGACGGTGCGAGGTTCATCGCCTGGTATGACGTGGAAGGCCGCGGCACGTACGCAGTGCGGCTGAGCTCCGATAACGAGGTCTTCCGGAAGCATTCGGCAGGACTCAAGTCCGAGTATGCGCTGACCGCTCTGATAAACACCTTCCAAGATATGATAGCCGCAGCTACACTGATATTCGTGGCGCTATTTTGGCTTACCCCTGCCTATTTCGTCATTATGGCAGTCACCGTCTTCGCCATCGGATATACCGAGAGAAGACCGTGGACTGTATTTTTGCTCGGGGCCGCGCTCAGCGTGGCGTTCAAGACTGGATACCTTACAAGAGCGCTATACAAGCCAGGGCTTATCCAGATCATGCCGGCATGGATGTCGTCGGTATACACAGGGATCCTGTTCTGCCTTTTATTCTCCGCAGTCGGTGGCGGGATCGTCTACCTCTATACGAAGGAGACACACCACAGAGCGGCGATCCCCCTGTTTTCTGTGTTCGCGCTCACAGATTCGGCCTTTACCCTCCTCTTTTTCGCGGGGTATATGTTTATTTAAATCTCTTCTGAAAAGGTCTTAGCCGGGTTAGAGGTTGCACACGGAACATTGACCAGACACTTGCCGCAGACATCCGCCAAGCCGATACCGGAGTAAACATCTGCGTTATGGAGACACATCTCGTAGCACTTGTGGCGGTCATAATGGTTTACCCTGAGCGCGCCGTTCACACACCGTGGGACACATCTGGCGCATTTCCGGTTAAGTTTGAACAAACAAAACTCCCGGTCTTTCCGTTCAGTAGGTTCAATTACTAAATCCGTGACAATGGTACCGACCCTGCCGCAGCATCCGCTATCCGTGATCAGCATGTTATTCAGTCCGAACTTGCCTAAGCCGGCGATATACGCGACGTGCCGGTGGGACCAATCGCTCATCAGTTTGTCGGAGTCGAAATTGTGTGTAGCTGGGATAATGACGGAACGATATCCCGCGTCGCCAAGGAGTTTGTTAATGTAGGTGTTCAAATCGAATATGATTTTATTAGTCTCAATGTACGCTACCGCCCATGCCCTGGAGCACTCCCTGCCTGGCACATTGCTTTCGGGAATGGCATCGACAAAGGGCAGAAAATAGGCGATTACCGTTTTTGCCCCAGGCAGAAAGTCTCCGGGCAGGGCGTGGGTGGGGCTAACGATCTTCTTCAAGCTTGAAAACAGCTCATCTTCCGCGGCAGCATAAGCGATGAGCGGTTTCTTCCACACGGTTTGAGTGCCTACCTTTTCCGGATACTCGGCTACAAACTGCACAATTAGTCTTTCAATATCGTGACGCATCCCGTTCGCTCCTTCCAGTCTTCTCCGGGTACTTAAGAATTCGGGGTGAATTCTGATACAAAGACCCGCAGGAAAGAGAACCCCCGTGGCTTATGGTTTAACACAAAAACTTCAATTCCTGGAGAGATGCAAAGAATTATGCTGTGCCTGCGCAAGAAGTAGAGCAGAAGTCACGGCTTTACAGGCCTGGGCTGACCGATTGCAGGTGCCGGCTTCGCTAGATGTCCGGGGATGTTACTTTAACTAATGAGCAGCAACCGTTACAAAGAGCAACTTAGGGAGGAAATGTCTTGTTCGGGGTGAATTTCACGGGTAAAACCCATGGGCGGGGGTGATGTTCTTGGCAGAAGTTGTGCTGTCCAAGTTTCGGCTCTTTCGCGGACTGCCTGAGGAGGAACTGGCCCGGTATGCGAGGTTTTTTACGCACCGACAGTTCGGGCGGCGGGAACAGATGACGTTTCCCGAGGAGTGTACTGATGCGGTCTTTTTCGTCAGCCGTGGCCGGGTGAAGATCTCCTACTTTTCCGAGGATGGCAAGGAGTTCACAGTGATCATCCTGGGCCCGGGGGAGATGTACAGTCGACACTCAGAAGGCACCGTGACGGCACTGGAAGATACGGAGATTTGGCTGGTCAGCATGACGGATTTCCGCCGTATGCTGGCAGAGAATCCCCAACTGCCCCTCAGGCTGATCCGGATCCTGGGCGGCATCTTGCGGGAAACAAATAACGCTATCCAGAACCTCGTCTTCCGGGGGGTCTCTTCGCGCCTGGCGCGGTTCTTACTGCGGCAGGCAGCGGAACGTGGTAAAGAGGGACCGGAAGGGATGGTGGTCCCTCTTGCACTGACTCATGAAGATGTTGCAAACCTAATCGGCAGCTCCCGCCAAACAGTCACTTCCACACTGAGGCGCTTTGAGCAGAACGGCATCATTTCCCTCAACCGGAAGAACGTCATCATCAAGGACTGGGAACGGCTGCAGGAACTTGCCACATGACCGGGGAGACCCCCGGTTTTTTAGATCAACGGCCAAGACCCTGCCAAGAGAGTTTTTTGGAATTGTCATGCAACTGACTTACAACGCTGTAAATTCAATATAGAATTGGGATAACCGTAGACGGCGGGTGGGCGCCCGCCATCTCATCGCCAAAGAGGCTGTAGGTGTGGAGGAGTTGCGCCGACACATCGCTTGCCGATGAACATGGATAGGGGGGAGAATTGTGCAGCAAATTCTGATCGACCTGGACAAGTGCCTGGGCTGCCGATCTTGCGAACTCTCCTGTGCCGTGGCACACTCGGCCTCCAGGAACCTGTTTGATGCGCTGGCTGAGGCGGTACCGCCCAGGGCGCGGGTAGCGGTAGAAAGGAGCGGGGAAACCAATTTCCCCATCCAATGCCGCCACTGCAGCGACCCCCAGTGCGTGAAAGCCTGTATGACCGGAGCGCTAACTCAGGACCCGAGACAGGGGTTGGTGGTGCAAGATACCCTGAAATGTGTAGGGTGCTGGATGTGCGTAATGGTCTGTCCCTTCGGCGCCATCGTCCAGGACAACTCCCGCAGGGTGGCCTTAAAGTGCGACCGGTGTCCGAACCGGACAGAACCGGCCTGCGTAGAAGCTTGCCCCACCAAGGCCATTACCTGCCAGGAAGTGGAGGAGTACAGTAAAGAAAAGCGACAAGCGTTCTTACAAAGGTTTACTTGCGAGGAGGTGCCCGCATGAAAAAGTGGGAAAAGGTGACCATCGACCCATCTGCCCGGGGACTGTTACCCAAAGCCCAGGCGGACGGGGTGGAGACAGTGTGGGACAGGTACGAAGCTCAGCAGCCGCAGTGCGGATTCGGACAACTGGGGCTGTGCTGCCGTAACTGCGTACAGGGACCCTGCCGGATTAACCCCTTCGGAGAACCCCACAGAGGCATCTGCGGCGCCACCGCCGATCTGATCGTAGCACGTAATCTTGTAAGAGGTGTTGCCGGTGGTACAGCTTCCCATGTCGACCATGCCTTCGATGCTGTGGAGGCACTCTACCAAGCCGCCTCTGGCAAGATACCGTATGAAATCAAGGGTGAGGCCAAACTGGCTGCTGTGGCGCGGAAGCTGGGCTTGCAGACCGAAGGTAAGGAAAAGAATCAGCTGGCATGTGAGGTTGCAGAAGTAGCCTTCAGGGACTTTGCCAATCATACCCGCACACCCATGCGATGGCTTACTGCCACTGCACCGGCGGAGCGGGTAGAGATATGGGAGAAACTCGGCATTCTTCCTCGCAATCCCGACCGCGAGATACGTGAGGCGATTCACCAAACCGCCATGGGGATGGACGCCGACCCGGTCAACCTGCTGTTGGCAGCCGCAAAGTTGGGTTTGGCGGATGGGTATGGCGGATTGCACCTGGCCACCGACATCCAGGATATTCTCTTCGGCACGCCAATGCCGGTGGAAACTGAAGCAAACATGGGAGTATTAAAAGAAGACCATGTTAATATCGTGATCCACGGCCACGTACCGCTCTTGTCCGAGAAAGTGGTCGAGTGGGCCGAGAAACTGAAGGAAGAGGCCAGGGCGGCCGGTGCTGCAGGTATTCAAGTAGCGGGTATCTGTTGTACCGGTAATGAGGTATTGATGCGCCGCGGTGTTCCTCCCGCCGGCAGCTACTTGAGCCAGGAACTGGCCATCGTAACAGGGGCAGTTGACGCCATGGTAGTGGACGTCCAGTGTATCATGCCCTCCCTGGCCAACGTAGCAGCCTGCTACCATACCAAGATCATTACTACTATGCCCATCGTCAAGATACCTGGAGCCGAACACGTCCCCTTTGCCTTGGCTACGGCGGACAAAGATGCGGAGAATATCGTACGTATTGCCCTGGAGGCTTACCACCGCCGCGACCCGGCCAAGGTAGCCATTCCTCAGGTAAAGAGCAAGATGTGGGGCGGGTTCAGCGTGGAGGCGATCCTGGGCGCTTTAAGGGCTATAAACGCTGAGGACCCACTGAAGCCGCTGGTAGATAACATCGCCATCGGCAATATCCTCGGAGCAGTGGCCACAGTGGGATGTAACAACGCGAAGGTGGTACAGGACCGTGCCCACGTGGAATTGGTAAAGGCGCTGATAAAAGAAAACGTGCTGGTGGTAACCACTGGTTGTTCCGCCCACGCTCTGGCCAAGGCCGGTTTGATGACGCCTGAGGCCGCCAATTCTGCCGGTCCTGGTCTTCGGGCGGTACTCTCCGCCGTAGGCCAAGCCGCAGGGCTGGGCGGCCCGCTACCCCCGGTACTGCATATGGGCAGTTGCGTGGACAACTCCCGGGTAGCGGACCTGGTCTCCGCTCTGGCAGCTTATCTGAAGGCGCCAGTAAAGGACCTACCAGTGGCCGCCTCAGCTCCAGAACTGCAGCACGAAAAGGCGCTTTCCATCGGAACCTGGGCGGTAGCCCTGGGTATCTTCACCCACCTTGGGGTAGTGCCGCCGGTACTGGGCAGCGCCCAGGTGGTGAAGCTCCTGACCGCCGATCTTGAGGGGTTGGTGGGCGGAAAGTTCTACGTGGAGACCGACCCGCTCAAAGCTGCCGAAGGTATCATCGCCCACCTTAGGGCCCAACGCCGCAAGCTGGACCTGTAGGGGGCGTTGACATGCGGCATGTGATAATCGGCAATAGTGCGGCGGGGGTGTTCGCTGCGGAAGCCATCCGACGTACCCGCCCGACTGATACCATCATCATCCTTACAGATGAGGACGTTCCAGCATATTCCCGTTGTTTAACCTCGTATTTTATCGCCGGACGGGTTGCAGAGGAAGAAATGACGCTTCGGTCCCCAGACTTCTACCAAAGGTACAGCATTAATGTCTATTACAGCTGCCGTGTGGAGGGCGTGGATACCAGTGCCGCGAGGGTATACTGCACAGGTGGGAAAACGGTAGATTATGACAGGTTACTGGTGGCCTCCGGAGCCAGGCCAGTGATCCCCAACGTCCCCGGTATTGGAGCAAGAGGAGTACACGGGTTGCGGACCTTACAGGACGCCCGTGCCATCAGCAGCCGGGCGGTTCCCGGCACCCCGGCGGTAGTGATTGGCGGCGGCCTGGTCAGCCTCAAAGCCGCCTCCAGTTTGCTGGAACGCAGGTTGCAGGTCACGGTGGTGGTCAGTTCTTCCCATATCCTCTCCCAAGTCCTGGACGGGGCGGCAGCGGCAATGCTGCAGCGGCGTCTGGAAGAAAACGGGATGCGCTTTCTCCTCCAACAAGATGTGGCGGAAGTGGTCAGTTCCGGGGGAGAGGTAACCGGCGTGGTACTCACAAGCGGCGCCCGGTTACCTGCATGCCTTGTGGTAGTGGGGAAAGGAGTTACACCCAACATCAACTTCCTCCGGGACACCCCGATCGTAATTAACCGGGGCGTCCTGGTCAACGAATACCTGGAGAGCAGCGTGACGGGGGTTTACGCCGCCGGAGACGTGGCTGAGGCCCATGACCTGTTGCTCAAGGAACCGGCAATCAACGCCGTCTGGCCCAATGCTACCACCCAGGGCGAGCTGGCGGGCCTCAATATGGCGGGGGAGCAGAGGACGTACCGTGGTTCCATAGCCATGAACTCGCTCGACTTCTTCGGGTTGTCCGCCATCACCGCCGGCCTGAACCGGGCTGAAGGCGACCGTTACGAGGTGCACGCCTGGCATAATGCAGCCAGGAATCACTACCGTAAACTGGTCTTTGAAGGCGACCGCCTGGTAGGTTATACTCTCGCAGGAGATACCCGCCAGGCAGGCGCCCTGACAAGCCTGATCCTGGGTGAGGTACGCCTGGGCAGCCGCAAAGAAGCGCTAATAGCGGGCGATAGAGTGTTGATGGTTCCGTATCAGACATCTTTCCTCCCGGCATCAACAGCGGTCAGAATCTGAAGGCTCCGGTTGAGTTCCCAGCGGGGGAGGGTATGCAAATGCCTTCCCCTTGCTCTTGTACCGCCCACAAGATTGCCAAAAGCCAGCGAGTCAGATACTCTCCCTGACTGCTTGCCCCTGGTGCATCCCACAGTCAGTCCCCGAACGCAAGCCTGCACCTTCCCATAAGTCTCCGCACCCTGACAGGTCCGGCTGGCCCATGAGATTAACAATCAGTCGATCTCACCAGGGGCCTGCATGTTGTGAAGACGCCGCGGCGTCACAAGACATGACTTTCCTGCGTTTTACCCTGTCTCACGCAGCAGGCAAGAGCATGGGTGGGCTCCTATCATCAACACGATGAGAGCCCACCGTAACCAAACCTACCCCGGAGGGCAGGCCTAAAGCAGCGCGATCTCCGTCTCACGCCTTACTGAATCCGCACTCTTAACCACCCGGGCAACATTTGTATCCATCGCAGCCTGTGCCACTGCAGCGGCGACCGCCGGGCCAACCCGCCTGTCGAACACGTTCGGGATAATGCACTCCGCCCGGGGCTCAACAATGGAGGCGATAGCCCGGGCCGCAGCAATCTTCATCTCCTCGTTGATGTCTTTGGCCCTTACCGCGAGCGCGCCCTTCAGTATGCCCGGAAATGCCAGTACGTTGTTGACCTGATTGGGAAAGTCGGACCTGCCTGTGGCAACCACTTCCGCACCGGACGCAAAGGCGTCTTCGGGCATGATCTCGGGCACCGGGTTAGCGAGGGCGAAAATGATGCCCCCCTTCTTCATCGTGGCGGCGACCTCCGGTCGGAGCGCGCCGGCCACCGAACAACCCACAAATACGTCCGCACCTGCAACTACGTCAGCAAGCGAGCCGGACAGGTTCTCCACGTTGCTTCTTTCGGCCAGCTCTTTCTTGAACTCATTCATATCGTTTCTTTTCTTTGATATGGCACCTTTGCTGTCGCAGGTGATAACGTCGCCCACACCAAGTTCAAGCAGCATCCATGAAACTGCAATACCCGAAGCGCCCGCACCGTTCACCACCACCCGGACGTCCCGGGCCTCCTTTCCCACAACCTTGAGCGCGTTGATCAGCGCTGCAGCGACCACCACAGCAGTCCCGTGTTGATCATCATGGAATACTGGTATGTCGCACTCCGCTTTCAACCTGCGCTCGATCTCAAAGCACCTGGGAGCCGAAATGTCCTCGAGGTTCACCCCGCCGAAGGTGGGTGCTATCATTTTCACCAACTTAATAATATCTTCTACGTCTTTGGAAGCCACACAGAGCGGGAACGCATCCACTCCGGCAAACTTCTTAAACAGAACAGCCTTGCCCTCCATGACAGGCATGGCGGCCTCTGGCCCGATATCCCCAAGGCCCAGAACGGCCGAACCGTCTGAAACCACCGCCACCAAATTTCCCTTGGCCGTATACTCGTACACCGCCGGTTTACTGGCAGCAATAGCCAGGCAGGGCTCGGCCACTCCCGGCGTGTACGCCAAAGAAAGATCATCCTTATCCCTGACAGGCACCTTACTTATAACCTCGATCTTGCCCGGCCCGTCCCGATGCAGGCAGAGCGCCTTCTTCTTAATATCCATGTCCGTTCCTCCTCTGTTACTCTGACCTCGCTTCAGCTGATCTTGGCGCCGTGGATCCCTGGCGTGGTGATCACAAACGGATCCAGCATGTTTTCCAGTTCCTTCTTGCTGAACAGCTGCTTTTCAAGCAGCAGCCCGAGTACCGGTTTACCGCTTCGCAGCGCCTCGCGCGCCAGCTTGCAGGCCATTTCGTATCCGACGTGTGGGCAAATTGCTGTGATGATCCCGGAACTTTTCTCCATCAGTTCCCTGCACCTTTTCTCGTTGGCGGTGATACCGGCAACGCACTTCTCTGTAAATAGTCTCACCACGTTATTCAAGATCTTTATAGAAGCGAACAAGTTGGTAAGCAGCACAGGCACCATGACGTTCAATTCGAGCTGTCCTGCTGCCGCCGCGTGGACGATCGTGGTGTCGTTGCCGATGATCTGGAACGCCACCTGGTTAACCGCCTCAGCCATCACCGGATTAACCTTGCCGGGCATGATGGAGGAACCAGGTTGTACAGGCGGCAGACTGATCTCTCCAAGGCCTGATGCAGGGCCGGAGGCCATCAGCCTGATATCGTTTGCGATCTTGCACAGGCTGACCGCTGCGTTTCTTAGCGTAGCTGAAACCACGAGGTATGCGTCGGTGTTCTGCGTGGCATCTACCAGGTTGCGCGCAGAGCGTACAGGATGGCCTGTGATCTTCCTGATGTGCTGCACTACGCGATCGATATATTCAGGGTCCGCATTCATGCCGGTACCCACTGCGGTGGCACCCATGTTAAGCTCATAGAGCACCTTCTTGCTCTCACCGATCCTGTCCAGGTCCCTTGCCACAACGTCCGCATACGCTGAGAACTCCTGCCCGAGCCTGATGGGCACTGCGTCTTGCAGGTGCGTACGGCCCATTTTGATCACCCCGTTGAACTCCTCCGCCTTCGTCCTGAAGGCCCGGTGCAGGCCCTGGTATGAAATAGCCAGTTCCTCAATGCACGCAAGAAGGGCGATCCGCGCAGCAGTGGGTACAGCGTCGTTGGTGGACTGTGACATGTTTACGTGGTTGTTGGGATGGACGCTCTTGTAGTCGCCCTTTTCCTTGCCCAGGATCTCAAGCGCGCGGTTGGCGATCACCTCGTTTACGTTCATATTGATACTTGTCCCGGCGCCCCCCTGGATGGCATCGACTACAAACTCGGAGTCTAGCTGGCCAGAGGCGACCTCCTCAGCGGCAGCCACGATAGCCCCGCCGATCCGGGTATCCAGGTACCCCGTCTCCATGTTCGCCAGTGCAGCAGCCTTCTTGACCACGCCAAGCGCGCGAAAAAGGCAAATGGACATTGACTGTCCGGTGATGGGAAAGTTCTCACGTGCGCGCTCGGTCTGGACTCCGTAATATCTATCACGTGGAACCTGCTTCTCACCTAAGAAATCCTTTTCCACCCGGTAACCTGACACGTTCACTGCGACCTCCTAGCTGCGTGAGCCAGCCCGATGATATCCTCCACTGACTCGAAACCTTGTGAATCAAGGTAGCGCTGTATCCCTTCGATAATCTCCTTCATCGCATTCGGGTTTATAAAGTTAGCCACACCGACGGCGACAGCTCGAGCACCTGCCAGCAGAAACTCCACTGCATCCTGCCAGGTAGCGATACCCCCTGACCCGATGATCGGTGCCTCCAGTTGCTCATACACCCGCCACACATTCCTCACCGCGATAGGCCTTATTGCCGGGCCAGACAGACCACCGGCGACGTTCCCCAGCACCGGCTGCCTTTTCCAGATATCTATGACCATAGCGTTGACCGTATTGGCGATCGCGAGGATGTCCGCCCCAGCATCCAGCGCTATCTTGGACATGGCCGCGATATCCGTGACATTCGGTGACATTTTAGCAATAATAGGTAGCCCCGTATTACTCCTGGCCGCGCTCACCGCTTCCGCCAGCAACCCGGGGTCCTGCGCGAAAGGAAGCCCGTGACCGATGTTAGGGCATGACAGGTTGAGCTCCAGCGCATCAATGCCCGGCACCTTCGAGAGCCTCGCAGCCAGCTCACCATACTGTGGAGCAGTACTCCCCGCAATACTTACTATCACAACAGTACCTGTCTGTCTGAGGAGGGGCATCTGATCCCGTATGAAGGCATCTACCCCCTCGGAGGGAATACCTACCGCGTTGATCAGCCCCGCGGGAGTCTCCACAAGCCGCGGAGGTGGGTTGCCTGGCGCGGGCTCGAGCCGCACGCTTTTTGCTACCACGGCGCCTAGCTCCCCGGGGTCAAAAGCGCCAGCGTTTTCCTCGCCGTAACCGAAGGTTCCGGAAGCGGGCATGACCGGATTCTTCAAGGTAAGGGGACCAAGAGCCACCTCCGTACGGGCCATCAGATCACCACCTCATTCAGTTCGAACACCGGCCCGTCCTTGCAGACCTTTCTGTAGCCGCCTGCAGTCTCGCAGACACAACCTTTGCATGCCCCTACGCCGCAACCCATGTGTTCTTCCAGACTCACGTACGCGGGAATGCGGAGGCGAATAGCAAGATCCCGGGCCGCCCTTGCGAGACGCCGTGATCCGCAGCAGTAGATCGCAGACAGCCGCGTGCTCTCGGCCACGCGCTCAAGATCTTCGCTGACCACTCCGGGCGCACCCAGCGAGCCATCATCGGTCCTCACGAAGATCTGGTCCGAGCATCCCACAAACCGGTCCAAATCAACGAGCCCGCATGCCTGGCTCGCAGATAGAAAGGAAAATACGCCTATGCCTTCGCGTCTCGCGCTTTCTACAAGGGGCAGGAGTGGGACCGTGCCCATCCCTCGCCCTACCACAGCAATAGCCGGAGCCGCCGGCGGATGAAACCCGTTCCCCAGAGGTCCAAGCAGCGCGACGCGGTGTCCGGGCCGCCACTGAGACATCAGAGCCGTCCCGCGACCTGCTACCTTGTACACAAATTCCACTTGTCCGCACTGGAAATCGATCCGGTGAAAGCTTAAAGGTCGAGGCAGCAGCGGGTCATAACCCTCCCAACCTCTGATCATCCCAAACTGCCCGGGGCTCGCCAAAGAAGCAATAGTAGGGGTGAATATGCGAAGCCTGTAGATTCCCTTCGCCACTTCTTCCTGCAGCGTCACTTCTGCCGTCAGGTACATAGATCCGCTCCTGTTCCGCCACGTGGCACATCATTCCGTTTAATGAATAGATTCTATGTATAAACAAAAATTCCTCCTTCATCTGAGGAGGAATTTACGGATTTCCCGGGATTGACGCTTTTGTCATCCAGCCCGTGCGCCCAGTTCTTCTTCGATTTTCAATGCCACCTTCTGGGTTTCTCTTATCGCTCTCTCCATAAACTCGTCTGTGAACCGTTGAGACGGACCTACAACCGAGAGGCTGCCCACGACACTCTTGTCTGCGCCAAATATGGGCACCGCGACGCCCCGCGTACCCAGTTCGAGTTCCCCGTCGCAGACAGCGTACCCCCTCTTTCTGACCTCGGCCAGGTGCTGGAGGAGCTCATCCTTGTTCACTATAGACTTCTCAGTATACTTCTGCAAGTTATTGGCACGCAGTATTTCCTCCGCCTTTTTCTTTGTAAGGTATGCAAGCAGTACCTTAGCGGACGCCGCGCAGTTGAATGGCATGCGCCGCCCGAGCTCTACGAAGTACCGGAGGCCCTGAGGTCCATCTACCTTGCCGATACAAAGCGCCTCGCCGCCCTCCAGCACCGAAAGGTACACCGTCTCGCCCAGGCTCTGGGCTAGTGCACTCAGGTACGGCATCGCTACGGTTCGGAGCTGGTTCTGATTCAAAAGCTCCACAGTGAGACGCAGAAGTCCCATTCCCAGCCTGTATTTCTTTGTCTGGTCATCCTGGGACACAAGACGGTATTCCATGAGTGCTCGCAGGATCCTGTGGACTGTACTGCGTGGGAGGTTCTGCATTTCGCTTATCTCAGTAATACCAAGCCCCCTGGGGTTGTTGCTCAATGAAGTTAAAATCCCCATCAACCGATCTACACCCTGCATGGTTCCCCCTCCGTGGTGTAAAATAGCGCAAAACTTCTGCTGAAATTCGTCATATACTGGACAATTCCCTGCCTTATCGTTGGCGGAACGGAAAGGTCGTCCGCTCCACCGCGCGCGCCATCAACATGTAACCTTCGCTGCTCGGGTGCACCGCATCCGGTACGTGCCGCCTGGTGAGCAACCGATTGAAATCGAGCAGCCCGGTACCTTCCCTGGCCGCGAGCCTTCGCACAGCGTCCGCTACGTCGTGGATGACCCGGTCAGGGCCTGCGTCAAATACCGGGGTAGGAGTGGCGAGTACGCAACAAACATCCATCCTCCTGCACAGCACTATAAACCGACGGTAATTCTCGAGTATATCACTGGCGGTAAGGCCCATGTATGCGTCGTTGGTGCCGGCGCAGAAAACAGCGTAATCCGGCCTTCGCCTGAGGCATACCTCCGCACGTTTCAGCACCTCTTTGGACAGCTCGCCGCATACCCCCATGTTCAGCATGGGTAGGCCCCTCATCCCTGCTACCAGCGCCGGCCAGGAAGCCCCGGGACCCCATGGATATCCCTCGGTGATGGAATCGCCGAGACAGACTATATGACGCCTGGCAGAGGCTGTGTAAAGGCGGGCAGAGGCGGGACATGCCGAACGAAATTCCACGTCCTCCTTGACAGCTTCAGGCACCTGGGTCCTGTCGCAAGGTTGAAATCCGAGCCGCTCGAAGAACATGCCAGCCGTTGTCGTGAGCAGGTAAATGCGGTCCGCTCCGAGCGTGTGCGCTACGTAGCCCGTCCTGTTTACCAGGTACTCGCCGAGCCCCATCCCCCTCTTCATTTCGACGACAGCAACTGAACGTAAGAGCGCACATGTGCCGTATAGCGAAAGGCCCGCACAGCCGGACCGCTCTCCATCCACAAAGAGCACGTACAGGTGCCGCACGTGTTCAAGGCCTTCCGTGACCAGATTCGATGTGCGAATCAGCGAGCGTATGAACTCGCGGTCCTTTGGGTCAAGAGCCGACCTGAACTCTATCTTCACATGCATGCCCCCCTGATGCAGCAAAGGAGCGCTTCCTCTTCTTCAGGCATAACGCAGCGCAGGTCGAACATCAGCGTATCCTGCCTGAGCTTACAGAGCACTGCAGGCCTTTGCCTTCTCAGCCGCGCTGCAGCCTCGCCTGCAGAGCAGCGAGGCCTGACGAGCACGGAGTAGCTCTCTAGCCCTGCGCCGGGGAATGCGCCTCCGCCGACCTCCGACACGTCGGCTTCTGCACGTGCGGCCAGTCCCATTGCGCCAAGACGCGCAGCCAGTCGTTCAGCCCTTTCGCGTAGCTCCCCCGGGGAAACAGACATCGTCCTGTAAATGGGCAGCTCAGACACAGCGCTACTCCGAAGGTACAGGGCAAGCGTAGCACCGAGCGCCGCGAGGGTGATCTTGTCAACGCGAAGTGCGCGGTAAAGCGGGTGCTGCGCGCAGCGTCGCACCAGCTCCTTCTTGCCCAGGATGATCCCGCACTGCGGGCCCCCGAGCATCTTATCCCCGCTGAAGCATACGATGTCGACACCGTCTCCCAATACTGAATGTACTGTGGGTTCACTGGGCAGCCCGAACTCACCAGGGTCAAGCAACATGCCGCTGCCTAGGTCAGCAATAACAAAGAGCCCCGCCTCCCTCCCGATTGCACACAGTTCTCTGTAGGATACGTCCTGGGTGAAACCGATAATGCGGTAGTTTGAGGTATGTACCTTAAGAAGCGCCCCCGTCTCCGGCGTGATGTGCCGTCTGTAATCATCAGCCCTCGTCCTGTTGGTCGTTCCCACTTCTTTAAGACGCGCGCCGCTTTGCTCCATCACTTCGGGCACCCGGAACGAACCGCCGATCTCTACCAGCTCACCTCTGGATACCAGGACTTCCCGTCCACGTGCCAGCGCTGCAAGAACAAGCAGCACGGCGGCAGCGTTGTTATTTACCACAGTCGCCGCCTCGGCGCCTGTTAGAGCAGACAGCTGCTCCTCCACCCGCCCAGTCCTGTTACCGCGCTCGCCGGCATCCATGTCAATTTCGAGATCCACATAGCTGTTTGCCGCCTCGCCTACCGCACGTACTGCCGAAGGCGCAAGCGGCGACCTGCCCAGGTTGGTATGAATGATGATACCAGCGGCGTTTATCACTTTTGTCATACCGCCTGCTAGCTCGCCGAGCTTTGCCCCGACGCGTGATGCTATCTCGTCAAGCTGGGGAGCAGGCTCGCCGCGGGCAATCGCTTCCCGTGCCTTAGCCAGTTGCTCGCGTGCGACATGCAGCACTACGTTGCGGCTGAAGTCGCCCGCGGATCTCACACTGGGGTGCTCGAGCACCCGCCATACGGAAGGCAGATTTCTGAGCGGGTTGTCGCTCATCGCGATCCCCCCTTGACAAGGATTCTCACGTCACCCACACGGCGCGTCACTCGGGTAGCGTCCAAGTAGTCAAGGAGCGCAAGCGCATATTTCCTGCTCCCCCCGATCAGGTCCCGGAACTCCGCAACAGTAATTTTATGGTTCTTCTCCAAAAACCGAACCAATGCCCCTTTTATCTCGGCAAACACCTCTGCCGCATAGATGAACTCGCCCACCCGGATAGCCCGGCCGCTTTCGCACAGGTATTCTACCACCGCACGCGCCTCCTGACCCGCCTCGGTGATTAGTTGCTGGAGTTCGGGCGCCTGTACGCGCGACGCCCTGATCCTTTCCAGGACCCGCCGCGTCCTGTCTTCCTTCGCCGGGTCCATCAGCACCTCACGGCCGGGGAGCCCCACCCTGTCTGATTCAACTACAATAGCACGCTCTTTAACCATTCTTGAAAGAACCGCGGAGAACGCGGCAGGATCTGCCTGTTTCAACGCGCCAGTCCTCAACACTTCCCTTGGGCACCATTTCTTAAGCGGATTCTCATTGAAATAATGGTCCAGAAACGCGGTGATGGACAGCTTTGTTTCTCTGTAGATGTCAGGGTGAATTGCGCAATCGCCCATCAACGCTTCGGGGACCGTCGCCGCGAACGCATCGCAGGTCATGCCTGCGTAAACTGCCGCCTCGTCCAGTGGTACGACGGGCGTGCCTGCATAGGCAAATGACATAAGCGACGAAAGCGCCCGCTCCTTTGGAGACGTTCCCTTGACGCTTTTCAGGTGTTCAAAGAGCCTCGCCTTCATGCGCGAGCCCCTGGGAGCGCTGGGCTTTATGAAAGCATCCAGTACCCGGCCTCCGCCTATGGTGTGTACCGGAGAATACGAGCGCAGGATGAAGTGCTGAAGCCTCGAAACAGGGATATCCGCATCAGCCAGGAATAGGCAGGCCACCTGGCTTCCGGGGTCAATCTGCTGCCGGTCAAGCAGGATCACCAGGCCTGTGGACTCCGCTGTACCCACGTGTATGCGGGCAGGGGATCTGTCCTTCAACGGCCCTGCGGAAGCAAGTAGCTGGAAGTCAAGCCCGAGCAGGCGCACAGAACGTACGTAGCCCGGCGTGCATACCACCTGGCCGCGGACAAGTCTCTCCCTGTCAGCGCCGGCCAGGTTCAGCGCGCCGCGTTGCCCCGCCTGGACGTATTCCTCCTGGCCACCGTGTACCTGTATCCCCCTTATCCGCACCAGGATCTGCCCCGGCTCCACGATATACTCTTCGCCGGTCCGAGCCCTTCCCGCCATGACCGTGCCCGTAACCACCGTTCCGAAACCCTTCACGCTGAACACCCTGTCGATGGGGAACTGCAAAGGCCCCTCGCTGTCTCTCTCCCTTACCCGCCGCGCCTCTCTATCGATGGCTGCTATCAAGTCATCCAGGCCTTCGCCCGTGACCGAGGACACCGGAATTACCGGGAAGTGCTCAAAGGGCGAACCACGGATCGTATCTTTAATGTCCTGTATCACCAGCTCGAGCAACTCGGCATCCACCAGGTCAGTCTTTGTGATGGCGACGACCCCGGCGCTCACTTCAAGTAGCTTCAATATGTCCAGGTGCTCCCTGGTCTGCGGCATTACGCCCTCGTCGGCTGCAACGACCAGGATGACCATGTCTACTCCGGTAATCCCTGCGAGCATGTTTTTTAAGAACCGCTCATGCCCAGGAACATCAACCACCCCTGCGCGCACACCCGACGGCAGCGTGAAATACGCAAATCCGAGGTCGATTGATATCTCACGTCGCTTCTCCTCGGGCAGGCGGTCGGTATCAAACCCGGTCAGCGCCCTAACCAGCGTAGTCTTGCCGTGGTCTACGTGACCTGCGGTACCGATGATGAAGTGCTTCATATGAATGTCCTCCGGTTGCCGGGCAGATCATTTCCAAGCGCGCCTGTGTTTCATCTTTCCGCTAGTTGAAAAATCCGCCTCAAACCTTAGTATATTGCGCCTGACGTCAGTTTGCAAGAAAAACCACCGCTTTGCCAGAAGTTCCGCAAACCACTCCATTTTATGGGACCTTGCAGTATCAAGGTCCTCCAGTTATTGAGTTCGGTTTTTAGGGTAAAACAAGCCGTGACTATGGCTTTGTCAAGTCAAGTCTGTTGCCCTTTTCGAATATTACCTGCTATTTGAGCACTATCCCCCGACGAGAAGTAGCAGCTTACCCTGGTTCTAGTGTGACTTTGTATAGAGGGCCGTCTATGTACGCTATCCCGGCAAGGATTAGCGATGCGGCAGTGATAAACGTGTCCACGGGCTTTTTCAGGTTCCTGCTGACAAAAAGCCCAAACAGGTTGAACGCGATGGCCATTAGCAACCAAACACCGCCAGAGTGAAGAGCCACGTGGGGGAAACCCTTTCGTTTGTGGATACGGTAGATATCATTCCCTTCGATCCCAATGTGGCGCCTGCGGGTCCGCTTCAGGACCGCTCCGTGCTCGAAGATGTCATTGTGGAGTTTGACCCGGTGACACACGTCCTCGCCCAGAAAATCGCCCGACTTATCGACGTAATTACCGGGGGCATCGCCGGGGATCCACCGCCGTAGAGAGTCCGTACCCGTCCGAGCCAGCTCAGTGTGGAAACCCGGGAACGGTCGCGGGCGACCGCGGAACCGTCGGCAGTTCTCTTAAGTCTTCCGAAGGAGGTCAAGATCGAGATCGGCAAAGGTCAGACCCGGTTACTGGTAGAGCAGCTCATTACACTCGATACGTTCGAGGTCTTGAACATCCAGCTTGAGCCCATAGACAAGAACCCGAATATTGGCACGGTTGTGGAAGGCAAGGTAATTGTCCAGGGCACAGCCACCAAGGAAATCAGTTTAATCGACCGGCAGTTTGAAAGAGCCGACGTCACCGAGCGCGTCCCGTTCACCACAGCCGTAGAAAACTGGCACAGAAATTCATTGGCCCAGGCGAAAAACAGGTTCTCCTGGTAAAGGAGATTTGGCTGCCGGGAGCCATCAAGATCCTCGACATTACTGCGAGACTGAAAGTAGAGCGTTCTGTGGTCGTCAAGGACGGGGTGATCCTCCAGGGCTCAGTAGACAAGCAGGTCTTCTTCGTGGGAAGCGACGGGGTCAAGCACCATATCTCCGAAGAGGTCGGCGTGTTCAGCGAACTAGTGGATATCGCTCTCGAAGACCCGCTCGAGCCCGCGGTAAGCACAGACACAGTCCAGGACCACTCATCGCATTTGAACTCGAAGAATTCGACGGCACCTTGATTCAGAAGGTCATACTCCTGTTGGACGTGGTCGTGACCAGGCCTATCCAGTTGGAGGTGCTGGAGGATCCGGCCGGGAGGCGCATCAAGGCAGACGTCAACGTGGGTTCAGCGGAGACGCTGCAGTTCCTGCGCCAGGAAGCCACGCTCCCCGGAGCCCACGTCCTGAAGATCGTACGCGCCACCGTCGTGGATGTCCGCTGCACGCAGGGAGGAGATAACGTATTCATCCAGGGGGGCCTGACCAAGTTCATCGGTTTTGAGACAGAAGACGGTGTAGTACAGTCCGTGGAAGAGCGGGTAGCCCTCGCCAACTTCGTGAATATCCTCGGGCTCGGTACTCGGTCAGGTGTAACGGTTACCTGCAACATCACCGCGGTAGACGTGGGGAACACCCTCAATCCCGCTACAGGTCAGCTTGTGACCAGGTTCCTTTTGACCTTTCAGGCCCAGGCCTTTGAGGTACAGCAGATCACGGTAAGGGAAGACCATGAGGGTATGCTGATCAAAGTGGAGGCCCTCATCGGTGAGGGCGAAAAGCAAGTGCTGATCGAGCAGACTAAAACGCTGGCCGCTATCAAGATCACCAACAGCGTCGCCCAGCTCCGCAGGGTATCATGGATCATTAAGCACGGCAAGGCCGTCGTGCAGACTCACGGTGTAATGTCAAGAGGAAATTATGGCATTTAATTAGGGTTAAGGTCAAAAAGGTAACACAAATCCCTCCAACTACAGGGTAATTAGGTAGCTGGTAATAGATCCCAGTATAGAGGAGTGAGGTAAGTAGTTAAATGTTCACCTGCCCCGGCGCGTAGATTTGGCCTTTGCTCAGCAGCGCATAGACCAGACGCACGAACTTCCGTG
>JBFMAL010000041.1:0-23904 GCA_040755615.1 Bacillota bacterium
AGTCCATGAAGAAGCTAGAACGGACGCAACACTCTGAGACAGAGCTCGCGTTGGTGAGTTAACTTAAATCACTCGTCCGAAGGGAGCTGCTGAGCCAATTTCCACCACTTGATAAGACGTGACCGCCAGTTTCAAAGACATAGAAAACACACCACCATACTGGTGTGTCTTCAAGCAACACGTACCTACTACTGAGTCCGCCTCGAGAATAGGGCGCGCGACACGAAATCCGTCTTTCCAGTGGGTGCCCGGGTACCTGACGAAAACCCAATCCTCCGGTAGCAGCGTATCAAAGTCGATAAACGTAACATCGAGATCGGTCAAAACCTCCTGTACCCTTTTCTGCCGCACAACATCCCGGGTAAGAACAGGCCCGCTCCTTTCGCCCACGCAAATATCCTTGGCTCCCCGCCGCCTGATCTCGCGTATGAGCTGGCCCAGCGTATCATTGTGGGTAGAGCCAGGCGCCGGGTCAGCAGTGTTGAAATTGGGCTTGATCAACACCTTCATGCCACAGAAATCAAGGCCGTCTAAAAGACCGATGCAGCGCGTAACAGCTTCTGAGCGTATTGAAGAGCATACCAGTGATACCACTGTCGAGCCCATAGAATACACCTCCCAAGCGTTTCATTCGGCACCACTTCCAGCTATTTGTACCATATCTTGACTGACAATTGTGAGTATGCTATCATATTCCTGGCTGAGGCACGGAGATCCCGAGCCTCCTCAGACATCAACTAACTCAGCGCAGCCTTACCTGATGAGGTTACTGTCTTTTCATCCTCACCAATTCTGTCTGTTCTGCACCCGCTCAACTCCTGCCTTCAGCAATTCAAAAAAGGAGGAAACCGGATGAGAAAGATCCTGCGGGTCAACATGTCAGACCTCACTCTGTCCTGGGAAGATCTTCCCGAAAAGTACCGGTTCCTGGGAGGAAGAGCGCTTACTTCCTCAATAGTATGCGACGAAGTCCCACCGACATGCCATCCTCTGGGCCCAAGTAACAAACTGGTCATCGCCCCCGGCATACTCTCCGGTACGTCTGCCCCCAGCTCAGGCCGAATTTCCTGCGGCGGAAAGAGCCCTCTCACCGGAACCATAAAAGAGTCAAATGCCGGAGGGCTTCCCGCCCAGAAACTCGGGCGCCTGGGTATTGCAGCTATCATTGTCGAAGGCAAGCCTAAGGACGCAGTTTTCAGGGTGCTGAAGGTCAACAAGGATGGCGCCGAGCTTATCCCTGTGCCGGAACTGGTGGGCAAGGGTATGTACGAGACGAACAGATTGCTGTGGGAGAGGTTCGGTAAGGTCGGGATCCTGGGGATCGGCCCGGCCGGGGAAATGCTGCTGACGAACGCCGGTATTTCCTGCAATGATCCGGAGAACGGCCCGGGGAGGTACGCCGGTCGCGGTGGTCTTGGAGCGCTTATGGGCTCAAAGCAGCTGAAGGCCATTGTCGTAGATGACACAGGTGCTCCCGGAGTCAATATCGCAAACAAAGAGCTATTTGACATCGGTAGAAAGAAGATGGTTAAGGCCCTCACCTCCCACGCAGTCACCTCGCAGGCTCTTCCCACCTATGGGACGGCAGTACTTATCAACATCATGAACGAGGCGGGCGGACTGCCCACGAGGAATTTCAGCTCAGGCCGGTTTGAAGGGGCAAGACAGATCAGCGGAGAAGCTATTGCCGAGCTTACCGCCAGCCGCGGCGGCGCGGGTAAGATGGGCCATCCCTGCCACCCCGGCTGCATCATCAAGTGCTCCAATGTGGTCCCTTATGAGGACGGAAGCTACCATGTTGCGCCTTTGGAGTATGAGTCGGACTGGGCCCTCGGTGCCAACTGCGGGATAGACAACCTGGATGCTATAGCTGAATTGAACCGCATCTGCAACGACGTAGGCCTTGATACGATCGAGGCGGGTTGTACTCTTGCCGTGGCAATGGAAGCCGGCCTGGCGAAGTTCGGCGATCATGAAGCTGCCATAGAGCTGCTCAAAGAAGTGGGAAAGGGTACCGCCCTCGGGCGCGTGCTGGGCTGCGGCTGTGCTTCTGTGGCCAGGACGTATGGCGTGACGAGGTGCCCTACAGTGAAGGGGCAAGCAATGCCCGCTTATGAGCCCAGAGCCGTCAAGGGAATTGGGTTTACGTACGCCACCTCTACGATGGGCGCGGACCATACCGCAGGTTACACCATTGCCCCCGAAATCCTCGGGGTAAGCGGGAAGGCTGATCCTTTTGAGTTGAACAAGGCGGAGCTGGCACGGAACTTCCAAGCTGCGACAACGTTCATTGATTCAACCGGGTACTGCTTGTTCGTTTCCTTCGCCATACTTGACATCCCCGAAGGTTTCGAGGGAATGGTAGAGTCCGTAAACGGTGTAACCGGTTCTGACTGGACCCGGGACGATGTCTTTGAGCTCGGAAAGCAATGGCTCAAGATGGAACGCAAATTCAACCTCGCAGCAGGCTTCGGACCGGTCCATGACAGGGTGCCCGAGTTTATGAAATACGAGAAGCTGCCACCGCACAACACAACTTGGGATGTGCCCGACGAAATGCTGGATGCAGTCCATGATTACGAATAAGACGAATGAGACTGAACGAAGGACCCGGGTTCAGCCCGGGTCCTTCCAAGTTGGGAGTGAATACGTTTGATAAGGGTGTTTCTTTACGGGGATCTGCGTCGGGTGGTCGTACCGCCGCCCCCCCTTACTGAGGATGCCTGCGTCGAGCTATCTCCTAATTCGGTATCAAACGTCCGGGATGTCATACTGAAGCTCGGCTTTTCTCCTGCTGAAGTCAGCCACAAATTTGTTAACCATGTCTACGTTTCAGAGAACTATCCCCTGAGAGACGAGGACCGCGTTGCTCTCTTCCCGGTAAAGATGAGCCTGATTTACAAGCAGTATTTCCCCCGCGCCGATGAGAGGTGAACTGAGATGAAAGTTGTAGTGAGGCTATATGCAACTTTGAGGCAATTCGTACCCGGCAGCAGAACGGGTGAGCCACTGACAATCGAAGCCACAGATGACCTTACGGTGTCTGGATTGCTTGAGCACCTGGGGATCCCTGCAGACGTGACCAAGGTCGTGTTTGTAAATGGAAAACAAAGAGATAGGGGTCACGTGCTGCAAGATGGAGACGAGGTCGCTCTGTTCCCTCCCATTGCCGGAGGCTCATGCTGAAGTCGCGTAAAGCCCTAAAGCTTTGAGGATTTGCTGAGCCTGTCACCTCTTAAAGCAATGTATACTCCTATAACCAACACAGCCACGCAGCTTACCGTTGCAGCAGCGCTGAGACTCGTCCTCCAGAAGAAATCTGCGGGCATAGCCGCTTCTTCAACCCCGGCAAACGCAAGTGCACGGCTCAAGAATGTGAGAACAACCACATTCAAACAAACAACCAACCTCTTGCCCACAGAAGCCTACCCCCTTTGTGGGAATATTATAAAGTTTGCGTCAATAGTGAAAGTGATCCCAATCGCTTAGAATGTTCCTCTCCAGTTTATGCAATTCCTTCTTGAAAAGATTACCTTTTTATAAAATTAGACCGGGGCCCGTGGTTAAGGGCCCCGGCCTGCAGGGTTTCTATCTCATCAATAATCCATCTCAGGCGGAGGATAAGGCGGTTTCTTTTCCTTTTCAGGCTTTTCGGCAACCAGCGCTTCCGTGGTAAGTACCATGGATGCCACAGAAGCCGCATTCTCAAGGGCGCTCCGCGCCACCTTAACCGGGTCTACGATACCCGACTTCGCAAGATCGACGATCTCGCCAGTCATGGCATCCAGCCCCCAGCCCTTCTTCTCCTGCGCCTTCACTCTCTCGACAATAACCGAACCTTCAAGACCGGCGTTAGTCGCGATCTGGCGAAGCGGTTCTTCGAGCGCCCTGCGAACGATGCTCACGCCGACCTTTTCATCGCCTTCAGCTTCGACTTTGTCCAGTTCGGGAATGACGTTAATGTACGTGGTGCCGCCTCCCGGCACGATACCTTCTTCGACTGCAGCCCTGGTAGCCGCAAGAGCGTCTTCTACGCGGTGCTTCTTCTCTTTCAGCTCTGTTTCGGTGGCAGCGCCGACCTTGATTACCGCCACACCGCCGGCAAGCTTGGCCAGGCGCTCCTGCAGTTTTTCGCGGTCATAGTCGGAATCGGTCTCCTCGATCTGCTTCTTGATCTGAGCGATACGACCCTCGATCGCCTTCTTGGTGCCCCTGCCCTCAACGATTGTTGTCTTCTCCTTGGTGATCCGGACCTTGTTCGCTTGACCAAGATCGTTCAGATCCACGTTTTCCAGCTTGATGCCGAGGTCTTCCGAGATGAACTTGCCACCGGTCAGGATAGCGATGTCTTCCAGCATCGCCTTGCGCCTGTCGCCAAACCCAGGAGCCTTGACAGCCGCACAGGTTAGTGTGCCGCGTATCTTGTTCACCACCAGTGTGGCGAGGGCTTCTCCCTCAACGTCCTCTGCGATGATGACGAGAGGCTTACCGGAACGCGCAATTCTCTCAAGCAACGGAAGCAGGTCCTGGATAGCAGAGATCTTCTTCTCGAAGATGAGAATGTACGGGTTCTCAAGCACAGCTTCCATGGCTTCCGGGTTGGTGACAAAGTAGTGTGAGATGTAACCCCTGTCAAACTCCATTCCCTCAACCACTTCCACTGTGGTCTGGGTTCCCTTGGACTCTTCCACAGTAATGACGCCGTCTTTGCCTACCTTGTCCATGGCTTCGGCGATCAGTTTACCGATTTCGGGGTCGTTGCCCGCAATAGCAGCGACGTGGGCGATATCACCTTTGCCCTCAACAGGAGTTGATAGCGCTTTAATTGCTTCTACAGTGACTGCGACAGCCTTGTCAATGCCCCTCTTCAAGAAGATGGGGTTTGCCCCTGCCGCTACGTTCTTCAGGCCTTCTTTGACTATAGCCTGGGCCAGTACCGTTGCCGTGGTGGTACCATCACCGGCCACGTCGTTTGTTTTGGCCGCAACTTCCTTGCAAAGCTGCGCTCCCATGTTCTCGTACGGGTCTTCCAGTTCTATCTCCTTAGCTACGGTGACGCCATCCTTGGTGATCACCGGTGCGCCAAACTTCCGGTCAAGTACCACGTTCCTACCCTTCGGACCGAGCGTCACTCTCACTGCGCGGGCTACCGTATCGACGCCGCGCTCAAGTGCTTTTCTGGCATCAGATTCAAAAGCCAGTTGTTTAGCAGGCATTGCACTAACCTCCTTCTCCTTGGGAATACCCCAGAGTTTTACCTACTTAACAGCGAGGATATCGCTTTCGCGGAGGATGAGATACTCTTCTCCCTCTATTTTGATCTCAGTGCCGCTGTACTTGGAGAAGATTACGGTATCTCCTTCCTTGACCTCGAGCGCAACCTTCTGGCCATTGTCCAGCAAGCGACCGGAGCCAACAGCCACAACTTTGCCTTCCTGCGGCTTATCCTTGGCAGTGTCAGGAAGGACAATGCCACCCTTGGTTTTCTCCTCTCCAGCGCTGGGTTTTACCACTACCCTGTCAGCAAGCGGTCTAATCATTCTTGACTTGACCTCCCTTCCGAATTGTTAGCACTCATTCACGGTGAGTGCTACCAATTTGATATTATAGGCATGTTCTTCATGTCTGTCAACTTTAATCCTTAATTTCCAGCTGAAACTTCTTGAGTCAATCACATAAGTGGACAAATGGGCAGCGCGTACAATCATTTTTGTTCTTGGGGAATTCCTCCTCGAGTATTCGCTCTGCAGTACTTGCAATGAGGTCGACCGTGGCGCGCAGGGCAGGTTCGGAGTTATCCACCGGCAGGATTTCTCCGGTTCTCATATAGTACAGCCAGAGATCGGGCATGGCCTCCCCCCTGTTCATTTCCGACCACGCCATCCCGTATATCCTGAGCTGGTGGGAGTAGTAATGGAGGTCCTTATCCGAAATCGTTCTGTTGGTTTTGAAATCGATAATCCTGGGGCGCTCTCCATCGCGTATAACCATATCGATGAATCCAGACACCAAAAGCAAATGTCCATTTACACTCTGGGGCCAGTGAAACTCCACTTCAAGGTCCTGTGGTAGGACCCGCGCGGTGCTGATCCACGAGCGTTCATACAGGGATTTTAGGTTTTCCACGTCCGCCCGGTAGTACCTGGCATAAACGTCGGGAGAAAGCCCTGCCCGGAAGGCAAGGCTGGCATCATCCCGGGGATCTGTCCCCTTGCCAATGTGATGTCTCCGGATCGCCTCGTGCACAAGCTTGCCGAGCAACGCACCGTCAGGGTGCGCAGGCCCCGTGACTCCGCTGTGTCGCCCGGATATCCCGAGCACACGGGCAAAGTAGTACCGGTGCGGGCAGTCCATGTACTCCTTCAGCGCGGAAAAACTCAGGCAAACAGTCCGCGGTGCAGCCGCTGAAGGGAGCAGGACAGAAGTTCTGTTTACAAACATAAACCCGACACGATCGGCCGCGCGTTCGCCAGGCGGCAGCACGCCTCGTTCAGAGGACTGGACCACTGTACCCTCAGCTAAGCTCAAAAGCGTTGCCGCCTCGGGGTCATCCAGCAGCTCCCGCAGGAACTCCTTACCGTTCCCGGCAGCAGGTGACACGAGGAAGAGACGCGTCTTTGCCCTGGTGACGGCCACATAGAAAAGACGCCTCTCTTCCTGCTCTTGTTCAAGTATAACCCGTGGTTTGATCCTCGCCTCAAACCTCTTTGTGTTCTTGCCCCCGGGCGCCTCTTTGCAGATAAGTCCCATACCTGGTTCATAGTATAGCTTGTCGTATCGCGGCTTCAGGGGGAATCTCCCCCCTTTCAGGTTGCACACAAACACTACCGGAAACTCGAGTCCTTTTGCCTGGTGTATGGTGAGAATGTGGCATGCGTCCAATTCAGTACAAGGCGCTTCGGGATTCAGCGCCCGCATCTCGCTTGCCACGTCCAGGTATTCAAGCAGGGTATCGAGCCCGGCAAGCGGGTGGCTCTCCTCAAACTCCGCGATAAGCTCACCGAAGCTTGACAAGTTGGCTAGCGCACTATCTCTTGCGGGGAAGGGAAGAGAGTTCACCCACGCCAAAAGACCGCTTTCTTCCGCCAACGCCGCATACAGCCGGGTAAGTCCCGAGCTGCTCGCTTGAGTTCTGAGACGCTCAATTAGGGACACAAGTCGCTGGAACTTTTCATCCTGTTGGGTCCTCAGGAGATCAAACAGAAGCAGCCCCGGTATCCTATCTACCTCTAACCCATCGAGCGCGAGTACACTGCGAACGTCTTCCAGTACCGCGCCTGCCAGTACCGACTGAGGGATGCCAAACAGGGCGGATGATGCGAGCTTGACCAATGCCTGATTATCGTAAGGGTCGTGTATCACTCTGAGGAGAGCGATGGCGTAGCCTGCTTCAATCGATTCTGACAGTCCTGCGCCGCCTATCGTGTAGTAGGGGATGCCTCGCGCTCTGAGCGCTTCCTCGACAGGGCCCGCGCCGGCCTTGACGCTCCGGAACAAAATAGCGATATCCCGAGGCTTTACCCCTGACGCAAGCAACGCCCGGATAGTCTCTGCCACAAACTCTGCCTCATCCCGTTCATCTTCTGCGAGGTATGCAGTCACCGCAGGACTATCCGCGCTTCCGGCACTTTGCGCCCTGAGTCGTATGTCCTCAGACTTCCGCAGAAATCTCTCTTCCTTGCAGATGCTTCGATGCGCCAGTTCGAGTATGGGGCTTGGTGACCTGTAGTTATCCTTCAGGTATATAGTCTTGCCCCCCCACTCGTCAGCCAAAAAGTCGTCCATATTCTCGATCCTGGCGTTCCTCCAAGCATAAATCGCCTGCTTATCATCACCAACCACCGTGACGTTTGACATGAATCGGTCGCGGGCGATCAATCTGAGAAGCTTAAACTGCGAAGCGTTCGTATCCTGGAATTCGTCCACCAGAATGTACCTGATCCTCTCACGCAGGCGGCTCGCCAGTTCTGTATCGTTGCTGAGCAGGTTACATGCCTTCACCACCAGGTCGGAGAAATCCAGGAGTCCGGAAGACTGAAGGATCGCCTGATAAGAACGGTATATCTGATAAACCAGTTCTGCCGCTTCCCTCTCGTGCTCAGCCTCGGCTTTTGTGAGCGCTTCCTGCAGGAATTCATCAGGAGTAATAGCTGTATCCTTTAGCTTCATGATCAGCCGGTGCGTCTCCTGATATAGGAACTCCGGATTCTCTACAGGAAGGCTCGGAGCTTCCAGCTGATAACCTGTCCTGAGCAATTTGTCTATAGCCTTTCGGAACAAGAGCGCGGCCTCAATGTCGTCAGCCACTCCAAAAGCAGGATCAAGGCCGGCCGAAACTGGGTTTTCTCTCAGCAGTTTTGCAGCAAACGAGTGAAAGGTGGTGATATCCGCGTCAAGGAAATCCTCTTCGCGGCAGAGCCCCATGCGAGTAGCACTTCGGGCGATCCGCATCCTCATCTCGTCGGCAGCCCTGTTGGTGAAAGTAAGAGCAAGTACCCTGTCAGGGCCGATGCGGAGTGTGCGCAGCGCTTCAATGTACCGAAGGGTGAGCACGGTGGTTTTACCCGTCCCTGCACCTGCTGTGATCTTGAGCGGTCTGTCAAAAGGATACTCTACTGCCTTTCTTTGATCCTGGTTCAGCGTTTCCTTATCCATGATCCGTCTCCTGTCCCGGGCAGGCAAAGGTATAGGGGCATCGCGAGCAGTTCCCCGGTTTGGAGGGCCGGGCTGGGAAACTGCCGGAGAAGATCTCTCCGGAGACTTTACACATCTGTTCAAGCGCCCGATCCATCTGCGCCGGTGTAATGCTGCACCCCCCCCTGTCCTCTCCGATCCAAATCTCTCGCACGAAGGGCGTGCCGTAACGGGTTATGTTCTCAAGCTGGATTACGCTCACACAGACGGGACGATAGCCGAGCTGTGATGCCGCCAGGTAATACAACGGGAGCTGGAAGTCCTCGGGGGACCAGTTCTCGTCGCCATCAGGCATAAACTGCCTGATGAGCGCCTTTTCCGAGGCATTACTGCTGCCCGTCTTATAATCCAGGACGACAGCTTCTCCCCCAGGCAACAGATCAATCCTGTCTATTCTGCCAGAGTACGTAAACCCGAAATGTGATACCTCAAATACCTTCTCCAGCGAGACAAATGCCCGTTCGGCAGACCACCTATATGCCAAAGGTATGTATCTTTCAAGCACCTGCATCAGCCTGTGACGCAGACGGTTTACAATAAGTGCGTTGTCGATCCGCATCTCAGCTACTGTCTGTTCCAGCGAAAGCACCGCCAGATCACGAACCCCATTCACGCTCGTGCAATGCTGCAGTTCGGGGTTTTTGTGAAGTAGAAACAGGCATCTGTGAACGGCTTCGCCAAAACTGAGGGCATGATGGGGTGCCACATCCAGCCTGAGCACTCGCTGGTAGAAGAATCTTCGAGGACACTGCAAATACGCCCTGAGACTGGAAGCGGACAACCTGAAGTGAGCCGGCAGTATCACCCTGTCATCTTCGTGCAGAGCAGCTGCAACAGCCCGATCCGCCAAAGTAGAGGTTGTCAGCTTCGGCGCCCCGTTCGGTAAAGCGGCGTTCAAAGCTGGTGCAGGCAGGTACGGGGATGGCAACTCCTCATGGATCCCGTCGTAGCTTCGCGCGTAGCTGATGTGGGAATGCCTGCCAGCGCTGAGTAAACCACTGAACAGCAGAGCACGGTGCTTCAGGAACTGTCCCTCGTCGGCACTGGGGTGCGGAGGTATGCCCAGGAGGGCGCAGAGCGCGTTCTGGCTATGCCTGTCAAGAATGTATACGCCCGTTCTTCTGCCGGGATATGCCCTGAGCACCGCAGCGGGTATGAAGATATGCTCGAAGTATCGGCCTACCGCATCTCCGGAACGAATGAACCAGATGCCCTGCCCTGCGGCAGTGCGTATGCGCGGAGCAAAATACGTAATGCCGTATTCTATCTCTTCAGAAAACCTGCCCAGGTCTTTTTCCCCAGTAAGCCCCTGAATCTGTACTCCCATTTCTATGATGATGTTTATCTGTTGAAAGTATGCGGGCGCGTTTTTCTGGTTCTGGCACCATCTTAGCAGGTGCTCATAGTTGGTCACCCTAAATAGCGCTTCGAGTGGGTCGTCAAACGGGCCAGACAAAAGCGATACCAGGGAGCGGGCACGCTCATATCCGGCGGGATCCCTAAACATGCGCCTGTCAATGCGTTCCCTTATACCGCTGGTACCTGAACAATACTGAAGCCTCTTCACATCAAGGGAGTCAATGCCCACAACAGGCGAAGACAACACCCTCACCAGGGATTCGTCATCTCCCTGCACAGCGCGCAGGCAATCCAGCACAAATGCCAAACATGGACCTTTGGGGCCTGGATCACCGCCCTCATCTCTGGGCACGCCAAACAGATCCAGGTACTGCTTAATTAGCCTGTCGACGGAAAGCCCTGAAAGCACAATGGCCACCTTATCCGGGCTCACCCCGTCAGAGATCAGGGCCCTCACACTGTCTGCGAGCCACAGTGCTTCATCGCTGCCCGATCCCAGCGAGACCACCCGGGGCGAATTGCCGGAGATGATACCGGAGGCATCTGTGCCTTGGGTGGTGTGACCGGGAGAGTGGATGATGAACGCGCCATCCCCTGCGATGGACAAAGCCGCATCGACGAACGGTGCAGGTTGTCGTTCCGGTTCCACCAAGACCTTGAGTATGAAGTCAGGCAGGATGAGCTGTTGCATATCAACTGATCGCAGCATCCGAGGGAGGTCGGAGAACCCGATACCCCCCCTCTGGCGTACCTCTGCGTCATATTCGGCATAGATGCGGGCAACGTCAAGGATCCTGGGCGAGCGGGTCTTAGCCGCCACGTTTATTAAGTCCTTCGGCTCTACGGCGTTTTCCCTCAGGTGATTGAATAGGGCCAGCATGCCATCGACCGCTCCACGAGTATCAGATACGGAGGCAAGCTCGCTCTTGTAAGGAAAGTAGCGGACGATGTGGCGGAGCAGGATCCACTCCCGCCAGCCGTCCCAGAGCTCTGGTTCCCTGCCAGCCTTCCTCAAAAGCTTTATCGCAAGTCCGTCGTACGTCAGGTTCCAGTCCTCGCCGTAGGCTCCGGGCAGAACGCTACTCAGAACTTCCGCAAAACGTTCCTGGTAGGCCCGGCTGGGAGAGACAATGAACACTTTATCCCGCCGGGCTCCGCGGGCAGCTACGCGCTCCAGCAGCCGCCGGACTTCCAGGGCCACATCAGTACCCAGTTGAACTGACATGTGAGTAGTCACGTGTTTCGTCATGCTCGCAATTCCCTTTTCCGCCGGTTTCTGGATATACTTCTTACATTCCTCGTTCTCCCGCTTTTACCTCCCGGCTCTGCTTGACATTGGCAGGGTTGCCTTTTGCGTACGCTGAAGAGTGAAGCGGTGATTGCTCACTCACACTTTACCAGGTCCAGGATGTTTGCGAGAACCTTGGGTCCGATACCGGATACCTTCATCAGGTCTTCTATACGGCCAAAGGGTCCGGACTTTTCGCGGTATTCGACTATCCGTTGAGCGATAGCCGGGCCAATTCCTGGGAGCGACTGGAGCTGTGCTGCAGTAGCTGTGTTGATGTTTATGAGGGCCTTTCCCTCTCCCTCTTTGATCTCTGAAAGCCAAGGCACCCGGATGCGCTGACCGTCGGATAGCTTAGCAGCCAGGTTCAGGTGTTCCTCTGCCGCTCCTTCGGCAAAGCCTCCTGATGCCTGGATGGCGTCAACTACCCTGCTACCTTCCGGCAGCTCATACACACCGGGTGATATGACGGCGCCTGTGACGTGCACGACGATGGTCAGGGACACGCGTGTCTCCTGGACTGTCTCAACCTGCACCACCGGTTTATGGTAACGCGAGTCCAGCGAGCGAGAGAAGTGTGTGAAGACCATCGCCAGGGCACATACAAGAAGGGCGAGGAGCGCAAGACGTTCCTGCTTGTCGAGAATTGACATACCGATGTCACCTCATAAGGGGAATTCGACATTTCCCATATTTTTCCTCCCGGCGCGCACAAGGCGACCCTGCCTCGAAAAACCTTGTATACTGTGGTACAATAGATTCTGGTTGTGCAGCCGGGGGCGTTGCCTGAAAGATGAGGGGTGATAGGGCTTGTCACTGTCAGATTATCACATTCATAGCACTTTTTCCGCAGACGGCTGCGATAGCATTGATCAAGTCTGCGAACAGGCCATCAGGACGGGTCTTGAGGAAATTTGCATCACCGACCACTTTGATTTCGAGCCTGAAGATCTGGCGTACCACCAGCTGGATGTTACACAGTATATTGCTGCCATACAGTCTGCCAGGTCCAGGTACACATCGCTGTCAATAAGGATGGGCGGCGAGTTCTGCTACCAGAGCTCAAGAAGACATGAGATCGCTGAGAAGGTACGGAACACGCCTCTTGACTACGCGCTTGGCTCCGTCCACTACATCGATGGCCGGCTGCTTCTGCCGAGCGTTTGTGCAGCGTCTCCCATCCGAGTGTGGGCGAGGTACATTGAGGAAGCCACATCTCTGGCCGGGGCGGGGTTATTCGACGTCATGGCGCACCTTGATCTCCCCAAGAGGTACATGCCCGCATCCTGCCGCGTCGCGCCGGAAGCATTCATACCCGTATTGCAGAACCTGGTGGAGACAGGGACAGGTATCGAGATCAACACCTCAGGCTTTCGTTCCGGCCTCGGAGAACCCCTACCCTCCCTGGCACTGCTTAAGGTGTACAGGTCGATGGGCGGAGAAGTGATCACAGTGGGGTCAGATGCTCACCAGGCCAAGTATGTGGGATGTCATATCAGGGACTGCCTTGACCTGGCCAAGGCTGCGGGTTTCACGCACTACGCGCGGTTTGTGGAACGCAGGATCCGGTGGGTAAAAATCGAGTAGGGTGGCAGCGCTAGGCCAGCGCTGTCCCTCTCACAGAAGCGCATGCACACGGCCTCTAGCAACTCAATTAATGTTCTTAATAACGATGCAGAATGCACACCTCGCCAATTCCGCCACGAAAGGGAAAACTAAGGTAGAAAGCATAAGTAATCTTAAGCACGTGCTTGTTTACTACCCCATGGCGCATACCCAATAAGGACAGACCTCACCCTTACGAGCGCCTCACCTACGGATTGCTTTAGTTTCTCTCAACCCGCGGGCTCAGCTAACATGCTGATGAGCCTAGCGTCCCCATGCCTCTTATCCTGCGACGATGTTCACTAGTCGTCCGGGTACACATACAACCTTGATGATCTGCTTTCCCTCAAGCTGCCGCTTGACCCTGTCCAGGCTTAATACCACCTCACGGATCCTCTCTTCCTCCATGTCTCTAGGTACTTCCACCCGATCCCGGACCCTACCGTTGATTTGCACAGCAAGCATAACCACTTCATCGACGACAGCATCCGGATGGTACGACGGCCACTTCTGCGCGTGAACGCTGCCCTCGTAGCCTAGGGTCTCCCATAGCTCCTCAGCCAGATGCGGGCAGAATGGTGCGAGGAGCAGGCTCAGCGTCCGCAACGCCTGCTTCATAGTCTCGGTTGGGGTATCCTCCTGGTACATCGTGTTTACCATTTCCATAATAGCGCTAATTGCCGTGTTAAAATTAAAGCGCTCGGATATATCTTCGGTGACCTTCTTAATTGTCTTGTGCATGACCCGGTGCAGTCTCTCAGAAGTGCCGGCAAAAGCCTGAAACCTGTACTTGAGTCCGAGCCGCCACACCCGGTTGATAAACCTCCAGGCGCCCTCAGCACCAGAGTCGCTCCACTCAAGCTCTTTCTCGGGAGGCGCGGCGAACAGGATAAACAGGCGGGTGGTATCCGCACCGTACTTCTTCATGATATCATCAGGGGCCACTATGTTCCCCTTTGACTTGGACATCACTTCGCCGTCCTTCAGCACCATCCCCTGTGTGAGAAGGTTCGTAAACGGCTCGATAAATCTCACGTAACCCTGATCGTACAGCACCTTTACGAAGAACCTGGAGTAGAGGAGGTGCAGCACAGCGTGCTCAATCCCTCCTGTATACTGGTCAACAGGCATCCAGTAGTCCACGTCTTCCCGCTCAAATACCGCCTTGTCGGTAAAAGGCGAAGTATACCTGAGGTAGTACCAGGATGAACATATAAATGTGTCCATTGTATCCGTTTCGCGCCGTGCAGGGCCTCCGCAACCCGGGCACTTGGTCTTCACGAACTCGCTGACTTCGGCCAGGGGCGAAATGCCGGAAGGTGTGAACGCCACATCATCCGGAAGCAGCACGGGCAGTTCTTCTTCTGGAACGGGCACAATGCCGCAGGTGTCACAGTATACAATAGGTATGGGAGCGCCCCAGTAGCGTTGCCGCGACACCAGCCAGTCGCGAAGGCGGTAGTTGACCGTCCTCTTGCCGATACCCGTTTCCTCAATGAACTGTGCGATACGCTCCTTGCCTTCTTCACTAGACAGGCCGTTATACTCACCGGAATTCACCATGATGCCTGGCTCCACATAGACCGCATCGGTTTCCCGGGCTTCCTTCTCCCAGCCTGGGGGTACGATAACGACACGCATAGGCAGTCCGAACTGCCTCGCAAACTCGTAGTCCCTCGAGTCGTGGCTGGGAACCCCCATAACCGCCCCAGTGCCGTATTCCATCAGCACATAATTTGCTATCCATATAGGTACCTCTTCCCCGGAGAGTGGGTTAATGGCATGTGCCCCAATAAACATGCCTTCGCGTTCAGTCTCGGTAGAAGTCCTGTCGACCTCGCTCATTTTGCCTACACGCTCCACAAACCTGGCCACTTCATCTTCAAGCGGCGTACCCCGGGTCAACCGTGTCACCAGGGGGTGCTCAGGCGCCAAGACCATAAACGTCACGCCGAATATGGTGTCGTGCCGAGTGGTGAAAACGGTGATGGGATCCCCTGTCTCCTTTACGGTGAAGGTTATCTCTACCCCCTCCGAACGCCCGATCCAGTTCTCCTGCATCACGCGAACCCGGGAAGGCCAGCCCTCCAGCAGACTGAGATCCTGGAGCAACCGCTCGGCATAATCCGTGATTTTAAAGAACCACTGGTCCAGTTCTCTCTTCTCTATCACGCTCTTGCAGCGCCAGCACCTGCCGGATTCCACTTGTTCATTAGCAAGCACGGTGGCACAATCAGGACACCAGTTAACTGCAGATTTCTTCTTATAAGCCAGGCCCGCTCTGTACATGAGTAGGAACAACCACTGAGTCCACTTGTAATACTCGGGGGAGCAGGTGGTTACTTCTCGGGTCCAGTCATAGCTCATCCCCAGTAATTTGAGCTGTCTCTTCATGTTAGCGATGTTCGCGTACGTCCATTTGGCAGGGTGGATACCGTGCTTTATGGCTGCGTTCTCCGCCGGCAGGCCAAACGCATCCCAGCCCATTGGGTGGAGAACGTTAAACCCGTTCATACGCTTAAACCGTGCAATAACATCGCCGATACTGTAGTTGCGGACATGCCCCATGTGAAGATCCCCTGAAGGGTACGGAAACATTTCGAGGCAATAGTACTTGGGCGCGTCTGTTCTAACAGTCTTGTATGCTGAGTCTTTTTCCCATTTCTCCTGCCACTTTTTTTCAATCGACATAAAATCAAAACGTTCTTCCATTTCGGGGCCTCCTTAGGTCTGTAACGGTATTGAAACCTTCCCCCTGCAGGGACGTAAGCAACCCTGGTAATCGTGGATGTAAAGAGATTACCCACAAACAATGCCACTATACATCACTTAACTGTAGAATAGTAGATCGGCCCGCTTACGTCAACATGCCAGGTAGCAAGCTGCCGGGGCGTGAAAAAGTGCTCCTGAACGGAGCACCTTTACACCGCGCATGTCTCAAACCATGCTATTTTATAGGATACCTGGTCCTAACCACGTCGAGCGCTTCACCTATGGCGTTCAGTGCGTGCTCGAGGTCTTCGTCTGTGTGGCGATAGCAGATATACCAGTGGTGGTATGGCTGGATGAACA
Source organism: Bacillota bacterium (assembly GCA_040755615.1). Lineage (GTDB taxonomy): Bacteria > Bacillota > Sulfobacillia > DUSP01 > DYEP01 > DYEP01. The sequence goes on from JBFMAL010000041.1 coordinate 16,019, forward strand.
GGTTCCGCCTGATGGTCTGGGTGTAAAAACACTCCCGACGCTCCTTATATAGGTTGTCAACCTTGTCAAACGTAATGAACGGCATAGGAGGAATACCGGACACTGTTGCAGGAACGCCCGAGTCTTTGACGATCTCACTCAGCCTGTCAAGGAATCGCTGGCCACGAACCCAGATATCGTCGATTACCTTATCCCGCTCGAGGATATCTATGCATTTCATTGCGGCGACCATCTCAAGGCTGTTCGGGAAAAAAGTGGAGCTGATGAACACCTTTTTCTCCGCCACCTTCATGATCTCTGCCTTGCCGACGCAGGCGCTGATAGCATATCCGTTTGCCATCGCCTTCCCTATCGTGGTAAGGTCCGGGGTAACTCCATAGCGCTCTTGTGCGCCCCCGAGCGCGACTCGGAAGCCCGTACGGATTTCGTCAAAGATCAGCACCGCCTCGTACCTGTCAGCGAGTTCGCGGACCCCTTCAAGGTAGCCCTCGGGAGGAGCCACAACAGGCAAGGCCAGCGGGTGGCCTACCGGGGTGATGATGATACCTGCCACCTCGCCGCGGTTTTCCTCAAGTGCTTTTTCGAGGGCATCCAGGTCGCCATATGGAAACTCGATCGTCAACTTCCTTACTTCCTCCGGCACTCCGCCGTGTACTTCCACACACCAGTCGTGCCAGCCGTGGTAACCGCAGCGCAGGATCTTCGGCTTATCAGTGTAGCCTCGGGCAATTCGAACCGCGACCCCTGTTGCGTCTGACCCTGTCTTAACCAGAATGGCCATCTCAGCGCAAGGCAGCAGTTCGATTAGCCTTGCCTCTAACTTGTTCTGGATGGGCTGAACAAGGGAAAAGCAAAACCCCTTGTCCATCTGTTCGATCACAGCCTGGTTGATCTCCGGTTCGTTGTAGCCGAGGATAATCGGGCCGTAGCCGCAGAGCATGTCGATGTAGTCATTTCCGTCGACATCAATGATGTGGCCTCCGTAACCCCGTTCAATGAAGATGGGGTATTCTCCGGGTACGAAGTTATAAGGGCGCCTGATACCCATGACGCCGCCCGGCGAGAGTCTTTGAGCCTCCTCAAACAGCTCACGCGATTTTCTAAGCTGCAGTTTGGGCTTATCCACTATGCCTCTTACCCACCTTTCCGCAGGAGAATCTGACAACCACGAAAGCCCGGTGGCTATCTTGCTTCCCCCAGACATACAGTTTTCCAACCTACTATATTCGTCGCATTGTGTGTTTTTCCTGGTTGGAACATAGGATTTCAACTATAACCAGGCACGGGACTTGAGGCGCAATCCCTCGAAACGGGGCAATGTTATAAAGGTCAGGGGGATACGCTCGACTTCCCTGCATTCAACGTATGTCTCCGTGTCATGGGTTTGAAGCGCCATCGCCACGCCCGATCCTTCAGTCTTCTCCTCACACGAGAGGTGCCGTGCGCTTGATTCCGGGAAATCCTAAACGGGGACCCGCTTTGACGGGCCCCCGTGGAGTACGGATGTGTGTTCGAGTTGTGGCTACGCTGACTTGGACAGCCCAAACTCCGCCTTTTTCTTTGACCACGTTTGCAGTCCCAGTATGATCACGCCAAGGCCGCACAGGAACACAATAGCTCCGATGACAGCTAGGAGGTAGGAAGCTTTGGGCAGGTAGTCAAAGAAGATGCTCCAAAGCATGGCAGCCATCGAGCTGACCGCCATGATGATGCACGGTATCAGATAGTGAAGCGTCGGCTTCCTCTGTATCATAAGGAACACCGAGGATGCAAGCAGTGCTAGTGCAGCCAAGATCTGGTTACTCGCTCCAAACACGGGCCACAGTCTCATGCCATATCCCGAACGGGCAAGGAAGATGACTGCCAGGAACCCGGGTATGATTGAGACTGTCCTGTCGGTGAAAAACTTGGGCAGACCGAATGTCCGCGCGCCCTCGGCAAAGGCGATCCGAGTGAACCGCATTGCAGAGTCAAGAGTGGTCATGGCGAAACTCTTGGCTACAACAGCCATGAAAGCAGCACCCAGTACCGGTGACATACCGAGGGGTGCGAGCAACGCGGAGCCGCCCTGAGCCCAGACCTTTGGCCAGGCCGCCTTACCCCATGCGCTGTAGAACTCCTGATATCCGACAGCTCCGAGGCCCACCACGGCCGTGATCAGCGCGATGACCGCGAGATAACCTTCTCCAAGCATAGAACCATAGCCAACAAACCTTGCGTCCGTTTCGTTCTTCAACTGCTTTGGTGTAGTTCCGCTACTCACTAGGGAGTGAAATCCTGAAATAGCACCGCAAGCTATAGTTACCATGACGAATGGCCATATCGGCGGTGCTCCGGGAGCAGACAGTCTCACTGCCGGTGCAACCACCTGCCCGCCGCCGGTGAAAGTGAGTGCCAGTACGCCAAGCGTGCAGGCAACCAGCGCTATTACCAGCTGAATTCCGTTTATGAAATCTCTGGGTTGCACCAAAAGCCATACCGGCAAACGTGTAGCGATGAACATATATGCGATGAGAATCCATACCCACTGGGTGTACGTAAGTTTGAACGGATAGGCTACGCCGAGCCAGATAACACCGTACATAATTGCTACTGCTATGATAGAGGCGAGCCACATGTTTACCTTCCACTTGTAGCGGATCATGCAACCGATAATCACAGCCAGCGGTATTTCGATCCACACAGAGTATACCGCGGCCGGATAGCCGGCTGCAAGTGTGGCGATGACGTGGACGAAAACTGCGCAGACCAGCACCAACAGGAAGAAGACCACCACATACATGATCTGCATCGCACGCTTGCCCATTAGGTCCTGGAGGTAGTCGGCGATGCCTCTTCCTTCATGCCTTAGGGATGTAACCAGCGCTCCTAAATCATGTACTGCACCGATGAAGATTGTCCCGAAGACGATCCAGAGAAGACCCGGCAGCCATCCCCATATCGCCGCAACTACAGGGCCTACTATGGGGGCTGCGCCTGCGATGGAAGTGAAATGGTGACCTGCAACTACTTCTTTGATGGTAGGAACGAATTCGAACCCGTCTTCGTACTTAACCGCAGGAGTCACTCTGTCCGGATTTAGCTCCCAGATCTTTTCCGCAAGGTACTTGGCATAGAACCGGTAAGCCAGGTAATAGAGGACAAGTGCTAAAACCACAAATGCCAAGGCGTTCATTGCCATTTGCCTCCTTAAGCATATTTGTTGCATGCTGCCTTGGACGCGGTAGCCACAAAACAACGAGCCTTCCTTACAATCCCACCCCCTTATGACTGACGATTGAATCTGGATACATTTACCTCCATTTCTGAGTAGTCGCAACAATTGTGTTATTCTACGGTTATTTGTACGCTTCCTTCCATAACTCAGTTCCATTTTTGTTTCAATTTGACAACCTAATAGATCATATGCGCTCACGGCCCGGCAGAAATGCGATTGTACGAATCTTTGATGAACAACAAAAAAGGAAAGGACCACAAAGGAAAGGACCACCACTACTCACTCCTAACCGCGGAGGGTGGTCCACTCAGGTGTTCAGTCACTGCATGTGAATCGCTATAGCCGCCTCCATCTGGAAGAGCCAAAGATAGTACTGCTGGTTGCTGTCCCGTGACTCATTCTGTACGGGCTTCAACACACTTCAAAAGCCCTTGGAGGGAGTAATACCGAGGAGCGCTGCCCAACCTCCTTTGCGCAGCACGCGGAAACCATCGTTGATGGCAGCGGGCTGGCCGGACATCTCCAGCAACACTTCTACACCACCGCCGGAATCCTTAATCATTTCCCCCGCTATGCCGGCTTCCTTTGCGTTGTATACCAGGTCGCCGCCCATATTTCTTGCCAGACCGAGGCGTAATCGCTGATGTCGGTGGTATATACGCGGCTTGCGCCGGCGATCTCGTCGATAAGGGCGGCGTGGACAGCGTTCCAGACGGGTCGTGAACACACGCGACCTCAATCGGGGTGTCCGGATCCACCACCCAGACGTTTTCCTTGGGTACCCGTACGTATTGGGCAAAGCAGCCGCTAACGTCCACGCCGATTATGACCACCTTCTCGCAGACGTGTCCTTGGCCGGTCCTGCAAAACTCACACTTGCCGCACACAAAGTGGCCCTCGGCAGTAGCAAGCGTACTCGGGGGGAATTCCTTTTTGCTGACACCTTCGCCCAGCTCGCAGATTTCTCCGCAAAACTCATGTCCGAAAATGAGCGGTGGCCTGATCCGCCCGGCCGCCCAGGGGTCCCAATTGTAGATATGCACGTCTGTACCGCAGATGGCGGCAGCCCGCGCATTGACAAGCACATCACCCGGTCCGGGTTCCGGTACCGGCACTTGTTTCAGGCGTGCACCAGGAGCCGCCGCATGTAATGGCGAAATCCTCAATGGTGTTCTTGCCGACCTTCCAGCTCAAATAGCCAAAATAGAGTACGACGGCGAGGTAAACGCTGATTCACGGTGGCGCCTATCATCCACGCTTGCATGCTCTCTCACCCCTTTCCGTTTTTTTAGGGACTCTTCGATGTACTCTACATTCCAGGATTTCAGTTTGAGGCCAAAGAAGACAAGACCGCCGATCATCAGCAGGTACCAGAACTGCAGCCACACCCAAAGCGTCGGCCAGCCCAGCGTAAGCGGGACGGACTCCGCGTAGCGGCTCACCCAGTAAACCACGGGAGGGTTGGTCATAATCAGGCTGACAATGAAGAACACGATGACGATGATGCTCTCTTTACGGGCTACTGACACGGGTATCACCTCCTTTCCGCGTCTTTCGACTCAAGTGGTCATGAATGCTTCAAATCGTTGACGATGCTTACCAGTCTATCGACCACCCAATCGTGATAGGCCTTTCCCGTTTCCGGGTCGGAGCGGGTGGGACTCCCCGATACCCCGGCTCCCTCTTCTACTGACTGCCGCATCTCCTCCGGGCAGCTTGGTACATAGCAGAGCACGTCGTTGCCAACCCGCGGGTCAACGTGCAGGTATTCCTTGCGTTGAGGGACGAAGTCTCGAGCTCTGGACATGTCGACCATCCCGGGCCAGAGGTACAGCATATGCGATGATTCAATCTCATCTGCGTGTCCGATGAGTTCAAGACCCTGGTTACGAGCGAACTCCTTGGATAAGAACCCGGGATCGGCGAGGTAAACCTTGATGTGAAGCTGCCGCTTGGCTCGTTCGGCTGCGATCTGCATCCAGGATATATTGACCAGGCGGTGCCCGTTCAACAGCAGGAACCGCTTGAACCCGTGCTCGGCAAGACTGCTGATTACATCATAAAGGTATTCAATCAGTACTTCCGGGCGGATGGTGACGGTCCCCGGCAGTATCATGTGGTGCGGGCTCCAGCCGCAACTGACAGTCGGTCCCACAAGGACCCCCGTCTGCCGGGCAACTGCTTCGGCCAGAGCTTCAGCCACCATGGTGTCAGTGCCCAGCGGAAGGTGTTCCCCGTGTTGCTCGATGCTGCCTACTGGCAGAATGATAGTGTCGGCTAGATGGAGGTAGTCTTTCACCTCGGTCCAACACAACTGGTGAAGCCAAACCTTGTCCATACAGGTCCCCCTTTCCCCTATTGTAAATTGTAAACCACCCGGGCGGGTGCGTCTGTGCTGCTTAACACAAAATCATCAATTTTCAGATAGATGTTTGAAAAACATTGGTAATGGTGGCAAAAGCGGAGGTTTCCAAACCCTGTCCTGGTCACCCGCAGCGACACGAGGTACGGTATTAGTTTGGGCATCCTGCGCCGGGCCAAATGCAGGGAGCAGAAATACGTTACGAAGGTCATTGTGTCTGCCTATAAGCAAATCATCTGAGGTTTGTTCATTCAAATAAAGGTCATTTCTCCAGAGTGGACGAATTGAAGCTTTTGGAACCATGATGGCATTCGCAAGCGCGGCCGGGAATCGCAACAGCCTGGACGTAGTGGCGGAATCCAATTCAGACCAACAGATGGGAGGTAATATCATGGGCTTTCGGGACAATGAGTACGGTAGGCTCCGCAAGGTCTTGTTGTGTAAACCAACCTACTTCGAATGGGAACCCATAAACGAGGTGGCCAAGGATAACCTTGAGAAGCACAAAGGGAAGTTTGACCACAGAAGAGCTGTGGAGGAGCACCAGGAGCTGGCTGATGCGCTGAAGTCCGCTGATGTAGAAGTCTACTACATCGAGCCCAGTAAACCCCATCATTACATGGTGTACACCAGGGACTACGGGAAAAACATCGATAACGGAGCCTTACTCGGGAGGTTCCGGATGCCCGTCCGAATGGGTGAGGAGGATCTTTTTGAGAAGTTCCTGAAAGAACACGGCTTTCCCATTGCAGGCCAGGTTGCCTGCGGCTCATTTGAAGGGGGCGACGTTCACTTCATAGATAAGCATACCCTAGCGGTTGGGGTCGGTGCGAGAAGCTCGATTGAGGGCGTCAACTCCGTAAGAGAGATGCTTGAGCCCCAGGGCATAGAAGTGATCCCTGTCAGCTTTGAGTATCGGTATCTTCATCTGGATCTTCTTTTCGTGGTGCTGGCTGAGAAGCTCTGCCTCGTATGCAAGGAGGGACTCCCCGATGACTTTCTGCGGCTGCTCACGAGCAAAGGCTACGAGATGATCGAGGTGTCTTCGGAGGATGCGATGCAGCTTAAAAACAACGTGCTGGCGATAGACAGCAAGCGCATCCTCTCTTTCCGGGAGAACGAGGAAGTCAACAAGAAGCTGAGAGCGCATGGATTTGAGGTACTCACGCCGAGCCTCGAGATGTTCACAAACGGAGGCGGAGGGCCCCGGTGCCTGACATTCCCGCTGGAGAGGGATGCCGTCTAGTCTCCACGCAGGGCGGACGGGATCTTCGGACGATCAGCAGGGCACCTACATAACAGGTGCCCTGCTGTGTTTCAAGGTACGTTCATTCTGAGTAACTTACATTGAACGTTCATCCCCTACTGTTCGGATTCTTGAGAATTCGGGGTCAATGTTGACTCTCTTTAGCCTGAGCGTGTTTATGACGACGTTTAGAGAACTCATGGACATCGCCGCCACACCGAACATCGGGTGAAGCAGGCCTAGCATGGCAACGGGGATTGCGATTGCGTTATAGAACCATGCCCAGAAGTAGTTCTCCTTGATTTTGCGGAAAATGGCCCTGGACAGCTTGATAGCGGAGACAAGCCCGCCAATCTCACCCCGTACCAAAGTAATGTCAGCACCTCGATGGCGATGTCCGTACCGGTACCTATGGCAATTCCAACGTTGGCTTATTTAAGAGCCGGTGCGTCGTTTATACCGTCTCCCGCCGTTGCTACCTTACCGTACTGCTCCTGAAGCCTTATTATCTCTGCAACCTTGCCATCAGGTAAAAGATCCGTACTGCCTTGCCTATCGCAATGGCTGTCCTGCTGTTATCCCCCGTTTTCATCGCCGTCCTGATGCGCCTCCTTTCGAGCTCGGCAATTGCTGTGGCAGACTCCTCCTTGGGAGGGTCCGCAATTGCGATGATACCAATGAACTCGCTGTCTAGGAGACTGCTGAAAAAACCGCCTTCACAGCAAGAAAAGTTGTCGGCGCGTCGGGGAGGTGGGAAGGAAAATAAGAGTCTGGCGTCGTATTCTCTAGCTAGACCGAGCTAGGGAGCGATAAGTACGTATGTTGAGACGTAAGGACCCTCAATTGCGGTTCACGGGCTTAGAACTCGCGGAGGCTTTGTCAGGAAGGCCGCTGGTGCCACGGGATAGCATCTACTACGCCCTCTCAGAGGCGTTGATATCTTCCGGGACGAAGACTTTGCCACGGCCTATTCGCGAGTGGGGCGACCGGCTATTTCACCCGGGATGCTGATCAAAGTGTTGCTATTGCAGCAGCTTGAGGGGGTGTCGGATCGGGAGGCA
>JBFMAL010000042.1:0-23234 GCA_040755615.1 Bacillota bacterium
GAACCAGGAATGCTTCTTAGAAGGGTTAAAACAAATCTTTCTCCAAATGGGCGGCGTGCCAAGGCGTATTTGGTTTGACAACCTGTCTGCAGCTGTGGTGACTATAGAAGAAAAAGGCGACCGTAAAAATGCACGGAAAGTTTCTTAAGGTTTGCAGCCCACTACCGGTTTGACGCTGTGCTTTTTGGAACTTGGCAGATGACGGTAGTGCCCTGTCCCGTGCTGCTGCGTATCTCCAGCTCGCCGTTGAACTTTTCCACGAGGTGTTTGATGCTCGAAAGCCCGGTTTGTTTCTCATCGCGTCCCAGGGAGTTGGTGGAAAAACCGCGGCCGTCATCTTGTACCTCAAGGTAGGCTCCTGCGGGCAAGAGGTCAACCCTCACTTTAACTCGGCTGCACTTGCCATACCTGACGGCGTTTCCGCATGCCTCACGGATGATTCTGTAGAAGGTGTTGCGGAGCGCCGGGCTCAGCGTGTCCTCAGAACCCTGGACCTGCAGCTCCACTCCTATGCCATGAAGCTGTGCGAGTTCATCGAGGTATGTCCTGACCGCTTCAGGGAACACCTCTCGCACCTGCCTCTTTGGGCTCAGCCTGAAGATGGAATCGCGCAACTCCCGCGCAGCGCGCCTCGCTGTCTGTTCGATCAGGCAGAGCTGCTCCTGGATGGAGTCATACTCAAGAGTTCTCCAGCGCTCCACTATTGCCTTGCAGCCGCAGGCAATGCTGTAAAGGTGCTGGGACACTGCATCGTGGATCTCGTTGGCGATACGGTTTTGCTCTTTCGCAAGCAAGAGCTCGTGTGTGAGTTCCTGGAAGTGCTGGCGCTCCAGGGTCACTGCGATCAGATCTGCCAGCGCCTGCATTGTGCGGACTCGCTCCCCGCCGGGGTCACCCCCTCTGAAAACGCAGGCAAATAGCCCGTGGCACCGGGTAGGCGAGCACAAAGGTATTTGTACTACCGAGGCGTCGTTCGTGCCTGGCGACAGGATGGTCCACTTTGACACCTGCGGGTCATGCACGATTTCGCTCCAGGCTCCATGTGCTTCCTGCAGCCACTGGTCCTGCGGGTAGAGGTCTTTCGGCCCCTCGGCGACGCATATTCCGCTGCGATGCGAATCCTTCGGGGCTACCCACAGAAAGATCTTATCGGCTTTTATCAGGAAGCGGGAGTACCGGGCGAAGATACCGAGTACCTCTTCGATGTCATCATGTGTAGATACCGCCTCGATTAACTGGTGGACAGACTTAAACAGGCGCAGCGATTCTTCAAGTTCTGCTCTCCTTCTTTGTATCTGGCGTCCATAGCTGGAGAGCAGCTGAATGGCGGCGGTCAGCAGGACGAGCAGGGGAAATGCCGGGGTGACAGCGTGTATCCACCCCGCTGCGTGGGTGCGAGCTGGGGCGACAAAGAGCAAGGCGGCGAGTATACCCCAGGACCAAAACGCAGCCAGCGAGGCAGCCGCAGTAATCACGGGATTAGCTGCATAGACGACGAAGGGACTCGCAGGGCCTCCAGTAGGTATGAGCAAAGCGAATATGCCTAAAGTCTCAAGAACGACAAGGACCTTGATATACCGGGCCTTTCCCGCGTTCTTCTTGTAGAATCCGTGAGCGACCATGGTTGCACACAGGAGGCACAACACCACAGCCAGCTTCGGGGCTTGAAATGCTGGAGGAGCAAAAAGGTACAAAAAAGAGGCGCATAACCACGTAAAGTAGCGAAACACCCCGAGAACCAGACAGAGATCCGGGTCGTACGCAAATTGCTCCCTGATCAGGCTGGTGTGGCCCTTGAGCGTTCTGGAAATTCCTTTTATCCTCTCTGATAGACGGCCTGTTGTCACTTTTCCCCTCTCCCGGCATCTCTCGCTATGTTACACGACCGGCAGTAACCTTGTCCGGTGTTCTAGGGTCAGTCTTGTATATAGATATTCTGAGGCTTCAGATCGGGTCACAAAAAACGCGCTGAAGGTTTCACGCCTGCTCTCTCCACGGGCGTCATGTGGAATACCCAGCAAACCAAAGTAGTGTCCGGTACAATGGTGTAAAAAGGGTAAGCGGAGGTAGAGGCCTAGAATCCTCTCCCTGGTAGAAGGGATGAGATGATGCCTGACCGGCTCGCCAGTGTTGCAATCGCCCAAACCAGGATAGGCGTTCGTATTCGGTTCGGCTCTGACTGCGTTTGCCTTTTTAAGGCAGGCTGACTTTGCGTACACCCAGGTCCTTTAGGGCGCTTTCGTTTCCTAACTCCAAAAGCCGCGGTCGGTAGCGATACCTTCCGGCACTTGGCCGGTCCGGTTGACGTGCTCCTCAATTCCTGGGATAAGCAATTAGTGGTCTGGAGACCCATCATAACGTCATGGCCAACCAGGCGTCCAGTTTGGCCAAATCTTCGGGCGACAACAACTGCTCCAACAATGATATATGTTGGCTCTCTTCCTGGCGGAGACGCGAGGACTCAGGAGCGTGAGGGCTACCGGAGTGGGTACCGGGAGAGGCGGCGGGTGGGAGAGTTGAATCTGCAGGTGCAGCGAGTTCGTAGTGGGCTTTTTTCAACGGCCCTGTTCAGGAGGTATCAGAGGAGCGAGCAGGCACTGCTCCTGGCCATGGTAGAGATGGTGGTAAACGGAGTATCGACACGTAAGGTAGGGCAGTGGTACAGGAACTTTGTGGTACGCAGTTCTCCCGCTCTACCGTATCGGAGTTGTGCACGAAAGGGCGGGCACGTGCGGCCTAGAGTGCTTTCGTAGCCACCGACATCAGCGTGAAGGCTACCGAGAGATCCTGGGGTTAGTCCGCCATGCCGGCACCAACAAGGGATGAAAATGGGGGCAGAGAACTTCTGTGCATCATCGCCGGTTGCAGGAGGTCGGTTCTCCTTGGTGTGGAGAGCCCGATGGGTAGTCTGACCCTGGCGACCTTGGGTTGTTGTCAGCTATTTATCTACCAGAGGGAGCCTGGCCCTTCCAGCTATCCCAGGCTTTAGCTCTTTTACACCGTGTTGCGGACTCTACTGCCGGATACGGGAAAAAAAGAATATGAGGAGCCCGGTAAAAGCCGCCTGACAGTAACTTGGCAGTAGTTCACATAAGGACCCGCAGCAACAATACACCAAGGGGTAAGTATCCCCTTCGGCCGGTACAAACTGTAAAAGACTGGCTTAAGACGTTGTGTTTCCTCACGAAACATAGCCATATCTATGCGCTCTCTTCATATTCAACAAACGAAAACCCTCACAGCGCAAATAGCTTCCAGCGTTTGCGTATTGACCCAGCGGTTGCCTTGTGACAAGATGTTAAGTGAACCTTCTTACCGGTGCCGGTCTGAAAAGAAAGCGATGCTACCCGTTGACGCATCCATGGGATGGGGGTGATGGTCTGTCTGCAGACGCTCAGCCTGAACTGCCGCCGGGCAGGACGCTGGCTAGGATCTATATGCTGTCGGCAGTCGGCATCTGGGGCTCGACTTTCGTTGTGACCAAGGCGGCCTACGCGGAGGTAGGTCCCATCACGCTGGCTGCGCTGAGATTCGCGCTGGCCACCTTGTTGCTTCTGCCTCCCGCCATAAGACAGGGAGGATTTCGTTCCACCACGGTTTTGCCCTTGGCCCTGCTCGGCCTGTCTGGTGTGACCGCGTTCTTCACCTTGCAAAATCTCGGTGTATACTTCACTTCGGCGACGGCTGCGGGGTTGATCCTGGGGAGCATACCCGCATTTACCCTGGTGTGCTCAGCGGTTTTCCTGAAGGAACGCATAACCCTTCTGCGCGGAGTAGGGGTTGCCACCTCGATGCTCGGGGTATCGGTCATCGTGCTTGCGGGGGAGGCAGGCGGGGATGCATCAAACCCCGTCCTGGGTAACCTGCTCGTACTGGGCGGCGCGCTATCGTGGGCGCTCTACACCGTTCTTGGCAAGGCGACGGTGGAGCGTCTCCCCCGGCACGCTGTCGCAGCGGGCAGCGTCACCTTCGGATTTGTATTCCTCGTACCCCTTGCATTGCTGGAGACAAGGCTGCTCGGGTACAGAACTATAACGCCGTCCGGCTGGCTGGCTGTGGCGTACCTCGGGATAGCCGCTTCGGGCCTTGCGTTCTGGCTCTGGAACATGGGGATAAGGAGCGTCTCGGCGTCCGAGGCCGGAACTTTCACCAACCTGTCTCCGGTGGTGTCGGTGATTACCGCCACCGCGTTGCTTGGGGAAACGCCGGGAGTCTCTCACATCGCGGGCGGGCTCATGGTCATACTCGGCGTGTACCTGGCGGGGCTTCCAGGACGGAGCACGGGCGCGGCGCATGCCGACTGATAAGTCAAGAAAGACAGGAGTGTTCTTCTTAGCAGATGGAGAGCCTTTGTTCAAGACAGCAGTCATATCAGGATCTTACAGTCTACACGGGTATCCGGTCTGCGCTGCCCATAGTAATGGGCTATTTGCCCATCGGCGCGGCCTACGGGATGCTGGCCAGACAGGCGGGTCTTTCCACCGCTGAAGTCGTCGCCATGTCCTTTATCGTCTTTGCAGGTTCATCGCAGTTCATAGCCGTGGGCATGATCGCTGCCGGGGTGAACGCGTGGGCGATCGTGTTCACCACGTTCCTGGTGAACCTCCGGCACCTTCTGATGAGCGCAGCGCTTTCGGTGTCCATGCGCCGCATTTCAAGGCCCCTCCAGGCGCTGCTCGCGTTCTGGATAACTGACGAATCCTTTGCGGTCTGCAGCACGACCCTGAATGGGCGCCAGGCGACGGCACAGTTTGTCGCCGGTCTTCAGGTGACCGCTTACCTCGCGTGGGCGGGCGGCTCCCTGGCGGGGGCGGTGCTTGGCGGCATGGCTTCCGGGCTCACGGACCTCGGTATCGACTACGCGCTACCCGCCATGTTCATTGCGCTTTTGATGATGCAGATGAGAGAGCGCATGTCCGTCGTCATCGCCGTGCTCTCTGCGGTGTTCTCGCTCATCTTCGCGATTTACGTGCCAGGCAACTTCAATGTCATCCTGGCCACATTGTTGTCGGCCACAGTGGGGGTGTTACTGAGCAAATGAGACAGTCTGTACTTTTACTCTACGTCGCTATGGCTGTTGTGACATATCTTCCTCGGATGCTCCCGCTGGTGGTGCTCAGCCGTATCAACATGCCCGCCTGGCTCATGCGGTGGCTTTCCTTCGTACCCGTCGCGGTGCTGGCGGCGCTGCTTTCCCCCGACCTGCTCCTTGTGAGTGAGGGCGATGCCCGTGTGCTGTGGATCAGCCCGGCCAACCCGAGGCTGCTTGCGGCGATTCCCACGTTCTTTGTCGCGCTCCGTACCAGAAACCTCTATGCTCCGGTCATCACCGGGCTCTGCACGATCTTCATATTGAACCTCGTGTTCTGACCGGATTTCTTCCGGAAGAAGCTGCAAGACGGCTTGGTTGTTAAGTGAGAGGATAGTAAGCTCAGGATAATAGAACTTGCGCAGGCTGCCTTTCACCGGAGGCCGCAGCCGAGGCTGAAAAAGGAGCGCCGCGCCGTTTGCGTACGATAAGGTAAGTCTGATCGAAAGGAGTGGCAGCCTGGTCGGGGCCCGGTTCACGCTGTGTGACCCGCCTTGAGCCAGGCACGGAGTTGCTCGGAGAAAGGATAAAGCGGAAACGAACAGAACAGGGTAAAAGCCTGAGAGACCTGGCCGCGGCGACCGGCCTGACCCCGAGTTTCCTGTCCCAGATCGAGCGGGACCTGGTCGAGCCGTCGATCACCTCTCTTCGGAAGATCGCCGAGGCGCTGGAGGTTCCGATCTTTTACTTCCTCATGACCGAACAGGAAGTGGAACCGGTGGTGCGAAAGCACGAAAGGAAAGTCATCACCCTGCCCGGGTCGGGGATCAGCGTCGAACTCCTGACACCCGATCTTGATAAGCAGATGGAGCTCATCATGATCAGGCTCGGCCCGGGTAAGAGCACGGTCCAGCATCCGCTACCGCACTCGGGCGAGGAGTGTACCGTGGTGCTCGAGGGTAAAATGAGGATCACCGTTGGCAGTAACGAATACGTGCTGGATGCAGGGGACAGTATCTACTACTTCGCCTCCGTGCCTCACCAGCTGGTTAATATCGGAGATGACGACCTGGTCATCCTATCGGCCATCACGCCCCCTACTTTTTAGCGACGTAAGCAGGAATTGCCATCTGTGTATAGAAGTATAGTATATAGTTAAGGCATAGTGAACAATGGGGGTGTGACAGCATGGTGGACTGGGCGGCAAGGAGCCGAATCTGCGAGAACATCTCGGAAGCCGCGGGCTTGACCCCGCTGGTAAGGCTTCGGAGAGTGACGCAGGGTGTGGCGGCTAGTATCTGCGGCAAGGTGGAGTATTTCAGTCCGAGCGGGAGCCTCAAGGACCGTATTCTCCTCCGGATCATCAAGGAAGCAGAGGTCCGGGGCCAGCTGAAGCCCGGTATGCGGCTGATCGAAGGTACCACGGGCAATACGGGGATTGCCACCGCCTGCATCGGGGCGGTGTTTGGATATCCCGTGACAATAGTGATGCCGGCCGGCATGAGCGAGGAGAGGAAGAAGACTATACGCGCCTACGGTGCGGAGCTCGTGCTCACTCCCGGAGGCGAAAGCGATGTGGACCTGGTCATCAAGAAAGTCGCCGAATTGAAGGCGGAGCATCCCGGCAGATACTTCGAGATCGGGCAGTTCTCCAACTTCGATAACATTTCAGCTCACTATATGACGACGGGCCCGGAGATCTGGGAGCAGACTGAAGGCCGGATCGATGCGTTCGTGGCGTCTCAGGGGACCGGGGGAACCATTTCCGGTGTGGCCAGGTACCTGAAGGAACGAAATCCAAAGGTACGGGTGTATGCGGTGGAGCCCGCCGAGTGCGACATCCTGTCGGGCGGGGGCTGGGGTCCACATAAGATCGAGGGCATCGGCGATGGATTCGTCCCGGACGTGCTGGACCTTGACCTGCTGGACGGCATAGTGACCACCACGTCCGACGAGAGCATCGAGATGGCACGCAGGCTGGCCAAAGAGGAAGGCATCTTCTGCGGCATTTCTTCAGGATGCAACGTGGTCGCCGCGCTCAAGGTGGCGCAGGCCCACCCGGAGGTCCGGCTCATCGTCACGATGATTAACGATAACGGTCTCAGGTATTTCAGCACCGAGCTGTGCGGGGAGACGGTCGAGCTCGAGGTGCCGGACAGAGAACACGACATATCCGAACGCGACAGAGCGCGCTTGGCCGGCAGAGACTGGGAGATCATCAGATGAACAGCGTACTGCACTTAAGGTGCATCGACTGCGGGCGCACCTTTAGCGCCGAGCCTGACAGGTATGTGTGTCCCGAGGATGGCGGGTTACTCGATGTGGAATATGACTACGACAGGGCAGGGCACAATCTGTCGCGCGATGGGCTAGCATCCTCCCCCGAGGCCAGTATGTGGAGGTATCTTCCTCTTCTTCCGGTCAGACCGGATACCCCAAGACCCCCGCTACGCGTGGGGTTCACACCGCTGTATCCTGCCCCGAGACTGGGACGGGCCATGGGGATCGAACAGGTTTACGTGAAGGATGACGGCTTAAACCCCACGGGGTCCCTGAAAGACCGGCCTTCCGCCATGGCGGTGGTGAAGGCGAAAGAATCAGGCGCGTCAGTGATCGCGTGCGCCTCGACGGGAAACGCGGCCTCATCGCTGGCGGGGCAGGCAGCTTCAGCAGGTATGCCCACCTGCATATTCGTACCGGAACGGGCTCCGCTAGGCAAGCTCGCTCAGATGGTCGTCTTCGGAGCCACCGTCATCAAGGTCCTGGGCAGCTACGAGGAGACCTACAGGCTATCGGCGTGGGCTATCGAGCGATTCGGATGGTACAACAGGAACGCTGCCATCAATCCTTACTTGATCGAAGGGAAGAAAACGGTGGCCATGGAGATCGTGGAGCAGTTGGACTTTCAACCTCCGGACTGGGTCGTGATGAGCGTGGGCGACGGCTGCAGCATCGCAGGTGCGTACAAAGGCTTCCTCGACATGCACCGGTGCGGGCTGGCGGCCCGGATCCCAAGGCTCCTGGCGGTGCAGGCGGAGGGCTGCGCGCCGCTGGCCAGGGCCTTCCGTGCCGGGACTTCCGAGTTCGTGCCGGAACCTGAGAACACTATCGCGGATTCCATCGCGGTGGGCGTACCGAGGAATCCGATTAAGGCGCTCAGCGCGGTGAGGAAGTCTGAAGGTACGTTTGTGACTGTCGGCGACGAGGAGATCCTCTCAGCTATGAAGATGCTGGGCACAACGGCCGGAGTCTTCGCTGAGCCGGCCGCGTCGGCCTCGGTCGCCGGTCTCGCCCGGGCAAAGGAGATGGGGATCATCTCCCGGGGTGACACGGTGGTCGTGGTTGTGACAGGGAACGGCCTCAAAGACCCGGGCCGGGCGACACAGGCGGGAGGAGAGATCATCACCCTGCCCCCAGAAATTTCGTTGCTGGAAGATGCGTTGAAAGACCGCATGGCCGCGAACGGTCATCCTAGCGGGTGACCCGTCGCCATCACTGCCGGCGGCTTGGAAAGAGTTAACTTCAAACAAACAGGCCGAAAAAGTCGGCAACCGTGCAGAGCAGGCGTCTTCTGAGCCCGGGCACTTGTGTCGCCAAGCAAGCGCCGGCAGCAAGCGCGCGGCCTGTCCGGGACCCTCGATATGACCGCCGTCCACCCAAGCGAGTTCACTCGGAGGATTTTGAAAACTTATGTAGAATAACTATTTAGAGACAAAATACAGACATATCCTGAAATAATTCACGGAGGACTGCTTATGAATGCAGGCAGGATTATAAGGGTGGGGGTGATAGGGCCCTCTAAACTGGTCCAGGAAACCCTGGCGGTGAGCCGGGAGCTTGTGGGATTGGAAGCGCTGCCGTTTGCGTACGAGTCCGCGGTTGAAGCGGGACGGTTGTGCGAAGAGGCCGCTGGTTGTTCAGAAGTCGTGATGTTCACCGGCCCCATTGGATACCGCATGGCGATGCGTGAATATCGCCCTACGGTACCTACCGCCTACATTCATTACTCCCCCATGTGGCTCTACCGTTCTTTGTTCGGAGTGTCAGACCGCAGCCTGCTCAGTCGGGTTAGTGTAGATACCATTGACAAACAGGTGGTCGAGGCGACATACAGGGAGCTGGAACTGCCGCTTGAGAGGATAGAGGTCTACCGTTACGACGGCTTGCCCGACCCGGAGCAGGTAACTGATTTCCACGTCCGTATGGCCGAGGGCAATCAGACCCGGTACGCACTGACATGTTTGCTGTCAGTTTACCGGCGGCTCAGAAAACTGGGGATACCGTGTTCCTGGCTGGTTCCATCCCGCGTCGCTATGCGAGAGACGCTGGAGAGGGCGCTTTACCTGGCCGAGGGAGCACGTGCCAGGGGGACACAGATCGTGGTGGGTTTGGTAAAGGTGGATCTTGAGGGGCGGAGCACGACTTCTTTCGAGTATCAGAAACTCAGGCTTCGCATCCACGAGATCCTGCTTGAAGAAATGGAAGAGATCGGAGGGCACCTGGTGGACTGCGGTGGGGGCGAATACCAGTTCTTCACCACTCGGGCAGCCTTTGAATTAGTGACGAGCCACTACAGCAACTGGGCACTCTCTGACAGGTTCTTTCAGGCGGGGATCAGAGCGGCCATCGGGGTTGGGTTCGGTGCTACGGCCAACGAGGCAGGTCTCAACGCGCGTAATGCCGTGGAGCACGCAAGTTCATATGAAACGAACAGCTGCTTCGTTATGTCCGAGGACAAGCAGCTCATGGGTCCGTTAGGACCGGATCAAATAAAGTACGAACTTCGCAATACTGATCCGCGGTTCATCGCGCTGGCACGGCAACTTGGATTGGCGCCGGCCACGCTCGGCAAAGTCTTGGCAATTTGTCTGCACCTTGGGAATCAATTCACCGCTGAGCAACTCGCATCGCATCTGGGGGTGACGCTGCGCAGCGGTAACCGGATCCTGCAGAGGCTTCTTCGGGAAGGTTACGTCAAACAGGTGGGACAGGAAAGTTCAGGTGGCAGAGGTAGACCGAAACGTGTTTTCCAGGTGACAGAACGGTTCGACGCAGAGGGAGGAATGAGTCGTGGAACGGACCGGGTCGAGGAAAGCTGAAAGCATGTCAGCTTCCATACTGAAAGCCGCGGAGCACTACCGGGAGCAAATGGTGCGATTCCTCCGGGAGATCGTGGCCATACCAAGTCCTAGCCGCCACGAGGCGGATGTGGTTGCGCGAATCACCAGGGAGATGAAGCGGTTGGGCTATGATGAGGTATACATGGACGAGATAGGTAATGCGGTCGGACGCATCGGGGAAGGCTCCAGGGTGATTATGTATGATGCCCATATCGACACGGTGGGGATCGGAGACCCGACGGCCTGGTCCCACCATCCCTACGAGGGAAAACTCGAGGACGGCAACGTCTGGGGGCTCGGCGTCGTTGACATGAAGGCTGCAATGGCGAGCATGGTTTACGGAGGGCGGGTCATCAAAGACCTGGGACTGGAAAGTGATTACACCCTGTACATAGCAGGCATTGTGCAGGAGGAAGAATGCGACGGCCTAGGTTCGCTGGCCTTTGTGGAGCAGCTCGGCAGGCGGCCGGATGTGGCTGTCCTGGGCGAACCCACAAATCTTCAGATCTTCCGCGGTCATCGGGGCCGCTGCGAGATCAAGGTTACGGTGAAGGGGAAGGCCTGCCACGCGAGCGCGCCGGAACGGGGGGATAACGCAGTATATAGGATGGCCCGCCTCATCCGGGACATAGAGGCGCTACCGCCGACGTTGAAAGAGGACCCGTTCCTGGGCAAAGGCACGCTAGCCGTGACGCGCATCGAGAGCAAGTCCGGCTCGTTAAACGTGGTCCCAGATGAATGCACCATATACATTGACCGGCGGCTGACCGCGGGCGAGGACGCAGATGGCGCGGTTGCCCAGATCGCGTCGCTCATGGCTCCGGGCGAAGGCACCGTAGAGCTACTGGTTTACGAGGAGCCCAGTTACACCGGATACGTGCGCAGGGTGCTCAAGGATTACCCCACATGGGTGACGCCGGAGGACCACCCTGCAGTCAGGGCTGGGGTCGACACAGCCCGGCTCCTGTCCGGCAGAGAGCCTGCGGTGGACAAGTGGGTGTTCAGCACCAACGGCGTGACCCTGGCGGGCGTGCTGAAAATACCTACCATCGGGTTTGGACCCGGCGACGAAGTGCTGGCTCACACGGTCAACGAGCACGTTGCGGTGGACGACCTGGTTTTTGCTGCTGCGTTCTACGCGCTGTTTCCCACTGTCTTCAGTGAATGAACACCTGACAACGAAACAAGGGGGTACCCGAATGCACACTCTCTTAAGAGGCAGACACTACCTGACAGACATGGATTTCACCTGCGAAGAGCTGGAGATGGTATTTGACCTGGCCTCCGAGCTGAAGCGCCAGTTTGCGCTGAGCGTACCTCACAGGCTGCTTCAGGATAAGACTTTGTTCATGATCTTCTTTGATAAGTCCACACGCACACGCAATTCCTTCGAAGCTGGGATGACTCAACTGGGTGGTCATGCTCACGACCTGACCCCGGACAAGCTTCAGATTTCCCATGGTGAGAACGCCAAGGATACTGCAAACGTGTTGAGCAGGTATGGCCATGGCATCGCCATCCGCCACTGCGGCTACCAGGAGGGCCACGGGTACATCAGGGAGGTGGCGCAGCACTCAAAGGTACCTGTCATCAACATGCAGTGCGACATTTATCACCCCTGTCAGATACTGGCCGATCTCATGACCATACGCGAGCGCTTCGGAAAGAATACCCGCGGCTTGAAGCTCGGAGTATCCTGGACATCCGCCCCCAATTACGTACGTCCCTTGTCCGTGCCTCAGAGCCTGATCCTGATGATGCCTCGCTTTGGAATCGATGTGACCCTCGCATATCCGCCCGAGTTCCGGTTGATGCCCGAAATTGAGGAGCAGGCAAGGAAGAATGCTGAGGAAGCAGGAGCCAGGTTCGAAATAGTCCATGAAATGGAGACTGCTTTCGAGGATGCTGACGTGGTAGTGCCCAAGAGCTGGGGGCCGCTTGTCTACACACAAGACAAGCAGGAAGGGCTGGACCTGATTGCCAAGTACCCGGGCTGGTGCTGCGACAGCAGGATGATGTCGCTTGCAAGCAAACACGCCATTTACATGCATCCTCTTCCTGCTGACCGTGGCAGAGAGGTCACCGATGAAGTGATTGACGGTCCGCAGTCTGTGGTATACGACGAAGCCGAAAACAGGTTGCATGTGCAGAAGGCGTTGCTTGCGCTGGTGATGGGTGGACGACCATAGGGTGTTTTATCGGGCATGAACCATCTGATTGAAGTACAGGCGCGGTAAGACGTACGGAACTGGACATACAACCCAAATCTACTGGGGGCCGGGGTGTTGCTGCACGTAGCCTGATTGCGGATACATTTGGCCGTGTGGGAGGTGAACGCCAAAAAGAATTAATGCCGGCAAGGGATCGTGAAGGCGTGGCGGCAAGTGAGATTAAAGAAGGGGGACACGTCGATGAATCCTATTGTGCTGGGTATTGTCATCCTGTATCTTGGGGCAATGCTCTACATCGGCTGGTATGCGTCGAAAAGGATAAAGACAAACGAAGATTTCCTGGTGGCTGGACGCAGGCTCGGTCCTCTTATGCTGGCAGGCACTCTGGCAGCTACTGAAGTGGGTGGAGGAAGCACACTCGGAGTCGTCGAGAAAGCGTATGGTGCATGGGGATTGAGCGCTTCCTGGTATGTATTAACGATGGCCATCACTTTCCTTGTGTTGGCCTTCATAGCTCCAAAACTTCGGGGTGCTATGGTTAAGACCATCCCGGAATACTTCCGGCGCAGATATGGTGAGGCGCCGGGCTTCATCACCGCCGTAGTGATGATTTTGCCGTTAGTTGGCCTCACCGCCGGGCAGATCATCGCATCCAGCGTGGTTCTGTCAGTTATGACAGGCCTGACCTATCAGGCTGCGGTCATAATAGTGTCAGTAGTAGTGACTGTGTACTCGGTAATGGGAGGGTTGTGGGGCGTCACCTATACCGACGTGATCCAGTGGGTCTTGATTGTCGTGGGTATGGCCATAACCATTCCCTTTGCACTCAATGCTGCTGGGGGTTGGAGCACAGTCGCCAGTATGTTGCCTCCCGAAAAACTCAGTTTTACCCAGGGGATAGGTTGGAAGACGATAATCGCGTTGATCGTGATGTATACTGCTTCTTTTGCTGTAGGCCAGGAAGCGGTTCAACGTTTCTATGCGGCAAAAGATGAAAAAACGGCGATGCAGGCGTCCTTCCTCACAGCCGGGGTATACGTCATATTCGCCTTCATCCCTGCTGTATTAGGCCTGATCGCTTTCGCGATGGTGCAGGAAGGGATCATTGACTCCACGCAAATCATGGCTCATGGTGCCAGGTACGCTCTGCCTACCCTTGCCATACAGACCATGCCGCCCCTCCTGGTAGGGCTCCTGTTCTCAGCACTAATCTCAGCTACTATGTCCAGCGCGGACTCTAATATGCTGGGAGCAGCAGGTATTTTCGGAAATGATATCTACAAGCGCTACATTAACAGATCCGCGGACGAAGGGCAGGTGCTTTCGGTCATCAAGGGGTCAATGATACTCGTAGGGGTTCTGAGCATGCTCATCGCCTATTTCAACAAGGGAAGTATCATCAACCTACTCATGTTTTCCTTCACCTTGAGGGCAGGTGGCTCCTCCATTCCCTACGTTGTCGGTCATTACTGGAAGAAAGCCAGCTGGGCCGGGGCCATGGCCTCGCTTATTGTGGGGAGTACTATGGTTCTGCTGGTTGAGAAGAAGTATCTGTCCTTCTTCGGGCTTGACCCGATCATCCCTGGCTTGATTTCCAGCCTGGTTGTGTTCGTCCTGTTCACGTCATTGTACCCGAACAGGGAGGATACTACCCAGCTGACTGCTGAATAGGGTATAAGGTCTCGCTGAAGATACACTCCCCCTGTCTGGGTGCACAGTGTCGTCCCCAGACAGGGGTCCTCTTTCAAGAGGATCTACCTCGTCCGTTGATGAACCACAGGTGAGAGAACTGACTACGTTTGCGCTTGTAGCCGAGGCTTCCACGTGCTGTCGTAGGCGCCCCTGCTTTCAATACAAGTCATCTGGCATTCCCCCCTGCATGTTCCGCGATCATTGCTGGCATCGCACCTGCAATCTATCTACCGGGTAACCCTGCAGTCATCGTCAGTTTGAAAGCACTATGCTGGTATTGCTGGTATTCAGGAATCTGAGCTTGCCGGCTTTATCGTCTGATCTGAGTGAAAGAGTGGGAAAGAGAACATTCTCAAACACCTGGAGCAGAGACTCGAAGAACTCAAACAGCTGGAGGGGGAGCTTTACACCAGAGACGGGTGGCGCTTTGATGCCGAGGTGATCGAAGAGTTACCTCAACATCAAAACATCCCAGCGTAAGGGCTAAATAGTTACAACCGAAAAGGAGCCACCGGGGCCAAAAAGAGGCCTCACGGTGGTCTTTTGTTTCGATTTTGTTGCTATTGACTGTTTAACGCCAGCTTACGATTCTTTTTTTAGATTATTCTGTAGTGGGAGGTTCTGGAAGAGGATGTGGTCATCTGGTGTCGAATTAGAGCTAATAGTGTTAGGATAGCCGCTGCTACTACAGGGGAAAACAAATGGCCACGATCGTCAAGAAGCAACCCAAGGGGTACCCGGAACCCGTCTATTATTACCACGAGTCCTAGCGCGTCAAGATCGCCCCTGCCGATAAGGGTAAGACCCGGGGTACGGGAAAGAGTAAGGGCAAGACGAGGGACATCTACCTTGGCACTGCCTCCCCGGGGCTGCAGAAGATACGGGCAGGGCAGGAGCCCGTGGAGGCGGATAAGAAACGGCTTGGTCTTGTGTGTTCAGCGCTGGATGTCGCCCGGGAGATAGGTTTGGTCGATGTCATTTACCGGTGTGTACCGAAGCGGGCTCAAGGGCTCAGTGTGGGAGAGTATATACTGATCGGGGTTTTGAACAAGGTCGCATGCCCGACGAGCTGAAACGGCATCAGAGACTGGATCAAGAAGACGGTTCTTCCGGAGAAGCTGAGCATCGACCCGGACCTGTTGACCTCCCAGAACTTCTGGGAACACTTCGACCTCATTCTTCCAGAGTCCCATCTTTGAAAGAGCAAGGAGCGTCTTTAAAATGATGAAATCACTGAACAAGACCTCTTTGATGATGGCGTCATCTTCGATATTGAGGAGAGCATCTGGTCGAACGTGGCCGAGCTCTACAAGATTCCGCTGGACTGCGTGCTATATGATACGATGAACTTCTTCACGCTCTTTGAGGCGACCAATGAAAGCTATCTTGCACGTACCGGTCACAACAAACACGGCTGGTACAACCTTCGCCGGGTGGGGCTTGCGCTGTCAGTGACGAAAGATGTGGGGTTACCCCTTTTGCACATGCTGTATCACGAGCGTCAAGCCGACGCCAAGCTCTTCCCGGGCTCAATGACCGAACTCGTTGACCGCTTCCTCAAGCTTTCAAGGGGCAGCAACCGCCTCACCGTGGTGTTTGACAAGGGAAATAACTCCAAGGTGAACATCCAAAAGGCCAAGGAGATGAACCTGCGGGTCGTGGGAAGCCTTGTCCCATCACATTACCGCGACCTTACCGGGGTGAGGCTGGGCCTGTACGACCTGGAGGTCAACGGGAAACCCGTCTACCATACCGTCAAGGAAGCCTACGGATTGAAGCTTTCCGTGGCGGTGGTGTACAACGCATCATCCTACCGGCGCCAGAAAAGAAGCCTTCTTGACAAAGTGAGGCAGTTCAGGGATGAGGTCACCGCCTGCTTTGAAAGCCATGAGTCCAAGCCGATCGGTGAGATTGAGCAAAGGCTCCAGGACATCCTCCACGGAAACGAGCACGCCCGATACCTCAAAGTGCAGGTCACCGGAAGAAGATACAAGACACTGTCTTGCTCACTGGACCGGAAAGCATACTGCGACAAGCTGAGGACCCTCGGAAAGACCATCATCTTCACCAACGACCTCGATATGCCCGTAGAGGAAATGGTCAACCTTTACATGAGCAAAAACCTGGTTGAGGAGCAGTTCAAGCAACTGAACAACCCGGCTTTCATCGCTTTTCGGCCCATCTATCACTGGACCGACACAAAACTGAAAGTATATGCCCTCATATGCGTCCTCGCCCTCCTGGTGCAAATAATGAACCTCAGGGCGCGCATGAACGGCATCGTCATGAGCAACGCAGTCCTTCGCGTTGAACTCGGCGATATCCTAGAAGTCGCCCTCATTTACTCCCCGTCTCGAGTCGTTAAGAGAATTACCGTCCTATCCAATGTCCAGAAACAACTCTTTGACGTCTTCAACCTCCAACGCTACGCACCAAGGAAAACGGAACTCTCGCTACCACTAGAAACCATGACTTAGATTTTGCCCACTTAAACTGGACCACCTACTGTTATAACTTAATGGCGAAAGTCAGGTTTGAGCCTCAGCTGGCAGAGCTTTTCTTCAGGCCGATGTCGGACGGGGCCGACCGCCTACCGCCGGCGGCTCCGAAAAAGCAGGAACACGAACCCAAGGCCCGGATTGCCGGTCTGAATCGGCGGAAAATGAAGGGGGTTCGGTAGCGCCGTGAATAAAGAGACGCCGGTGTCGTACCACGAGGAACTGAAACAAGCAGGGTTACAGGAACTTCAGGACAGGATGAGCCGGGCCCTGGGGCTGGCTGTCCTCGTTACTTGCCTGGACGGACGCCCGCTGACCGTACCGTCCAACTTAACCCCTTTTTGTGCCCTCCTCCATGCCACCCCTGAGGGAAGGAGCCGCTGTGAAGCCTCGAGGGCGGGCTCCGCCGGGGCCGCAGCGGCTGCAGGCGAGGATGTTCTCCACACCTGCCATGCCGGGCTGGTGCACCTGGCGGTTCCCCTGCGGGTGGCCGGTGAGACGGTGGCCGTGGTCCTGAGTGGCCACGCGGCCCTCCGCCCCCTGGGGGAGGAAGCGGTGGCGCGACTGGCATGCGAAGTCGGCCTTGACCCCGGGGAACTCTGGGCGGCGGCCGCCGCGCAGCCTGTCTGGTCGGAAGAGCGGCTCCGGGCGGCCGGCGCGCTGGTGGGGGTGGTAACGGGGACTGTGTCACGACTGGTGTACGTCGCGCGAGAGGCCCGGAAGAGAGCGGACCAGCTCGCCTTTCTCTACGACTTTTCCCGGACGATGTCCGGCAGCCTCGAAGTAAGCGAGGTGGCGCAGCGGGCTCTGGAGGCGGTACTGAAGGTGACCAGCGCCACCAGCGGCTCCGTGGTGATGCTGAGCGAGGAGACGCCGGGGGCTTTGGCTAGCGAGACGGCGGCGACCGTGGAGCCCGGCGACGAGTTCCGGATCGTGCCGGCTGGTGAAGTTGTTGCCGCCGTTGAGCGTGAAGGGCGCGCTGTACACTTCGACAGCCGTCCCGGGGCTGGTACGGCCGCAGAAAGGCGGCCGGCGGTAGCCGTGCCCCTCACGGTAGGGGGCAAGGTGACGGGCGTGCTGACCGTTGCGGGCCGGCCGGAAGGCGCGCCCTTCAGCGAAGACGAGGCCGCATTCTTGACCACCCTGGGTACCGGCCTGGGGCTGGCGCTGCAGAACGCCCGCTTCTTTCGTCAGATCCAGGCGAGGGCGGCTATGTTGGAACGCCTGGTCAGCCTGGGGCAGGCGCTGGACGGCCACCTCGATGAGGACAAGGTGCTCGAGACGGCCTTGGTGGGTGTAGGGGAGGTCCTTGGCGCGCAGTGGTGTGCGATACGCTTGCTTGACGGGGAGACGGGTGAACTGGTGCTCAAGGCCAGCTCGGGTATGAGTGCGGAGCTGCAGGAAAGAGCGGCCCGTGTCCGGCCGGAGGGTAGCCTGCTGGGCGAAGTGCTCCGGAGAGGGGAGCCCGTTGTGGTGGAGGATACGGCTGCCGCCGGGCCAGGCATGCAGCCGCCCTATTACGCGCCCGAGATGCGGGCAATGGCCGTGGCGCCGGTAAGAGCGATGGGGAAGATGCTGGGCACCCTGAAGGTGTACTCGCCGTTACCGCGACGCTGGTCGGAGGAAGAGGTTGGGTATTTGGCCATCGTGGCGGGCCAGGTAGGCCTGGCGCTGGAAAACGCCCGCCTGTACCAGGCCCTGCGCCGGTACTACCTGAGTACCCTGCAGGCGCTGGCAGCGGCCATGGAGGCCAAGGACACCTACACGCGGGGGCACTCCATGCGGGTGGCCAGGCTGGCGCAGGCGTGCGCGCGGGCGCTCGGCCTGAGCCATGAACATCAAGAGCATCTCTATCTGGCCGCGCTGCTGCACGACATAGGTAAAATCGGCGTGCCCGAGAGCGTTCTTTTAAAGCCCGGACCCCTTGAGCCGGCGGACTGGGATGAGGTTAAGAACCACCCTGTGGTGGGGGTCAGGATCGTGGAGCCGGCCGGGTTTCATCCGCAGGTGGTTGCTGCCATACGACACCACCATGAGAACTACGGCGGGGGCGGCTACCCAGACGACCTGGCCGGGGAGGAGATACCCCTCCTGGCGCGCATTATCAGCGTGGCTGACGCTTACGATGCCATGACGTCCGACAGGCCTTACCGGGGCGCACGCACGGCCGAAGAAGCAATGGAGGAGCTGCGCCGGGGAGCAGGGCGGCAGTTCGACCCGCGCGTGGTGAACGCGTTCCTGCGGATACCCGCTGCAGAAATGGAAGAAATTGGGGGGGGGGGGGGGGTAGGCACCCTGGTTACCCTTCTTACCGAAATCTTGTGCCATCCTATGAATTCTGGGGGCGGCGAGAATAGGTGGGAATACTTCTCTGTATTGTCGGGCCTCAAATCTGTATCCATGTGTTTTCTTTTGCTTGCTTTTCACCGCTCAAAGGCTGACTTTAGGGCGCTTTCCTTCCCTAGACTCCAAAAGCCGCGGTCTGTAGCGATACCTTCCGGCACTTGGCCGGTCCGGTTGACGTGCTCCTCAATTCCTGTAACGTCATACCCGGTCACCAAGCGTTCCGCGCTTTCGGTCAGGCGCACTTTGTAGCCGAACTCAGTTTCTCGGTGTGCTTTGCCACGCCCAATGGGCCGGGCATCCGGGGCAAAAAGGCTCACCGTGCGTTCCGAAAGATTTAACTGGCCAGCGTTTACCCGACGGGCTTGGCTGATGATCTGTTCTCCCAGGTCCAGGGAATCCCCTGATTTACCTGCGCTTTTAAGGATCCTTGTGGCTGACTTTTTCAGCGGAATCTATATATGCGCAAATGATTCAGGCAGGATGTGGTAGAATGACGAAGAATTTCTCAAAAAGAAACAAGGTGAAGGATAAGTTTGAGGCGGATTCAAGGGGCAACGCGCCTTGGCAGTGCTTGGGCAATAAGGGAGGATAATGATGGAAAATGTGAATCGCAAGCTGGTCAATATGTATGACCTGATCACCTGCCTAACAAAGGCAAGTGATCTGGTTAGCCCCGAGTTGGCAGGCCATCATCAGCAGGTTGCCTATTTGGCATTCAAAATTGGCGAAGAATTAAATTTGCCAAAAAATCAGCAAAAAAATCTTATGCTGGCAGGATTACTGCACGATGTGGGTGCTCTTTCTTTTAATGAGAGGCTTGCTCTAATCGAAGACGAGCCTCCTAATGCGCAAGACCATGCGTTTAAAGGAGCCCGCTTGATTGAAGGTGTTCAACCTCTTAGCGAATTGGCCAGCATCATCAGATATCACCATGTACCCTGGAACAACGGTGAAGGTAATGTTTTTATGGGTCAACAGGTGCCCCTTTTAAGCCATATCCTTCATTTAGCTGATCGTGTCACTGTTTCAATAGACCGTAACTATGAGGTCCTTGGACAAGCCAAGAACATTGTAAATAAAATACTGGGAAAGAAAAACACTATTTTTATGCCGGAAGTGGTGGATGCTTATATAAACCTAAGCGTGAAGGAAAGTATATGGCTGGATATAGTTAACAAGTCTTTGCTCAGTATTATGCCAAATATAATGGTGTTTGATACCATGGACTTAGATACAGATGAGGTCATCAATCTGACTAAAATCTTTGCAGGCATCATAGACTTTCGCAGCCCTTTTACCGCGAATCACACGGCAGGAGTGGCCAAAACCGCTGAGAAGTTGGCCGAGATCGCTGGGTTTTCCGAAACTGAATGCAAAATGATGCTGGTAGCCGGATACTTGCACGACTTGGGTAAATTGGCGGTAAGAAATGATGTGCTTGAAAAACCGAGCAAATTGGATGTAGAAGAATTCAATATAATTAGAAGTCATACGTATTACACCTACCGCTTACTACAGCCAATCAAAGAATTTGAAACGATCAACAGTTGGGCGTCATACCATCATGAGAAATTAAATGGAAAAGGATATCCCTTCCATTTGGACGACAAAAACCTTTCTCTGGGTTCTCGGATTATGGCAGTTGCAGATATTTTTACAGCAATTACTGAGGACCGCCCCTATCGAAAAGGAATGCCAGATGAACAAACATTCAATATACTTAACTCTATGGTAAAGGACCGGTCTATTTGCCCTTATGTTGTATCTATACTAATGGATAACTTTGATTTAATATATGAAATTCGTAAGGAAGCACAGCATGAAGCCAGCATCGAATATAATTATTTCATGAATTACAATTATAACGAAGCTATAAGCGACAATCTGTTAAGGAGATAGCATTTTTCAACGTAATCCAAGATAATGTTTGATTAGGTATTGATGACAATGAAGTAGCGTCCGGTAGAATGGTGTAAAAATGGTAAGCAGAGGTAGAGGCCTGGAGAGGAAGGTGAAGGAGGAAAGGCCACCCTCTCGCTGTACCCATATCGACCAGTAGGGGTGAGAGGATGGCCCAATACGCGATTACCATAGACGAGGCGGTAATGCAGCAATTGTTTGCCCGTGATAATGGGTTGGCCACCTCGGTAAAGCAGGCAGTCAATCAGGTGTTGGAAGCCCAGGCTAACGCCCCGAGTTTGTCAGATGCAGATATAGAAATGCCTGATAAATGAGGAAAAGAGACAGAGAAGCAGTATCTGGTAACGAGTTGTCTTTGTTCTACAAAGGATCTTGTGGAGTATCGTGCACTGAGGTGGGACATAGAAACCAGCATAAGTGGCTGGTAAGAACCATACAGACCTATTTTCAGGGAGCCACCTGGCAGCGGTGTCAGACGCACTTTACCTGTAATATTCTGGATGCCTGCCCCGAGACGCTACAGGGTGGGTTACGTGGCAAGTTACGCCTGGTTTTCGAAACTCCCGACATGGCCACAGCCCGCCGGCTCCTGGAGCAGATGCGGGCTTCAAAGGCTACTTGATGCCTTGAGGATGGCTTTGAAGACGCCATGGCGGTCGAGGCCTTTCCTGAGAGGTATCGCAAGCGTGAGGACCACCAACTGCGTCGAGCGGCTCAGGGAACGGATGATACGTATATTCCCGAACGAAGAGTGGAAGAACGCTTTGAACAAGCCTACCGGGCAAAACGCTGGAGTCACGCGGGCAGCTTAACCTTTCCCGTCTACCAGGGAGGAAAATTTACACCACAATCCGGACTTGACCTAGCTTTGTTTTTAACCCATCTTTCGCATTCTCGTATCTGGCGGTGTTAGCAGCTAAGGAGACCTTCGCTTTTATGAAGATATCCATCTCAAAACCGAAAGAAACGATAGAGGGCATCTTTAGCGTCGGGCTCATAGGCAAAGGTCGGCATCATTTTGGGTAATGCTTTTTCCAGCGCTGTTTCTGTTTCTTCAGCCGTGTATCAAGGGCCTTTCTTAGGGTGCGAAAGACAGGATTAAATTTTTCAGGAAAGAACTAATTGGGAATAACGGCGGAGGGAATTATTATGTCAACGGGCAAGAAAATCCTGGTAGTGGATGACTCGCCAATTTTCAGGGCTCACATGAAAAGTTTTTTCAGCAGTAGGTATTACCTGGAAATTGAGGAGATTACTTCGGCCCAAGAACTGTGCCGCTATTTCAGCACCTTTGGGGTAGACAATCTTTTGCTCATTATCCTTGACCTCTATCTTCCCGATGGCAGCGGGCTGGAAGTTCTCCATAATTTCATGGAGGTATCCGGTCGCAAAGAGATACCCTTTATTTTGGTCAGCGCACGAATTGACAGTAGTTCAGCTGCCCTGGCTCTCAAGGCAGGTGCCAAGGATGTTCTGGTCAAACCGGTAAACCTGGAGAAATTGAGGGAAAGGATAGACGTTATTCTTTCGTCAGAATACAGGCTCAAGGAGCAAAGGTTGGTCATGGAGTACTATGACCAGATCAGGGTTGAAGTCAAGCGAGCCCAGAGGGGAAATTATCCGCTGAGCCTGCTCCTGGCCGGTATTTTTACTGCCGACACCTTACATGCCCTCTACAAGGAAAGCAGTTACCGTCGGATCATCGACCTGGAAAGTAAGTACCCGGAAAGACTGCAGCGCATCATGAGAGAAACGGACAGCATTGTAAACCTTTCCCCTAGCGAGTATTTCTTTGTCCTCCCTTTTACCGACAGCGAAGGGGTCCTTACCGTTAAGGAAAAGCTGGAAAAGGTCTATAACGGCCTAATTCCTGAAGAAGAACGAAAAAAGCTGATCCTGATAACAGGGTCGGCCACCTTTCCGAAGGACGGCAAGAATCCCGAGGAGCTGATTCTAAAATTAGAAACAGACTTCAAAGAAAAGTTTTCTTCCCCCAAAAAGGAATAACGAATCGCTATTCCTTTTGGTTCCTGTATATCGAAATATCTTGTAACGCAAGTTGGCAAGCCTCGGAAAACACCAGGTAGAATGAGGCATGTATAGTGGTTTTACACTACGGTCTGTCGCTTACCTCCATCCTCCCGAACTCGCCTGCGATGCCGAGCGCTTCGAGGATTGGGAGCTGCTCCGGTTTCAGCCGGTCTGGCCTGCCTGTCCTCTTCTTTCCCACCTCGATGTAGCTCCACCTTAGGGTTTCGATCTCCGAGAGGACGTCGGGCCAGGTTCTCGCGATTCCGTTCTTCTTCATCCAGTGCTCGAGGGTCTTCTCCCGACTCGACTTTGAAACCCCCGGCCTAAGAAACCCTTGCAGCTCAAGGGCTGCAAGGGACAGGAGGGTCACGTACCACAACAGGCCTAGTCCCGGTCGGCCGCCGTACATGGCATTTCCTGCACGTGT
>JBFMAL010000043.1:0-22971 GCA_040755615.1 Bacillota bacterium
CGAAGATGATACCTGTAGCGCAAGGAGGGAGAGTAAGACCTGCCCTCAGGCAGGCGTCTCTCGATGAGGTGCTGAGGACCGTTCGGGCATCCCGGTGGACTTCACCAGAAGCCGCCGGGCTTGTCCCCGCGGAGGTTCACGTCTCTTTTTGGGGGGATGATACGGCGTGGATAGAGTGGATGTACTGGTGAGCATGGGGAGCGATTCGGATCTTCCGAAGATGAAACCGGCTTACAACTTCTTTCGCAAGATGGGTGTGGCTGCGGAATTTCGCATCGCCTTGGCGCACCGGGCGCCTGAGCTCGTGGCCACGATATGCGGCGAAGCGAGTTCCAGGGGAGCGCGGGTCATCGGTGCTGCCGCCGGTTTGGCAGCGCACCTTCCCGGCGTTGTGGCCGCGCAGACCAGCCTTCCGGTGATCGGGGTTCCCCGTTCAGGTTTGCCCGTGGGAGGTGTGGACGCGCTTTACTCCATCGTGCAGATGCCGCCTGGGATCCCAGTGGCCACGGTTGGGAGTGACAACGCGACGAACGCAGCAGTACTCGCCTGCAAGATCCTGGCGCTTTCTGATGCGGACCTCAGCACGAAGATGAACGACTATCGCGAGGAAATGAGGGAGCGCGTATACGCGCGCGATAAGAAGGTTCCGGTACACGGTCCCTACAGCGAGGTGAACCAACGGTGATCGACAGATACACACTCCCGCGGATGGGGCGTATCTGGGAGACGGAGAATAAACTCAGGAAGTGGCTTGAGATAGAGATCCTCGCATGCGAGGCATGGAGCCATATAGGCAAGATCCCGAAGGAGGCGGTGGCTAACATCAAGCACCGGGCCAGGTTCGACATGCAACGCATGCAGCAGCTTGAAGCGGTGGTCAGACACGACGTGCTTGCCTTTGTTACGACAGTGGCAGAGTCCGTTGGGGAGGACGGAAAATACATTCACTTCGGGCTCACCTCATATGACGTGGTCGATACGGCGCTGTCGTGCCTTCTGGTGGAAGCCGCTGACTGCATTTTGAGTGATCTCAATAAACTTGCTGAAGCCATCGCTGAGAAGGCGATAAAGTACAAGTACACAGTCATGCCGGGAAGAACGCACGGGGTCCACGCCGAGCCCATCACGTTCGGTTTCAAGATGGCGCTGTGGTACGCGGAAACGCTACGTAATATCGAAAGAATGAAACGGGCGCGCGAAGAGGTGGCGGTAGGAAGGCTCTCCGGCGCTGTTGGTACCTTTGCCAATATCGACCCCTATATCGAACGCTACGTCTGCGATAAGTTGGGCCTCACCCCGGCGCCCGTATCCACCCAGGTGTTGCAGCGGGACAGGCACGCGCAGTACGTCTGCACCCTCGCGATTATTGCTAGCACGCTGGACAAATTTGCCACCGAAATCAGAGGGCTTCAAAAGACAGAGATCCGTGAGGTGGAAGAGCCCTTCTACGAAGGCCAGAAAGGTTCATCGGCTATGCCCCACAAGAGGAACCCGGTGCTCTGCGAGCAGATATCCGGGCTATCCAGGGTCGTCAGGGCGAATGCGCAGGCGGCGCTGGAAAACGTGACGCTCTGGCACGAGAGGGACATTTCACACTCCTCTGTGGAGCGGATCATCCTTCCGGACAGCACCATTCTCGTGGACTACATGCTGCAGACCTTTACGAGGGTGGTGACAGGACTCCACGTTTACCCCGAGAACATGGAGCGCTCGCTCAAGGCGAGCCATGGCCTCATGTATTCGGGCAGAGTACTGCTGGCGCTGATCGAGAAGGGACTGTCCAGAGAGGCGGCCTACGAAATAGTGCAGTCTTTGGCTATGAAATCCTGGCAGGAACAGATCGACTTCATCGGGCTCTTGGCGGAGGATCCCGAGGTGAAACAGCGCATGTCCCTGGAGGAACTCCAGGAGCTGGCTGACCCGAGGTCCTACACAGTGAACATCGACTATATCTTCTCCCGAGTAGGGCTACAGTAAAATGCTGGGAGGTTTCACACATGAAAAAGAAGATATATGAGGGCAAGGCCAAGATCGTCTACGAGCTTTTGGATCAGCCGGACCGCGTGCTCATCCAGTACAAGGACGATGCTACCGCGTTTGACGGTACAAAGAGAGGCCAGATTCAAGGCAAGGGTCAGGTGAACAACCAGGTCTCTGCCATTGCTTTTGAGCTGTTGGAAAGCCAGGGCATAAGCACCCACTTCTTGTACCTGGTGAGCGACACGGAGATGGTTTGCAAAAGGGTGGCCATCATACCTGTGGAAGTGGTAGTCAGGAATATCGTGGCGGGGAGCTTGGCCAAGCGGCTGGGGATTGAGGAAGGTCTGGAACTTCATGAGCCGGTCCTTGAATTCTACTACAAGTCGGACGAGCTGCACGACCCGATGGTTAACACTTACCATATCCGGGCTATGAAACTGGCCAGCGACGAGGAGATGAGTACCATCGAAAACATGGCGCTCAGGGTGAATCAGGTGCTGCAGCCGTTCCTCCTTGACAAAGGGCTTTTGCTGGTAGATTTCAAGTTGGAATTCGGCAGGTACGGAGACAGCGTCATCCTCGCCGACGAGATAAGCCCTGACACGTGCCGCTTCTGGGATACAAAGACGCGTCAGAAGCTGGACAAAGACCGCTTCCGCAGGGATCTGGGCGGCGTGGAGGAAGCCTACCAGGAGGTGCTTCGCAGGCTAACAGGGCGGGAGGGACACGCGTCATGAGATTCCGCGTCAGGGTGTACGTGACGTTGAAGCAGACTGTGCTTGATCCTCAGGGCAGTGCAGTATCAAGGGCGCTCCAGGACCTGGGGTATGAGGGGGTCCGTGATGTGCGTATTGGCAAGATGGTCGACATGTCAGTGGAGGCGGAAGGTCCGGATGAGGCTAGGGCGAAGGTGGAGCAGATCGCAAAAAGGCTACTTGCCAATCCTGTGCTCGAGGAGTTCTCTGTCTCCCTGGAGCCAGCTTCTGCTCGGGGGGTGTGACGGTGAAGTTTGGCGTGGTAGTTTTTCCGGGTTCGAATTGCGATGCCGACTGCTATAACGCAATCGCTACCATCCCCGGCGCACACGTGCGGTACGTATGGCACAAGGACAGAGATATCGGCGATTTGGATTGTGTCGTGCTTCCGGGCGGGTTTTCCTACGGGGACTACCTTAGGACAGGCGCCATCGCGATGCTATCACCCGTGATGGAGTCCGTTGCGGACTTCGCAAAGCGGGGGGGCCTGGTGCTCGGGATATGCAATGGATTCCAGATCCTGCTTGAGGCGGGACTTCTGCCAGGAGCGATGAGGAGGAACAGTACCCTCACGTTTATATGCAAAGACGTGTACGTCAAAGTGGAGAGGGCGGATACGCCCTTCACGTCGCTTTACCGGCAGGGCCAGGTAATCAAGATGCCTATCGCCCATTCAGACGGCAACTACTACGCGGACCGGGAGACGCTGGAGGCGCTCGAAGCCGGGGGGAGGGTGGTTTTCAGGTACTGCGATGCGGAAGGGTGTGCAACGGAGGAAAACTGCCCGAACGGCGCGATGAACAACATTGCAGGGATCATTAACGAAAGTGGCAACGTGCTCGGACTCATGCCGCATCCTGAGCGATGCAGCGAAGGCATATTGGGCAGTGGTGAGGACGGCCGTATGCTGTTTTTGTCCTGTATCCACTACCTCAATCGGGGGAGATAGCCATGGAACTCACATACAGGCAAATGGGCCTTAGCGACATTGAGTACGCCCGTATCAAGTCCGCGCTGGGCAGGGAGCCGAGCCTCACCGAGCTTGGCATGTACGCTGTGTTATGGTCCGAGCACTGCGCCTACAAGCATTCCCGCGAATTGTTGCGTACGTTTCCCACGACCGGAGAGGGCATACTTGTGGGCCCTGGGGAGAACGCTGGCGCAGTGGAGTTCGGCGATTATGCCATAGTGTTCAAGATGGAAAGCCACAATCACCCTGTGGCCATCGAGCCGTTTCAGGGCGCAGCGACAGGCGTCGGCGGGATCGTCAGGGACATCCTGGCCATGGGTGCAAGGCCCGTGGCGCTGCTTGATTCACTGAGATTCGGAGATCCGCGAGAGCCCCGGAACAGGTACCTGATGAACGGGGTAGTGGCGGGGATATCCGCTTACGGTAATTCCATCGGCGTGCCCACAGTAGGCGGGGAAGTGAAGTTCGCAGATGCCTATTCTGAGAACCCCTTGTGCAACGTGATGTGCGTGGGAGTGGTGAAGAAGGACCGGATCGCAAAAGGATTAGCCCGCGGACCGGGCAACGCGCTCATGCTGGTGGGCGCGAGGACTGGCAGGGACGGCATTCACGGCGCCACGTTCGCGTCGGAGGAGCTCGACGAAACCTCCGAGCAGAAAAGGCCTGCAGTCCAGGTCGGCGACCCGTTTATGGAAAAGCTCCTCATCGAGGCGTGTCTTGAGCTTCTCGATACGCCTTATGTCGTGGGCATACAGGACATGGGGGCGGCGGGCATCACCTCGTCAGTGGCGGAGACCGCATCGAGAGCCAAGACCGGTGCCGAGCTATATCTTGACAACGTGCCCCTGAGGGAAAGCGGTATGTCTGCATATGAGATCATGCTCTCAGAATCCCAGGAGCGGATGCTGCTCATCGTGGAAAAGGGGAAGGAAGAAGAAGTGGCCGCCCGGTGCGCCAAGTGGGGGCTTGAATCTGCCGTGATCGGCCGGGTCACTGCTGACGGCATGCTCCGGGTATTCCATAAAGGAGAGAAAGTGGCGGAGGTCCCGGTAACATCGCTGACGGATGACGCACCGTGCTACAGCCTTCTGCCCGCGCCGCGCCACGTTACGCGGGAGGAGGTGCCTTCTGTTACTGATGCGGACTCCACCTTGCTTGCGCTGCTTGCGTCGCCGGGCATCTCATCAAAGGAATGGGTATTTGAGCAGTACGATCACATGGTACAGACCAATACCGTGGTGCGCCCCGGCCAGGACGCGGCGGTCATTCGAGTCCGCGGCACAAAAGCTGGCATTGCGCTGTCCACCGACGGCAACGGCAGACTGGTTTACCTGGATCCGTATGAGGGAGGGAAGGCGGCGGTGGCGGAGGCCGCGCGCAACGTGGTGTGCGTAGGCGCTACCCCAAGGGCTATCACAAATTGCCTGAATTTCGGTAACCCGGAGAAGCCTCATGTTGCATACGAGTTCACCCAGGCGGTCAGGGGCATGGGCGATGCGTGCAGGGCCCTTGGGACTCCCGTTACGGGAGGGAACGTCAGCTTTTACAACGAGACATCAGGCAGAGCGGTTTACCCCACGCCTGTTGTAGGGATGCTCGGGGTCCTGGACGACATCACTGCTGTCGTGACGTGTGCATTCAAGTCGGAAGGCGACGTGGTGCTCTTGCTTGGGCCTGATACGGTGTCGTTCGCCGGAAGCGAGCTCCAGTACTTGCAGTACGGCGCGCCCACAGGCATGCCAGTACCGGTGGACCTGGAGATGGAAAGACGGCTCCAGCGAGCAGTACTGAGACTTATGAAGAAAAGCTTGGTTAAGTCTGCGCACGACCTGGCCGAGGGAGGCCTTGCGGTGGCGCTGGCCGAGTGTTGCATAGAGCGCGGCCTTGGCGCCCGCGTGGACTTGGGCGATGATAGACTGCCGCTTCCGCTGTTGCTCTTTGGCGAGGGGCCGTCCAGGATCATAATCACCTGTGCCCCTGAGCACCTCAATGAGGTCAGGGGCGGGTGTGAGGAGGCAGGTGTCCCCTGCCGGGTGCTGGGCACGGTCGGTCAGGACGTTCTTCACATTACTCGGGCCGGCAAGGCGTGCCTTAGAGTCAGTGTCAATAACATTATCTCAAGATGGCGGGGATGAGCCATGGGGATCAGGGAAGAGTGTGGTGTATTCGGCGTATTCGGCCATGCGGAGGCGGCCCACCTCACGTACTACGGCCTCTACGCGCTGCAGCACAGGGGGCAAGAGAGCGCCGGGATCGCGGTCTCGGACGGCCGGGGAATTGTCTGCCACAAAGGTATGGGACTGGTGTCTGAAGTATTCAACCGGGAGCGCATCGAGAGGTTGCCTGGCACCTCGGCCATCGGGCACGTGAGATATTCCACCACGGGCCGTTCCTACCTTGTCAACGCGCAGCCGCTGTGCGTCACCGTGCGCGGGACGCACCTGGCGCTCGCGCACAACGGGAACCTGGTGAACGCCGCTGCCATCAGGGAAAGCCTTGAGAGCATGGGGTCGATCTTTCAGACGAGCCTTGACACAGAAGTAGTAGCACACCTTGTGGCGCACAGACAGTCAAACGGGATAGAACCTGCAATTATGAAGAGCCTGAACGAAGTGAAGGGCGCCTACGCATTCCTGTTCATGACTCCCGACCGGATTTTCGCTGCGCGCGACCCGCACGGGATCAGGCCGCTCTCCATGGGGAAGTTGGGTGACGCCGTGGTGTTTTCCTCGGAGACATGCGCCTTTGACATCATTGGAGCGGAAACAGTGAGAGACGTGAGGCCCGGCGAGATGATCGTGGTAGACAGCGACGGTTACCGGTCGGTCTACTTCGACCGCCCTGCTCATTCGGCGCTGTGTATCTTCGAGTACATCTACTTCGCGAGACCGGACAGCAACATCGAGGGAGTGAACGTACACGCTGCCAGAAAGCAGATGGGGAAGATCCTCGCCGAGGAGCACCCGGCCGACGCGGACCTGGTCACCGGGGTGCCGGATTCCAGCATCTCAGCAGCCACCGGCTTTGCAGAAGAGTCCGGCATACCTTACGAGATGGGACTCGTCAAGAACAAGTACATCGGCCGCACTTTTATACAGCCTAGCGAAGAGCAAAGGAGCTTCGGCGTGAAGGTGAAGCTGAACGCCCTGGGCAAGGTGGTCCGGGGCAAACGGGTGGTGCTGGTGGACGACTCTATCGTCCGGGGAACCACAATAGGACATATTGTGAACCTGCTTCAAGACGCGGGAGCGAGGGAGGTGCACTTAAGAGTCGCCTCTCCGCCGTATCGCTTTCCGTGTTTTTACGGGATAGACACATCCACTTCGGGCGAGCTCATCGCCGCTTCCAAGACACCGGAAGAGATCGCGCGGATCGTGCGCGCCGACTCGCTGGGATACCTGAGCATTCGGGGTCTTGCGAGGGCGCTGGGCAGGTCGGAGGAGAGCTTTTGCCTGTCGTGTTTCAGCGGCAGATACCCTGTCGAGATACCACCGGGCGCGGGTAAGTTCATCCTGGAAGGGGGTGCGAGATGTGGAGAGTAAGTACAAGGAGGCGGGCGTGGACATCGAGGCCGGCAACGAAGCGGTGCGCCGCATTATGCCTCTAGCTCGTATGACCCAAAGAGAGGGCGTGTCGGGCAGCCTTGGAGGGTTCGGCGGGGTATTTCGGCTGGGCTCTCTGTTCAGAAAGCCTGTGCTGGTGGCAGGGGCTGACGGTGTGGGGACGAAGCTGCGCGTTGCGTTCATGATGGGCGTGCACGACACGGTCGGCATCGACTGTGTGGCCATGAACGTGAACGACGTGGTGGTGCAGGGGGCGGCTCCCCTATTCTTTCTCGACTACATCGCCTGCGGCTCGCTCAGGCCGGATGTTATTGAAAGCATCGTGTCCGGCGTGGCCAGGGGCTGCATTGAATCGGGATGTGTGCTTCTGGGCGGAGAGACCGCCGAGATGCCTGGGCACTACCCTCCAGGCGAGTATGACCTGGCGGGCTTCGCGGTGGGCGGCTGCGAGGAAGATGATCTGCTCGAGCCTGCCAGTGTGCGTCCCGGAGACGTGGTGATCGGGCTTGCCAGCTCGGGGCTTCACTCAAACGGGTACTCTCTGGCAAGACGTGTGCTACTCACACGTATGAGTGTTGAGACCTACGTCCCCGAGCTGGGAAGCACGCTGGGTGAGGCCATGCTCACACCGACCAGAATCTACGTGAAGACGTTGCTTGAAGCGAGGCACCTGTTGCGCTCCGCCGCGCACATCACAGGCGGCGGCTTTTACGAGAACATTCCGAGGGCCCTGCCCCCCGGCACAGGCGTGAAGCTCCAGCGCACAGCGATCCAGGTCCCACCAATATTCCGTCTGATCCAGGAGATGGGCGCCATCGATGAACGGGAGATGTTCCACGTATTTAACATGGGAGTTGGTATGGTGCTGGTCGCCCCTGCGGAGCACGCGGACGCGGTAGTCAGGATATCGGAAGGGCACGGGGT
This sequence comes from Bacillota bacterium, assembly GCA_040755615.1. Taxonomy (GTDB): domain Bacteria; phylum Bacillota; class Sulfobacillia; order DUSP01; family DYEP01; genus DYEP01. The sequence continues at coordinate 8,193 of JBFMAL010000043.1, forward strand.
AAGCGCCTCTGTCATCGGGGACGTGGTCGCCTCGGATGGGGGTGTGGAGTTTTGCTGAAAGTGGGTGTGCTCGCTTCCGGCCGCGGCAGCAACCTCGAGGCGCTCATACGCGCATCCAGAGCAGGAGAACGTCTGTTTGAGATCGCTTGCGTGATCTCTGACGTGGCCACAGCCAGGGCGCTTGACGTGGGAAGGGAGGCCGGCATTGCCGCGTACGCTCTGAATCCCGGACAGTTTGGTAAGAAGCGGGATTATGAGGCACGTATCGTGGAGATACTGAAAAGCCACGAGGTTTCATTGGTGGCGCTGGCCGGCTACATGCGCATCGTTGGTCCCGTGTTGCTTTCCGCCTTTCCGGGCCGTATCATGAACATTCACCCGTCGCTTCTCCCTTCCTTCCCTGGCCTTGAGGCGCAGGCCCAAGCGCTGGCTTACGGTGTGAAGGTGACAGGTTGCACAGTGCACTTCGTAGACAGCGGTGTGGATACCGGCGCCATTATTATCCAGAAAGCGGTGCTTGTGGAGGAAGACGACACAGTAAGCACGCTTTCTGCTCGGATCCTGGAGCAGGAGCACATTGCCTACCCCGAGGCGATAGCGATGTATGCGAAAGGAAGGCTTTCCCTTTCGGGACGCCGGGTTATCGTGAAAAAGGAGTGAAACGAATGCCTAGGGCGCTTATCAGCGTATATGACAAGACAAATATTGTTGAGTTCGCAAAGGGGCTGTCAGAGCTTGGTTTTGACCTGATTTCCACCGGAGGTACATACAAGAAACTCAAAGAAGATGGGCTTTCGGTGATGAGCATAGAAGAAGTGACCGGGTTTCCTGAAATCCTTGACGGGAGAGTGAAAACCCTGCACCCGCGGCTTTACGCGGGCATACTCGCTAAAGACACCCCAGGACACCTGTCCGTCATCAGCGGGATGGACATATCCCGCATCGATCTGGTATGCTGTAACCTGTACCCCTTCGAGGCGACGGTGACGCGTCAGGGCGCTGCACACGAGGAGATCGTGGAAGAGATCGACATAGGCGGGCCGTCCATGTTGCGAGCGGCTGCCAAGAACTACAGGTCCGTGCTTGTGGTGGTGAAGCCCGAGCGCTATCAGCAGGTGCTGTCCGCGCTCAGGTCGCCTGAAGGCCCCGGAGAGGACTTCCGGCTTGCACTCGCCCACGAGGCGTTCGCGCACACTGCGGCGTACGACGCGCTGATCGAGAACTATTTCGCGCGTCTTACAGGACGGCACGTGCTTGAGTTTCCGGAGGACATCGTTTTTAGGTACAAGCTGGCCTATCCTTTGCGCTACGGCGAGAACCCTCACCAGAAGGCAGCGTTTTACCGCGACATATTAGAGCCGTCGGGTATACCCGCTGCCCGGGTATTGCAGGGCAAGCAGCTCTCATACAACAACATCGCCGACCTTGACGCAGCGGTGAACATCGTGTCCGAGTTTGATGTGCCGTGCGCTGCGGCGATAAAGCACGCCACGCCCTGCGGTGTGGGCGTGGCTGATGACCTCCCGAGCGCGTATGCCCGGGCTTACGCATCAGACCCCGTAGCTATTTTCGGGGGTATCGTGGCGTTTAACAGGCAGGTAAATGGGGATCTGGCGAGCGAACTTGTCCGTATCTTCCTTGAAGTGGTGGCGGCCCCGGGTTATACCACGGAGGCGCTGCAGATCCTCTCGTCAAAGAAGGACCTGCGCGTACTTGCCATCGAACCGCTGCCCCTGACGTCGGACTACAGGCTGAAGCGCGTGCGCGGCGGACTCCTTGTACAGTCAGTTGATCCTACCGAGCGGGATTTCACGTACGAGGTGGTAACGAACAGGGCGCCCGGCGCATCCGAGATCCGGGACCTCAGTTTTGCCTGGCGTGTTGTGAAGCACGCGCGCTCCAACGCCATAGTGCTGGCAAAAGACGGCATGACGGTGGGAATCGGATCCGGACAGGTGAGCAGGATAGCTGCAGCGCGCATCGCCATCGCGCAGGCGGGCGAAAAAGCCAAAGGCGCAGTAATGGCATCAGACGCCTTCTTCCCCTTCTCCGACGTGGTAGAGGCCGCGAGCAAGGCTGGCGTTACTGCCATTGTGCAACCCGGAGGATCGCGAAAAGACGACGACTCGGTGAGTGCAGCCGATGCGTCCGGGATGGCCATGGTGTTTACCGGCAAGCGGCATTTCCTCCACTGAAAGGGGGTTGCGAGCTTGAGAGTGCTGGTAGTGGGTTCAGGTGGAAGAGAGCATGCACTGAGCTGGAAGATAGCTCAGAGTCCTCTGCTTTCTACATTGTTTTGCACGCCGGGCAACCCTGGCATAGAAGAAATCGCAGCGCGGCCGGGCATCCGCGAGACAGATATCGAGGGGATCGTGGAGTTCTGTGAGAAGGAACGCATCGATCTGGTGGTAGTGGGGCCGGAGGCGCCTTTGGTTCTGGGCCTTTCAAACCGTCTGACTGAACGGGGGATCTCTGTGTTTGGTCCTTCTGCGGAAGGCGCGCGTATTGAAGGCAGCAAGGCATTTTGCAAACAGATCCTCCGGGAAAAGGGGGTGCCCACCGCGGAATACAGGGTGTTCAGCGAGTACGGAGAGGCCGCGTCTTACGCCCGGATCGCGCCGTACCCCGTTGTGATCAAGGCGGACGGTCTTGCAGCGGGAAAAGGCGTGTTCATCGTCAGCGAGCCCGACCTGGCATTGCGCGTGCTGGAAGACTTAATGCTCCGGGGTACCCTGGGTGAGGCGGGCAGGCGAATCGTGTTTGAAGAGTACCTGGAGGGTCCTGAGCTCTCGCTGCTCTGCCTGATTTCGGGGACGAGCGTTGTGCCCCTGGCTCCTTCAAGAGACCATAAGCGGGTCGGGGACAATGACACCGGCCCCAACACCGGAGGCATGGGCGCAATATCCCCTGTTCCCGGTGTGGGCCAGACGCTAATCAGCGAGATCATAGAGCGCATCGTGTCACCCACTGCGCGCGCCCTGAGGGATATGGGCATAGACTACAGGGGAGTGCTGTACGCGGGGCTCATCCTCACCGCGGGGGGGCCAAAGCTCCTGGAGTTCAACGCGCGTTTTGGCGACCCGGAGACCCAATCCATCCTGCCAAGGCTAGACGAGGACCTGCTGCCGCTCTTACTTGATACCGCGAACGGTACGCTTCATCCGCGCCCGATCAGATGGAAGGACAAGGCCTGTGTGTGCGTGGTGGCAGCATCCGGTGGCTACCCAGGCGCGTACACGACCGGTCACAGGATTTCTCTTCCGCGTGTTACCGGCGACACCGTCATTTTTCACGCTGGTACTGCGAGGGATGCTGACGGCTGCCTGATCACGGCTGGAGGCAGGGTGCTTTCTGTGACTGCTCTGGGGAATGATATAGATGGGGCGGCGGACCTGGCTTATACCGTAATGTCCGGGGTACGGTTTCATGGTATGCATTACAGGACTGATATCGGGCGGGGTGGTACGGCTTGAGGTTCGTGGTGCGGGTAGGTTTGCTGGCTGCGGCTTATGTGGCACTGACCATGCTGTTTGCGCCCTGGAGTTTCGGCCTGGTACAGGTGCGCGTATCTGAGATGCTTACGGTGCTCCCCTATGTCATGCCTGCAGCGACGCCCGGGCTGTTCATTGGCTGCCTTGTCGCGAATATCCTGGGCGGTCTGGGTGTTGTAGATGTAGTATTGGGCAGCAGCGCTACGCTGCTCGCCGCATTCCTGACGAGTAAGATGCCCGCTCCTTGGCTCGCACCGCTTCCTCCCGTGCTTGTCAACGCGCTGGTTGTGGCTTGGTATCTTTCAGTGTGGGCGGGCGTACCCTACTGGATGGGCATGCTTTCAGTGTTCGCGGGTCAGGTCGTAGCCTGCTACGTTCTAGGGTATCCGCTGCTTGTATACATAATGCGGCATGAGCGACTGAGAGAATACCTTAAGTAGTCAAAGGCGCGTCCTGACATATTGCAAGCTGGAGGCTTTGTCCATTGCGCATCGGTTTTCTTGACTCGGGTGTGGGCGGTTTTAGCGTGCTTTTTGAGGTTCACCGCAGAGCACCAGAACTTGACAAGCTGTACCTTGCCGATACTGCCCACTTTCCCTTTGGGCCGCGGCCAGGCGAAGAGATACTCGCTATCGTGGGCGCCACAGTGCGCTTTCTACAGAGCAAAGGCGCAGAAGCGCTGGTGCTTGCGTGCAACTCTTCTTCTTCGGTGACGGAGGGGCTGTCGTTCCCCATCCCGGTGCTCGGGCTAATCGAGCACGGGGCAAAGGCGGCGCTCTCCGCCACGCGATCGGGCCGCATCGGCGTGATCGCCACTGAGGGTACCATAAGGAGCGGTTCTTACGACCGGTGGCTTCACAGGCTCGGCGGTCCGTCGATATATGTCAGAAGTCTTGCCACGCCCCTCCTTGCGCCCCTAGTCGAAAGCGGGCGTACCGAAGGGCGTACCGCTCTCGCCATCGTGTCTTCGCAACTTTCTCCCTTGCTTGCGGAGGATATAGATGTGCTGCTGCTGGGCTGCACGCACTATCCGTTCCTTAATCACCTGCTTCGTGAAATACTGCCGGAAGGCGTAACGCTGGTAGATCCCGCGTCCGGCGTGGCGGAACTGGTGAGAAACCTTTACCAGGGAGGCAAAGGGTCAATCGAATATTACGTCACAGGTCCTGTAAAGGTATTTGAAAAAATTGGTCGAAAAATTCTAGGAACGCGCGTAAGAGCCCAGCGAGTCGCCTTAGATCTCCACTTTTAGCTCAGCTCAAAAAGCTCAACAACGCCTCATTGCACATGGGTCTGACGAACCGCCTGTAACTGTAAAGCTTTCGATTCCAGGGGCTTTTGCAAAATGCTGCAGGCAGATGTGGGAAGTAACGCCGCACAGGGAGGCTTTATGATGAAAGGTGAAAGACAGAAATGGCTAATCTGGTTTTTCATCTTCATGATCATCGTCTACTTCTACCCCCTCGGCAGCAAGTGCTCAAACGCAGGCGACCTGCTGCTTTTCTCTCTGCTCATAGGGTATGCGGACGGTATCCTCTACTCGCTCACAAACATACAACCCTCGGATATCTCCATTGCTGGGTTCGTAGCGGTCTGGGTATGTACCCCGGTCCAAGCGGCGCTGGTGGGGCTGATGGGCTCAATTACGGGAGCGATCTTTCGTACAGATACAACACTCACTGCCATCAGAAAGGCAGGGCGGACTGCTGCGGCCATGTTTGTCGCTAGCATTCTGTGGACCTGGTTCGGGGCAGACCTCGGCACGCTAACCGGGCTCGGTGTGGCGGCTTTGTCTGTGCTGGCGTGCCTGGTCGTGCGCGGCGTGTTAAAAGGCAGACCGTGGAACTTCCGGTACGGGGGCAACGAGTTCTTCTGGTACCCGGGGCTTGCCTACCTCGGGGCGCTGCTCTGGACCTGGTATACTCCCGCGGCCACAGCCTACCTCCTGTGTCTTCCATTACTTGAGTACATGTGGGAGACCTCGTCGGGCAGCAGGCTGTCCAATCTGAGAAGCCTCGTCAGCGTAGTACTTGAGCAGATGTCAAGCGGCGTGATCGTTACCGACACCAACGGTGTACCCACGCTTGCAAACAGGCGGGCGAGGGAGATATTCTCCGGTGCCGGGATGCCCAGGATCGACCCGCCCGACGCCCGGCTCGACAGGCTGCTCAAGGAGGTGGCGGCAAACCCTTCATTCCGTACCCATATGACGTTTCACGGGCAGGACAAGTCGGTCATGCTCCGTGTCCTGGCTGAGCAGCTCAGGGATGAGGCCGAGCTGCCCATCGGCTCAGTAGCGCTCATTGAGGACGTGACTGACGCAGCAGTGATGGAGTATAAGGTGCGCGAGGCGGAGAAGATGGCAGCGCTCGGAGAACTGGCGGCGGCTGCGGCGCACGAGATCCGGAACCCGCTTTCCGCCATCAAAGCCTTCGTACAGCTTCTGGGCAAGGACACAACCACTCCTCTGGAAGAACGCCTGCGCATGCTCGAAAGGGAGATAGCTCGCCTGGACCACATCACCTCGGATCTCCTCACGATGGCAAGGCCAGGGAGCCAAAGATGGCAAAGATGCTACATCGAGGCGATACTCGATGAAGTGCTGCTGCTTTATAGCGAGCGGGCACGCTCTCAGGAAGTGGAGATCCAGCGCTGCTTCAGGCTGGATAAAAAGGCGATCTGCTGCGACGGCTCTCAGATGAGACAGGTATTCTCAAACCTCATATCCAACGCGCTCGACGCCACGTCTAAAGGCGGGAGGATACGTGTTTCCACTTGCAGAACAGAAAACTACGTCAGCATCTCAGTAAGCGACACCGGCTGTGGCATTCCTCCCGCGAACCTTGCCAAGGTGTTTAACCCCTTTTTCACCACCAAAGAAATGGGGACAGGGCTCGGGCTCGCCATCGCATACGGCGCGGTGAAGAACCACCACGGCTATATCGAGATCGAGAGTGAAGTGGGTAAGGGAACCACGGTGACAGTACATCTGCCCGATACGTATCAGGAAAGGACGGAATCATGAGGGATCTGCTGGAAAGTCTCAATGAATCTCAGCGCGACGCGGTCACCTGCACCGAAGGCCCCCTGCTCGTACTCGCCGGGGCGGGAAGCGGTAAAACCCGGGTGCTTACTCACCGCATCGCCTACATCATCCAGTCAGGGAAGGCCGAGCCGCACCAGGTGCTCGCCATTACGTTCACCAACAAGGCAGCGGAAGAGATGAAGCGCCGCATTGCTCAACTGCTTGGCTCAGTGGGCTCGTCGATGTGGGTGTCCACTTTTCACTCGGCTTGCGCGAGGATTCTAAGAAGGGACATCGATGTGCTCGGCATGGGGCGTAACTTTACGATATGTGATGCGGATGACCAGCAGAAGCTCGTAAAGAAGGTACTGGGGGACCTGGGGCTTTCCGGCTCGCCGTGGACTCCCGCGGGCGTGCTTGCTACCATCAGCCGGGCGAAAAACAACCTGGTGGGCCCTGCGGATTTCGAAAGCACCGCCTCGGATTTTTATCGGCGCCAGGTGGCGAAGGTATACAGGGAGTATCAGAGGAGGCTGCTGTCCAACAACGCGCTGGACTTTGACGACCTGCTCTTTTGCACCGCGCGCTTGTTTTCGGACTACCCTGAGGTGCTCGCGCGTTACGGGCGGCAGTTCAAGTATGTGCTGATCGATGAGTACCAGGACACAAACCACGCGCAGTACGTCATCGCGAGCATGCTGTGCAGGGAGCACAGGAACCTGTGCGTGGTGGGAGATGACGACCAGAGCATCTACGGTTGGCGGGGCGCGGATATACGCAACATCCTCGAGTTCGAGCACGAGTTCCCCGAAGCCCGCGTCATCAAGCTGGAGCAGAACTACAGGAGCACCCAGAACATACTGGACGTGGCAGGCGCAGTGGTGTCCAATAACAGGGGACGCAGGGAAAAGCGCCTGTGGACCCGGAGAGAGCGGGGGGAGCCCGTCAGGTACCTCGCATTTCCTGATGAGCAGGAGGAGGCCAGATTCGTGGCGGCAGCTATCAGGGATATTTACGCACGTACAGCCCGATACTCTGACACAGCGGTGTTTTACCGTATACATGCGCAGTCACGGAACCTGGAGGAAGCGCTATCCAGATGGCAGATCCCTTACGAGATCGTAGGCGGCGTGAGTTTCTTTGAAAGGAAAGAGATTAGGGATATCCTCGCATACTTGAGGCTCATCGAAAATCCCCTGGATGATGTTGCGGCTGAACGCATTATCAACGTGCCCGCGAGGGGTATCGGAGCCGGAACGCTCGACCGGCTGCACGCGCATGCGACTAAGAACGGTCTTAGTCTGATGGAAGCGGTGGCCGACGTTGATGGCACCGACCTGCCTGCCCGCAGCAAGCAGCTGGTAAGGCGCTTTGCGGATATTATGACTGACCTAATTGAGGCAAAGAGCAGCCACACCCCTTCGTCGCTCATCAGGTTTGTGCTTGCTCAGACTGGATACCTGACCGCGCTCAAGCTCGAGGGGACGGAGGAGGCGGAGAGCCGCATCGAGAACCTCGGCGAGCTCGTATCCATGGCTCAGGAGCTGGAAGAGCGTGAAGGGCTTACGGAACTGGGAGAGTTCCTCGGTACGGTGAGCCTGCTCACCTCGTTCGACACGGTAAGGAGTGACGCGGACCGGGTGCTCCTGATGACGGTGCACAGCGCCAAAGGGCTTGAATTTTCCAATGTGTTTGTGGTCGGACTGAACGAGGGGTTGTTTCCGCACTCCAGGTCTTTTGACAACGAGGGGGAAATGGAGGAGGAACGCCGCTTGTTCTATGTGGCGTGCACGAGAGCGAAAGAGCAGCTGTACCTCACTTCCACGCAGTACCGGCATTTCTACGGGACGATGGAGCAGTGCTTCAGATCCCGATTCATCGATGAGATCCCCGGGAAGCTGCTGGAGCAGCCGGGTCTTGCAAGAAAGCCGGGGGAAGTGAAGCAGAAGGAGAGACAGCGTGAACCAGCGGGCAGATTCGCCGTGGGAGACCTGGTGGTACACGATAAGTTCGGTACGGGCACGGTGGTCAGCCAAAAGGGTGAGGGCGACGACCTGGAAATATCAGTGGCATTCAAGGGGAAGGGTATAGTAAGGTTGCTGGCGAGGTATGCGCCGCTTAAGAAGGCGTAAACCTCAAGGAGGTATGAGCGGCAATGAAAAGCAAGGCAGAGGCATCCCGCCGAGTGCAGGAACTCAGAGAACTGATCCGCCGCCATGACTACCTGTACTACGTGCTGGACTCGCCCGAGATAACGGACCTCGAATACGACGCGCTTATGAGGGAACTGGCGTCGCTTGAACGCGAGTTTCCCGAGTTGGCCTCTCCCGATTCGCCTACCATGCGCGTGGGGGGCGAGCCCCTTGCCGCTTTTTCAAAAGTGCGGCACAGCCTGCCCATGCTGAGCCTTGCCAATGCCTTTGACGCTGAGGAGGTCCTGGCATTTGACAGGCGGGTCCGTTCGGCGCTTGGCAGGGAGCGGGTGGCGTATATGGTCGAACCCAAAGTGGACGGGCTGTCGGTCGCCCTCACGTACGAATCGGGCGTGTTCCGCGTGGGCGCTACGCGGGGCGATGGCGAAGTTGGGGAGGACGTCACGCAGAACTTGCGTACCGTAAGGAGTGTGCCCCTGGCGCTGTCAGAGCCGCTGTCCGCCGCATCCGTACTGGAGGTAAGAGGAGAGGTATACCTCGGAAAACGCGAGTTTCAGAGGTTGAACGAAGAGCGCCGAGCAAGCGGAGAGCCGCTGTTTGCCAATCCCCGGAACGCTGCTGCAGGCTCTCTCAGGCAGCTCGATCCCCGGGTGACTGCCCGGAGGCCTCTGGATTGCTTCGTGTACGAGATAAGGAGAGTAGAAGGGTTTTCCGTCGGAACACAAGCGGAGGCGCTGGAAGCCCTGGCCCGCTCAGGCTTTCGGGTTAGCAGGGAAGCGAGGCTCTGCCAGTCTATCGACGAAGTATTGTGGCTTATTAAGGAATGGGAAAAGCAAAGGCCTTCGCTGGATTACGATATTGACGGCCTCGTCATAAAGGTGAACGACCTTTCTGACCAGGCGAGGCTTGGCTCTACCGCGAAGAGCCCGAGAGGTGCTGTGGCATTCAAGTTTGGCGCGGAAGAGGCGGTGACGCGCGTCGTAGATATCATCGTGCAAGTGGGGCGTACGGGTGCGGTTACGCCTACGGCCATCCTTGAGCCGGTGTTTGTGGCGGGTTCCACGGTTAGCAGGGCCACGCTGCACAATGAGGATATTATCCGTGCCAAGGACGTACAGATAGGCGACAGTGTGGTCATCCGTAAAGCGGGCGACGTCATTCCTGAGATCGTGCGCGTGCTCCCTGAGAGGCGGCCGGCGTCTGCCCGAGAGTTCCGGATGCCCGAAAAATGTCCCGAGTGTGGCGCTGACGTTGTGCGGCTTCCCGGAGAAGCGGTGTACCGCTGCCAGGGGATATCCTGCCCTGCCCAGCTCAGAGAGAGTATAATTCACTTCGCTTCAAGGGGCGCGATGGACATCGATGGTCTCGGGCCGAGTAGGGTTGACCAGCTGCTCGCGGCGGGGCTTGTTCGTGACGTGGCAGACCTGTACACGCTGACGGCCGGACAAGTAGCCGCGCTCGAACGGATGGGAGACAGGTCTGCGCAGAAGCTGGTAGACGCCATAGAGGCGAGCAAGTCAAGACCGCTCTCAAGGCTTATCTACGCTCTCGGCATCAGGCACGTGGGAGAACGGACCGCCCAGGACCTGGCGCTGGCATTCGGCACGATGGATGCGCTCGCCCTGGCCGGCAGAGATGAGCTTTTGGCCGTGCCGGGAGTGGGACCGGTTGTGGCCGACAGCATACTGAATTTCTTCAGGCAAGAACAGAACCTTATGCTGATCAATAAGCTGAAGAGCCACGGCGTCGGTATGACGCAGGAAGAAGAGATACCCGCGGCCGGGCCCCTTGACGGCAAAGTGGTCGTGTTTACGGGCGCGCTCAAGCGGATGGGGCGCAAGCAGGCTGAGGAACTCGTGGCATCCTTGGGCGGCAAAGCCTCATCGTCCGTATCTGCCAGGACTGACCTGGTGGTGGCAGGGCCGGGCGCCGGTTCAAAACTCGCGCGGGCAAGAGAACTCGGGATACCGATTATGTCAGAAGAAGAGTTTTTTGACACATACGTGAAAAACCCAAACACAGCGCCATAAAGGGAGGATTTTCTCCGCAATTTATCGAAAGAACGTGTGGACATATTGTATGCCTACAATTTGGCATGGTTTCCTCTTCAGAAAGGGGTGTCTGGATGGAGAGACTTTTGGAGGTAACCGACCTCAGGACTTATTTTTACACCAGCGAAGGAGTTATACCGGCCGTAGACGGAGTGACGTTTCATATCGACAAGGGTGAGACCGTGGGCATGGTCGGTGAGTCAGGTTGCGGCAAGTCGGTGACGTCCCTGTCCGTCATGCGCCTGATTCCGAGTCCTCCGGGCAAGATTAAGTCCGGTGAGATACTCTTTGAAGGCAAGAGCCTGCTTAAGAAGTCCGAGGCAGAAATGAGAAGGATCAGGGGAAACCACATATCCATGATCTTTCAGGAGCCGATGACTTCATTAAACCCGGTTTACACCATAGGTGACCAGATCTGCGAGGCCATCGAGCTCCACCAGGGGCTGTCCAAGAGAGAATCCATGGAAAAAGCCATAGAAATGCTCCGGCTGGTAGGCATACCCCTCCCTGAACGCAGGGTGCGGGAGTACCCGCACCAGATGTCGGGCGGCATGAGACAACGCGTGATGATCGCTATGGCGCTGTCCTGCAATCCAAAGCTGCTTATTGCCGACGAACCCACGACAGCGCTCGATGTGACCATCCAGGCACAGATCCTCGAACTGATGAAGAAGTTAAAACGTGAACTGGGAATGGCCATCCTCATTATCACCCATGACCTCGGAGTAGTGGCCGAGATGGCGGAAAGGGTTGTGGTGATGTACGCGGGCAAGATCGTGGAAGAGTCAGATGTGAAGACGCTGTTCTCCAGCCCGCTTCACCCCTACACGTCCGGGCTGCTTGCGTCCATCCCGAGGCTTGACAAACCCGTATCAAGGCTTCACGTGATAGAAGGCGGCGTGCCGAATCTCTTAAACCTGCCTCCAGGCTGCCGGTTCCACCCGCGGTGTCCGCACATCATGGCTATCTGCAAGCAGGAGGAGCCACCTCTAGTCGACGTGCGCGGCGGGCGCAAGGTCGCGTGCTGGATCAGGACTGACATAGTATGCAGGGAGGTGGCGTCATGACCGGGGCGGACCGAGACGATCTTCTGGTTGAAGTTAAAGACCTAAAAAAGTATTTCCCGCTCCACGGCGGGATCTTCTCCCGGGTTGTGGGGTACGTGAAGGCTGTTGACGGCATCTCGTTTAACATAAAGAGGGGGGAGACCCTCGGTCTTGTCGGCGAATCGGGATGCGGCAAGACTACGACCGGCCGGGTTATACTGAGGCTGCTTGAGCGTACCAGCGGGTCCGTGAAATTCGAGGGTAAGGACGTGTTTGCCCTCGAGCGAGAGGAGATGCGTAAGCTGCGCCGCGATATGCAGATTATATTCCAGGACCCCTATGCGTCGCTGAACCCCAGGATGACTGTGGGTGATATTATAGGTGAACCGCTTGAGGTCCACGGCGTGGCACATGGCAAGGAGAGGGAGTTGCGCGTGCAGGAACTGCTCGACATCGTTGGCCTCAGCCCTTTCCACTCAAGGAGGTACCCGCACGAGTTCTCGGGAGGTCAGAGACAGCGAATCGGGGTGGCGAGGGCGCTCGCGCTGAACCCGAAGCTTATCATTTGCGATGAACCGGTCTCGGCACTTGACGTATCCATCCAGTCCCAGGTATTAAACCTGCTTGAGGACCTGCAGCAGGAATTCGGGTTAACGTACCTGTTCATCGCGCATAACCTGTCCGTCGTCAAACATATTAGCGACAGGGTTGGCGTCATGTATCTTGGCAAGATTGTGGAGCTGGCCGGAGGCGACGAGCTGTACGCCGAGCCGCTTCACCCGTATACCGAAGCGTTGCTCAGCGCTATTCCCATACCCAATCCTGAGCTGAAGAGGGAAAGGATCGTGCTGGAAGGCGACGTACCAAGCCCGATCAATCCTCCGGAAGGATGCCACTTCCACACCCGGTGTAAGTACGCCATGCCTGTTTGCAGAGAGGTGGAGCCGGAGTTCACGGATGTGGGAGGCGGTCACTTCGTGGCATGCCATCTGCGTTCGGCTCACTGAAGAGTTCGATTCGCAGGCCATTGCCTCCCGGGAGTGCGATGGCCTGCAGTCTATTTTAGGAGTGAGAACATGAATGGATTCGGAGCCTTCCTGAAGCGAAAGAACATTGAGTTTTCTGTGCAGCGCTACCTCATCAACGCCATGGGTTCGATGGCGCTCGGGCTGTTTGCCTCACTCATAGTCGGGCTCATCCTTGATGTCTCGGGGGAAAAATTAGGCATCTCCCTTCTCCAGGAGTTTGGAGCTGCTGCAAAGAGCATGGCGGGACCTGCCATCGGCGTCGGCGTAGCCTTTGGTCTGGGTGCGCCGCCGCTTACGCTCTTTGCCTCCACCGTGACAGGATCGGTGGGGTACGCTGCGGGCGGGCCGGCAGGCGCGTTTGTGGCGGCGCTGTTTGGGGCCGAGTTCGGCAAAGCCGTTTCCAGGGAGACAAAAATAGATATCATAGTGAACCCGGCAGTCACGATCGCCGCGGGTTTTCTCGCTGGCACGCTGGTGGGCCCAGGCATCAGCAGATTGATGGAGGGACTCGGGCGCTTTATCATGTGGGCGACGGTGCTCCGGCCCGTGCCGATGGGCATCCTGGTGGCAACTACGATGGGGCTTGCGCTCACTGCGCCCATATCATCGGCTGCGCTGGCCATTATGATGAAACTGGGAGGGATCGCAGCGGGCGCGGCCACCGCAGGATGTGCTGCCCAGATGGTGGGTTTCGCGGTGGCCAGTTACCGGGAAAACGGACTCGGCGGGCTGTTCGCGCAGGGGCTTGGCACCTCGATGCTGCAGATCCCCAATATTGTCAAGAACCCGTGGATATTGGTGCCCCCGACAGTGGCGGGAATGATCACGGGCCCGCTTGCCACCACCGTATTCAAAATGGAGAATGTCCCAGTGGGGGCGGGCATGGGTACAAGCGGCCTGGTTGGCCAGTTTGGCACCGTATCCGCTATGGGGTCAGGAGCTGACGTACTCGCCAAGATAGCGCTGCTTCATTTCCTACTCCCGGCCGCGATTGCGCTGGCGGTGTCGGAATTTCTGAGGAAACGTGGTAAGATTAAGCCTGGGGATTACAAACTCGATGTATGAGGAGTTCCAGGAGGTTGGCGGCTATGCTTGACATCTATGAAGAGGTAGTTAAGGTATTGAAGGAGGGCGGACGGGCGGCGCTCGCCACCGTGGTGGAAAGTCAGGGCAGTTCCCCGGCTGGGGCCAGTTTTAAGATGCTAGTGCGCGAGGACGGGACCACCCTCGGCACGGTGGGCGGGGGCGGCCTTGAGATGTCTGTCTGCCGGATGGCCCAAGATGTGATAGCGTCCGGAGAACCGGTGTTGGTCACTCTGAACCTAACTGAAGAGGGCGAGCGGGCCATCGGCGCGCTCTGCGGAGGGCGCGTCGTGGTATATATAGAGCCGCTTGGGAAGAATCACACGGTGGTGATCTACGGCGCGGGTCATGTGGGCTGCGCGTTGGCCGGAGTGAGCCTGGCCGCGGGTTACGAGACGGTGGTAGTGGACCCAAGGCCCGAACTCTTAAATGCCGTGCCGGAGAGAGCAGTCCGCGTGCTGCGGGATTATGAGGAGGACGCTGCTGCGAGAAACGCCTATGAGAGGGATCACGTGGTTATCGTCACCCCCCAGCATACCCAGGATTATGAGGTGCTGCGGGCTTACGTAGCCCGTGACTGTCTCCCTGGATATTTGGGAATGATCGGCAGCAAGCGAAAGGTCTGCACGATTATGGAACGGCTGGCCCGCGAGGGTGTACCAAGGGATAAACTGGACCGGGTCAAAGCGCCCATAGGTCTTGAGATTGGCGCACTGACTGCAGGCGAAATCGCAGTTGCCATCATGGCAGAGATCGTTGCTGAAAGAAGGCAGCGCAGACTCACGGTGTAATGTCAAGAGGAAATTAATGGCATTTAATTAGGGTTAAGGTCAAAAAGGCAACACAAATCCCTCCAACTACAGGTTAATTAGGTAGCTGGTAATAGATCCCAGTATAGAGGA
>JBFMAL010000044.1:0-22263 GCA_040755615.1 Bacillota bacterium
TGATACCTGTAGCGCAAGGAGGGAGAGTAAGACCTGCCCTCAGGCAGGCGTCTCTCGATGAGGTGCTGAGGACCGTTCGGGCATCCCGGTGGACTTCACCAGAAGCCGCCGGGCTTGTCCCGGCGGACGTTCACCTGGTGTCCCAGGTACCGGCGCAAGGTTCTAGTGGGTGAAGGGTGCTGAGAGAAGAATTCCCATCCCTGAAAAGCCGTCTTCCGTCCCTGTGGACGCGCTCGTACTACTGCGAGTCAGGACACATATCAGAAAAACTGTCCGGAAGTACATCGAAGACCAGAAGGGGAAATAGTGAACATGACCAAGGCGGAGCTGACACAAGACAGCGGAGAGAACGCCAAAAGCCCGTCGTGTACCAGCTAAAGCTCCAGAACCTCTCCTACAGAAAAACTGAAGTGCTAAGGAGAGTCTTTCTGGAGGCTAAGTGGCTGTACAACTGGCTGATGTCAAATACGGAAAGGCTCAATATGCCCGCCAACAAAGCATTTATGGCTCTACGAGCCACAGGCTATGAGCAAAAATGTCTATGGATTCCCTCATAGATATGGGAGGCGGGGTTAAGCTGCTGGAAAGGGCTTGGCCTGCGCCCTGAGCAGGCCGTAGGGCTGGACAGGTCCGAACTTACGCCTCAGGAGAGGGAGGCCGCTGCACGGATCCTGGGGAGGAATCCCTATGTCCGCCCAAGATTCCCTCAGCGAAAGAGGAAGCCCACCTGCTTTCCTTTGCGGAAGGAATTTGTGCCTCACACGTCGAACAAAACTAAAAAGTATCCAGGGTGGCAGGAGCCATCCGGGTTTTTGTGCCGGCAGTTTCGGCAGGAGTGCGAGTTGTCACTGGAATCTATCAGGGCCATGAAGGCCTGTCGCTCGCTGAAGCGAGGTTAGGCTTTCATGGCCTGCATTTTTGGGTGGCTGACAGATAATGACAGAAACGATGCAAGGAGGAATCAGGGATGGAAGGAAGAGATGAAGCATGGAGGAGGACGGTCCAGTTTCACGGTCATGAGTGTGTCGGGCTGGCGCTAGGATTTCAGGTGGCGGAGGCGGCTTTGCATTCCTTGGGGGCCCGGAGAGATGTGGATGAAGAGCTGGTAGCCATCGTTGAAAACGACAGTTGCGCTGTGGATGCCATTCAGGTCATGACTGGGTGTACCTTGGGCAAAGGGAACTTGATCTACAAAGATTACGGCAAACAAGGGTATACATTCGTGTCCAGAGGCCAAAACAAGGCCGTGCGCATCACCGCGCGGCGTCCGGATGGGGCTGACTCGCAACGTCTGGATGTTCTACGCAGGAGAATTGCTAGTGGGGAGGCCAGTGAAGAGGAGAAGCTCTCCCTCAGGAACACGATGGCTGAGCTCACAGCGAGGATCCTGTCGACCCCTTTTGCAGAGATCTGTGAAATCAGGGAAGTTTCCGTGAATGTTCCCGAAAGGGCCAGGCTCTTTCCTTCGATTACATGCACCAGGTGCGGAGAAAAAGTCATGGAGCCCAGGGCGCGCATAAAGGACGGCCAGATCGTTTGCATCCCGTGCGCCTCCAGCTACACCCGCGGTTGGTGAAGAACATACGTCTCATCGATTTGGGGGGTATTTATAACGATGAGAAAATCAGTGTTGATAGCTGCATTCTTGTTGATAGCGCTCCTTACCATGATTGGCTGCGGAACGCCCAAAGAAACAGCCCCGGCTGCACCCGAGGAACCGAAAAAGCCCGTAGTGGTCAGACTAGAAGGTGGCGACTGGGGGTATCCGAATCCCTTTACTCATTACTCCCGCGGGCCTGGCGTGAACAAAATGCGCCTCATCTTCGATTCCCTTCTAGAAAGGGATGAAAGAGGCGATATTCCATGGCTTGCTGAGAGCTGGTCTATTCTGGATGGAGGTAGGAGGTATGTCTTCCAACTCCGCAAGGGGGTAAAATGGCAGGACGGAAAGCCTTTCACCGCCAGGGACGTGGCTTTCACCCTCAATTATTACAGGAAACACCCGCCAGTGTCCGTCCCCTCTGGCGCTTCTTTTCAGCCAGATTATCTCCTGTCAATCAATGTCCTTTCAGAACACCAAGTGGAGCTCGTGGTCGCTGAGCCCAATGCCAACTTCCTCCAGGCTATAGGCCGATTGAGCATCATCCCGGAACATATTTGGAAAGACGTGGCAGAGCCGGCAAAATTCACTGATCCACAATCCGTGATAGGCACGGGCCCCTTCCGCTTGACAGATTACAGCAAAGAACATGGCTCCTATAGGTATGAGGCTAACCGAGAATTCTGGGGCCCGAAGGTGCTGGTGGATGTATTAGAGTTTGTGCCCACAAGCGACCCGGTCTTAGCATTGGAAAAGGGAGATATCGATTTGGCGGGCGTCCCCAGTGACGTTCTTGACCGATTCCGGAAGGACCCCTCTTTCGTGCTGATGGAAAATCCGGGTTTCTGGGGATACCGTCTTCGCTTCAACATGCAGAGAGTGGAGGAGTTCAAAGACCGCCAGCTGAGAAGGGCATTCGCCTATGCTATCAATCGGCAAGACCTGGTCGATAAGATAGCTCGAGGCGCCGGCGTGGTCGGATCTATGGGCATATTGCCTCCTCAGCACCGCTGGTACAATCCTAACTTGCCCCAATACGAATACGATCCCAAGAAAGCGGAAGAGTTGTTGAAAGGCTTAGGCCCTTCCGTCAAAAGGTCGTATGAACTGTTAGTGGGCAGTGGCGCGGAAGTGCGTATCGGGGAACTACTGAAGGAACATCTTTCCCAAGTGGGCATTGAGCTGCGCGTCGTTTCTGCCGATACTAAAAGCCGCGACGCTCGCATAGCTGAAGGCAAGTACGAGATCGTTTTGGTTGGACATGGCGGCTGGGGAGGGGATCCCGATTACCTCCGCACTAGGTTTTCCTCCCGAGTTGGCGACTGGTTTAATGGAACGCCAGGATATGACAATCCAGAACTCACCCTGCTCCTAGAGAAGCAGATCAAAGAAACGGACGAAAACAAGAGGAAGGAACTAGTTTTCCGCATCCAGCACCTCTTGGCCGAGGACGTGCCGGAAATCCCTCTATACATGACCACCGGCTACACCGTATTTCGCCGTGAGAAGTATGATGGCTGGATGCATGTTTATGACCATCATGCCCCTACCCATAATAAGCTTTCTTATCTTGAGAGGAAGAAGTAAAGATGGGTTCAGTCCTTGAAGTTGAAGGGCTCTCCGTAGTATACGCTGGGCAAAAGAGAGAGGTCAGTGCCTTGCGCGACGTGTCTTTCGATTTACGCCCTGGGGATACTCTGGGGATTATCGGAGAGTCAGGAAGCGGCAAGACTACCTTGGCCCTCTCTATATTAGGATTGCTCGGCGCTCCCCACAGGGTATCAGGGAGGGTGACCATCAACGGCAAGGAAATCTTGTCTCTGCCTGAAGAAGAAAAAAAGAAACTGCGCTGGCGGCAGGTGGCCATGGTCTTCCAAAACTCCCAGGAGGTGTTGAACCCCGTTTTGAAGTTGGCCGAACAGCTGGCCGAGCCTATAGTGCGCCATTTTGGTCTCCGAGGCGCTGAACTAGAAAATCGTGTAAAGGCGCTTTTTGATCTTGTGGGCCTACCATCCTTTTGGTTGGACGCATATCCTCATCAGCTATCTGGCGGAATGCTGCAGAGGGTTCTGTTGGCCATGGCCTTATCGTGCGATCCTCAATACCTAATAGCGGACGAGCCCACCGCCTCCCTGGATGCCATTTGCAGACAAGAAATCCTTTCTAAGATCAAGTCGCTGCAAGCGGAAAAAGGTTTTGGCCTGGTCCTTATCTCTCACGATCTCTCAGTGGTGGCGGACATGGCCGAGCGTCTCATGGTCTTATACTGTGGAGAGATCCTGGAAATGGGACCTACGGGAGAGGTTTTGGAAGGACCTCGTCATCCGTATACGCGTGGCCTGGTGAACTCGTGCGTAGGAAGGTTCCCGTACAAGGACCTGTGGGGCATCCCTGGCGAACCTGCCAGGGATGCCGGTCAACGTTGTTCCTTTGTGGCCCGGTGTACCCAGGCTATAGGGAAGTGCAATGACGAGCGCCCCGCCCTGAGGCTGGTTGCTAGCGATCGCCAAATACGGTGTCACCGAGGGGGGATAGCGCTCCTCCTGGAATGCAGAGGTGTGACCAAGACCTTCACCTTGGGCAATCACAGGATCCAAGCCCTCACGGACGTGAGCGTATCAATAAAGCATGGGGAAACTGTGGCTCTGGTGGGAGTTTCAGGATCGGGCAAGTCCACGCTGGCCCAGATCTTGAGCGGAATCTTGCGACCAGATAAAGGGGAATTGCTGTTCAAAGGACGGCCGGTCAATGGACCATGGGCGACGCGGCAACAAGGTGGTATTCAGCTGGTGCTTCAGGACTCCTCGGGGTCCGTGAGTCATCGCTTCACAGTTGAAGAGGTCGTCAGCGAACCTCTTATAATCAACAAGATCGGTTGCCCCGCGGAAAGGAAAAACAGGGTCCAGGAAGCGTTACGCGCAGTTCAACTTCCTGTCGATGAGGCTTTCTTGTCGCGTCGTTGCTTCGCCTTGAGCAATGGCCAGCGTCAACGCCTGGCGATAGCCAGGGCTCTCGTGATGGAGCCGGCATTGCTATTGGCAGATGAGATCGTTTCGATGCTGGATGTTTCCACTCAAGCTAACCTGTTGCGCTTGCTGAAGGGGCTTCAAAACGAAAAGGGCTTCTCGATGTTGGTCATCACCCATGACCTGCATTTGGCCAGGAAGATATCGGAACGCATTATCGTGCTACATGCCGGCAGAATCGCCGAAGAAGGCTCCGTCAAACGCGTGATGGAGAGTTCCTGCTGCATCCATACACAAAGGATCCTTGAGGCCGGGTTAGGTTCTCCTGACATAAAGGAGAAGCCCTTCTTCGTGAGATCGCCAATTCATCCTCATCCTTTTGAATATCGCGGAGATATGGCATGAATGGCAAAAAGCTGCTCAGATTCGTGGAATATCTGTTCACCTTTGTCGTGGTCGTCACGCTGAATTTCGCGATACCTCGCTTGATGCCGGGAGGCCCCTTTGCCGCCATGTTCACTGACTTGGGGGAGAGCGCTAGCCTCTTCGCGCAGGAGCAACGGCGATACTTCATGGAATATTATGGCCTTGACAGGCCTGTGTTGGAACAATACATTCGCTACATTAAAGACCTGGCTAGGGGCAACCTTGGGTTCAGCTATTATTATAAAGAGCCTGTGTTGAACCTTGTTCTGCGAAGACTTCCTTGGACTTTGTTCATCGTCCTCCTTTCTACTGTGCTGAGTTTCCTTTTGGGCATACTTCTTGGGAGCTTTTCAGCATGGAGACGAAATACGTGGTGTGATGTGCTCCTTTATTCCGTTATGGTCGTCTCAGGCACGGTTCCCTCTTTTTTGATAGGGCTCTTTTTGTTGTTCTCGTTAGCAGCTGGTCTGGGGATATTTCCGTTGTCTGGAGCCACGTCTCACTTCGTGCAGTATGAATCGATTTGGGAAAATCTCGCGGATATATTACGCCATGCCGCCCTGCCGGTCTTAACTCTTACTTTGGCGCGCACAAGCGGCGTGTATCAATTGGTGAGAAATAGCCTCATCACCGTGCTATCCCGGGAGTACATGGTGACCGCTCGCGCAAAAGGATTAAGGGAGGTGCGCATCCGATACCGTCACGCCCTGCGCAATGCTATTTTGCCCCTGGTAACCCGGTTCGCTTTACAGATGGCTGGATTTGTCGGGGCGGCCATAGTGGCGGAAAACGTCTTCGCATATCCGGGTTTGGGAAGACTAATACGGGAGGCGGTCTTTGTCCGGGATTACCCCATCCTTCAGGGCGTTTTTATCGTTGTGGCGGTTTGGGTCTTGGGGGCCAATATTATCGCTGACATGCTTTACCGGCGATTAGACCCGAGGACGAAAAACAATGAACTCTAAATGGGACAGGTTAAAAGCGTCATGTGCTCACATATGGAGAGCCTTCGAATTCTTCAATGCTCTGAGCTGGTTCGGCAAAGTCTCTTTTTTCATCTTGCTGGCCCTAGCGGCTATGGCCATTTTTGCACCTCACCTGACCGTTCATCCACATAACAAATCATCGGGACCTCCCCTTGTACCGCCGGGGAACGGCCATTTTTTGGGAACAGATGATCTTGGGGTTGATATTTGGTCGATGATCTGCTTCGGTGCCCGAACCAGCTTGACAGTTGGGCTGGCTACCGCCGTGATGGCTGCTTTGGGTGGGAGCGTTCTAGGCATAATCGCTGCTCAAAGCGGAGGTTGGTTTGACAGATTGTTGATGCGCGCCGTCGACATCATGATGATCCTCCCAGACCTGCCGGTGTTGATCGTGTTGGCGGCTTTTTGGGGACCAAGCCTCCGCAATATGGTGATCGCCATCGCTCTTTTTTCTTGGTCCATGCCCGCTCGCCTGACTCGCTCCCAGGCCTTGGTACTAAGAGAGCGACCGTACGTGAGAATGGCTGCCAGTTTCGGGGGGCGGACCCTCTACTTGGCCTTTCGGCATTTCATACCAGAGCTCTTTCCATTGATTTTGGTCAGCATGGTGCGCCTTTCGGGCAGGGCCATTGTTACGGAAGCCTCCCTCTCTTTTATTGGCCTGGGAGACCCCACATCGCGCAGCTGGGGCCTCATCATTCATCATGCAATCAACTTCCGAGGCATATACTTCACGCCTTTTTGGCGTTGGTGGCTCTTGTATCCTTCGCTGTTTCTGACCCTTCTCGTCACTTCGTTGGCTTTTTTGGGACGGGACCTGGAGAGATTAACCGAACCTCGCATCGCATTGCATGGCACAAGGATAGAGCGAAGTTCTCCCTCATGAATAGTGAGATGCCTAACAGCTAAAGCGACGTGTCGATTTCTTTGAACCAAAGTTCCCCACAAGCCTGTTCCGACAAGGCCCTGCGGAGCTACAGCCGCATCACATATTTGAACCTCCCCATGGCCAAAGCCTAAGGGTTTCGGGAGAAACCGCTTCTCCCAGACCCTCGCCCCCGACAAGAGGCTGCGCTACACCACATCGGGCCACAGCCTTGCATATCTTATCGCGCAGTGTCCCATTACGGGGCCGTCCAGGAGAGCCAGATGGTCGGAGGCGATAAAGCCCTCGCTCCCGTCTTTCTGCATCTTCCTTGGCAGGCTCCTGCAGAAATTAGCATCGATGCCGACAACCCTTTCTCCAAGCGATTTCGAGTACCGGTTGAGATGTGCATACAGACAGAGGTAGTGGTCCTTTATCGTAGGCCAGGCGGGTGTACTCGACCCGGCAGGAGGGGCCTCCGGGTCGATAATGGTCAGACTACCCAGTGCCCCGTCATCAGATGACAACAAGCCCAAGAAACGAGTATTCGAAATCATCGCAGACCCCTCGGCAGCCCTCTGGAACGCCGTCAATCTCTCAGGTGGTGAGAACCTCGTCCATACTTCCGCTACGGTAACCCTGTAAGTCAAGGGCCACATATACGTACTCAGCAGCTTTGATAAACTGCACCACTTCATCTCGGAGCGCCAAAACGGTTGAAAGCTCTTCAGGAGCTACCTCGATCCGCCGTTTAGTACAGGTGCAGGGCCTTCTTCAAGGGTGAACCTGTGCCTCCGTATGAGGTTGGTATCGTGGTGCCTCACCCGCACCAGCCGCAGACCCAAAGCACGCAAGCTTCTCTCCGCCTGGGCCACCGACCGCAGGGCAGCTTCTGTGATAGGCGAATGGTAGGGAAACCTGCTAGCCAGGCATGCCATGGGAGGCTTGTTCCACGTAGGCAACCCTGCCTCCTTTGAAAGGCGGCGGATCTCATCTTTGGTGAGGCCGGCCTCCTGCAAAGGACTGCGTACGCCCAATTCGGCAACAGCCCGCACGCCCGGACGGTGTTCCGAAAGGTCCGAAGCCGTAGAACCTTCCAGGACGCAGTTAAACCCTTGAGCCTTAGCTACGTCCCAAAGTGTGTCGGTCGCCTCGACCGGGCCCTGACCGCCCCCGCCATCCCATACAGGACAGGAAAAGAGCGTTTTGGCCAGGGTCTTTGTCAGTGATCTATCAATCGCTTGCAGTCTTCCGCCCTTCCGAATGACAATCCCTCGGCGGCCGCTGCGGTATGCACCAAAACGGCATGACGCTGCAAATTGGCAGCCGCAGGCAGCCAAACAGGCGCTTCTGGCAACAGGAGTGGCTGCTGAGGGAGCGCGCGGTCAAGCTCCTGGGGCACCTTATGTGTACTGGCCCCCTGAAACAAAAGAAGAGGGGTTCTGACCTCCCCCTCGCCATATGCTACGTCATGATTTTCTGTCCATCGCCCTCTTCAGGCGGACCAGCCTCCAGACGATGGAGCCGAAGAGGACGGAGGCGAGCCCGATGTAAAGCGCCATACCGAGATCGGCCGCCTTCCTGGCCTGTACGATCTTCCTCTTTAACTCATATTCCCCAAACCCGAATACCTGGTAAAGCGCCCTGTCCACGTCCCCGATCGTGCCGACGGCTTCAACGAATTGAAGAAACTGCTGCCTATCCCGGAACAGGTTTGACAGTATCTCGGCCTCTTTGGTCTTTTCATCCCTCACTATCTCTATCATGGCATCCACCAGCCAGTCGGACGCATTGTTCCAGCCTGCACCGCCGTTTTGCGCCATGATCCGGATGAACAGCTGCCTGTAGAGCTGGTGGAACTTTTCCCTTGCAGATACGTCGTCTGTGAAGGGTATGAAATCGGGCCGGAAGCCTTGCCGTTGCATTGTGGCGAGCAGCCTGTCGTCCGCAACTAAGTTCACGTAGATTTTGGCCTTCGGGGAGAGCCCGAACGCCCTTTTCATCCTGTAGATCAGGCTTTCGAGGCTCCAGTGCACTTCTGCCGCCCGATCCGTCTGGTAGGCGCCTCTGAAGCTCACAACGAGGTTGCTCCCTTCCACAAAGGACCAGTCAGAGCTCTGCCACAGGAAGTTTTCCGTGTACACGGTCTCGTTGCCCGCAGAATCGACCGCCGTAACCTTCGCGTAGAGCATGGTATACATCGGCACTGCCGGGATGATATACGTGGGAGTCAGCGTATACGGCTGCAGATCAAAAGAAGGCGTCTGGTCGACATACACGTTGTCGTTTCCGGTGAGAGATACGCTCACCCTGACGAGGTCGCCGTCGATATCCCTCACGCGGGCGGACAGCCTGACGTTGCCCCCCTGCTCTTCACTGACGGCGATCTCCAGCACCTCGGGGCTGCTCTGGCCGACCGAGGTCACCGGGAGAAGACTTGCTATCCACCTGTGGAGGGCGGGGTTGATCTGTGCTCTCTTTAAGTTCTCGTGCACCAGTTTCAGGTTATCCAGGTCCCCGCTGCCGTAGTAGTGCAGCGCGAGATAGTAATATGCGGAGAGATCAGGCACCTGTCTCTCGAGCAGTTCCTCCCAGAGATACACGGCCCGCGTCTTCTGCCCGATCTTGTACCTGAGGAAGGCCTCCCTGGCCTGTACCAGGTTCCTCCATTTTTCCTCCAGCACCTTCAGATCGACCGACATCAGCACAGCCAGCGCTTCGTTGTAGCGTTCTGCTTTCTCATGATCCAGCAGCTGGCGCGCCTGTTCCGGACTGAGCACATGCTGCAGCAGGTCTTCCCTTGGTTCAAACGCGATGGATATTTCATCAAAAGGCCTGTCGCCGGAGAATCTCCAGACATACCGGCCACTTTCGACCTTCCACGTAGCGGGCATAGCGGATACCACCTGGAAAGGCAGAACACCCGTCCCGTGTACGGTGACAGATACCTCTCTGGGCTTGCCCTTCCAGCTCTTGCCGGGCGCCAGCCTGTAGCCCAGCATCCGCAGGTTATCAGACTTCTCGTAGGTGGGGATGGTATAGCTGACTTTGATCACCCGTGTCTGGCCCGGTTCAAATGTCACCTGCCAGGCGTACCAGAATGAGATATTTTCCCTCCTGCCGGCGTCGTCGGCGTACGTTTCCTGCCTTACCTCGTACTCCTGGTCATCCACGCTTACGTTCGGTAACCGGCTCAGGGGGTTTGCCACGCCGGAGAACTCCGGCAGTCCCATGAGTGTAAGCTCCCGGCGGCTGCCCGGATTGTACAGCAGGTACGTAGCCTCGATGAGCGCGTGCGTCTCATCAAGGTAGAGCCATACGTCTTCAGAGACCAGCTCCACCTGGGTCTCAAAAAGAGGCTGCACTGTCTCTCCGAATCGACCTGGCGTACTCGCTGCAGTCGGGACACTGCTGAAGGCGACCAGAATGCAAACGGTAACTACACATAGCACGATCAAAATGCGTCCCAATATCTCACCTCCACGCGTGGCCAAGTCTTACACCAAGGGCTGATTCTTTGATTTCACGCAAATGGCGGAGAAATCCTGCTTTGTTATGCCTTTCTCAAATAATTGGGACAACTTGTAGGAACTACGCGGCGCTCCTTACCCTCATCTGCAGTGAAAGTGAATGTTGGAGGTGGATTTTATGAGAAGGTGGATAGCCGCTTTCGTCGCTCTTGTTCTTGTGACAGTGTGCCTTATGACAGGTGGTGCAGCACAATCAACTACTCTGAGAGTCTATTATATGCTGGAGACGCCGTCTGCCTTTAAGCTCTTTCCCGTGGACGTTCAAGTTCCCGCAACCGCCGATGTGGCTCACGCAGCACTTCAAAGCCTCCTCGCAGGTCCTCCCGCCGGCGTGGTCAAATCGCCGTTTCCGGAGGGAGTAAGGCTCCTTGGCGTCAGCATCAAAGACAATGTGGCCACTATCGATCTGTCTTCCGAGATCATGTACCCGGGCCTCGGGTCTGAGGGAGAGGCGGTGCTCATCTACTCGATTGTGAACACCCTGAGCGCTTTTCCCTCGGTACAGAAGGTACGCCTTCTTGTGGAAGGCCACGAAGTCGAGACCATCGGCGGGCACATGCACCTTGGGGAACCACTCACAAGAGACTATTCCCTGCTGTTTGAGGGTTTTTCAGACGTGCGGGGTCACTGGTCGGAAGGAGCGGTGCTGGCCCTTTCTATGTCGGGCATCATCTCCGGTTACCCCGACGGTACTTTCAGGCCGGATGACGAGATCAAACGCTCGGAGTTCGTAAAGCTGCTCGTCCAGACCCTGGGTATAACCGGTGAGGCGACGCTTGGCTTTTCTGACGTGCCCGTATCCCACTGGGCGAGAGGGTCGATCGCAGCTGCTCAGAGCGCGGGGATCGTACGGCCAACCGATGGCGCCAGATTCCGGCCTGACGAAGCGGCGACCAGAGCGGAGATGGCCGTATGGCTCGCGAGGGCGCTGTCGGTCGACTGCGTCGGGGATGAGCCTGGCACTGAATCGACCTTTACCGACCTGGCGGGCCTTGACGACGCCACACGTCGTTGCATCAGTGCGCTCAAAAGGGCTTATCCAGGGATACGGCGGCGGGATCTTCGGTCCTGAACGCCGTTTGACCCGGGCGGAAGCGGCCACCGTGTTTACAAGGCTTGCCCGCATGGGAGAAAGGCACATATACGTCGTCCCGCCCGTCTGGCAGCCCGGACAGTCTTCACTACTCTTAGTGGGAACGGCGAGAGTATTTGAAGGGACCGTGTTGTTTCGAATCCTTGACCAGGACAAGAACTTGCTCATGACTACCTATACCACTGCTACCTCACCGGTTCACGCTGATTCGTACCCCTGGGGACTGTTTGGTATGGCGCTTTTGATCCCGGAGGGCGCCGCCAGCGTAGAAGTAGGCTTTGACGATGCTGAAAGCGGCCGGTTCGTAAAGGAGTTCGAGTTTCTGCTGAAATAAATGGGCCGCGCCGAAAGTCACAGTTCCTTGACAGAAGACGTCGCAAATGTAACCAAGCGCCCGCTGGCGAATAAACTATGAGTGGCGGGACGGCCCAAGTACCGAAGTAAATCAGCGGGACCGGGTTTATCAAGACAGGTAGGCAGCGCCAGAGGCGACTGTCAGGTGCAGTATAACGGCCTGTATTTCCGCTTCGGCAAGGTGGCGACGCTGAAAGGCAGTGCGTGTAACCAGGCGGCTACCGGCGAATACACTGATGATGCGGGATGGCTCGACAGCCCGACCACATCCCATAACCCCGACTTACAGCCACTGAGCGGATATATCTCCGCCCAACTCGGAGAGTGCAGGTGTTGGTGCATGATACGGCGCGAGGCAACAACAGCCCGCGCTGCTTTCCTTTCAAAGAAGGCAGCACGGGCTGCAGCCGCGTTCAGCGCCACATGTCCGCAGGGCTATGAGCTCTGCCACGTCGTTTACAGCCGGCTCCATTTCCTGCCTGGCCGTGTGAAGGTACCCGGCTGTGGTTGAAATGGAAGCATGCCCAAAAAGCTTCTTCACGGTGAGCAGGCTCACCAGGGAGGAAAGTGCCATGGTGGCAAACGTATGCTGCAGCACGTGGGGTGATACCACACTGCTGCCCGCGCGCAGGCAGCTCTGCCTCACGATCTCCCCGATCTGACGTTCCCCCCAGTCTTGACCCGTTCTGCGACTGCACGAGGTACTCAGGTCTGCTGAGTTTTCTGTTTTTTAGATAATTTGTAATAGTGACTAGGAGAGCGACTGCGGTTGGAATGAGCCTGAACTTCCCTCCTTTCGCTTTTCTGATCATGAAAACCTTTTCGTGCAGGCATACATCAGAGACCCTGAGCGAGGCTACTTCTCCACGGCGCATACCGGTGTAAAAGAGTATTTGAAGAAGAAGAAGGTGATTTCCTGCGGGCAGCGGCCTGTCGTCCCTGCGCGCGGCCTCGAGGAGGAGCGTGGAAGCGAGAATAAGCGCCACGTTCACGCCGCCTTCATGCAGGCCACCATCTGGACGGTAAACAGGTTTCCTCCAGATTTGTCCCGGGCTAACGACTACCTCCTTATCCGCTTCGATGCCTTAAAGTGCTTGGCCCATGAAAGACGCTCTTTACCTTTGCTGTGTGCTTAAAGCCTGTTTGAGAACGCATACCGGCTTATTAGGGCGCACGCATTCTTGGACCTTGTTGTTTACTGAAACCGCATCCTGAAGGAGGATGTAAGAATGAGGTTCTTCCCGCTGCAGCCGATCCGGCCAGAGTTAGGTAAATCAGAACCATAGCAGTAGCAACCCAATATACTGAAGTAGACGGTTTATGTAAGTTCTTTTGGGTAGGCCGTCTGCGACAAATCACCGTTTCAGTGCCAGAAAGGAGGCAGCTAAGAAAAAATGGGTATCAAGACCAGCTTGCAGTCGTCAAGTCTCGCCGAGGTTCTTGACAGAATTCTTGATAAAGGCGTTGTGGTGGATCTCTTCGCCGTCGTATCTCTCGTGGGCATTGAGTTGCTTGGCGTCGAGGCAAGAATCGTAATCGCCTCAGTTGAAACCTGGCTGGTCTATGCAAAGGCCGTGGGTTTGCTGGAACCATTATCATCCTAAGCACCCTTTGGGACCTGAGCCGGAGTAGGACTTGACTATGCAGAGGCATGCTCGCAGGCGTGCCTCTGCACAGCACACAATCGTGGCTACAGTGGAGGCAGATGCATAAGATGGGAACTGATCAGTATATTGACAATGTGATTAAACGCGACCTTGTAATCACGGCTTTCATACAGAGCGTGGTAGACCGGGCCCTGGCCTATCTTGAATGTGGGTCTTCTATCTGTCTTGTGGGGCCTGCCGGTGTGGGCAAAACCAGTCTGGCCATGCTGATCGCTTCCAAACTCAAGCGCCCGATCGTGTTTATTGAAGGTGATGAGAGCTTTGGAAGCCCCGATCTTATAGGAGGGTACCACGGGTACACTGTCAAGAAGGTGGTAGACAACTACATCAGCTCAGTGCTTAAAACCGTCGAAGAAGTATGGGAGAACTGGGTGGATAGCAGGCTGACGACGGCATGCAAGGAAGGATATACTCTGATTTACGACGAGTTCAACAGGTCCAGACCCGAAGCCAACAACGTTCTCCTCACTGCGCTCGAAGAAAAGATCCTGGCTCTGCCTCCACTGCTGGGTTCCCGGAGCCTTGTGCGAGTTCACCCGGATTTCAGGTGCATTTTGACTTGTAACCCCAAGGAGTATGCGGGAGTGTTTCAAACACCGGATGCCTTGAAGGATCGCACCGTATTCATTAACCTCACGCGGTTTGACAGGGAAACGGAAGTCGCCATAGTGGAGAAACGAGCCGGGATCTCTCAGGAACAGGCCCGGACCGTGGTGGAAGCGGTGGATGGCCTGAGAGCAATGACAGGCAAACGCATTTCCGTTCGAGTATGCATCCTGCTCGGCAGGTTGGTTGCTGCGGGCCATCTGAAGATACCTTTCAAAGGGGATCTCTGGCAGGAAGTTGTGCGTGACCTGACGGGCAACTCCGTTTAGGTTCGACCAGCAGGTATCGGGAAGGGGGCGAACAACAGTGAGCGAGGACACCGGCAAAAAGCCCGGTCTTAAAGGAATACTGGCCATCATCAGGCAGATGCTCGAGGAAGGATATCACACCTACACCTATGACGAGCGCGGAGAAAAAGGCAATGTAAAATACCATTACCGGATCAACGTGAGAGTCGGGGACATAGGCTGTGCCGAAAGTCTGCCGGAGGGCGAGGACGTTGAGTAAGACGCTATACCTTTACGGGCTTGTAGACGGTTTCCCTCGGCTCCCATCCATGGAAGGCGTTCGAAAAAGCTGCCTTGAGGCACTGGTGTACCAGGATATCACTCTTGTGGCAAGTGAGATCGAAGACCCAAAAGCGCTTAACACCGACGATGCATACGTTCACGCGCAGGTTCTCGCTGAGATATTCACACGCCATACAGTGCTGCCATTCAGGTTCGGGGTAGTCACTCCGTCGTGTTCGGCAGCGATGAGGCTTCTCCGGACCAACGCGGGTGCGATAAGAGACGAGTTTTCAAGGCTGGCCGGGAAGGGAGAAATTGGCATAAAGGTATTCTGGAAGAGAGAAGCGGCGCGCAGGCAGATTCAAAAAGAGATTCAGAGATATGAGCTCCTGTCTTCAGGGGTCCCTGCGGTCACACCGGAGGAACAAAGACAGATGGCACTGGAGATCGGGCAGATGGTGGAGAGCATTGTGGCCGGATGGAAGAACGATTACCTGTCGGTCGTCGCAAGGCGCCTGAGCGAAAAAGCAGAGGACGTGCGCTCCGGTAACCTCTACGGAGTGCAGATGCTGTTTAACTGCTCTTATCTGATGGACCTCAAGAGAGAACCGGATTTTCGCCGCACTACAGAACTTCTGGCAAGCAAGTATGATGAGGTGTTCGAGTTTAAGTACTCCGGACCTTTTCCGCCGTACAGCTTCGTCGAGCTGGAGCTGTCATGGGAGGGCGAACAGGATGAGTGAGGTGAAATTCACCCTGCTTGATTTCCTCTTCTTTCCTGTTGCGGTTCCGACCAAGTTCTTCTTCAGGGTGCTTTCTGAGATCGGTGAAATGGCCGACAGAGAAATGCGGGGTGAACAGGAGTTCAAGGATATGCTGGAGGGACAGTTTTTGAAAGAGATGGGGATGCTTGACAGGCAAAGTGAAGGTGATGAAGAGTGACCATCAGACCCACGCGTGATACCACCGGCACACTGGCCGACCTTGTAGACAGGCTGCTCGAAAAAGGCCTTGTGCTTAATGCCGATATTGTTGTGTCAGTGGCCGGCGTCGAGCTCCTTGGGATCAAGATCAGGGCAGCGCTTGCCTCGTTTGAGACGGCGGCCAAGTACGGACTTGAGTTTCCCACCGGGACGCAATGTCAGACCTCACAGGCGTGGAGGAATGCGCTAATACCCAAGGAGAGCTGTCCTCAGTGCGGGCGTCAGGTCCCGGTCTCCGAGCTCCTGGAAGACCAGTGCCCGTGGTGCGGCTGGGAAAGCCCGAGGAAGCGACGACTGGTGCTTGACAGCTAAAGGGGAGAGAGACTGTGCCGTTGCACGTAGACGAAGACAATCTCAAGCAGGCACTGCTTGGACTGGTAGTGGCGCTGGTCGAGATCATCTCAGATCTCTTGAAATTGCAGGCAGTTAAACGACTTGAGGCCGGCAGGCTGAAGGACGCAGACGTTGAGCGGCTGGGCTCTGCTCTCTGGGACCTCGAGCAGGCGATTGAGACGCTGAAACTTGACCATGATCTTACAGGTATTGTCGATGAAATACGTACCGGGCTCGACGATGCGGTGGAAGACGTGCTGTCGGCGCTGGTAGGTGAGGAGATTGACGCAAGACCTGTTTGATGAGGGGTATTCCAACGGCATAGCAGCAGCGGCTGCCCAGGTCATCGGAGCTGCTCATGCACTGACTCGGAAGCGTGCCGGATCACCGGAGGACCTGGCGCGCAGCATGCGCGAGTTGGGGTTTCGGGTAAACCAGACGCTTGTCGACGCGATCTGGGCAGCGCTGACCATTTTAGAGGCGGTGGAGCCTGAAGCGGCCCCCGTGGAGATGGGACCCGAAGAAGACCCCGGCGGCAGGTACATTTACGGGATCGTTGAGAGCTGGCCAAAGCAGAGCCCTGCTCTCACAGGCATGGAAGGCTCGCGTGTTTACGGGATCTCAAGCGGCGCACTCACAGCTATCGTGCACAGATGTCCTCCGGAGCCCTACTCGTCCGATGATAGAAACCAGGTGGAAACTTGGCTGAAGGCCCACGCTTCTGTGGTGGACGCAGCGGCGGATCGCTGCGGCACGCCGGTCCCCATGACGTTCAACACCATACTGCGCGCTGACGATGCCGAGGTGGTGAAATGGCTTGCGGAAAACTCGACATGGCTGAACTCAGTTTTTGAAAGGCTCAGAGGGCGGATGGAGTACGGCGTAGAGGTGACCCTGGACGACAATAGCAAGGAGAGCACAGATGTTGTCGATGGTGCCAGTTTCCTGAGGAGGGAAATGAGCAGAAGGCAGGATGCCACCAGAGTGAGGAGCAAAGCGCTGGAACTCGGCAAGGAGATTCTCCAGAGGGTGTCGGCGGTCGTATCCGATGTAGCCCATAAATCCCCAAAGACGGAGCCCGGGAAAGTGACAGCTGTGAGCCTGGTGTGCCTTGCCACGCCAGAGCAGGCAGAGAGTATCGGCAATATCCTTTCGGAGTATGCCGATCTGCCGGGTGTGAATATCGTCTACCAGGGACCGTGGCCCCCGTACAACTTCGTTTAGCGTGGAGGATGGTACTGTGGCAAAAAGACCGGGCATACTGGTAGATGTTCTGGACCGCATCGCAGAGAGAGGGCTTTTTCTTGGAGCGGACCTGGTCATCTGCGTGGCGGACGTTCCGCTGCTTGCCCTGAATTTGCGAGCTGCTATAGCCTCGATCGATACTGCCATCGAATATGGGATGTATAGAGAGAAACTCCAAGACTCGTCACACGGGGGTGATATGAGTGCGGACAATGAGAGCAAGAGTCAGACCGGTTACCGTAAGACCGACGCGGCCTCAGGGTAGCCCGGCCAAGCAACTGCCCGGTGCCCAGAAACAGCTGGAAGAGCGGATAGGAGCCACCAGACAGAAACTGATAGATTCTGCAGAGAAACTCCGTGAAACAAAGGCCCGGAACGAAAATCTCATGGGTTCTCGGAAGAGGAAAGGCATGAGGAGACGCCTGGGGCGAACGGGGTGTTCTGGCAAAGTGGGACCAGAAAGGAGATGAACCGCGGATGATTTCGGGTCAGAGTGATAGCTTGCGGGCGTTGATCAATACTGCAGTGAACCAGTTGCTATCAATCACCGGTCTCCAGCTATCTACCGTGGTGGGGGTCTCCAGGGCGGAGACTAACTGGGTGATCGCGGTGGAACTGGTTGAAAAGCGTTCCATACCTGATAGCATGGATATCCTTGGACTCTATGAGGTGACTATAGATGGAAGAGGGCAGATGATGGGTTTCTCCCGCAAGAGCCTGAGAAAGCGCGGAGACACAGAGAACAGCGTGTAATGACCCGGCCCTCACCGACCGGCTCTTCCCGGAAAAGGTCGCGCATCCCGCCAACCCTAAAGCTGACGGGCACGACCTGTATATCTCTCTTCTTTGACGGGACAACCCCTGCGGTTTCGAAGAACGTACCTGCTCCCGCACCGCCATGCCAGTTGCATCCAAGCATCCGTACCCTTCGCTATTTCTCGGTGGACAATAACATTATCAAATGGTATTATAAGGACAATATAATTATCGAGGGTGCCATTCATGAAAGTCCTGGTTTGTTTTCATCCGGAGTCAAAGGACCTGAACATAGAGTTCGACTGCGGCCGGGATCCGCGCATGGTGTTTGTTAAGCGGCTGACCGATGGAATCGTTGCAGAATACGATGCTGACCGAAGGCTCATAAGGCTTGAGATCGCGTACCCGGAAATTGAGATGGGGCAGGCGGAGCCCGAGGTCTACCAGTGGCTGTGCGGTGTGAAGGAGTGCGCGCGGATAGCCGGTCTGCACCCCTCCAACTTTATCAGGGATCATGCCAATTCCCCCGACTTCCCTGCGCCCATCGCTACGCTCGCCTCAGGGAGAATCTGGCTGCTTACGGAGGTCGTCCGGTACTTCAGGCAGCGGCGGCTCCTCGGCGAAGATAGCCTTGCCTCCTGGCTGATGATATACGTGGAGTCCAACAAGCTCTCCCCGGGCACCTTGGCGGCTGAGGTCGGGCTGACATATAAGGCTGTGTTGAGTCTCCTTGCCGACAGGAAGCCGTTTTCCGAGGTGACCGCAGCATATCTTTCAACGAAGTACGGCGTGCCTCTGGATCCCGCCGGTGCGCTGGTTACCCGACTTTCCGCCCTCAGGCAGCTGGCAAGTATCGGGGCTTCCTGATATGTTTTTTCATCACAGAATTTTACCTTCCGGATAAAGGTCAGGGAGGGCCCCCTGTGGAAATATTAAATGTGTTTTTTGAGGCTTGAAAGGATGATGCGTATGGCAAAGCGCAGGTTTGTCTCCACAGTAGTGCTCGCGGTCATTTTTCTGTCGTTTACTGTTCTTTTTTTTGCACCTCGAGCACTTGGTGACAGCCGGGCGGAGGCTGCTCCCTCCTCCGACATCGGTGTATTGCTTAAAGTGTATGAGTATATTCGTGGTCACTACCTGAACTCCACGGACCTCGGCAGGCTGGTCGATTCCGCCATCAAGGCCATGGTGGATGCGCTGGGAGACCCGTACACTACCTACATGAATGCCGAGGAGTTCTCCCGGTATACGGAGAGTTTTAAAGGCTCCTTCGGGGGCATAGGGGTGGTGATAGAAATTCGCGACTCGTATGTAACGATTAACTCCGTGATCCAGGGCTCGCCGGCGGAAGCGGCAGGACTGCTTAAGGACGACAGGATAATCGAAGTGGACGGCGAGAGCATCGTGGGCATGGATCTTACACAGGCGGGAAACAGGATCAGAGGACCTGTCGGCAGCCTGGTCAGGCTCAAGATACACCGGCCCTCTGCCGACCTTGTGTTCACAGTCGATATAGTAAGGTACGTTGTCCAGCTTACGTCAGTGGAGTACTCGCTACTTCCGGGTTTTATCGGATATATTAAGATAACGTCGTTTAACGATAATACCTCGGTTGAGGCAGAGCGAGCGTACAGAGAACTTCTATCCCGGGGCGTGAGGGCTTGGATCCTGGACTTAAGAGGGAACCTGGGGGGGCTTTTGGATGAGAGTATCGAAGTGGCGGACCTGTTCGTACCGGCTGGCCCCATTGTCCATATCGTGGACAAGAGGGGGAGCAGGGAGACCTTTGAAGCCAGCGGGCGGTCTGTCGGCCTGCCCGTCGCTGTGCTCGTTAACAGCGCGACTGCGTCGGCCTCAGAGATAGTTGCAGGTGCCATACAGGACTCGGGCGTCGGAGTGCTTGTTGGCCAGAAGACGTACGGGAAGGGATCTGTGCAGTCCCTCTTCACGCTGGAGAACGGAGGAGGGCTGAAGATCACCACTGCCAAGTACTTGACACCCCAGGGCAAGGAGATCAACAACACGGGCCTCCAACCTGATATATACGTAGAGAAGATGCCGTTCGCCGTGATACATATACCGCCACTGGTGGACGAGGGGAGAGAACTGGCAAGGGGCAGCCGCGGGGACGCAGTCACCACCCTCCAGAAGGCGTTGATCGCGCTCGAACAGGATCCGGGCCCTGTGGACGGTATTTTCGGCAGAATGACTGAAGCAGCGGTCCGCAGCTTCCAGGAGGCCGCGGGTCTTTCCGCAACCGGCGTGGCCGACAGTCAGACGCTCATCACCATCAACCGGTTGCTCAGAGAGAAATATCAGGCGGAGAACCAGGAAGCGGCCGACAAAGAACTGCACGCAGCTATCCAGTATTTGCAATCAAAGATGGTTCATTAATACGGATGCCTGCAATACCCGGCGGAAAACCGCCGGGTTTTTTCTTACAGCCACCCCCAAAAAACACCACCCCGGTTGCGACTACTATAACAAGACAATCAGTCCAGGGAGGGATTTGCATGAAGAAACACAAATTCGCTGCCATAGTCCTGGCCTTGGTGCTTACCTTTGTCTGGTCCGCAGCGGCGCTTGCGTCACCTCCGGTATCGCCTCCGGGGCTCGACAAGGGCAAGAAGACACAGCATCAGGAGCGCTTCGGGTTCAGTGATGAAAATGAAGCCCCGTGGGCCAGTCAGTACATGGTGAGGATGAAGGCAAGGGGCGTCTTTGCTGGTTATCCGGACGGTACATTCAAACCGAACGCTAGCATTTCCCAGGGTGAGGCAGTGAAAGTCGTAGTGGAAGCGTTCCGTGGCAATGCCGAGGTGGACGTGACGGCAACGGTCCGGTTGCCCGGGATCCAGGCGAACCTGTGGGTAGCACCTTACCTGGCATTTGCTGCGGAGAAAGGCTGGATTGAGCTGGAGAACTTCCAGGTCAACAGGGCGGCCACCAGGGCATGGTTCTCGCGGCTGATTTACATGGCTGGAAAGTCCAAGATCGACTCCGAAGTGTCAAACATGAACACCGCCCAGCTGCTGCAGGCCCTCAGGTATAAAGATAAGCACGATATTACTGAGGACTGCCTGGCAGCGGTGTACTGGCTGACTGAGAATGGCATCTTGGCAGGATACGGGGACGGCATGTTCCTCCCGAACAAGCCGGTGACAAGGGCCGAGGCGGCTAAAATACTGTCGATGATGCTGGATGAACTGCCTGACGAGACCACCACCGTGGTTTCCGGGATCTTCCGCGGCAGCTCGGGCAATGTGATCTACCTGCGGGGAACGGCCACCGGGTACCGGATGGCGGCAAATGTCCGGATATTCCTGGACGGTGCGGAAGTTGGCAGCATCAGTGACCTCTTACCGGGCGACCCTGTTCGGTTGCAACTCGACTCGGAAGGTCTTGTCATCGTGGTGGAGGCAACCGCCAAAGAGGAAAAGGTGGAAGGACAGATCACCGCTATCACCCCCACACCCACCGCTACCCACCCGTGGCGGATCACGGTGAAGGTGAGCGCCCGGACTGAAAGGACCCTTGACGTCGCCAGCGACGTCCAGGTGCTATATGGAAATGAGGTGAAGCCCTTCAGTTTCCTGATGGTCGGGGATACCGTGGAGGTAACGGTGAAGAGGGACGTAGCCACAAAGATCGTTATGAAGGACTCTGAACGAGAAATCCAGGGCACCGTGACAGACAAGAACGAAACTACAGGTGAAAAGCGCATAAAGATCCGCTCCGGCGGAACCGAGCAGTGGTACGAAGTGGCGGACAACGTTGAGGTAGTCTACGATGAGCACCTGTTCACGTTCGGATTCGTGCACACCGGCGATACCGTAGAGATCACGCTCTCAAGGGATATAGTCACCCGCATAGAAGTGGAGAACACCATCTCCAAGCAGAGGGTGACAGGTACCATTCAGGCGATGACCTTTACGAATGAGACCATACTCTCCCAGTTGACGCTGGAAGCAGATAGCACATCAGCGACGTACGCTGTGGCCTCGACAGTGCTGATCGAATACGACGGTGAGGAGATTCCTGCCGGGGACCTGGCTTCAGGCGACCGGGTCGAGTGTACGTTAATCCGGAGCGTTGTGGTGGAGATTGAAAAGTTGGGACCCTAAGAGGAAGAAGACGCCGAGTAAGCGTCAGTCATGCGCCGAAGGGGCGGGATCACCCGCCCCGTTTTTATCCCACCAGACTTACTTCAAGCCAACTGCGCTGTTGAGAGAGGCAATGATAGATAGGTCGTTTTGGTGAGGCATGAAAGAGACTTTCCCCCAAACATTTTAGGTCTACGCAGGGTATAAGACTCGGGGAGTGATCAGTTTGGCAAAATTGACC
>JBFMAL010000045.1:0-19282 GCA_040755615.1 Bacillota bacterium
TCCCCAGCGAGCCAAAGATCCTGAAAGAATCTTAGCACGCTGGAAGGTCTCGCCAATCATTCGGCATCCCAAAGAGTGTGCAACCCAGTGGGCAGGATCGGGGATAACCATGCTGCAAAACTACACCGGAGAAAGGTGCTGGCCTTTACAGATGGGCGTCAGGAAGCCGCCTTTTTCGCATGGTACTTGGAAAATTCTTACTCGTCTTTGATAGGCAGAAACCTCATTCAAAGGTGTGTGCACCAAATGGCGGATTTGGCGCCCGAGGGTCTTTCCATCGCTGAGATTGCAGACCAGCTGGCGCGGGAGATCAGAGAACACGGTATCGTGGACGCCACCGCAGGCAGCATTCACACCGCAACACTTGCTCTGGCCCATGTATACCGTGAATTCCTCACTCACGAACAGCGGCTTTCGCTGGAGGGTGTGGGGCTCCTGAAGTGGGACATGCTAAGGCCCCCATCTTTCGTCGTACCGGAGGTCTTTCTTCAGCCTCCTTGGTCGCTCAGCGAAGAGCAGGCATGGGAACTGGTTCGGGTGCTTCTGAACACGGCCAGGTCAGACAGGGCTGTTGAACTGCAGATGCATAAGGGTATACGGCTCAGCTGGGACGATCTCCGGCTCAGAGGCAATCAGCTCGCCCTGAGACTGGATGAGCCCAAGGGAAATAAGTTGGAACGGAGCTGGAGCGGCAGGAGGACCAGGCGGGTAGCCATACTGAAACGCCTGCTTGAAATGAGGTCGCCGTCTGCTCCTCTGGAAGAAACCGCAGTTTTTACCCTGAGATCCATATGGGAGCGCATTGGGCAGCACGACAGCAGCGTTCGGGACACAGAAAGAATCCTAAGCGGGTCGGGCGAAGCAAAACGGCTGAACCCCAACTGGTGGCGGGCGCTGCCTATACGTCCTGAACACACCGTCTGGGTCTGCACCGTTTGCGGTCAGATCCAGAGTTTTGAAGCGCTCGGCCATTGTCTAAACTTCAGGTGTGGAGGCGCGCTCAGAGCTGTTCAGGCGCATGATCTCGAGCCCAATCACTACCGTGAACTTTACCTGGAGATTGTGCCTGCTGCCATCAGGGTCGAAGAGCATACGGCCCAAATCGATAAAGACAGGGCTCGGGAGCTTCAGGATGATTTCAAGCACGGGAGAATACAGGTGCTCAGCTGCTCCACCACGTTTGAACTGGGAGTGGACCTGGGCGATCTCGATACAATACTGCTTCGCAACGTGCCTCCTGAATCGTTCAACTACGCCCAGCGCGTGGGAAGGTCCGGACGAAGAGGCGTGCCGGGGCTCGCAGTTACCTACTGTAAAAGATCGCCGCACGACGTGTACCACTTTCAGGACCCGGAGCGGATTCTCCAGGGCAAGATCCAGCCCCCAGCGCTCACCATAACCAACCTCAAAATACTGACGAGACACGCGACGGCAACCGTGCTGTCGAAATACTTCCGCAGTCACCCTTCAGAGTTTGGTTCAGTGAAGCGGTTCTTTGGAGACCTTGGGACTCCCCGCGTCGTCGAGAATGTCAGACGTTTTATAGACGAGCACAAAGCAGACATCACCAGAGAACTCAAGGACATCATGCCCAAAGAAACCTGGCAGATGCTGGGTCTTCTGGACGGCACCTGGGATCGGGAGATCGCCGGGCCCGAAAGCCAGTTGCGATACGGCGAGATGGAGCTGTCAGGGGATTACCGGGCTGTGGCGGACCTTGAAATACGAGCGCAGAAGGCAAAAGACTATAACACTGCGAAGTGGGCTGTGGATAGAGCGCGCACCATTGAGGACGAGGATGTCTTAAGCTTCCTGTCCAGGAAGGCGATAATCCCCAAATATGGTTTTCCGGTGGACGTGGTTGAGTTGGATATCCACAGGAAGTCAGACGACGAGTCCGCAGGTGTGGTGCTGCAGCGGGATTTGAGTATAGCGATTTCGGAGTTTGCCCCGACAAGCGAAGTAATCGCTAACAAGAGGGTGTGGAAGTCACATGGATTGAAAAAGGTGGCCGGGTATGCCTGGGAACGTGTCTGTTACAGCCGTTGTATAAGGCATGCCCTGTTTCAGGAGTACAGGGCGGGAGAGGCGCCCCCAACTGAAAAGTGCTGCACGAGGATGATGCATGGAGAGTACATCGTGCCGAAGTTCGGCTTTATCAAAAAGCGCGGGATGGCTTTGATTCCTCAGCGCAGGCCATCACGGGTATTTTCCTCCCGGCCTTATTTTGTAAGCTCGGCAGACTCTGACATCCAGACCATAGATATGCCGTCAAACGAACCGCTCACTAGAATCACCCATGCCACCCCCGGATACATGGTAGTACTTTGTGAGGGGAGGCGGGGGCGAGGCTTTTACATCTGCCCGGAATGCGGCACAGGGTCAGACAGGTTGTTAAGGACCCATAAGACTGCGCTGGATGAGCCGTGCAGAGGGAGGTTTGAAGAGGGCCTGGCGCTCGGGCACAAGTTCGTCACCGACGTGGTGAAAGTGACTCTGTTACACCACAACTTGGGCCCTGAAGACCCGACCTGGTTTGCATACTCTGTGGGGTACGCTCTCTCGGCTGCCGCCGCTTCCGTCCTGAGCGTGCCTCTGACAGACTTGAGCGCGACCATCGCCTACGCCAGAGGAGGAACGGTGCCTCCCATCGTCCTATATGACAACGTGCCGGGAGGAGCAGGGCTCGTTGCCAGGCTTGAGCATCAAGATGTGTTTTTGCAGGTCCTTCGAGCTGCGTATGAGAGGGTCAGTGGCGACTGCTGTGGTGAGGAGACCAGCTGCTATGCATGCCTGAGGACATATGGTAACCAATTTGCCCACGAGCACTTAAAGCGCGGACCCGTGCGCCGCTACATTGGCGAGCTGCTGGACCGGTGGCGGTGATCGCGCTCCTTGAAGCTGGGATCACCCTCCCTACGACTTGTCGCCGGGCAGCGCCTGTCAGGTCGCGTTCACCGGGAGCAATGCTGTACAGCGATTTAGTAAGCCCCTCCCGCTTGAGGGGTTTTCTTATTCTGCCCTGCCGGCAGCAGATATCAAAATGAGACAGGTGGATGGGGATTTCCAGGTGGCAGGGCTCCGAATCTCGCAGGAAGAAAGGCGTTTCGGAAGGTGGCACGCTTGTTGCGAAACTGTGTTGCAGGCACTAGTTTCATACCTAGCCGATCTTCACCCCATCCGGGGAAGTAAAACGGGGCCGAAAAGGCCCCAGTATCAGGCATGGAGGTGTTAGTCCTCAAGATTTACATAGACTACGGCGGTAGTCGTCTAGGCTATTCCACCATCCGGTGTCCTCGAGATGGCTCTTGATGCCTTTGCCGATATCCCGCAGCGACCACTGCCACTCCGTGCGGGAGTGTTCCCCGGCTTCCAGGCGGATCTGGACGAGTCGCAGCTTGTCCCAGTCCCTCAACGCATCTTGGGTGGGCAAG
The DNA here is from genome assembly GCA_040755615.1 of Bacillota bacterium. Classification (GTDB taxonomy): domain Bacteria; phylum Bacillota; class Sulfobacillia; order DUSP01; family DYEP01; genus DYEP01. The sequence continues at coordinate 3,435 of JBFMAL010000045.1, forward strand.
CCGTATCCCCTCATTCGGGGATGACCCTGCATACAAGTCATGGCAACCCCACCTGCCCTCACTAGGCAGAACGAAAGAATGATAGGGCGTAATCTGATTTACGACCCCGCGAGACATGATAGGGTAAGCCAAGGGCGAAAAAGTTGGTGGGCACCACCGTACCACCCAAGAACAAAAGTATGCCTAACTTTCTTTCTAAGTTCTAAGGCTTAGTATTCTACTATGTAGTGTAGTATAAAATTAAACAGATTAGATTATTAGAGGATAGCCGCACAATATTGAGATAGGGGGATTGTTATCCCGCGAGGTAACGGGCTGATGGGAAATTCCGTGGAGCAGTCGGTCAAGAACATCGGTAGGCTCGGCCGGACCGGGATGGTACACGTCGACCGGGAGATCCTCAACATGATGCTCGAAGCTACAGGCAGCCAAAAGCATGGAAGTTATCTGCGTGAGTGAACGTTGTGCCATTCCGAAGACCGTCAAGGAAGTGGGACGTGTGCTTTCCACTGTGCTCTACGTGGACGTGGTCATCGCGGACGAGCACTCAAAGAGGGTGGCAGTGACCGGGCGCTACAAGGACGAGGTGGACCGGTTCATCGCGCCGGACTTCGTATTCACACAGGTGCTGATGGAAAAAGAGCATATCAGTGTCACAGAGCGGAAGCTCTCGGTACACTGCCGTGGGTGCTCCGCGAGAGGTGATTGCGAGGAAGTAGGGAACATCTGTTGCGCCATTACTGTCGACGGCCGGACCATTTCAGGAGAAGCCAGGAAGGTACTCCACTGGCCGGGCAAAGTCAGGGAACTGGAGAACGAGACCGAGTATGCTGTATCAATGGCCGGCGTCACGGTCATCGGGCTGGAGCATTTGCCTGCCTGGGTAAAGGGACGGAAGTCGCAGGACCAGGTTCCGGCCGGACTCATGCCTTTGATAGAGGTAGAACGACAGCTGCTGCGGCTCGGACTTTGAGACCTACGGCCGTTCGGATGAGGGTAAACGCAGGATCGCAGAGGAGCTTAGAATCAGCAGAGCGATGTCTACCGTAAGTTGAAGAAGTATGGGTTGGCGAGCGGCGAAAAAGGTTGTTGAAAACCAGACGCTTAAATCGAGTACTCTGCGAGACACAGCGTTAGGGTGAAATAACGTAATCCACCTAAATCGCGCGGCGATGCGGTTTCTTGAGTCCCTGGGCGGCGTGCTATCCACGGTGGTCTCCTGTTGGTCCCACCAAAAACTCCTATGGCTTAGCATAAACCCCGTATACGGCAGAAGGAGGCGCGCCATGGTATAACTCTTGCTGATCTGGACCCGGAAGACGAAGCGCGTATCGTTGAGGCAGCCGCGCTGCTGATCGAACATTGCCCCGGTGTCCGGCCGGACCGGGAGCGCTCTGCGCGAGGCACATGACTCACTCAATCCGGTCGTATCACAGGGTGGCAATTGAGAAAACCGGTGCGGTAGCCGGATGGATCGGCGGTATAAGCATGTACGGGGGTAACGTGTGGGAGATACATCTGCTGGTGGTTGGCGCAAGACACCGGAACAAACTTGTGGGGCGCGCCCGGGTGGAAGACCTGCGATGGTATCAGCCTGTTTCCCGGGGCTTCCCAGCACTTAAGCACAACAGCCTCCCGGCGGGTGCTCATGATAGGCGACCATCCCGGCGCCGGATCTGGAAGAGATCCTACGAAACCGGAATGCTTGAGCGCATTCCTGCACATATCAGACGGACACGAACGATCTGATAGACCGGGGCAAATGCTTAAATCCGGTATCCTTCCAGCTCCGTGCCAGCTCGTACGGCGACATGATCTTGGTGAGCACGGCCTGCTGTGAGGCCTTTGGAACGCTCTGAAGACCGGAAAAGTCGATGGTGGCCCTGGTGGCGCCCCCGAGAGCGATGGTTGTGTTCTCTTCCTGAAACGGTTATCGCCTTTCGCTGTGGGGAACCTGCTTAAGGGCAAAATTCTTCGGTACAGACAGAGCGCGTTCCGGAGCAGGAATTCCCGCAGGCGCATAGAAATAGGCATATAACTACAGTACCAAGAAGGTACTACCGGCAAGAAGGCATGATGGCATTTTCATAAAAGCAGGATTGGCCACGAAGGCCTAGCTCTTCCAGAAAGAGAGAGCGCTTTTGTGGCTTTTCGTTTGGAGGTGAAGAAAAACGATTTCTGGACCGGGTTATGAACGAGATTCTTCAGACTAACTGGAGGTGGTCTCACATGCATATACCTGACGGTTTTTTGGATCTGAAGACGATTGTGGCGACAGGGGTAGCCAGTGCGGGAGCCTTGAGCTACAGCATTAAGAAGTCAAAAGAAGAGCTTAATGAAAGACAGTTACCCGCTTTAGGGATCATGTCTGCCTTCATTTTTGCAGGACAGATGATTAACTTTCCGGTAGCCGGAGGGACATCAGGCCATTTGCTGGGGGCGGCTTTAGCCACAGTGCTGCTCGGACCTTGGAGTGCCAGTCTAGTCCTGGCTACCGTCCTGATCGTACAGGCGCTCTTCTTTCAAGACGGAGGTATAACTGCTTTAGGAGCAGGTATTTTTAATATGGCTGTAGTAGCGGTGTTTATCGCTCATGTTGCCTATACACTGGCAGGTAAACTCAGAGTCAATGAGTATGCGGCTTGCTTTGTGGCAGCATGGTTGTCGGTAATGGCTGCTTCTACCGCAACGGCTCTTGAATTGGCGATTTCAGGTACGGTTCCTTTGGCAGCAGCCTTACCGGCTATGACATCTGTTCATGCACTGATTGGTGTCGGTGAAGGCATCATCACTGCAGTGGCGGTTATGTTTGTAAAAGGTTTCAACAAATCTAATATTGCCCGGGATGCAAGTCTACAGCGAGGTGACTGAACATGAAAGGGAAATGGTTATTGGGCATGGTCATTGCGCTGGCAATTGCCGGCTTCCTGTCCCCTTTTGCCTCCTCAAGTCCTGATGGGCTAGAACGAGTGGCAGAAGACATCGGCTTTTTGCATAAGGCTACCAGTTACCTGTCCTCACCCATGCCGGATTACTTGTTTCCCGGAATAAAGCATGAAGGTATAGCCACATCGGTAGCCGGTACCTTGGGAACGCTGCTCGCTTTCGCGGCTATGTATGGACTGGGCAAGTTGATTATCACTAAGAATAATAAGAGTGGTCAGTAGATGGGCTTTTTGGCTTATGATGAAAGGCTCAGCGACACTCTTTTGGGAAGGCTGGAAGTCAGGGTAAAGACGGTGTCTATCATCAGTTTAATAGTCGTCTTCTCTACCATCAAGAGCCCGGCTGCCCTGCTGACAGGGACCATGGTACTGCTATTAACTGCCCTGCTCTCGGGCATACCCCTGGGGAGTCTGATCAAGCGTTTCCTCTGGCTGGTGCCTTTCGCCGGGTTCATGATTATCCTCTTCCCTTTCATCACTCCAGGGAATGAACTATTCACCTTGGCTACTCCGGTCATCTCAGTCAAGGCTACTGAAGAAGGAATACTCAAGTCCTTATTTTTGATCTTAAGAGTCCTGAACGCGGCGATAAGTCTGACTCTGTTAGTAGTTACTACACCGTTAAAAGAATTGTTGCATGCTCTGCAGCAACTGAAAGTGCCAGGCCTTATGGTCAGCCTGATTGCCTTTACCCTGCGCTATTTAGAGGTCTTAGTAGCTGAAACCAAGAGGATGCAAATGGCTAAAAAAGCGAGGGGGTTTCAACAAGGAAAGAGTTTCTTGCACAGGCATACGATGAAAACTTTGGGCCTGCTGGTGGCAACTTTATTCCTGAGAGCTGCTTCCAGAAGCGATCGGATTTACTATGCTATGCTGTCCCGCGGCTATCGCGGAAAAGAGATCTGCTGTGGGCATTGCTCGCCCAAGATGAAGGATTGGGTGGCCGGAGGAGCGATCGTCGCTTTTGGGATTTTCCTGAAAATTGCTGAATGGCGGGGTATCTAGGGTGGTTTTGATCGACGTAACGAATCTGAGTTACAGGTACAAAGATGGCACGCAAGCTTTAAACCGGTTGTCGTTGACTATCTCGCAGGGCAGAAAGACAGCCATCCTGGGGCCGAATGGGGCGGGCAAGTCTACTCTGCTTCTGCACCTGAACGGGATTCTTCTGGCCCAGGAAGGGCAAGTCTCTTTTGCCGGAGAGATCATCAGTGCTAAGAATGAACACTGGGTCAGGAGTAAAGTGGGCCTTGTATTCCAGGATCCTGATGACCAAGTATTCTCTACTACTGTGTGGGAGGATGTGGCTTTTGGCCCTACTAATATGGGCCTTAGGCAAGACGAGATAAACGAAAGAGTGGCCAAAGCCCTGGCGGCGGTGGGCATGTCGAAATACGAGAAGAAAGCACCATACAATCTGAGCTACGGTCAGAAGAAGAGGGTAGCTATTGCCGGCGTACTAGCGATGAACCCTGAGGTCATCATTCTTGATGAGCCGGGAGCCTTTCTTGATCCAAGGGGCGAGGATGATCTGTATGAAATTCTGGATGAACTGAACAAACAAGGGACAACCATCATCATTGCCACCCATGATACAGATTTGGCGGTTGAATGGGCTGATGATCTAATCGTCATTAGAGATGGTCAGTGTCTAGGTCAAGGCGGCCCAGAGATCCTGGCGGATGAAAGTATTATTGAAAAGGCAAATCTAAGGTTTCCGGTAGTGACAAGAATCTTCAACCAGATACCGGAGCTGGGTTTGGAGAAGAAGCCGCAGACCATAGGAGATGCGGTGACATTGATCAGTGACCTGATCAAAGCGCGAAGTGTAAAGAATGAGAGCTTATAGAAAACAGTCGCGTGTCGCCTAGATCTCTCCCTTTGGTCGTTTGTCTGTTGACTGCACAATTAGGACCATGGAGGCCGACTTGACCGGCACAGCGTGCAGGCTTCTTAAAGAGAAGATTGGTTGCCTGGTGCACAAACCCAAGCGTGGCCAGTTCCCGGATCTGTTGTTAGTCGATGGAAGGTGGGAAGCTGAAGTTGAAGTCGGCCAGGGTTTTTAAACGGCAGGTTGGCCAGTTTGGTTCGGGAGCCGCTGTTCCAGCACGGCTGCTTCTACCGGTAAACCAAGTTGCTCAAGGGTTTCTTTAAGCTCTGCCACGTTCATACCGGAGACCCTCCCATGAGGGTCTCGCATTCACTTAACGCCCTTACCTGAACTACTGGTGCGACTACCTGGTATGCCCGCGAGGTGTTAATCCGCCGGGGTCTGGTTTTAGACATACATGCCGTGCACGGCGCCACATAGGATGAAAATCGAGTTTTGGGTAGAAGTTCTGTGGAAGACTGGTGATGAGGTCAGCACTCATGTGCGTGGAGAGCCCGAGCTTTAGACAGACCCCGGTAGTCCGAATCACCACATATTGTTGCCCTCTCGATGGAGGAGCACGCGGAGTAGAATTTGGGACAAGGGACTACCGCGCCAGTCAGAAACGGAGGCATGCAGGATGGAGGTTGTACGTGAGAGGTGCTGTGGGCTCGATATCCAAGTGCAGTTTTGGCATTTGTCGGCCAAAGAGAGGTAACGGCACAGAAAGCAAAATAGTGGGGAATCAAAGGGATGTGATAAAGAGGGAAGCCCCCGGTCAGTTCGGGGCTCCTTCAGTTATTTATTGTAGCTACACTCAACTTGCATCAAGCGGCCGGGAAAGGAGTTCCATCTTCACCAAAAGGAGTATGGGGGTCATGTCACGAAAACACTTTTCTGGTACTTCGCGCGCTGTAACGCAGGAGGAAGGCTACAGATCTTGAACGGAGCGTGCTTTCACAATCCGTCCTGTGCGGCCGGCGTCATCTTGCGCACAACCAGTTCCCTTTGTATTTGAAGCCATGGAGGGATATGATGAACGGTTTCACCTTTGCGCGGTACAGGATCAGGATCTCACCTCTTGAAGACATGTACCTGCCCGACTTTAAAGGTTCGACGTTCAGAGGCGGTTTTGGCGGGGTGTTCAGACGGATCGTGTGCGTGGCACCGAAACAAAGCTGTCTTGAGTGCATGGTCGCGGAAAAGTGCGCATATCGCTTTGTATTCGAAACGTCTGGCAGCCCGGAGTCGCTTGCTGCCACATATGACAATGCCCCCAGACCCTTCGTGCTTGAGCCGCCGGAAACTACAAGAAACCACTTTGCCCCTGGTGAAGTAATCGAGTTCCACATGACCCTTTTTGGCCGTGCGATAGAATACTTACCTTATTTCCTCCTCGTGTTTCACACTCTAGGAGAGCAGGGATTGGGAAGAGGTCGAGCAAAATATGACATCCTGAATGTGCTAAGCATAGGAGGGGACGGCCTTGAGTACCAGGTGTATGACGGCAAGTCCAGAAGGGTGACTCCAGACACTCGCGTGCTCTCCCTGGAGGAGCCCTGGGGCAAGATGCCACAGCACCTGAGCGAGATCCGTCTTCTGCTCCTTACACCGCTAAGGATCAAGTATAATGGGAACCTTGTAGACCATCTTGAATTTCACATCCTTATACGCAACCTGCTTAGGAGACTGACGATGCTCTACGCCTTTCAGGAAGTCGCCTGCCCGCAAATCCCGTATGCTGACGTGCTGGAGGCAGCAAGACGGGTGAGCATCAAATCCAGCGATGTACGATGGTATGACTGGGAACGCTATTCATCCAGACAAGATACGCGGATGAAACTCGGCGGAATTGTTGGTAGTATCAGCTACCAGGGGGAGCTCGGCGCATTCATGCCATTGCTCAGATTCGGCGAAATCGCTCATGTAGGAAAGAGTACAACATTTGGGCTTGGGAAGTACCGAATAGTCCGTTAGGGAACTGCTTGCCCCCGGTGTGACCTCGGGGCCTTTTTTGTTTCATGAAAGTCATACCATTTCAGGTATATTCCTCCTGCCATCCTGGGATACTACTCCCGGGAGGGAAACCATTTGCCCAAGAGCAAGGATGAACTCATCACCCCTGCATACCAGGTATACCCAAGCCCTGGAGCGGCAGCTCTCGCTGAGAGATGGGCCGCGGCCTCAGGGAAGGTGTTTGCTGGTGCAATCTTCACCACGCTTCCCAGAGCCCTGCGTGACATCGGCCTAGATCTGGGTCTCTTGAGCCTTGATGCCGAAGGGTTCTCCAGCCATGTATTCGCCGCAGCTTTGAGAGCTGGCGTCGCGGCTGACCGCCAGAGGCTTCGCTGGCTCTCCCAGGACATCGCGTGGCTTAGAGGAACTGGTGTTTCTTTCCCGAGCACGAGTCTTCCTGATACGGTTGCGGTGTGTCTTAATGCTTACCTCCAGGCGACGCAGGGCTGTTCAGATTACTGGGATCTACTGACCGCCGTGGGCTCTGACCTCTCCGGGTGCAGTCTTACCGTCTACGGCTGGATCGAGGACTTATCGTGCCTGGAGAGACAGTTTTTGGAGAAGGCGGCGGCTGCAGGGGTTCTGACATTGATCCGTCCATCTGCCGCGACGTTCCCGCTGAACACCATCGAGCAACAGGTGGTCCCATCTTCTCACCTATTACAGGCGGCCATGCGCTGGACCGCGGACAAGCTCTCTTCGCCCGCTGGAGGAGCGGTGGCAATTGCGGTGTGGGGGTCCCGGGTGCTTCCGGGCGTATTGCAGCGGCTGCTCATCAAGCGGGGATTGCCGGCCTTTTCGCTCGTCCGAACGCCCGTCACAGATACGCCTGCTGGCAGGGCATTGCTAGCTCTTATCCGGTGGATGGAGGGCCAAGACTCTCCTGAAGCCGTCGCGAGCGTACTGGATGCGCTGGTTTTCCATCCCGGATGTGCCGCAGCCATCTCAAGCATCAGCTGCATGGCTCCGCAGTGCGGGTTCAAGTGGGCCCTGCGAGAGGGACGACGGCGCTTCGGCGCGGATAATACGCGCCTGGTCAGCAAGCTACTGGGCAGGTGCATTGGGCTGAGACGAAAACTGTCCCGGTGCGACGCGCCGTCCGAATACCTGCATACCTTACGTACAGGGCTCATAGGGATTTTCCCCGAGAGCGACATGGCACTAACGGTGGACAAGGCTCTTAGCGGCGAGTCACCTGCACGCGCCTTGTCGCTTGTCCCGCGCGCTGCCTGGGCAAACTACATCGGGCTTTACCTTGGGGCCGTATGCGTGGATGCACACATCCAAGACGGTGTGGCGGTCGGCGAGCTGTCTGATTTCTATGGCTTACGGATACCGAGAATGCTGGTACTACTGTGTGACGACGTTCCCGGTATGCCGGGTGTAGACCCGTTTATAAGCGAGGAGCAATGGGATCGGCTTGAAGCGGAGGCAGGGTACCCAGGGCTCTCACTTAGGAGGAGGGTCAGACAGAGGGAAGAGCTGCTCCGGCGGGTGCTGGAATCTGCTGGTGAATTCACTGTTATCAGGGCAGACCACACTCTGGTCTGGGGCCTCGGTGCATCAGTGCCCATCGAGGTCTGTTCGCCTGCGCGCTCTTCGGGTCTGCGGGCGGTTGCTGCCGTCCACCAGGTTCAGGTCGCGCCTTCAACCCATCTCGAAGAAACGATGTTTTCCGCCACAGCCATGGAACGTTACGCTGAGTGCCCTTACAGGTTTTATCTTGAGCACGAACTTGGGACAGAAGACAGGGGCCATAGGTTTTCCTTCTGGCGCGGCATATCGACCCACAGGGCGCTGCATTACATCCTCAACGAAGGAGTCACGCTTTCTGACGCAGTGGAACGTGCGCTGCGAGAGGAAGGACTGCTCCAGGTGGTCGGGCTCAGCAGGGCGGTGGAGGAATCACTAATGTTCACAGAGCATCTTTGGCAACCCGTTCACGGGGCAGAGCTGGTTTCGTGCGAATATGAGTTTGGACTCACAGAACCGGTGGTAATCTATACGGGCCAGACACGACTGGCCTTCCGTGGTGTCATAGACAGGCTGGAGCGTCTTCGTGACGGCAGCCTTCTTGTGACCGACTTCAAGACGGGGTCAAAGAAAGCGAAAAGAGACGCGTTTTCCGGAGGGAGGTCCCTTCAGGTTGCCCTCTATATGATGATCGCAAGCATGATGGAGCAAAAGGACCTGTCCTTAGTGAACGGTCGCTACGTATATATCTCCGAGGTTAAGGCAGATGTGGTGCCGTTCTCAGGTGCGGTCGTGAAGGATCGTCAGGGTGAGTTCTACCGACTGCTTGATGTACTGGCCGAGGGCATCCGAACGGCGCAGTATTTCCCCCGTAAGGGGAGCCAGTGCTACCTGTGCCCATACGCAGAGGTTTGTACTCCAGGCCGCGACCAGGTAGACACGGCATACGTCAAGAGGTTTCTCGAGGTGAGTGCTCTACCGTGACCGATGTGTTATCGCTGGAAAACGGCAGTTCATACCTGGTGTCTGCTTGCGCTGGCGCGGGCAAGACCAGACTCCTGGTGGAAAGAGCGATCTCGTTGATATCGGGCAGCCAAAGGCCCGGGATTGTGGTGGCCATTACGTTTACGGAGGCCGCGGCGGATGAAGTCAGGCGACGCGTGGTGGCGCAAACCACGGGGCGAGACAGCCTGACGACCGGCCTTTGGGTGGGTACCATCCATGCGTTCTGTCTGTATTTATTGCGAAACATCGCGTCCACGTCAGCATACCCCTCAGTGGAGGACGTCCTGGGGGAAACGGAAGAGCGGACCCTGTTTGACACGTGCTGGTGGCAGTGGGTCAGGAGCGGAGAGGTCAACTCTGTCGAGACGCTTATCTCTCTGGGACTAGGTGCCGAGGTACTGGGCGAGCTCATATGGGAGCTCTATAAAAAGAGGGGGATACCCCGCCAAGTGACCACCGTGCCACCGGACCTGGACGGACACATCGAGCACATCAGAAGGTGTGTCGTACGGCTCAGCGATTTGTCGTCGCATTGCATTGACACTTCCGACGACGCCTATCAGATGATCGAGATGCTAAAGGCCAGGTTCTGTCGATCTGACCAGGAAGAAGACAGGACTGTGCTTGAAAGAAGAGTCCTGGCAACGTCGGTGACGAAGCGGGCCGGGTTGAAGCGAAACTGGGATACCAAGGCGTGGTCCTATCTCAAAGAAACCATACTTTCCCTGAGTGACGCCGTGAGCACCTGTCAGAACGTGCTGGGACCTTACGTAGCCCACCTGTGCAGCGCAGTATTCGCCGGGTATTCAGCTCATTTCAACCAGTTTAAGAGAACGCAGGGGTTGGCCAGCTATGACGACCTTGTAGACGAAGTATTGCGCAAATTGAGGGAAGATGAGGCGTTCTTGTCTGCTGCGCGCGCCCATGTGGCTAGCCTTCTTGTCGACGAATTCCAGGATGTCGATCCGGTGCAGGCGGAGATATGTATGCTTCTTACGTCTGACGGCCCTGTGGGCCAGCATTGGACGGAGGTAAGCGTGGTCCCGGGCAAGCTCTTTGCAGTTGGAGACCAGATGCAATCCATCTACAGGTTCAGAGGTGCAGACAGCCAGCAGTATCAGGAGATTTGCAGCGTGCTTCGCCGGTCTTGCAGTGCGGTTAGTCTGAAGCGAAACTACAGATGCCCTTCCGTCATAGTGAACTGGGTGAACGCGTCATTTGCTGCTGCCAATGAAGTACCTATGACTAGCACGAGGGAAGGCGGAGAGATCTGGCGGCTCGTGACGGGCGCCCACCGCTCTGCAGGCGAGTACCGGAGAGCGGAAGCAGCAACAATAGCCAACTTCATCATCCATCTCGTGGAACAGGGCACAATCACCTCTTTTTCTGATGTAGCGGTACTTATGCCTGTGACAACGGACATTGACGTGTACGCAGAGGTACTGGCGGAACGTGGTATCGTTGCCCGGGTCCAGAGAAGCAAAGGCGGGAACGAGCACTCCCTCGGCGCCCTGCTCAGGGCACTTCTCGGGTGGCTTTCAGCACCCGGAGAGCTTGCACTGCTGCAGCGCTGGCTTGCAGCTACCACATCCATGGGCCACTCAGGGGGCAAGGCGTGCATGAGGGGCCTGTTTGCCGCCACCCCTGACGAATGCCAGCGCAGTCTTCGTGAGATGAGACGGGGCTATCTGCTGAACTCAACAGCGGAGTTCCTGGCGGATGTCATATGCTCGCTGGAAGGTACTGACGGGGACGAAGCCGCCCTTGAGGCTTTCAGCGCGGCTGTTGCGTCCAGGTCAGGACTTATACCTGATAAGCTGCACGCGCAGCATGAGAAAGGCGAGTGCGTGCTCCTTTCTTCTATCCATCACGCGAAGGGGCTTGAATTCCCTGTGGTGATCCTGGCCAACATGGATTCGGTCCGGCCACGGCCCGAAAGGGTTTACAGAGGTCCAGACGGCACCTTGGAGTTTAATATAAAGGTTGGAGAGACCGTGTGTGGCACGAGCGGGTTGGAACTGCTTGCAGAACGCGAAAGGAAAGAGGAAGCTAGGGAGATGGCAAGACTTCTTTACGTTGCCTGTACCAGGGCAAAAGATATACTAGCCGTCTGCACCGGCGAAGAAGCAAGAGGAATGCTCGGGTCACTTGCACTAGATGCCGTGCCGGTCTTTTCCGCCTCAGAGGCTCATTGTACGGATCAGCCGACGCACACAATCGAACAAGCGATGAGATGGAAATGGGTGGGGAAGGAGACGGAAGGCGAGAGTCTTCCCGCCAGGTCGTATGCAGATACCAGGCTCGGAGACGCCCTGCACGCCGCACTGAGGGTAATGCCGGTAGACGATTACCGGCAAGACATCGTCGAGGCGGTAGCCAGGGCATACTGCGTCCCGGACGACTCCTTGGCAAACCTGGTAAAAGCCTGCATATCGTCAACTCTGTGGTGCAGGCTGAGAGATAGTGAGTGTGTGCTGCGTGAAAAACCCATCACCGCTACGGTTGACGGTTCGTTCTACAAGGGCGTGCCGGATCTATTATTCAAAGAGGGAGATGGCTGGGTGGTTGCGGATTACAAGACAGCACCGTCAGCCCGGTTAAGCGAGTACCAAGAACAGATGGACGGCTATGTAAGTGCCCTTCGGGCTTCAGGGCTGAAGGTAAAGGAGGCAGGAGTGTTGATGGTACAGACGGGAGATTGGATCCGGATGGAGGGTTCGGTGTGCACGTGACGGTTGACGAGTACGGCACATTCCTTGGTAAAAAGAGCGAGCGCCTTGTTATAAGGGTGGGGAAAGAGGTGACAGAACATGCGCTGCGCAAGGTATCCGAGATCACTGTTGTAGGCTCAGGCATATCACTGTCGACGGACCTTGTGTATGAGTGCACGGAACGGGGGATTCAGCTGAACTTTCTTTCCTTTGATGGAAAGCCTTATGCCAAAATGACGTCACCTGCGCTGTCTGCTACAGTGATCACGCGACGTGAGCAGCTACTCGCCTACACCGACTCAAGGGGCGTGTGCATCGCTCGGGCGTGCGTGGAAGGAAAGATCAGGAACCAGGCAAACCTTGTGAAGTATTATGCGAGATCGCGTAAGCGAAAAACTCCGGAGGCTGGGCGGGTACTGGAAGAACTCGCCGGGTCGATTGAGCACGCATTGGTAGAGCTGCAATCGGTCAGCGGCAGCACAGTAGATGATATCAGGCTATCCCTCATGAACATAGAGGCCCGCGCATCCAAATCTTATTGGGCTGCCTTCGGGCTTATTATCCCCGACGGGCTTGGATTTCGTACCCGAGAACACCAGGGTGCGCCAGACCTCGTCAACTCCCTGCTGAACTACGGTTACGGAGTATTGTATAGCCAGGTATGGGGTGCCGTGCTGCTCGCCGGTCTTGAGCCGTTTGCAGGTTTTCTCCATGTCGATCGTCCCGGCAAACCCAGCCTGATTCTAGATCTTATAGAGGAATTCAGACAACCTGTCGTGGACCGCGTAGTGCTCGCCTGGTTGTCCAAGGCGACGCTAACGTACGATCCGGACGAAGGGCTATCGAAGGAGATAAGGCGGGAACTGGCTGACAGGGTACTACGCAGGCTCGATGAGACAGACACGTTCAAAGGGAAAAAACACTCAATAAGGGCGATCATGCAGTTTCAGGCGAGAAACCTGGCTTCGTTCGTGAGGGGTGAAGGCACTTACAAGCCGTATGTGGCGGGCTGGTGACGGCGTGATTACCTTGGTAATATACGATATCCCGGACGATAAGTTGAGGAACAGGATTGCGGAAGTCTGCAAGGACTACGGGCTTGAACGGATACAGTACAGCGCGTTCTACGGGGACTTGAGCCACAACCTGCGGACCGAGCTGGCCAGAAGGCTCAGCGCTGAGCTGGGGGCTGAAAAGGGCAACATTCAGATATATCCAATTTGTGACAAAGATCTCAAGCTTAAGAAGGAGATATCCAGGTCATGAGTACCTTCAGGGTATCAGATATCCGTCAATTCCTGTACTGCCCACGGATTATCTATTACAACTACGTGGCTCCAGTACCGAGAATATCTACTTACAAGATGCAATCTGGTTTCCATCGACATGCTCACACTGAGATCCTGGAAAGACGACGTACACTCAGGCGCTATGGTGTGGACACTGGTACAAGGTACTTTAAGCACAGTTTATATTCAGAGCGTCTTGACCTGAGCGGGACCCTTGACCTGCTCATCGAGACAAAGTGGGGCTTGTTTCCCGTAGAGTTCAAGGATACAGTTTCACGCTCACTTTCCAGCCATAGATACCAGCTGGTTGCATATGCTCTCTTGGTTGAGGAGGGATTCAAAGCCACAGTTAAACGTGGTTTCCTTTACTACCTTCAAAGCGAGTTTATCCAGGAGGTGTTTCTTACCCCAGAGGTCCGGGATTATACCAAGAAGATATGCTCGCGAATGAGGAAGATGGTGGTCGAGCAACGGTTTCCTACCGAGCGTGTGAAACCGAGCAAATGCAGGGATTGCGAGTTCAGAAACTATTGTAAGGATGTTTGAGGAGGACATAAGATGTACTACTTTTCTGAAGAGGAACGAAAGTACTTATCGAAAGGACTGGTCCCGCGTTCAAGAGCGGTCGGGGTAGCCGAAGAGTTACGAGGCTGGAACTGGATGGAGCCCCCTCTTGAGCCCAGCTACGACGTCCGCCTTGGGGTGTACGAGGTTGCGTCAAAGTATTGTCCAAGTGGACGGGACATCTACCTTAGACGGGTCGTGAAAGTGCGTGCTCCCGCCACTTCATCCATGGTTAGAGGAAGGGTTCTGCACAGCGTTGTAGGCGAAATGCTAACAGAGTCAAAAAAGCTTTTATACACTTATGGCCACAGCGCATGTTCTAGCATTCTCGGGATGGCGGAGCAGGTCTTGGAAGTGCCGGACAGTGATCGACAGCTTCTGGGCGATACCTACGAAGATGTGGTGGAAGACAGCAAAGTGTTGAGAGAATATGAAGCTATCAGGATTGTGTCTCGCATTCAGGATCTTGTTTCGAGGTACCCACATATCTCAAGAGACTCCCTGGCATGTCTTTCCATACCGGTGGTTGTAGACCAGCACCTCGATGGAGCAATGCTGGGTCTTAGCTCTCATCTCAGAACGGATGCAACTACTATCGGCGAACCCATTGTCCTGGACCTGAAGGTTGGTGAAAAAAGAGACTTCCACAGGATCCAGACAACAGCATATGCGCTCGTTACTGAGGCTCTGTATGACTACCCCGTGAACATCGGATGTATTGTGTATCTGAACCTCTCGAAGGGTAACCTAACGGTGGAAAGAGATTTTCATATCATCAGTGATGAAATGAGGCAGTGGTTTGTGGAAGAAAGGGACGCAAAAGCCGCTATTGTGGGCGAGGGCATGGATCCCGGGAGAGCGACATCATGCGATGCACAATGCCAGTTTTATAAGACATGCTGGTCGTAGCAGGAAACAGATGTAATGGGGAGAAATAAATAGCAATGAAAACTGAACAACGGCATTACGTAAACCCTTATTTCTATGCTAATTGGAATAAACTTCCTCACGAATCGGCTAATACGTCACGTAGCAGGAGTATTCCATGTGATCAGCTCCCGTACCAAGTTGCAGTTTTCGAGCAGAACCGTTGTGTTCACCGGATCACGCCCTCTCTGGTGGGCAAGGTTACGGAAAAGCACCTGCTAAAGAAGGGTATAACTGCTCGTCCAATTTCCGAAAACACTGCTCTGACCCGCGAAACGGGGACTGAAAGCTTCTGCACGTCTTGAATCCACCGATATAGTTTTGGAAAACACTGCTCTGACCCGCGAAACGGGGACTGAAAGACCAAGTCCTACAGGAGATTGCTCGCAATAATGCTCGAAAAACACTGCTCTGACCCGCGAAACGGGGACTGAAAGGCCGGAATGACCGTGGCCGGCGTACCCGTCACCTGCACAAAACACTGCTCTGACCCGCGAAACGGGGACTGAAAGGCAGTTATTTGCTCGACAGCCAGCCCTTCCACATCGGAAAACACTGCTCTGACCCGCGAAACGGGGACTGAAAGTGCCCTATCTTCCCGAACATGGAACATGACCATCCGGGCAAAACACTGCTCTGACCCGCGAAACGGGGACTGAAAGCCTTTCTGGTCACCAGGGCCCCGCATCGGCTCCACGAAAACACTGCTCTGACCCGCGAAACGGGGACTGAAAGCACGGTTGGACAGTAGCGATGCAGCACAGATACGCAAAAACACTGCTCTGACCCGCGAAACGGGGACTGAAAGGGAGGGTTTGCCATAAATATCGGCGGCCGCTGGGCGTGGAAAACACTGCTCTGACCCGCGAAACGGGGACTGAAAGTGTGGGCTGTATGGGGGGTCAATATCCTCATGCGCTTAAAACACTGCTCTGACCCGCGAAACGGGGACTGAAAGTAGAAGAATAAGCTTGCAAGTTTTCTGCAAGCCTGAGAAAACACTGCTCTGACCCGCGAAACGGGGACTGAAAGCTGGCCTTGTGTCTCC
>JBFMAL010000046.1:0-17511 GCA_040755615.1 Bacillota bacterium
CGCAGCAGTCACTTCACCTTTGCCCTTCTTTATCCTTTGTATTCCTATAACCAGCGGGGTTCCAACATACGAGACTACAACCGCACGCTCGTAGTACTGAACCCCTTCTGCTGCAACTTGGACATTTTATCCGATCGCTGGTGGTAGAATACACTTCGGTACCATCCACAGCTGCCACTCTCAGGCCATCAATCATACCGAGCGGCACCTTATTCCGTCTAGCCTTTTGAACGATGTCCCAAAGGTATCTTAAGCCCCTCTATGTCGATCCTTGCTAGTGCATACCCCAGCGTATCCGCACTTGGTCTTGGAAGTCTTCCCAAAGGCCTTTGTATGCCCATCTATCTGGTTAAGACTTCTTAACCGGCAGATCAATCCTGCGAGAATGCACGTCAACACCGACTTCAGAGGCACATGAGGGTAATATCGTCCATCTTTTACCGACTTCAGCCATTGCCATAACCCGTAGACCCTGTTACTATATGAGAAGAATTGTTTTGCTAGATTCCGCAAAGTACCCCACATCCGTTAGTGTTTTGTCACCAACAATAACTTCCATAGGATGCTGGGGTGCTCCTTTTTTCCTGCTCAAAGTAGCTCGGGTATTGCCGTCGCCTGGAGACCCTGTTACTATGTGAGAAGAATTGTCTTTCCAGATTCTACAACAGATCTCTTAGGATGCTGGGGGCTTCTATCTGGTACGTCCAACAGAGCCAAAAGTCCAAGAACTTGCCCCTACTTAAGACCCAATAATTCTTGCACTTCTGCAAGTTGTTCTTAATGGAACTCCTGCTGGGTCAAGTCCCTGGTTGGGATTTCCTGGAAATACAGCGGGGTGATCTGCTTGTTGGTGACACTGCTTCTTGCTTACCTTCTGGGTTCGTTTCCATCAGCCCTTGTCATCTCACGGCTGCTGCACCAGGATGCACGAAAAGTAGGTAGCGGTAACCTGGGTGGCTTGAACGTATTCAGAAACATACATCCGCTGGCAGGAGCGGCTGTGGTGGTCTTGGACGTGGGGAAGGCAGCGCTTTCCGTTTACCTCGCCTCGAGGATGTCTCCGTCTGCCTGGGCGCCGCCGATGGCAGCCGCCTTCTCCGTGATAGGCCATAACTGGCAGCTGTTCGCAGGCTTTGTGGGTGGCAAGGGCATTGCCAGCAGCTTGGGTGCGTTCCTACTGATTGCCCCTGCCGTCATCCCCATCTTCATCCTGTGCGGCCTGTTCCTGGCCTTTGCGCTTCGCGATGTGATGATGGCTGTAGCATGTGCTTACGGAGTGCTTCCGCTCTTTACCTTCGCGGTTACGAAACGCATACCCCAGTCGGCGTCGGCGCTACTTCTGGCAGGGGCCTGCATCGTCAAAATGCTGCCGGACATCCGCGCCTTTCAGCAGGGGAGGCGCAGGCTATTTTAACCTAAAACATCGTCAGCTGGTTCGACCTCGGCAGGCCCGACAGGCATCCGGCTTGTTCCAGGAGTTCGAGTATGCTTGCGGACAGTCTCGCCCTCTGGCCCAGGTCCTCCACAGAAATAAACGGGGCGGTCTCTCGTGCAGCCACGATGCTGCGCGCCGCAGCTGCGCCAAGCCCCGGCAGAGACGCAAAAGGAGAAATCAGCGTGTTTCCTTCGGGGATGAAGCGCACTGCGTCGGAGGCGGACAGGCTCACACCACTGAACGAAAACCCCCTGGCAAACATCTCCTCAGCTACTTCGAGTACTGATGCGACTGTACGCTCTTTCGCAGTGGCCTCGTTGCCCCTGGCCTCCACTTCGGCGATGCGGGTCCTCACCGCTTCGGGTCCGGCCAGGCATGTCCATGCGTCAAAGTTGTCAAGGTTTAGCGAGAAGTACGTGGCGTAAAACGCCAGCGGGTAGTGGACTTTAAAATAGGCTATTCGGAATGCCATCGTCACGTAGGCTACGGCATGCGCCTTCGGGAACATGTACTTGATCTTGCCGCACGACTCGATATACCATTCCGGCACACCATGGTCCCGGAGGACCTTTGCGTCGTCCGGCGTCAGCCCATTCCCCTTCCTCACGCGCTCCATGATGCCAAAAGCAGTCTTCGGGGGTACCTGCTTTGAGATGAGATACAGCATAATATCGTCCCTCGTACAGATGACGCTCTCCAGGGTTGCCGTCTTGTTCTTGATCAGTTCCTGCGCGTTGTTCAGCCACACGTCGGTCCCGTGCGAAAGGCCCGAAATCCGCACAAGCGCAGAGAAGGTCTTAGGTCTTGTTTCCTCGAGCATCTGCCTGACAAATCGCGTGCCGAATTCCGGTATACCGAGGGTACCCACGTTCACGCCATCAAGCTGCTTCAGCAGGCCCAGCGCTTCCGTCGAAGAGAAGAGCGACAGCGTGAGCGGGTCGTCAAACGGGATCTGCCGCACATCCACCCCAGTGAGTTCGCTCAGCATCTTAAGGGACGTAGGATCGTCATGTCCCAGGATGTCCAGCTTCACGAGCCGCGATGCGATGGAATTGTAGTCAAAGTGTGTGGTGACCGTCCCCGCCTTGCGGTCATCCGCAGGGTATTGCACCGGAGAAAACCGAGTAATATCCAGACCTTCAGGTACGATGAACAGCCCTCCCGGGTGCTGGCCGGTAGTACGCTTGATACCTATGAGCCCTCTTGCCAGCCTTTCCATTTCGGCCCGCCTTATCCGCATTCCCCTGTCGTCCGCAAAGCCACGGACGAACCCGTATGCTGTGCGCTCCGCTACGGTGGCTATGGTACCGGCGCGAAATACACGGTCCCGCCCCAGCAGTTCCTCAGCATAGCGGTGTATGGCTGCCTGATTCTCGCCTGAAAAATTAAGGTCGATGTCAGGGACCTTGTCACCTTCGAATCCGAGAAAGACCTCAAAAGGTATGTCATGACCTGCGCGGGAGAGCGCTGCTCCGCAACGTGGGCACGTAGACGGAGGCAAGTCGAATCCTCCGCCTGCTTCCGCCGTCGTAAAGAACCGCGTGTACTTGCACTTCTCGCAGAGATAGTGAGGCGGCAGAGGGTTCACCTCGGTGATGCCTGTAAGGTAGGCTACCAGCGACGATCCTACCGATCCCCTCGAGCCCACAAGGTATCCGTCAGATAGGGATTTTTCCACAAGCCGCCTGGCGATCAGATAGATGGACGAAAACCCGTTGGACACAATGGCGTCCAGTTCGCGGTTCAGTCTTTCCTCCACGATCTCAGGCAGCGGATCACCGTATAGCTGGTGCGCCCGGGATCTCGCCTGCTGCCGGATCTCGCTATCCGCGCCTGGGAACTCGGGCGGGTAGGCGCCGTCCGGGACCGGAAGCACGGGCTCCGCCCATGAAGCAACGAGCCTCGGGCACTCCACCACCACCCAGCGCGCTATGTCCTCACCCAAATATGAAAACTCGGCGAGCATTTCATCGGTGGTCCGAAGGTGAAGCTCGGTCCGGCTCTCCGCGTCCTGGTACCCCTGACCGGCAAGGAGGATCTTGCGGTAAAGCTGGTCTTCCGGGTCAAGGTAGTGTACGTCTCCGGCCGCAACTACGGGGATGCCAAGTTCCCTGCCGATCGATACGATCTCCCGGTTCACCCTGCGCACGTCCTCAACGGTAAGCCTACCTTCTCTAACCAGGAACATGCTGTTTCCCACAGGCTGGATCTCGAGATAGTCGTACCACCTGGCAAGCCTCACTGCATGCTGCCGGTCGCCACCTGCCGCCAAGTGCCTGTAGAGCTCACCCGCCTGGCAGCCCGAGCCGATTATGATGTTGGCTCTGACTTCGTCAAGCCACGCCCTAGCCGTACGAGGTACCCGGTGAAAGTTCTCAAGGTGGGCTCTTGAGATCAGCCTATAGAGGTCTTGAAGCCCCTGCTGATTTCTGGCAAACACCACCACGTGGGCAGGCTCCTCATCGGCCGTGTCGGCAAGGTAGGCTTCCACACCGTAGATCACCTTGATGCCGTATTTCCGCGCAGCCTCCCCTGCCTCCGGAAACGCCTGAACCACCCCGTGGTCGGTCACCGCAATCGCCTCATGCCCCCACAGCGCGGCGCGCTCGATGGCCGCGCTTACGTCCGTCTGGCCGTCCATGGCGCTCATCTTTGTGTGAAGATGCATCTCTACTCTTTTTTCCTGCGCGGCGTCCTTCCTAACAGGAGGAGGCGGGCAGGTGTTCAGATCTCGAACAGTCATAACGCTCTCGCCAGTGAACCTGTCCGGCCGCACGTGCCCGCGGACCACCACCCACTGCCCCTCCGATATCTCGACGTTGTTGCCGTCCTTGTCCGCATAGCATACACACGAAATGCTATCGGTCAGATCGGTGATGTCAAATGCGACCACTGGACCGCTTTTGCCCTTTCTTGTGGTCACCGAGAGCACCCGGCCCCTTACGATCACGTCTGCCGGCTCATCGGTGATCGAGGCGATGGGCACGCTGTCACCGCCGATGCGCCTCCCGCGAAGCACCGCCGGCGGAGTACTCGCGCGTGGCTTCTGATCCGGCTCCAGCATGGCGAGAAACTCCTCAGGCGCTGCTGATTGAGGCGGCGCATCGGCCGCGTCAAGTCGCACCAGCACATCCCTGCCCAGGACCACCTTTACAGCAGCCTTCAGCGCTTTGTGATAGCGGCCCGTTGAAAACAGCTGCTCGGCGACCTTTGAGCCCAGCCTCAGGCTGATTACATTCTCGGACTCCTCTTTAAAGTCCGCATCGACCAGCCACCTTACTGCCAGGGGCATGCTACCGCGGAGCACGGAAAGCACCGCGGACTTGATACTGCTGTCCATGTGAAACTCCACCAGTTCGGCGCCCAGGTACTCCCTGAGGCTCTCGGCGAGCTCATGAGGCACGCGACACCCGTCTTCCCCGTACAGCCTCAGTACAACAAGACGACGCTCCTCGTCTACCTCCACGCGGGTTACGGTCAGATGGTCGTCCAAGGCCGGGTCAGTAGTCTCAAGTCCAAGTGTCCTGCAGATCTCGCTCAGTCGCCTTCGCTCGGGGTTAAAGACAGCGGTGGACATGGTTACCTCCGTCTGGCCAAGACACTCCTCTTGCCGCACAGTGTACAGAGGATATCCCAGTACATTCTCAGTCGATAGAGGAAACCGGAGATAAGACCTCGTTTTTCCTCTTTCATCACATGAGTCAGGTTGGGGAGCACGACCTGCTTCACCGAAAGGCCGGCTTTCCGGGCATACTGCGTGAGCGCCACTTCCACACCGAACCCGGTGACATCCAGTTCCTTGATATGCTCAAACATCTGCCTCCTGAGCGCCCTCTGGCCTGACAGAAACGGTGCGATATGTTGGGCAAGGTCGGTAGTGAGGCGCCCGCCTGAAAATACCCCCACGCTCATCGCAGCCTCTCCCTCTACTACAGGTCGTACCAGCTGCCTTACGTGCTCCGGGGTCAGGCCGACGAGGTCGCCGTCGAGGAACAGAAGCACCGGGCAATCAGTGCTCTCGACTCCCTTTTCCATCGCTGCTGCCTTGCCCAGGTTGTGTTCCAGACGTATCACGCGGGCACCTCTGGATGCAGCCCTTTCGGGAGTCAGGTCAGTAGATCCGTCGCTGACCACGATGATCTCATGGCACACCGAAGACTGAACCACTGCGTCTACCACTGCGCCGACGGTGTCCTGCTCGTTATAGGCCGGGATGATAGCGGCGATCCTCACGTTTTACCCTCCCCGGTCAGTAAGCCCTCGCAAACACGGGGGTGGCAACGGCCGGCTCTCCGCAGCATACGCACTTATCTGCCTTCCCCATCTCTTCGAAGGGCAGACACCTTACGGTAGCACCGGTAGTCTCCTTTATGCTGGTCTCGCACTGGTCGTGCCCGCACCACCCTGCAAGCAGAAATCCACGTTTCGTCTGCAGGATTTCCTTGAATTCATCCATGCAGGACACGAGACGTGTGTTCTCATCTCGGAACCGCGCGGCCTTCTGCAGCATGTCCCGTTGTACGGTATCCAGCAGGGATCGTACTGTACGAGCCACGTCATCGCGTCCAACCTGTATCTTCTCTCCCGTGTCGCGGCGGACGAGCACCACCTGGTTGTTAGCGATATCTCTCGGGCCCAGCTCAACCCGCACGGGTACGCCCCGCATCTCCCACTCGTTGAACTTCCAGCCAGGCGTGTACTCCTCACGCGAGTCCAGCACGGTACGCGCCACCTGCGTGAGGCTTTGAAGCAGCGCGCTCGCGCTCTCAAGCACGCGCTCGCGTTGATTCCCTGGCATGATGGGCACGATCGCGACCTCGATCGGAGCCACGGCCGGCGGGAGCGAAAGCCCCCTGTCGTCACCGTGTACCATGATGAGAGCGCCGATGAGACGCGTGGAGACGCCCCAGGACGTCTGCCATCCGTACTTCAGCTGCCCGTCTTTATCCAGATACGTTATGTCAAAGACCTTTGCGAAGTGCTGGCCGAGGTTATGAGAGGTCCCCGCCTGCAGCGCCTTGCCGTCGGACATCAGCGCCTCAATGGTATATGTCCGGAGTGCGCCGGCGAATTTCTCTCTCTCTGTCTTCTTGCCTGCGATCACCGGAATTGCCAGCACGTTCTCAGCGAATTCTTTGTACACGTCCAGCATTCTCAGGGCCTCTGCCTCCGCTTCCTCTTCGGAGGCGTGTACCGTGTGGCCTTCCTGCCACAAAAACTCCGCTGTGCGCAAAAAAGGCCTAGTCGCCTTTTCCCATCTTACCACGTTGCACCACTGGTTGATGAGCACGGGCAGGTCCCGCCAGGACTGGATCCACTTCGAGTACATGGTACAGATGATCGTCTCTGACGTGGGGCGCACAGCCAGTCTCTCTGTAAGCGGTTCAGAGCCGCCCTGTGTCACCCAAGCTACCTCGGGTGTGAACCCTTCCACGTGCTCCGCTTCGCGCTGGAAGAAACTCTCCGGGATGAACAGAGGGAAGTAGGCATTCTGGTGGCCAGTGGCACGAAACCGCTCATCGAGGCTTTTTTGGATATTCTCCCAGATCGCGTAGCCGTGAGGCCTGATTACCATGCAGCCCCTGACCGGAGAGTAGTCAGCCAGCTCGGCACGCAGCACCACGTCTATGTACCATTGAGAAAAGTCCTTGTCGCGTGGCGTGATCTCCTTCACGAATTCTTTCGCGTTGTCTGCTTTCTGCATGGAGCTTCCCCTCCAACTCAGTGTGGCCACCACCGGATGATTCTACCAAAAGACCAGGTATTTGTCAAACGCCCCTGGATCTCGGGGATCTCGGCGACGGACCGGCAAAGGAGTCCGCCCCGCCCGCCTCCTCCCGGGCGCAGTCGAGGACGTGTTTCCAAAAGCGGCTGAAGAGTTCGTTTCCATCGTGCACGACTTCAACGGGTGTACCTTTTTTGAAAATCACGCCCCCTCTTCTGCCGCACGCAAGGCCTACATCGCATTCACTGGCCTCTCCCGGACCATTGACGACGCAGCCCATGATGGCGATGCGGAGCGGCGCGGGAAGGCTCGGTAAGAGCGCGCGCGCCCTGTCCACCAGGCGCTCGATCTCAGCTTCCGTACGGCCGCACCCAGGACAGGAGATCACCTCACTCGAGAACACCCTTAGCCCTAAGCTCTGCAGAATCTCCTGGCCCACCCGCACCTCTTCTTCAGGAGGCGCTGTCAGAGACACGCGCAGCGTATCCCCGATGCCAGACGCAAGCAGGCATCCGATGCCCAACGCGCTCTTCACTACCCCTGCGGTGCCGCTGCCCGCCTCAGTCACGCCCAGATGCAGCGGGTAGTCGCACCTTGACGCCACCTGCCGGTACGCCTCGAGGGTGCGGGGAACATCCGATGACTTGAGCGAGAGTACGATGGCCGAAAGCCCCTCCTCCTCAAGCAGCGCCGCGTAACGCAGTGCCGATTCCACCAGCGCTTGTGCTGTGCGGCCGTATCGCTTCTCCGCGTCCGCCTCAAGAGAGCCCATGTTCACACCAATACGTATTGCCACGCCGTTTGATGCGCAAGCCCTCGCCACTTCACGCGATTCGGCCACACCCAAATTACCCGGGTTGATCCGTACTTTGTCTACCCCGGCGTCTATGGCTGAGAGCGCGAGTCTGTGGTTGAAGTGGATGTCCGCCACGAGCGGGATCCGCACCTGTGCCCTTATCTTTGGCAGGGCGCGCGCCGCAGCTTCGTCGGGTACCGCCACGCGCACTAGTTCACAGCCTGCAGCCTCAAGACAAGCGATCTGGGCAGCTGTGGCTTCATGATCCCGTGTATCCGTCTTGGTCATGGACTGAACCCGAATGGGTTGTCCACCGCCCAGCACAAGTGTACCTACCCGGACTTCTCTGGCTTGCCGTCTCACTGTCATCTCACATCTGCCCCAACCTGAGCAAGTCCCTGTACGTTACCACCAGACCGAGTACGATCAGGAAAGCAAACCCGACCAGGTGGATCAGGTTCTCCTTCTCGGGGTCTACGGGCTTTCCCCGCACCGCCTCAATGCCGAGAAACACGAGCCTGCTTCCATCCAGAGCCGGGATGGGTAGCAGGTTTAAGATACCGAGGTTCGCAGAGAGCGCGGCAGTCAAGTACACTAGGTTTCTAACCCCCGTCCTCGTGGCTTCACCTATGAGCTGGGTGATGCCAACCGGCCCCGCTACGTCAGGCTCGATCTTTTGCAAGAGCATCAAGATGATACCCTTGATCCACAGCACGCACACTGCAGCAGTGGCACGCACACTCGATGCTATCCCGGCCAGTATGCCCTGCCTTTGGATGGCAGTCTGGGGACCGATCCCGACGTATCCCAGCGACGGGTCCTGGGGGTTTTCTCTGGGTACTACGCGCACCTGCTCAAGTCGGCCAGCGCGACGCACCGTGAACACAAGTTCCTGTCCAAGACCCCTCTGAATGACACCCACAATTTCATCCCAGCTCCTGACCTGCCTGCCGTTGATGGACAGGATCTGGTCCCCTTCGCGCAGCCCCGCTTCCTCGCCGGCGAGTCCCGGCAGCACACTGCCGATCACCAGCGTGGGGGTAGGCAGCCCAAGCACCGAGAACAGCACGAAGAACAAAAGTATTGAGGTGGCGAAGTTCATGGCAGGACCCGCCGCGATGAACCCCGCGCGCGAAAGCAAAGGCCTTCTGTTGTATCCCCTCGGGTCCGTGTGAAACGACGCCTCCTCAGGATTGGTCCCGGCAACCCTCACGAACCCACCGAGTGGCAGCATCCTGATGGAATACTCCGTCTCTCCCACGATCTTTGAAATGGTTTTTGGACCAAAACCCAGGGCAAATTCCTCCACGCGAATGCCCGCCCTCTTGGCGGCTAGAAAGTGCCCGAGCTCGTGCAAGAAGATAAGCAGACCCAAAACTACTATGGCCACCGCAATGCTCAACACTGACCCCTCCGTAGTCCCTGCGCGAATCGCCGCGACCGTTCCCTGGTCATCGCATCAATCTGCAGGATCTGTTCAAGCGACCGGACCGGTTCCGGTTCATGATGTTCCATGGCCTCCATGACAACCCTGGGGATGTCCGTAAACCTTATTGTTCCCCCAAGGAACATTTCAACCGCTATTTCGTTAGCCGCGTTCAAGACGGCGGGCATGGTACCGCCTGCGGCGAGCGCCCGGTACGCCAGGTCCAAGCAGGGAAAACTCTGGACATCCGGATGCGAAAACTCAAGATTCGTGGAGAACAGGTCCAGCCGCCCGCTGTGTCCATAGGCCTCTTCCGGGTAAGACAAAGCAAACTGGATTGCAAGCCGCATATCCGCTGGTCCCATCTGGGCGATGAGCGTGCCGTCAGCCATCTCCACCATGGAGTGCACAATGCTCTGCGGGTGTATGACCACGCGGATATCGTTCGCCTCAAACCCAAACAGGTGGTGGGCCTCGATCACCTCAAGCCCCTTGTTCATCAGGGTAGCGCTATCTATGCTCACTTTGGCGCCCATCCTCCAGGTGGGGTGCGCCAGCGCCTCGGCAGGGGTGACCTGCTGCAGCTGTTCATGAGTCATACCAAGAAACGGGCCTCCGGACGCGGTGAGTATGACGGCAGACGCCTTCCTGCCTGTGAGCAAGCACTGGAATATGGCGCTGTGCTCAGAGTCCACTGGGATCAAGCGGCTTCTGTCACCTCGGAGCGCGCCCACCACCAACTCACCTGCTGCTACCAGGGTCTCTTTGTTCGCTAGCGCTATGGTCTTCCCCGCCTCTATCGCGGCAAGCACTGCCGGAAGGCCTGATACGCCTACCATCGCTGCGACTACGCGCGAACATTCTGGCAGAGTCGCCACGGCCGAGGCGCCGCCGGGGCCGGGAATCACCTCTGTTCCAGAACCACCGAGCGCATCCTGCAGCCTGCGCGCAGCATCCTCGTCTTGGAGGCTCACAACAGCGGGCGAGAACTCGCGTATCTGGGAGAGTAGCATCTCCCAGTTACTCCCTGCCGCAAGACCCACCACACGGAACCGCCCGGGATTCTTCCTGATCACGTCCAGGGTCTGACGGCCTACCGAACCTGTTGACCCCAGGATGCTTACCCCTTTCACGATGTGCCTCCTGTCAGTCGTCCAGCAAAGGTATGAATCCAGATGTTACCGCCGCTTTTATCACAATGGCGGATAGCGGACCGATGATAAACCCACTGACACCGAACAGTTTGATGCCTAGGTAGATGGCGATCAACGTGGCCAGCGGATGAATGCCGATCTGCGCCCCGATGATGCGGGGTTCAAGTATTGGACGTAACAGGCTGACGGACGCATACACAAGGGCGAGCAGTATGGCGAATACGATGTTACCGAATAACATATGCCACAGGATCCATGGCCAGAAAATAACGGATGGCCCGATCACGGGGATAAGGTCTACAAGCGCTACCAGAAGGCCTACGACCAGGGCGTACTCCACGCCGATCAGATAAAGACCTGTGGCCGAAAGCGTGGTGGCGATGGTCATGAGGATCAGCTGGCCCTTGAGCAGGCCGAGCACCGCGAATAGCACGTTGGCCTTGACTTTAGTGAATGGCGCTCGCCAGGCCTTCGGCAAGAGTTTCATGAGAAACTTGTTGATCTCAGGCCCGTCACGCGAAATGAAAAACGTGGCCACGACGGTAATGATGGCACTTATCACTGTGCCCGGGACCACGCGCACCGCAGATAGGATGAACTCAATGAGGCCCTGGAGAGCGCCGAAAAGCCGGAGATACTGTGTCTCGAGCAGTGTCCTCACCGGGGGCGGAAGCGTACCCATCTCCTCGAGGTACCGGTCTACCACTGCCTGTACCGTCACGAGGTAGTTCGGCATCTGCCTTGACAGAGCCACAAGTTCTGCCGCAAGCTTGGCCACCGCAACTAAGAAGATCCCGGCAAGTACCGCCAGCACCACCACCAGGCTCACGGCCACTGCCGCGCCGCGGGGCACCCGGTTCCTTGTGAGCATGTTGACAGGGCCTTCCAGAACAAATGCGAGTATGGCAGCAGCCAGAAATGGCGTGACGAATGGCAGCAGGTACCTGAGAACCAGGTACCACCCGACCACGAACACAAGAAGCTGCAAGTACGGGATCAAGCGCTTGTTGACGATCAGAGTCAATATCCCATCACTCCAAGCAGTATCAAAGCTACGGGCACCGCGAACAGCAGGCTGTCCATCCGGTCCAGGATGCCCCCGTGGCCCGGAATGAGCCGTCCAGAGTCCTTCACCCTCGCGTAGCGCTTGATGGAAGATTCAAACAAGTCACCCACCTGCGCAGAAAAGTTAATTACCGACCCTGCCAACAACGCCAAGAGCACGGGAACTCCGAGCCACACTGAAAGCAGCGCCGTAACGGCCGCAGTACCGCCTAGAAAGCCCGCGGCTGCGCCCTCCCATGTCTTCCCCGGGCTGATGGATGGGCACATTCTGTGCTTGCCGAACCGGGTGCCGAATAGGTATGCCAGGGTATCGCACACCCAGGTGCCCAGGACCACAGCCATCAGCGCGAAAAGACCGTGTTGTTGGCTTCGGAGCACCAACATGGTCCCGAGCCCACCGTACAGGTAGATCATGGCGGCAGTGCTTACCAGCGCGTCCATTATACTGTATGAGCCGGAGCGCAGTACTTGCAGGGAAAAACCGGCCAGTACCAACACGTACAGCCCGAGAGCGCCCGTGGCAGTACCCAGGAACTGAAGCAACGCCAGCACCGCGGCTCCACCGCCGGCAACCAGCGGCGTCATCATGCGGACATCTCTCTTCACCATCATCACTGAAAGCTCAATGCAGCCTAAAGCGCCCAGCGCCACCAGCGCTAGCACGAGCGGCACGCCTCCCAGGTATATAAAGAGCAGGAACAAGGGAGCACCGAAGATTGCACTTATCACCCTACGAATTATTCCGTCCCCTCGTTTTTCCAAGTCCACCGTACCGCCGGTGCCTCCTCCCGAAATCCCTCAGGGCTTGTTCTATCTCGCTGCGTCCAAAATCGGGCCATAGCACGTCTGTGTACCAGAGCTCCGAGTAGGCACATTGCCAGAGCAGGAAGTTTGAAATCCGCTTCTCGCCCGACGTCCTTATAACAAGGTCGGGGTCGGGTACACCCACCGTCGCAAGCTCTTTTGACAGGAGCTCTTCGTCGACATCTTCCGGTTTAATCTCCACGCGCGCGACCTTCTCGCATAGCTTCCTGCACGCGCGGACGATGTCCCACCTGCCCCCGTAGTTCAGAGCGAGTATAACGGTGAGGCCAGTGTTACCCTCCGTCGCTGCTTCACACTTCTCCACTGCCTGCTGAACTTCCTCCGGAAGCGGGCGCGTATCCCCGATCACACGCAGCCGAATATTATTGCTGCGCAGAGTCTCAAGCTCGTTCGCAGCGTAATCTACAAGGAGTTTCATCAGTCCCTTTACTTCCCTTGCGGGTCTTCTCCAGTTCTCTGTAGAGAACGCGAATAACGTAAGGTACCTAATACCCGCCTTGCCTGCTGCCTCTACCGTCCGCTTCACCGCCTCCGCCCCGGCGCGGTGGCCCGCAAGCCTCGGCAGTCCGCGCTGTCTTGCCCAGCGGCCGTTTCCATCCATGATGATCGCGACGTGCTCCGGTACTCTACCGGCCTTCACTATGATACCACCCCTCAAAGCACCAGCGGCCAAAACCCCCCGGGAGCCAGGGGGTCTTCGATGTCTTGCAGTCTATTCTTCAATGATAGCTCCTATAGGACAGGTCTCCACGCAGGTCTTGCATTCTGAACACTTGGCCGGGTCAATCGCGAAAATGTCTCCCTCCGATATGGCACCTTCCGGGCACGCATCCATGCAGGAGCCACATGCCACGCATTCGTCTGATATCCTGATAGCCAAGAATTACACCCCCTTTCCCGAAAAACGTGTCCTCTCAGAAAGTCCTAACCGCCGGTAGTTTGAGCTATCGCGGAAGACGCATCTTTCCCCAAACGGATGCATGCGAAATTCTACGTTTTTGTGTCTGTGCGGCTGCTACGGAGGGATAAATCCTGCTATCAGCACCGTAGACCGCACTTGACAAGTGGATGGTATTATTTGCCATCACTTCGGCAGGACCGTCTTGCGCCTGGCGGCTCTCCGGCCTGGAAGAAAACCTATTCCCAACTCACTGCCTCAGAACGCTGCTTCAAACGCGTAAAGGTCGACTACCAGGTCGAAAGGCGCCGGTCAAAGAGCAAGCGGGCCCGGGTTTAGCACGCCCATCTTATAGCCATGGACCAACACATCGATGCCTGGGTCAGACGGGCCCAAAAGGCTCTCCCTGACCTCCTATCCGAGATCTTCGGTAGGCCCCTCGCCGCTTGAGACGCAGCACAACCGGACAGTACACCTTCTAAAATCTCATCTTGATGAGCCTGGTTCCCTATGCCCTTTTCAAGGTGCGCACTTTTTCATCAGCCTCGGTTCCTGACGACCTACAGGGTCTGCATGACTCCTCAATCACTTACTTCAGCTCTATTCCTACGTCTTCCCAGGGAGTTTCTGGGTGTTTCCGAGAGCACTCGAAAAACTAGCTGCGACAACCAGCTCCACGCGCCCGTGATCGTGAGTCTGCCGTATCACACGCAGCCCGCCGCGAGGAGCTTTTCCAGGGGGTTGGGTACGGACCACGCTGATGGAGGAGACATTAGCTCTTCCCAGTTCGTACAGGGCATCGGAAAGCCAAAGGCCCAGAACGTCCGGAACTTCCATGTTCAGACCTCTGTGATCTCCTCTTCTTTAGCCTTCATGATCTGGTCTATTTCAGCAATGTATTTATCCGTGAGCTTTTGCACATCCTCAAGCGCGCGCTTGCTCTGGTCCTCGGAAATCTCGCCTTCTTTTTCCAGCTCTTTGATCATGTCGTTGGTGTCGCGCCTGACGTTCCGGATGGCCACCCTTTCTTCTTCCGCCTTTTTTCTCACGGTCTTGACCAGTTCCTGTCTGCGCTCTTCCGTAAGCTGCGGGACAACCAACCTTATCACGTGACCATCACTCTGAGGGGTAATGCCCAGATCAGACTTTAGTATAGCCTTCTCGATGTTGGCGACGGTAGTTCTGTCCCATGGCTGTATGATGAGCAGCCGGGGCTCCGGTACGTTCACCGTGGCCATCTGGTTTACCGGCGTAGGCACTCCGTAGTAGTCCACCAGTACTCTGTCGAGCAAAGCGGCTGACGCTCGTCCCGCGCGTAGCGTGGCGAGTTCCTTCCGGAACAGCTCACACGTCTTTTTCATCCGGGCCTCTGCTTCACTCAGGATCTCCTTGAGCATCTCTCTCCCTCCCCACAAAGGTACCGATGTTCTCGCCCAATACGGCCCTCCTGATATTCCCGTTTACGCTCAGGTCGAAAACCACCAGGGGTATGCCGTTGTCCATGCAAAGAGAGGTAGCGGTAGAATCCATCACTGCAAGCCCGCGGTTTAAGATGTCGAGATACTCCAGCCTGGTCAGCTTGATGGCGGACGGATTGACGTTTGGGTCAGAATCATAGATCCCATCAGTACCCTTCTTCGCCATGAGTATGACATCGGCCTCGATCTCCGCGGCACGAAGCGCTGCAGTCGTATCGGTGGAGAAGTACGGGTTGCCCGTGCCTGCCGCGAAAATGACCACGCGGCCCTTCTCCAAGTGTCTAATAGCCCTCCTGCGGATATATGGCTCGGCGATCTCCTTCATCTCCACCGCCGTTTGAACGCGGGTATCAATACCGTTCTTCTCAAGGGCATCCTGCAGAGCCAGCGAGTTGATCACCGTGGCAAGCATTCCCATGTAGTCTGCGGTCGCGCGATCCATACCCTTGGCGCTCCCCGAAGCCCCGCGCCAGAAGTTGCCACCTCCGACAACAATCGCTACCTCGACTCCCATTGCTACGATCTCTTTGATCTGTCTGGCGATGCCGTCCACCACTTCATGGGCTATACCAAAACCCTTTTCGCCCGCCAGCGCCTCGCCGCTTACCTTAAGTACGACTCTTTTAAACCTGGGGGTGGTTTCCACTTCAGGGATTCACCTCGTCTTTTGCCCAACTCAGACAAGACTTCTACGCCGGGGCAAATAATCCTCCAGCATCAGCTGCCCAGCTCGTACCGCGCAAACCGCCTGACGACGATGTTCTCCCCGAGTTTGGCGATCTTCTCCTTTAACAAGTCGTCGATCCTGACATCCTGGTCTCTGATATACGGCTGGTCCAGCAAGCAGTTTATGGCGAAGAACTTCTCCATCCTGCCTTCCACCATCTTATCTACGACCTTTTCGGGCTTGCCTTCCAGCAAGGCTTGTTCGCGCAGGATGGACCTTTCTTTCTCAAGCACAGAAGCGGGTACGTCCTCGCGGGATATCCATTGGGGATTGGCGGCGGCCACCTGCATCGCCAGCTCGTGTACCAGCTGTCTGAATTCATCCGTGCGCGCGACAAAGTCAGTCTCGCAATTTACCTCAACCAGCACGCCGATTCGCCCGTTGCCGTGTATGTATGAGTCAATAACACCTTCCCTCGTCTCCCGGCCCGCCTTCTTTGCAGCGGCGGCAAGCCCCTTCTTCCTCAAGTACTCAACAGCACGTTCCAGATCACCGGCACACGCTTCAAGCGCATTCTTGCAGTCCATCATGCCGGCCCCCGTACGTTCTCTCAATTCTTTCACCATCGTTGCGGTAATCACAATCAATCGACCTCCTCGCTCAAGATAGAACGGGAAAGGAAGCAGCCCGAACAAAGACCTCCCTTTCCCCGCGCGTCTTTCAGCCCTCGACTACCTGGACACCCTGCCGCCCTTCAAGCACCGCATCAGCCATCTTTGCGGTGAGCAGTCGGACTGCCCTGATTGCATCATCATTGCCCGGTATTACGTAGTCCACTTCGTCCGGATCGCAGTTGGTGTCGACGATGGCGACAATGGGGATCTCAAGCCTCCTCGCTTCGAGTACTGCGATTCTCTCCTTTCTTGGATCCACCACAAACAGCGCATCGGGGAGACTCTTCATACCCTTGATGCCTCCGAGGAACTTCTGAAGCTTTTCCTTTTCATGCAGGAGGCTTGCAATTTCCTTCTTGGGAAACCTCTCAAGCTGGCCCGTGTTCTCCATCTCTTCAAGCTGCACCAGCCTGTCAATGCGTTTTCTAATGGTCTGGAAATTGGTTAACATACCGCCTAGCCAGCGCTGGTTCACGTAAAACTGACCGCACCTCGTCGCTTCTTCGGCAATGGATTCCTGGGCTTGCTTTTTTGTACCAACAAAAAGAAGCCTGCCACCTTCAAACGACAGGTTTCTCACAAAATCGTACGCTTCTTCAATCATCTTTACAGTGCGCTGGAGATCTATGATGTAGATCCCGTTTCTCTCAGTGAAAATGTAGGGCTTCATCTTGGGGTTCCAACGCCTGGTCTGGTGACCGAAGTGTACGCCCGCCTCCAACAGCTGCTTCATGCTGACGACGCTCATTCAGTTGTGCCTCCTTTGGTTTAGCCTCCACGCCCGTTCTCGCCTGCGGGATCCCGTCGGGACACCGCCGCAGTCTTTCTGGACGTGTGCGTGATTTGATTACGGACCAAGCCGTAGTATACCACACCCAGCGTGATTTTTGCAATATTGGAAAGGGAAAAGGCAGAAGTTCCGCAAACCACTCCATTTTATGGGACCTTGCAGTATCAAGGTCCTCTAGTCATTGAGTTCGGTTTTTAGGGTAAAACAAACCGTGACTATGACTTTGTCAAGTCAAGTCTGTTGCCTTTTCAAATATTACCTGCTATTTGAGCACTATCCCCCGACGAGAAGTAGCAGCTTACCCTGGCTCTACTGTGATTCTGTATAGAGGGCCGTCTATGTACGCTTTCCCGGCAAGGATTAGCGATGCGGCAGTGATAAACGTGCCCACGGGCTTTTTCAGGTTCCTGGTGACAAAAAGCCCAAACAGGTTGAACGCAATGGCCATTAGCAGCCACATGGCAGGTACTGCATTCTCGTCGTGGACAACTCGTTACCAGATACTCAGTGTATGTTTCCTCTATCCTTCCGTTTTTCAGTCGCGTCTCTTCGATCTTGAGACATCGGAGAGGCCTTTT
>JBFMAL010000047.1:0-16774 GCA_040755615.1 Bacillota bacterium
GTTTTGCAGCAGTTTCCTGGCTGTTTCAACCAGGCGCTCCCGGTCGTTCCTATCCTTGCGGAGGCGCTTTTCGGAAAAACTTACGATCAGGCTCTCTGCAAGCTGGCGTTTCACCTTGTTCTCATCGATGAAGGTGTTGACATAGTCGATCGTTTTGTAGCGGAAG
Organism: Bacillota bacterium; assembly: GCA_040755615.1. Taxonomy (GTDB): domain Bacteria; phylum Bacillota; class Sulfobacillia; order DUSP01; family DYEP01; genus DYEP01. Next base: position 167 of record JBFMAL010000047.1, read on the forward strand.
AGATTACCGTCTTCATCCTTCAATCTGATATAACCGGTCTCGTCAAAGATCGCCGCCAGGGTCTTCTTGCTCATCGTCCTGATCCTGCTGCCGACGATGTAGCCGTACCTGGCCTCCTTCAATTTACCTGGGATTTAGTGCTCTCGGAACCCCGTTTTTCACGATCAACTGTCAAACTCGGGAGGTGGGGATACCTCAGCTTGCCGACCCATTGACATACTTAACAGAGAGGTTTATGATACAAGTGTATTATAATATTAGTACACTAAGAGAGTGACACGGATGTGGATACATGTTGACCCCTCCTCTGGAGTACCGATCTACCTTCAAATAGTAGAGCAGATGCGCCAGGCAGCTGCTACCGGCCTGCTGGCTTCCGGGGAGCAACTGCCTTCTGTAAGGGAACTTGCGCTTTCTCTTACAGTCAATCCGAATACCGTGGCTAGAGCCTACCAGGAGCTGGAGCGGGACGGAGTCATCGCTGTGGTCAGGGGCGTGGGAACGTTTGTGTCCGACAGCCCCCCGAAACTATCGGAGAAAGAGAGATACGACCGGATCTTCAAGGGCGCAAAGCAGCTGGCGGCACAGGCGTATAGTCTCCGGTTCTCTGCAGGAGAATTCACAAAGACAGTGAGGGATGCCGCCAGGGAAGTGTACCAGTCAGAACTCCAGGAGAATTCAGGTGAGATCGATGCGTGAGTACGCCATTGAGACAGAAGGGCTTACCAAGACTTACGACGACGTGAAGGCGGTGGACGGGCTCAAGCTGCAGGTTCCCGCCGGTAGCATTTTCGGTCTCTTGGGGCCCAACGGCGCGGGCAAGACCACTACCATAAAGATGCTGCTTGGACTCGTCGCGCCCACTTCGGGTTCTGCCAGGGTGCTGGGATTTGACGTCAGGACCCAGAGTGAAGAGATAAGGCGCAGGGTGGGATACCTCTCAGAGACGTCCAGTATGTACGGGTATATGTCAGTGGGCGAGATACTGTCTTTCACCAAGCGTCTGTACCCCAGGTGGGACAAGTCAGTGGAAGACAAGTACGTCGACATGTTCCGCCTCCCGAGGACTCGCCGCGTCTCCGCGCTGTCGCGCGGGATGAAGACGCAGCTCGGTCTTATCCTGGCACTCGCACCGTGCCCGGATCTGATCGTGCTCGACGAACCTACGAACGGGCTTGACCCCGTAGGGATCAGAGACTTCCTCCAGGCGATACTTCAAGAAGTATCCGGCACAGGCCAGACGGTGCTGATGTCCTCTCACATGTTATACCAGGTAGAACGCGTGGCTGACTGGGTGGGTCTGATAGTCCGCGGAAGGCTTCTTCTGTCACGACCCATGGATCAGCTGAAACTGGGCCAGAAGAAGATCCAAGCGGCGTTCCAGGTTAATCCCCCCGAAAGGATATTTCAAATGCCGGGGATTGAGCGGGTGAACCGCGACGGCAGACGGTACGTGATTCACGTCTCCGATAACGTGGATGAGATACTGATGAACCTCAGGGAGATACCCCACTTCGCGGTGGACGTGGTTGACCTAAACCTCGAGGATATTTTCATGGAATACGCGGGGAATGGGGGTACGCCGTCATGATAAGCAGGCCGCTCTTCGTGAAAGAACTTAAGGAAGCGAAGTGGAAGACGATCACGGGGCTTCTCATCACCGGGATCACGGGTGCTTCTCTACCGTTTCTTGTGGATTACCTGGGTTTCCTCATAGAACAAATGGCTGTGCCCGAGTGGGCAAGGTCTGTTCTTGGAGAACAATTGGGGAACTATCCGCTTTACCTCTGGTCCAACTGGTACGGCAAGAACCTACTCCAATTCTCTTTGGCGTTCGCGGTGATCATGGCCGGGCCGCTCATCGCAGGAGAGCGCTCCCGGAACACGCTGGAATTCTTGGCGTCAAAACCGCTGTCGCGCGTCCAGATTATACTGACCAAAGCAGCGGCGGGAGCGGTTTCTTTAGGTGTGATTATATTGGCGTCGACTGTCATCACGCTTGTGGCGAGTTATGCGGCGGGCCGTCCCGTGCCAGTGGTGTGGTTCATGTCTGGATTTTTCGCCCAGTATGCCGGGGCGCTAGTATTTTTCAATCTTGCGCTGCTACTTTCCACGCGTTCCGATGATGGGCTGAAGGCTGCCGTCATTGCCGGTGGTATCGCGCTGTTAATGTTCGCGGCCGAGTGGGTTGCTCCCTTAAGGGGCAGGACGATCATATGGATGATGGCGGCCAGCAGGTCTTTCATCACAGGTGAAGTGAGCTTTGGCCACATATTCTTCATGCTGCTTTTGGCATCAGGGTTTTTGTGGGCTGCATTGTCTGCATTCCGGCAATCAGATGTATGAAAGGAAACGGGAGGGAGCCGGTTTGATCGAGATCAGAAACGTATCCAAGAGCTACAATAAAGGGCAGCTGAAGGCAGTCGACGACCTGTCGCTGCAGGTGAGACCCGGGGAGATCTTTGGATTTCTCGGGCCCAACGGTGCAGGCAAGACCACGACTATCAAGATGATCGTGGGGCTTTTAGAACCGGACCGGGGCAGCATCGTGGTCAATGGCTACGATATCCGGAATGACCCGATAAGGGTGCGGAAGTCCATCGGGTTTGTGCCGGACAATCCAAGCGTGTACGAAAGGCTCACGGGCATTGAGTACCTGAACTTCCTCGGTGACATTTACGACGTGCCCCAGGCGGTAAGAACGAAGAGAGCAAAAGAGCTGCTCGAGCTGTTCGAGCTCACGGGGGCCGTGGGGAATCTGATCCAGAGCTACTCTCACGGCATGAGGCAAAAGCTCGTGCTGATCGGAGCGTTACTGCACGCACCTGATGTGTTTGTGCTGGATGAGCCTATGGTTGGGCTCGATCCTAGGTCAACGCACAATCTGAAAGAGATTATGAGCCGGCACTGCCAGGAGGGGAAGACGGTGTTCTTCTCAACCCACATCCTGGACGTGGCGGAGAGACTTTGCGACCGTATCGGCATTATCAGACGGGGGAAGCTCATCGCCTGTGGCACTATGGATGAGCTGAAAACCATGGCGACCAACAAGGAGACTCTCGAAAACGTATTCCTGGAGTTGACAGAGCAATGAAGACATGGAGGCTCGTTACCCTGCACATCAACCTGAACTTCGGCCTTTCGGTGCTGCGCCATCACTGGAAGACCAGGGATACAAAGCTACTTGGCCAGCTCGGCATCGCGGCTATCATAGTGCTCACAGGAGCGATATTCGGAGGCATGTACTACGCCTTCCTGAACATGACATATAACGCTCTGTCAGCGCTGGGTCACGGGCAGGCCGTGCTCACCATGGGCGTGGTCACGTCCAGTTTGTTCGTGGTATTCGCGGGACTTGCCCTGGTGGTATCCGTATTCTATTTCGCCAATGACCTTGACTTCCTGGTGAGTTTGCCGCTCCAGCCTCACCAGGTGCTTGCCGGCAAATTCGCCACAGTGCTGGTAAACGCCTACCTCATAGCGGCGCCTTTTGCCATTCCAACCCTGGTGCTCTTCTGCATCAGGGAAGGTATGGGCCCGGTCTACTGGCTCACGTCTGCGCTCGTGTTCCTGCTCATCCCGGTGCTCCCGCTGGCGGTCGCGTCCGTGGCCGTGCTCTTCATTATGTCTGTTACCAACATCGGCAGGTACAAGGACGCGCTGAGGGTGGTGGGCCTGAGTTTCCTGCTCATGTTGGCTCTGGGCTTCAACTACCTCCTGTCAAGTGCCGCGGCTAACACAGAGAGCATCCATTCCATACTGCGGGATCCTGAGGGGCTGGTGAGGATGGTGGGGCGCGCCTACCCGCCGTCTGTATGGGCAACCAGAGCACTAAACCCTGTGACGCCGTCCTCTGGCATTCTCCACGTGGTATTGTTTGCCGCGGCGTCAGCGGCAGGGCTTGCGCTGATGATGGTTGCAGCACACTACCTGTTCTACAAGGGGCTTATCGCCGGCAGAGAAGTGAGCCCGGGCAGGAGGCTGCGATCGGACGAGATTGACTCCCGATTTTCCAGACAGTCGTCACCCATCGCAGCGATCGCGAGAAGGGAAGTCCGAATACTAGTCAGAACGCCGATCTTTATGTTCAACAGCGTTGCCATGTTGGTAATTCTTCCCCTCATATCCCTGTTCGCCATGGTGATGCCGGGCAGCGACACCCTGCGCGCGCTGATCGAAAGCGGCGGCGCGAGGCAGACCATAATGCTCGGCGCGGCGGGATTCCTCGCGACGATGGGGATGTTTGCTCCTTCTCCTGCCAGCGCCATATCCAGAGAGGGCAAGCTGTTCTGGATTTCAAAGATGATCCCGGTGACGGCTACCGACCAGCTTAAAGGGAAACTCGCCTACAGTTTCGCCCTGACGGCACTTGCCATCCCCATCCTTTACCTTTACTCGGTGTTGGTTTTCTCATGGAGTGCGCTGGAGTTTGCAGCCATAGTCGTGTTCGGGATGGCCGGCTCAGCGCCTGTCATCATTTCAAACCTGCTCATCGACCTGTTCAGGCCTTACCTGATGTGGGATGATCCGCAGAAGGCCATTAAACAGAACTTCAATGTGGTAGCGGGTATGGTGGTCGGTGCCGCGATCCTTTTCGGCCTGTACCAGGTGTTTAAGGCGGCGCTCAAAATAGGTCTTGGTTTCTGGATGGCGTGGACGGCTTCGGCCGCCCTGTCTGTTCTGCTTGCGCTACTGATGTTTGTGCATATGGCAAGGATATCCGATTTCTTCTACCGGCGGATCCAGATATAGGAATGACATGAAAGGGGGCATATGCAATGCTGCTCGCTACCGTTGACCTGAGGACTGATTACCAGGTGTTGGGACTGGTGAAAGGTAGCTCAATGAAAGCCAAGCACCTGGGGAAGGACATTATGGCGGAAATCCGTAAGCTCGTCGGAGGCGAAGTTCGTGAATATGCAGAGCTACTGACTGAGGCTAGGGAAGAAGCTATAGCCAAAATGACTGCCGAGGCGGAGAAGCTCGGTGCGAACGCAGTCATCGGGGTACGGTTCGCTACCAGTACTATTACCAGCGGCGCGGCGGAAATCATCGCATATGGCACTGCTGTGAAGATCTGAGGGAGAGCCCCTCGTGCCACAGGGTGCGAGGGGCTCCAAACGATACATCAGAAGGAGAATTTCACGCGCAGCCTGGCGGTGATAATCATGTCACCTGGCAGGATGGCCGTGTCTTCCATTACCTTCGCCGCGGAGTACCGGATGATGCCTGGCGACTCGCTGTAGTTTTCCTCCACGACCAACACATCGGTTACAGTCGCGCCGATTGTAGATGCGACGGTCTCGGCTTTTGTCTTCGCGTCGGCCATGGCGAGCTTCAGCGCTTCCAGCCTGGCGGCTGAGGGGTCCTTCACACTGAACTGGACGCCCTCGACTGAATTGGCGCCCGCCGAGACAGCGGTGTCGAGGATCCTGCCCACAATGTCTATCTTGTATACGGTGATAGAGAGCGTGTTATGGACACGGAACCCGATCACGCGCGGCGAGCCCTCCTTCTCCGGCTGATAATCCCATACCGGGAACAGGTTGAAGCCGGCCGTCTTCATATCGGACTCCCGGATACCCAGCGACTTGACCGCCGCGATTACCTGCTGCATTAACCGAGCATTCTCCGACTGCGCCTTCTGGGCCGTCTCCGCCTGTGTCTGCACTCCCAGGGTGACCACTGCCCTGTCAGGCTTCAGCTGTACCAGCCCTTCACCGTCCATTACCATAACCCGAGGTTCCTTCTCCGTGGCGGTGACCGGCTGTTTTGCGCTGACCGATGCAAAAAAGCCTGACGCTAGAGCTATCACCACCAAACACACGACGAGTGGGTACAACCTTCTCACAGAAGCACCTCCATTTCTGGAATGAAGTCAGCTGACCTTTGCCCATTTGGACGTAACACTTTGTGAGAAGTTTCGGGTCGGCACACGGTGAGCGATGGGTGGCCCACGATCCCGTACACCGGCAGACGGTTGCCAGTACTTGTTCTTTAAGAAGTATCAACAGAACACCCCTTCGACACGACCCGCAGGCACAACGCTGGGCATGCGGATCGGTGATCTTCGCGCATATGCTGTTACCGGTAGGGTTGCCCGGGGATTTCAGGCACGTACTTCCTCAAGGGCTTACCAGGTAGGAAAGGGTTCAGTCAGTGTAGAACAATGCTCTGGAGGGTCTAACATGGTGCATGTACTGTGCAACGTGTTGTCAGGTGGGGGTCGGGCCTCGCGCATACTCGGCACTGTGGTGGAATCGCTCAAGGAGAGGGGCTTGTCACCCAGGGTGCGCGTGGCGGTGACCATGGCTGGCTGCAGAGAAGAAGCCCAGGCTGTCCGTGATGAGAACCCGGCGACGGTCGTAGTCGTAGGCGGCGACGGCACGTTGCGAGAGGTAGGCCGTGTCTTCGCCGGCACGGGAATACCGCTGCTCATCGTTCCTGCAGGGACTGGAAACGGCCTCGCTTACTCTCTCCGTTTGCCGCTTTCGCCCGAACGCTGCCTGGACCTCCTGGATACAGGACAGGTCAGGAACATGGATGTTGCACAGACAGGCGCGGGGCTATTTCTCAACGTGGCGGGGGTGGGCCTGGACGCCGAGGTGGCAGGTCGGGCGAAAAGACTCCAGTATGTAAAGGGCCTGCCGGCGTACGTCGTGACGGTACTTGAGAAGCTACACGACTTCTCTCCTTTTAAGTATAGAATTAGAACCGACGAGGACTGTGTAATGCAGGGCAAAGCCATACTGGTCGCGGTGGGCAACGGCAGCTGCTATGGGAAGAACATCGGTATCGTACCTGGTGCTGAAGCATTTGACGGCTGGCTGGATCTATGCGTAGTGGAGCAACTCAAGCCTCTTGAACTAAGTACAGTCATCGGTATGCTTATGGCGGGACGGCTTCACCACCATCCACGAGTCAGACGCCGGAGGGTCAGGAAGGCAGAGATCGCCACAGACCCGCCTCACCTCGTTCACTTAGACGGGGACGTGATGGCGAGCACACCTGTGACTGTGGAGGTATTGCCAGGCGCGCTGTCGGTATTTGTTTGAATCCAACACGCGGGAGTGATTGCACTGAAGAAGAAACTTTACAGGTCACGGTCAAACCAAATGATAGCCGGCGTTTGTGCTGGCATAGCCGAATACCTGGATACAGATCCTACGGTTGTGAGGGTCATTTGGATTGTGCTTACGTTCGCAGGCGGGTTGAGCATACTCGTTTACATTCTCGCCTGGATTATCATGCCGCTTAACCCGTCTCCCTCCGGGTCGAAGCCGTCTTCCCAAGGTGACGCTGCTGTAATTGTGGGGGGCTTTTTAGTCCTGGTCGGTGGCATAATGCTGATGAGAACGCTGTTCCCGTGGCTGCGCGTTGGCAACCTAACGCCCATCGCGCTTATCGTTATCGGCACGCTACTTGTGCTGAACGGGTTGGGGAAGAAGTAACTGCGGGGGGGGATACGACCATGGTATACTGGGATACTTTCGGGCCGTCGCTGACTGATAGGACATTAAATTGCGCGATTAACCGCGCGCAGGAGCTATCCGTGTCCCACCTGGTGGTCGCCAGCACCACCGGGCAAACAGCGCGTCGCGCTCATGAGCTGATGCGCGAGCGCAAGTTGGAGCATACTAAGCTTGTTGTGGTGTCGCACCATACGGGGTACCGGGAACCGGGCGTGAACGAGTTCGACCCGGGCGTCCGGGAGGAGCTTGCCTCAAGCGGTGTGCCAGTGCTCACCACCACCCACCTCATGGCCAACATCGAGCGCGGGATGTCAAGGAAGTTCCATGGAATCTACCCGGCGGAAATCGTCGCGTACACCCTTCGCATGTTCGGTCAGGGTACTAAGGTCTGTATTGAGTGTTCAGTGATGGCGCTTGATGCCGGGCTCATCCCCTTTGGCAAGGAGATCGTGGCGGTGGCAGGTTCAGGCCGCGGAGCGGACAGTGCGCTCCTGCTTAAGCCGGCGCACGCGCACTCATTCTTTGACACCCAGATACTGGAAGTGATCTGCAAGCCGAGGATTCTGAAGGGGTGATGGAATGCGCCTTTTGCAGTCAGGCCTACCCATATCATTATCTGGAGTCACTCTTTCATTCGGAGATGTACCCGAGGTGACGCCTCAGGTGAGGACGCTTGAGGAAATGCGCCCTCTTCTTTATAACCAGACGGCTACCCGTCCTTCCGAACTTTACTTCATGTACAGGGATGTAGGTTACAACGACCATAAACAAAGGGGCGCGGCGTACAACCTCCGTTATGATATCACTGTGCTGGTACCGGGAACGGTGGGCGGCGAATACGTCAAGACGGCTGGTCACTACCACCCAGACTCGGGAAAGGCCGGGCTCACCTACCCTGAGGTATACGAGGTAATACAGGGTACCGCCCATTACCTGCTGCAGCGGCCCGGTCCCGGGGGTGCGGAGGCCGTGCGTCTTGTTGAGGCGCCGTCGGGAACAAGAGTGGTTATACCCCCTGGGTGGGGTCACGTTACGATCAATGCGGGAGATACGCCCCTTGTCATGTCCAATGTGACAGAGCGGCATTTTAGGTCCGTGTACGAGCCGTACGCCGAGAGGCACGGAGCGGCATATTACGAGATACTGGAGAACGACAGGAGCTTCCTGGTTCCCAATGAACATTACGACCATCACCCCGAACCGGTGCTGGTAGCACCGGCGGAGATGGGGGGGCCAGGTCTTCCCGATCAACCCCTTTATACCACATATGCCGAGCAGCCTGAATTACTCGCGTGGCTTACAAGACCGTGGGAATTCGATTGGGAATGACTGCACCTTTGTCTCCTTGGGACGCTTCAGGAGGTAAGCCGTGAGACCTTCGAGAGAGATAATCAAGAGGGTGTTTTTCGGACAAGCTATCAACGCGCTGCCGAGAGGCGAGATGAGTCTTTCAGATGGTCTTGTAAAGGCGCTTGCAGGCTCAAACACAGCTTCGTTTGATGCACAGATTGAAGTCATGGCAGACCTTGGGTTCGATTACTGCTGCATCTCCACGCTGGCAGGTCGCGAAGGCAAGGCGCTGCTCCCGCCAGATTTCAAGCAGAAGGTAAGGGCGGCGGAGCGTGCCGGCCTGTTTGTCTTTGCCCTCGTAGGTGGCGTACTGAGTGATCTCATGAACGAGATGGGATGGGTGTCTCTGTTGGTCAGTATGAAAAGGTCGCCCGGGCACTACGCGAGGGCAGCACAGCTCAGGGCGGAGCGTGAAAGCCGCGTAATCCGCGCGTGCAAGGACGCGGGTGTATCGGGGATCGTGATAGGCGATGACCTCGGATACAGCGCGGGCCCGTATATCTCGCCGGACGACTACAACCGCCTGGTGGCGCCGGCTCATGAGGTGCTCACACAGGCGTCGGCGCAGCTTCCGTGCGTGCTTCACTCCGACGGGGCTATCGGCAAGCTGCTTCATTCGATACGGCGGGCGGGTTTTGCCGGAATACATCCTGCGGACGGAATCCTCCCGCGCGATGCACATGAAGCGGGTCTTGTGGTGCTCGGGGGCTTTCCCTCTGCGGAGCTATGTCTCCGGAGCCCCGCGCAGGTCTACGCTCGCGCTCTACGCTACGCGAGGGAGGCAGAATGGCCGCACATTCTGGGTAGCTCTACGGGTTTTCTAGGTGAGGAAGTACCCGCGGCGAATCTGCGGGCACTGTACCAAGCACTGGGTGACGTCGAAAGGCAGTTGTACCCTGACGCAGGTCGTGGGTCTTGGGGGTCTGGTCCCGGCGCTTGCCATTAGTAACATTTGACAAGAGGTGACATAACAGCCGTCGCCGAATCCTTTCACGGTGATGCCTGTGCCGAGGTGGTTTGTTCTCGCCGCTTTCATCGTTATTATACTGGGGCTTGCTCCTGGGAGCCCTTCTTTGGTGAGCGAGGGCGGGATGCGTATGGAAGACAGGGAGATCGTCATCCTCACGTGGAACATCGCCCGGGGGAAACACGCGCCTGAACTTTCGGATATCTGCCGGCTGATCGAGGCTTCCGGAGCGGACATCGTCACGCTGCAGGAAGTCGACAGGTTCGCGCCCAGGTCCGGTATGGTAGATCAGGCCGCTGTTATCGCGAGGCACCTCCGCATGAACTACGTGTTCGGCGCAAACGTCAGAATCGGGCCCTTCAGCTATGGCAACCTCATCCTGAGCCGCTTTCCCCTGGGCAACTACAGAAACATCCTCCTGCCGAGCAGCCGCGAGCCTAGAGGGCTCCTTCATGCAGAGGTGTATCCCGCTCCGGGACAGCCGCTTTCCGTCTTCACCACCCATCTTGGCCTTGACGCCGCTGAGCGGGAGGCCCACGCCCGCATCATCAACCAGGCAACAGGCCTAAGGCCTCACATCCTCACCGGAGACTTCAACTCAGACTTGAGCCGGCACGGCCCCGCCATCCTTCTGTCGGGACGGAACCTTTCCCGGGCGCGCAACACCTACCCGGCCGCCCTGTGGAGCATAGACTACGTGCTGACGTCAGCCTACCCGATAAAGGAGTCTTACACCATCCCCACCAATCTATCAGATCATCTCCCGGTTGTGGCACGGATCATACTGAACGGGGAAGAATAGTGGGTTGGGGGGAATTGACTTGCAGCTCGTAGCAGATTACCACACGCACACCCGTTTCAGCCACGGCCTGGGCACAGTCGAGCAGAACGTCAGGGCAGCCTGGAGAAAAGGGCTTTCTGCAGTCGGTATAACTGATCACGGCCCGGATAGCCTCTTTATCGGCATGCACCTCTCCCAGATAGACAGATTGCGAAACCAGGCCAAAAGGGCGGAGGACAGGTATGGCATCAAGGTATTGGTAGGTGTTGAAGCCAACGTATTGTCGGAGGATGGGACGCTTGATGTACCTTCTGCAGTGCTCGACCGGCTCGATATCCTGCTTGCAGGCATTCACTTCCAGGTCGTCCCTCGGAATCCAGCTACCGCCAGGCTGATCTATATAAACGTTGCAGCGCGGTTTGACGAAAGACTTAAGGAAGGCGCCAGGGAACTTAACACGCGGGCACTGGTCGGCGCAGTCGAAAGGTATCCCATAGACATAGTGACCCACCCTGGCCTCCGGGCGGATATTGACACGGCGGAACTCGCAATTGCCTGCAGGAGAAACGGTACTGCTCTTGAGATTAATTCGTCCCATCGTAGGATGACGCCGGAGTACGTACGTATTGCTGCCGTTTTGGGGGCAAGGTTCGCTATCGGAAGCGACGCCCATTCCCCCCAAAGGGTGGGAGACTTCGAGTCCGCGCTCCGGATCGCCGAAGCTGCAAGACTCGATGCACGGATGGTGGTGAATTCACGGGAAGGAGAACTCACCGAAAAGCACGAACCTTCACTTGTTGGGGGAGTGGACGTTGGAACAACTGCAGGTGGTTATCATCACAGGCATGAGCGGGGCCGGCAAGACCCAAGCACTCAGGAGCCTTGAGGACCTCGGATATTTCTGCGTCGATAATCTACCGCCATCGCTCATATCCAAGTTTGTGGAGATCTGTGCTCAATCAAGAGGGCATGTAAAGCGCGTGGCTCTGGGGATCGATGTAAGGGGCGGGGAGTTCTTCGAAGACCTTTCATCGGCCCTTGAGGAGCTCGAAGACAGAAGCATATACTACGAAATCGTCTTCCTTGAGGCAAGTGACGATACGTTGGTCAGGAGGTTCAAGGAAACCCGCAGGCGGCATCCGTTGGCGCTGCAGGGCTCCATTGTTGACGGCCTCAAACTGGAGAGGAAGAAGTTGGCCAGCCTCCGTGAACGCGCACGATACATCATCGATACCAGCGGTCTCTCTGCTTCCGGCCTGAGAGCCGAGATCATCTCGCTGTTTAAAAGGAGCAGTGAGTCAGAAGGGTTTGAGATTAACCTGGTTTCGTTTGGCTTCAAAAAGGGTCTTCCGCTTCATGCGGATCTGGTATTCGACGTACGCTTTCTTCCCAACCCCTACTACATTGAAGACTTAAGACCCCTTGACGGCTCCCACAAGGACGTCAGGAATTACGTCATGAAATGGCCTGAAACCAGGCGTTTCATGTCAAAATTAGTCTCTCTGTTGAGGTTTCTCATCCCGTATTATAAAAGGGAAGGCAAGACACAACTTGTTGTTGGCATAGGCTGTACCGGAGGAGTCCACAGATCGGTCTCGGTGGCCAACCGGCTTGCGGAGTACTTAAGACGGGACGGGCACTTTGTTACGGTCCAGCACAGGGACGCACGGGAAAGTGAGGCAAACGCGGATACTTGATGGACGGCCTTTTGACGTATGCGCTGGTCCTTACCGTTCTGGCTGTCATCGTCGCCATCGGGCGCGTATTCTATCGTGCGCTGACGGGTAGGGCGACACCCGACGTGAGCGACGAGATCGGCCAGATCATTTACGACGTGCGAAGAAGGGCGAGAAGACTCCGGGTGGTGTGCATCGGGGGAGGAACGGGGCTATCCACACTGCTTCGGGGTCTTAAAGGGTTTAACCTGAAAATCACTGCCATCGTGACGGTTTCTGATGACGGCGGCAGCTCGGGCAGGCTCCGACAGGAACTGGGCATTCTGCCACCGGGCGACATCAGAAACTGTATTTTGGCGCTGGCCGAAGCTGAGCCCCTGATGAAACGGCTGTTTCAGTACCGGTTCGAGAAGGGCCACCAACTGGCGGGGCATAGTTTTGGAAACTTGTTTATAGCGGCAATGACTGAGGTTAGCGGGGATTTTGAGGAGGCCGTCCGTCAGTTCAGCCGGATTCTGAATGTGAGAGGGCAGGTCCTCCCGTCCACTCTGTCCAACGTAGTGTTGGAAGCCGAGATGGAAGACGGCAGGCGCGTACGGGGGGAAAGCAACATCTCGGGCGCGAAAGGCCGGATCAAGCGCGTGTACCTGATTCCCCACGACGCCGAACCGGTGCCTGAAGCAGTGACTGCCATTTCTGAAGCAGACGTGGTCGTCATCGGCCCGGGCAGCCTGTATACCAGCATACTGCCGGGCCTTCTTGTGTCAGGGATCGCGCAGGCGGTACGAAACACCAGGGCGGTACGGGCATTTGTTGTTAATGTTATGACGCAGCCCGGTGAGACGGATGGTTTCTCTGCGTCTGACCACGTCGATGCGCTGACTGAACACCTTGGCCCGGGTATGGTAGATTGGGTGCTACTAAATGACCGGCGGCCCCCCGAGGAGGTATTAGCAAAATACCGGGCGCAGGGTGCGCACCCGGTGATTCCCGACACGGCCGGGCTACGCCATCGCGCGTACGCCGTATTCGAAGCAGATCTCTTGGATTCGGGGGACCTGGCCCGCCACGACCCCGAGAAGCTGGCCAGGGCAATTATCAAACTGGCCGTATCCAGGACTGGACGCAAAAGAAAAGCCAAGAGATGGAGGGGACGTTAAACATGTTGTCAAGGCCTCCGGCGGAGCCTTACCGCATCAAGATGGTCGAGCCGCTCAAGCTAACCACCCGCGAGGAAAGACAGGCGCTGATCAAGTCGGCGGGTTATAACCCGTTCCTGCTTAAGTCGCAAGACGTGTATATAGATCTCCTCACTGACAGCGGTACGTCTGCGATGAGCGACAACCAGTGGGCCAGTTTACTGCTGGGAGACGAGTCCTATGCCGGCAGCAGGAGCTTCGACAGCCTGAGACAGGCGGTAGAGGACGTGTTCGGCTTTAAGTATGTCCTGCCCACCCACCAGGGGCGGGCGGCGGAGAACATCCTCTTTCTTACCCTGGTTAAGGAAGGTCAGATCGTACCCAACAACATGCATTTCGATACCACCAAGGCTCATGTGATGAACAAGCGCGGCAGGCCGCTCGACCTGGTAATAGATGCCGCATACGTGGCCTCTGACACCTCTCCGTTCAAGGGGGACATGGATACGGACAAGCTTGACCAGCTTCTAAGAACCCAGAGAGACGAGGTACCCCTGGTGATGCTTACGATCACCTGCAACAGCGCGGGAGGCCAGCCTGTATCCATGGCGAACATCCGGGAGGTCTCAAAGGTCTGCAGGAAGTACGGGGTGCCTTTCTTCATTGACGCCTGCCGGTTTGCAGAGAATGCTTTTTTCATACGCGAACGGGAACGCGGATATGAAAACGCCTCTATTGCGGACATCGCAAGAGAGATGTTTTCGTATGCTGATGGATGCACTATGAGCGCGAAGAAAGACGCGCTGGTGAACATCGGTGGTTTTCTGGCAACCAATGACGAGAAGATCTACAGGGCCGCGACCGTGTGGTGTGTGCTGTTCGAGGGTTTTCCGACCTACGGTGGCCTGGCAGGACGGGACATGGAAGCGACAGCCAGGGGTCTTTACGAGGTGTTAAGCCTTGATTACCTTTCCGAGCGCATCGGGCAGGTGAGGTACCTTGCGGACAGGCTCAAGGAGCAAGGTATCCCGCTGGTCGAGCCTACGGGGGGTCATGGCGTGTATATCGATGCACAAAAGATGCTTTGCCACATCCCAAAGGATCGGTTCCCAGCATGGGCTCTCTCAGTGGCGCTGTATATAGAGGGAGGCATAAGAGGTGTGGAGATCGGCTCTGTGCTGTCTGGCAGAAGACCCGACGGGGAGAATGACTACGCCAGGATGGAGCTGGTGCGCCTCGCTATTCCCCGGCGCGTGTACACCGACCGTCACATGGACGTAGTGGTGGCCGCCGCGGCAGCGGTAAATGACAAGGCATCCGGCATTCCGGGCTTTCGGTTTGTGGAAGAGCCTCCGATTCTCAGGCATTTCACCGCCAAGTTTGAACCTGTGGGGGGTAGAGCAGGTGTCCTTTTCTGAAGCGATCAAGGCCGAACTGTCCCGACACTACCCGGAAAGCAGCTGCTGTGCCAGGGCGGAGCTTCTCGGCCTTCTTCGTACGGCGGGCCATCTCTACATATTGGGGAACGGAGGCGGGAACCTTGAGGTGTCCACCGAGTACCCTTCTGTCGCCAGGCATGTATTCTCAATTTTGAAGGACGAGTTCTTTGTGCACTCGGAGGTGCTCTTCAGGAAAGAAAAGCGGCTCCGGCGCGCCAACGTATACCTGGTTCGGGTCAAGGGGCGCAAGGCCCTGGAGATAGTGGAGAGGCTCGGCGCGCTCACTACCGCGCCTCTAGGGTCTGTATCCTGCCGCTGTTGCGCCATGAGCTTTTTGAAGGGCAGTTTCCTGGGGGGCGGGTCGCTCTCTAGCCCGGAGAAAGGCTATCACCTAGAGATCAGGCTCGGTACTAACGACGACACCCTGCGTCTTGCAAAGCAGGCCAGCGAGCTCCTTGATCTTAAGCCCGCCTTCCTTCAGAAGAAAGACGGCTTCATGCTGTATATCAAGGAATCCGAGCAGATCTCGGATTTCCTGAAGGCGGTGGGGGCCAGCTCCACGCTGTTTCACTATGAGGAAGTGAGGGTGGTTAAAGACCTCAAGGGGATGGTCAACAGGCTGGTCAATTGTGAGACTGCCAACCTCAACAAAGCAGTGGATGCTTCACTCAAACAGATCGAGGCGATCCAGGCGATAGAGGCGTCGGTAGGGCTTCACTCGCTGCCTCCGAAACTGCGGGAACTGGCCAAGCTCCGCCTGGCTCACCCCGATCTCACCCTGAAGGAGCTCGGTGAGAAGATGAACCCGAAGCTCGGCAAATCCGGAGTGAACCACAGGATGCGTCAGATCCTGAACATCGCCCGCTCTTACCAGTAGAAAGGAGTCCGGAGAGGGGCTGCAGATAATCGGAAGGAATTTCATTTTGAGCTCGAGGCTCAGATATATCTGAATTCGATAGAGCGTTATCTATCCATCTAAACGCTTCGGCGTATCTTTGGTAGAATCGTGGGGTTGCCAAGCCGGGCGAGGCTTGCCTTCCCCGAAAGGGGCGGTGTTCGCTCCATCTGCCCTGGCGAGACAGCGTGGCATCCAAAGAATCGATCTCTGTCGATACCAGCCCCGTGCATGCAAGCCTGGCAGAACTCGGACGCATCACAGTGCTCACCGTCCTCATGCGGGCCCCACTACCTGGGCTACAAGAGCATAGTAGGGACCCAGATGAAGCAGATCGCCTTTAGCGGTAACCGACCCCTGGTGCTCGCGGGCTGGCGGGCGGCCGCCCTCAAGCTGGAGGCCCGCGACTGCTTCATAGGTTGGAACCCCGAGCAGAGGAAGCGCTTCTTGCGTCAGGTGGCCAATAACTGCCGTTTTCTGGTGCTGCCATGGGTTAAGGTGCCCAAGCTGGCTTCCCACGCGCCCGCCCGCTTCGCCGAGACATTGCAGAGAGAGTGGCTCGCCAGGTACGGCTGCCCCCTCTGCTTGTGGAAACCTACGTCGATCCCCGCTACTTCTCCGGCACTGTCTACTGCGCGACCAATTGGATTCTGGTGAACCAGACCAAGGGCTTCACTAAACAAGGCCGGGGCTACCGCTACCACGGCCACCCTAAGGAGGTGTATGTCTACCCCCTCGAGCCAAACTTTTGTGCCATCATCGGATGCCGGGGACGGTGGTTAAAGTCTGCGGGATAGCGTCCAGTTCCCGTGCGATGAGCCTGTCCAGCTTGCGGACCTGGCCTTTCAGGAAATCGATATTGCTGATGGTCATGGCCAGGGCCGTCTCC
>JBFMAL010000048.1:0-15976 GCA_040755615.1 Bacillota bacterium
TTCCCCCTCCCGTTTTAGCCTTAGCAACTTAAACGGTAAGGGATATTTTAGGTTGTTGGCAAGTGCCTCTTTTGTTTCTAACCCGGCAGGTTAGCTCTGCACTTTTTGGTTGCCGATCTCTGTACTTTTATTTTGCCATAAACACCTTAAACTCGAGCGCAGTGCCAAGGTGGGTTGTATTTGACGCTTACCCAAAAAGGACCGGTGAGGTGCTGAAAGATACCAGCACATAGCGTCAGTCGTCCAGACTCGCACTGGCAGGGCGCGCTTACGGGCTCATGCCGTGCGATGCGCCTACCTCCCCGGGAGACTGACCCGTCCGGCAACCCGACGGCTCAAACCCGGCGCGTTTCAGCTGCCGGGTGAACACCTGCGCAACGGCCACCATTGCCCCGGCAGTCACCAGCGCGGTCTTGATCCCGGAAGCGGCAGATACCGCTCCGAGCACCGCCGGGCCCACAAATGACCCAGTGTCGCGGAAGAGCCTCCAGAGGCCAAGGCTCGTACCGCTGAGTCCTGACGGCGCCGCCTCGCCGGAGAGGGCCTCCGCCGTGGGCGAAACAAAACCCGTACCCAGCCCAAGCAACACCGCTGTACACATGAGCCCCGCAGCCGACCTTGAAAGAAGGCCCAGCGCGAGACCGCAAGCGGACAGCCAGTGGCCTGCCCATACGATCCGGAGCCTGCCCGCCGAGTCAGAGAGCGCCCCTCCCACGGGCTGGCCCACCGCGAAAGAAGCGGTATAGCAGGTGACTAAAAGCGCGCCCAAAGCAGCGTTCCCCATGCCCGACTCAACGAGAAACAGGGGGAGGAGCAGCACGATCACGCCGTCGTCCAGCACCTTGGATACGGTCCCGACGAAACCGAGCATCAGAAATCTGGGTTCAAGCAGCCGGCTTGCTTCGCTCAGAGTCGGAGGGCGGCGGCGCTCCTCCGCGTGCCGCGACTCTGTAAGAAGCAGTGCCACAAGCAGTACTCCTAGCGCCCCGAGATATGCCGAACCCAGCATCACTCCAGAGAAGCCCACCCTTGACCCAAGGCGCCCCGCGAAGTACCCGGACAGCGTGATGCCCGCCCAGAAGAACGCCTTCTGCAGGCCGAAGACGGTGCCCCGCGAGCGCTCAGACGTGTTGTCTGACAGCACAGCCATGGCTGCAGTAGTACCCCAGGACAGCCCGATTCCCATAGAAATCCTGCTCAAAGATACAGACACCGAGCCCGAGAACACCGCCAGCGCCATATATGACGCAAGGTACAGCATCACGCCGGCCACCAGATTCCATTTCCGGCTGAAGCGGTCCGCCAGATAGCCTCCAGCCACGTTCATAAGGGCGCGCGGCACACCGTACAGCGACAGCAAGAACCCGATGTGCCCCACACCCGCACCCATCTCTTTCAAATGCGCCGGGAGGATGGCGCGTTGAGCTCCGTAGCCGAGAATTGACAGAAAGGAAACCGCCATCACAACCCAGACATTCCGGTTCCTCGTCCAACCGTTTACCGTCTAAATAACCCCCTCCTCGCGCAAGCGCTCCACTTCCTCCTGCTCCATGCCCAGAAGCTGGCAGTATATCTCTTCGTTGTGCTCCCCGAGTCCCGGCCCGCTCCACTTGATGGTCCCCGGGGTGAGGCTGAACTTGGGTACTATCCCCGGCATCTTCACGGTCTCCCACATCCGGTCGTGCACTTCCCGAATCATTTCTCTTGCGTGATAGTGCGGGTCCTTCGCAATGTCGGCTATAGAGTAGATAGGGCCTGCAGGCACACCCGCCTCGTCGAGAATGCGGATCAGTTCCTGGATATCGTGCTGCCGCGTCCAGCCAGCGATAATGTCATCCAGCAGCGCCTGGTTCTCTCCGCGGGCCAAGTGGCTGTAAAAACGCTCATCGTCGGCCAGCTCCGGCCTGCCCATACAGGAAGTAAGCCGGCGGAATACGCCGTCCGCGTTAGCTCCCATCACGATCCATTTTCCGTCCCGTGTAGGGTATGTGTTGGATGGGGCAATCTTCGGAAGAATCGTCCCGGTTCTCTCCCTCACGTAACCCGTCTTATCATAGTCGGGGAGGGCGGACTCCATCAGCGCAAACACTGCTTCGTACAGGGCCACATCCACGCACTGCCCCACCCCGCCTCCGGCAGCATCGCGGTAATACAGGGCGTTCAGCGCGCCGATCACACCGAACATAGAGGCGAGCGCGTCTCCAATACTTATCCCGATCCTCGGCGGGGGGAGGTCCGGGTATCCCGTTACGTAGCGGAGACCGCCCATGGCTTCCGCTACGCTGCCGAAACCGGCCTTGTCCCGGTAAGGACCGTACTGCCCAAACCCGGAAATCCGGACCATGATCAGCCCCGGGTTTACTTTCTTCAGTTCTTCGTAACTGAGGCCCCATTTCTCCATCGTACCCGGCCGGAAGTTCTCAACGAGCACGTCGCACTTGGCCGCAAGCGCCCTCGCTATCTCCTGTCCCTTCGGCTTTCTCAGGTCCAGCGTCACACACTTTTTATTCCTGGATTGAACGGTCCACCAGAGCGAACGGTCCTCTCTTACCCCCACTCCCCACTGGCGCATGGGGTCCCCTGTTCCCGGCGGTTCCACTTTGATGACACAGGCTCCGTAGTCTGCAAGCAGCCTCGTACAGAAGGGCCCCGCGATGAGGGTGCCCATTTCAAGCACGCGCACGCCCTCAAGCGGCATCACAGGATCTTTCATCTGACTCCCTCCGTTTTAAAGGAAAAGTCCCCTACAGGTATGAGACATCTCCGCTTTCCGGCCTTCATGACCTGGCCGGGCAGTGTCCTGCCCAATAATCGTTCAAGTTCCCTGGCTGCTTCAATAAGCAAGTCTAGGTCCACTCCCGTATTGACACCCATTTCTTGCAGCATGTGAACCACGTCTTCAGTACAGACGTTACCGGTGGCGCCTGGGGCGAACGGGCAACCCCCGAGGCCTCCGAGCGATGCATCATATGACGTTACTCCACTAAGCAGGCCGGCGAGGATGTTGGCTAGCCCCATCCCCCTCGTGTTGTGGAAATGGAACGTGAGGCAAAGGTCTGGCCACCGCTCCATCACCAGCTGGGCCATCCGGTACACCTGGGTCGGGTTTGCCATACCGGTGGTGTCAGCCAGCGTGATGGAGCAGGCACCGAAGGCAAGACACCTTTCGATCAGCGCGAGCACCCTGTCTACCGGCACATCTCCCTCGTACGGACAGCCGAAAGCGGTAGCCAGGCTGACATTGGCCCGGCGCCCTGCACCGCGCACCAGTTCGACTACCGAAGCAACAGCTGCCATGGATTCTTCCACCGTCATGTTGACGTTCCGGCGGTTATGGGTCTCGGACACCGAAAGCACAACATTCACTTCATCAACTTTACAGGCCAGGGCTCGCTCAGCCCCCCGCAAATTCGGAACGAGGCAGGAGTAAATCACGTCCGGTCTCCTCTTGATTCTCTCCAGCACTTCCTCAGCATCTCTCATCTGCGGGACAGCCTTTGGATGAACGAAAGAAGTGACTTCGATCTTTCTCATACCGCTGTCTGTCAGCATATCCAGAACCTTTACCTTATGTTCTGTGGGTATGAACTCCTTTTCCATCTGGAAGCCGTCACGACCGGCCACATCCGTGATGCAAGCAGCCTGAGGTAGCCTCAAGACAGTGTTCTCTCCTTTCGTCATCAGGCGGGGCGGGGCGAACACTGTCCCACCCCGCCCGCTCCTCACAAGCTGATCATTTCCTCCACTTCTTGCTGTTCTGTCGCAGCTGCAGGGAACAAGTAGCTGCCGACCACGCAGATGACCGTGTTCAGGGCGAGGCCGACCAGTCCTACGTGCCAGCCGTGCCATGTCCTAATCCCTGCTATAGTCATCCATCCTGCCAGGATGGCACCTGCGAGCATCCCGACAAGCACGGGGCCGCGGCTGAGCTTCTTCCAGTAGAGCCCAATGATGAAAGCCGGAGCCACCTGGATCAGCACTTCGAACTTGAGTATAAATAGCTCGTACAGCGTGCCGGGCGGGTTCCAGGCAATGAGCAGAAGGAGAAATACCACGATGATGCCTGCCACCTTACCCCAGAGCACCTGTTGCTTCTCACTGGCAGACGGTGCAATGTGCCTCGCGTAGATGTCCTTGGAGAACATGGACGACATGGTGAGGATGACCGAATCGGCGGTGGATACAATTGCACCGATAACCGCCGCAAACAAAAGCAGCATCAGCCCATAGAACACCGGCCCCTGCGCAGCCACGGCGTTGGCCATCATCCCCACCAGCTGCTCGGACGCCATCTTGTCAAGCCCGGGGAGCGCCTTCACACCGATGAGCCCTATCAGGAGCACCACGCCGGTGGTGATGAAGGGCATCCAAGCCATGCGGCTCAAGGACTGCTTGAGAGTGCGCTCGCTCTTGGCCGAGTAAATGCGTTGGATCGCCTGCGGGTATACCGCCGCGCCAAT
Source organism: Bacillota bacterium (assembly GCA_040755615.1). Taxonomy (GTDB): domain Bacteria; phylum Bacillota; class Sulfobacillia; order DUSP01; family DYEP01; genus DYEP01. The sequence continues at coordinate 4,461 of JBFMAL010000048.1, forward strand.
CATTATAAGGATGAGAGTGGACAGCCAGGTCGTGGACGCCTCCCTTGACGGCACGGCCACCAGTTTGGGCGCGTTGGCGAACATGTACTCCGTGGCCACACCCAGCCCTCCGAAAGTGATGATGCTGCCTATCAACAGCCCGAAGATACCAAGAAGCAGTACAACGCCGCAGAGTACGTCTGTGATCGCCACCGCGCGCATTCCACCTAGCCACTCATATACCAGCATGATCACGATAAAGAAGAGCACGCCCACCTGATACGGGACAATCCCTGCCGTCAGCCCTGCCACGCCCTGGCCGATAGCGACGAACTGCTCAAGCAGGTAATTCCCCAACCCGTAGAGCATGAGCAGCGTGCCCACGAGCGTTACCGCGCGTGAATTGAACCTCTTCTGGAGCCAGTCGGACGGAGTCAGGAAGTTGTACCTCTTTGCCAGCACGTACAGGCGCGGCGCGAACAAGAGGTAGCCGCCCATGACTAGCACCATGAACGTGACGGACCGAATCCAGCCGAACCCCATGCGGTACGCCGTGGGCGCATAGCCCACTATGGTGTTGCCGCTGTACTGCGTCGCATACAGCGTGAAGAAGAGCATGAGAAGACCAAGTCCCCTGCCTGCAAGATAATACTCGCTCATGCTGTCTCTGATATTGCCTCCCCTTGAAACCGCAAGCCCGACGCCCAGCATGACCAGTCCAAAGACCGCAAGTACTGCTGCACCATGCCAGCCCGAAAAAGCCAGCGTCATCTGGTGTCACCTCCCCGGCTCGACGCCTTTGAATCAGAGAGTGGTTCCTCTATGTCCCACTGGGCCGAGAGCACCCACGTAAGAAAGGCGGAGAGTACGATGGTGAAGAACCCAGAGAGGGCTGCCCAGAGAGGGAACCCCAGGATAACCGGGCGAGTGGCGGATGCCGGAAGATACCAGGGAACAGTAAGAAGAATGATAACAATCAATCCGACCCAGATAAGCGGATTCTTTATCGGTTCTTTCACTTTTCTCAACAATACATTCCCCCCGAAGTAATGATAATCGAACCGGTCACAAGAGATCTTTGGCGTTCACCTCCCTGTCCTCCGCCGCACGTACTCCACAAGTCCCCCTGCGGCGACAATGTCCCGCACTGTGCCGGCGTACTGCGGGATACTAAAAACCTCCCCGGTACTGTGGTTTACTACCCTGCAAACCTCTACGTCCACCTCCACATCGTCCCCCTCGGACAGCTTGGATACCGCCTTCAGTTCTACAGCCAAAAGCCCCGTGTTGATGGCATTCCGGAAGAATATCCTGGCGAAACTCGCGGCAATCACGCACCTAATTCCCGCGGCACGCAGGGCAAGCGCGGCATGCTCTCTCGAACTACCGCAGCCAAAGTTCTCCCCCGCACAAAGGATCGATACGTTGGCAAGATCTCCGGGAAAGCGAGTAGATAGCCCTTCCAGCACATGGCCGGCCAGGAACGCGGGCTCCTGCGACCCAAGGTATTTGCCGGGGATGATGGCGTCGGTATCCACGTCATCACCCACACAAACCACCCGGCTCCGCACTCTCATTTAGATCACCTCCTCAGGCGAGGAGATGCGCCCGGTGACGGCGGAAGCGGCTGCCACCGCAGGACTTGCGAGATAGACCAGGGCATCGGCATGGCCCATGCGTCCCCTGAAGTTCCTGTTACTCGTAGAGACAACTACCTCGCCCGGCCCCGCCACACCCAGGTGGCCCCCGTAGCACGGTCCGCAGCTCGGCGGACCGACCGTGACGCCTGCCTCGAGAAAGGTCTCAACCAGGCCCCTCTTCAAGGCCTCGTGGAAGACTGTGGCGCTACCAGGCAGAACCAGCGCGACCACACCACGGGCTATGCGCTTGCCACGCAACACCTCCGCGGCCGCCTCGAGATCACTGAGCCGCCCGTTAGTGCATGAGCCGATGAACACCCTGTCCACCCGGACGTTACTGAGTTCCGTCACGTCTTTCACGTTCCCGGGCGATGACGGCACTGCCACCTGCGGAGGCATACCCGTAACGTCCACCTCCAACCATTGTTCGTAGGTCGCGTCTTCGTCACTGACCAGCTCTTTTAAGTCCTCCGGCGAAACGCCAAAGAACGCTGCGGTGACTTCATCTGCCGGGACTATCCCGTTCTTTGCGCCTGCCTCGACCGACATGTTGCATAAGGTGAAGCGCTGGTCCATGTCGAGCCGGGAGATGACAGACCCTGTGAACTCCATGGAGGCATAGTGCGCGCCGTTTGTGCCTATAAGCCTGAGTACGTGCAGGATCAGGTCCTTACCTGAAAGCCAGCGCGGCATCTCGCCCGTGAAGTTGAAGCGCATCTGCGCAGGCACCCGAATCCAGGTCGTCCCCAGCGCCCAGATGGCTGCCAGGTCCGTGCTCCCCACGCCGGTGGCGAATAGGGCGCACGCACCAGCGGTTACTGTGTGTGAATCCGCTCCGAACAGCACGGAACCCGGCCTCACCCAGCGGCTTTCCGGTAACAGCACGTGCTCCACGCCCTGCCCCTCATCGTATACCCGGCTGATCCCTTGCTCAGCGGCAAAGCGCCGCAGCTTCTGGCATGCTTCGGCTGCCTGGATATCCTTGGATGGAGTCGCATGATCCAGCACCAACGCCACTCTATCCGGATCCCAGACCCGACCCACGCCCATGCGCTCAAACTCCGAAACCGCGATGGGGCCCGTGACATCGTGCGTCAAAGTGAAGTCCACGCCGACCTCTACGATCTCACCGGTCTGTACCGGTTTCCCTGCCTTCCGAGACAATATCTTCTGGGTCACCGTCAGTCCCATAAGCGTTCTCCCTTCTCGCTCCGCGTCGTGTGCTAATATTTGCAATATTTGTACCACAACAAAAGGGGCCTCTATCAGACCCCTTAAGCCTTGTTTTGAAACAGAATGTTCCACGGCGTTTCAACAAGTTGTTCAGACGCCCGTCATCCTTCCCAGGCCCGCTTCCCTCATCTTCCGCCACAGCGTGGTCCTGCTGATGCCGAGCACCTCCGCTGCCCTGCTCCTGTTCCACCCGACCCGGTTCAGCACAGCGACCAGGGACTGGTCGGCGTCGCCCGGGGAGGCGCTGGCCGGTCTCCCCTGCTCAAGTAACCTCACTACCGCCTCGTCTAAGTCCAGGTCGTTTTCCATGACGAGGCAGATCCTGCGAACCAAGTTGTACAGCTCCCGTATGTTGCCCGGCCATGCGTAGTCTTTAAGACTGGAGAAGACCCGGTCCCATTCGGCGCGTCTCTTTTGGAACAGGTACGATTTCCCCTCGGCCTTCAGGATGGATTCCACCAGCACGGGAATGTCACAGCGCCTTTCTCGCAAAGGAGGTAGGTCCAGGTTGAACACGTTGAGCCGGAAATACAGGTCTTCTCTGAAGGCCCCGCGCTCCACCCGGTCGATAAGAGGGGTGTTGGTGGCGGCGATGAACCTGATGTCAACAGGGATCACCCTGTCGCTCCCGATGCGCATGATCTCACGCTCCTGCAACACCCGAAGGAGCCTGGACTGCAGTTCAAGCGGCATCGAGCCGATCTCGTCCAGGAACACCGTGCCACGGTGGGCAAGCTCTAAAAGGCCCGTTTTGCCACCCTTCTTCGCGCCTGTAAACGCCCCCTCCTCGTATCCGAAGAGTTCGCTCTCAAGAAGGTTGGCGGGTATGGCGCCACAGTTCACTGCCACAAAGGGCGCGTTCCGCCTTCTGCTCTCGTTGTGGATGCTCTGGGCAAACATCTCCTTCCCGGTCCCCGTTTCCCCTGTGATCAGCACCGTGCACTCTTCCTGAGCATAGAGCCTTGCGATCCTCTTTGCCTTCAGGATGGTCTCTGACTCTCCCGCGATATTATCGAAGGTGGTCTTGGCGACAAGCCCCTTGCTGTGAAGCTTCTGCCTTATATGCTGCTCCGCTCGTTGTATCTCCTCCACCGGCTGGAACGTGGCCACCGCACCGACAGGCCTGCCGTCCACGATAATGGGTACCCGGTTGGTTAATATGAGCCTGTCCTTGATCCGCTGAAACCGGTTCAGCTCTGCGACCCCAGTCTTCAGCACCCGGTCAAGCCTTGTGTTACTTATAGCCTGCCTCACGTGGCAGCCGATGACAGACTCTGCCGGGATGCCCGTGATGTTCTCGGCAGTCGGATTGAAGATACGCACCGTGGCGGTTTCATCAATGGCCACAATACCGCTGTAAGTAAAATCCAGTATGGTCCGGAGCTGCTGTGTCTCCATTTTCTGCCGCATCTTGGTTTCCACAAGGTCGACCGCGTGGGACATCGCTCTCCGGATAGCGTTGTGTGAGTAGATGAATACTGAAGCAAGACCGAGCTCCTCTGCCAGATCACATACCATACTCGCGCCGATGACCCCATCATAGCCGTCGGATTTAAGCAAGGTCATCTTCTCCTTGAGATCCTCGGAGTCGTTGTACTCAATGTGTGTTACAGTACGATTGAGCAAAGAGAGGTATCTGGTGAGTTGGGGCATGCTCGATCTGTAGGTGACCAGTCCAACCCGGGATAGGGAGGAGACCGCCTGGCACACGGCCTCCATCAGGTCAAACCCGGATATCTCGATGGTAACCAGGGGCACGCCGCGGAGGTTTTCTTTAATGCACTGGGCATTGCTCCCCCCGCTCACCACCACATCGACCAAACCCTGCTCCACAAGACGCCTCGTTGCAGACAGGGTCTGGTCAAAAGCGCCCTCATGCACGATAACGCGGTTTATAATCTCCTCATCCAGAACGGCTCTCGCGAGCCTCGTCAGCCTGGGGTAGCTCATGAAAGCGATTCTTTCGTACACCCCCGCACCTCCAGCCTGAGTTTTCATTTACATTCGCCCTTCGGAATCCATCTCCTGCATGCACCGGGAAGCGTTCGGATCGGAGAAAAGTGACGCGCGTACACTCGGAAAGCAACTGGAGTAACCCTTCTCCCTGGGGAAAACTGCTTTTCGGAGTGTTGGCCCAAACCAGGGCGGCCGTCTTAAACGAGTAGTGCACGGAGACAAGATGGGCCAGAACCCGGTGGAAGTACTGGCAACTGAACTAACAAGGAGCAGGCGTGCAGGAGAGCCAGGACGCTTCAGGAGGCCCGAATACGCATTTTGGGCTTTCAAAGCAGCAGGAGATTCCAGACAATGATGGCGCACAGCGACCCCAGCACGGGGAGGCTGAGCAGCCTGTATACCTTCCCGAGGTCCGCGCAGAAGTATTCGACAGTGTATACCAGGCACAGATGCACGGGTGAAAGCAATACTCCCGCAAACCCGCTGGCATAAGCGATGGCCCCCAGTTTAACCGCTTCGGGGCCCGCGCCCACCAGGTTCATTATAAGGGGATAGGACAGGCCCACCGACGCTGGCGAAAACCCCGTGAGAAGCCCTATCATGAAGGGTAGAGTCAGCGCGATGAGCACGGGGTTCAGCCGGTTGTTCTGAAAATAGAGTGCGAGGTTCTCGAAGGCCCCGCTGACCGAGATCATTTCCTTGAACACCATAATGGCGACTATGAGGACAATGATGTTCCACGAGAAGGCCTCACGGGCTAAAACCAAAACTTTAGTGCCACTGTACCTGTTGATCACCAGCAGTACTAAAACCACGATACCCAAAGATATGGCCAGGTGAATACCCGCTACCAGAGTGAGGGCAACTACAGCCATGATGGGCCACACGTTCCAGAGCAAGCTGAGAAGCGCCCTCTTTCGTTGCTCTCCCGTCATACGATCGTTGGCAAGCGGTCTCGGCAGAGTAGAAAGAGCAACTAGCACTCCTGTGAGAATCCCAACCAGCGTACCCGGGAACAGAGACCTGATAAGCAGCGTTATAGGAACTTCAAGCAGCACAGAACCTAAAATGAGAGCGGGGTACAGCGGGAAGACGTACTCGCATATATGTCGGTACCAGTAGTTGATGAAGCTTTTCTTTTCGGGGCTGACGTCATATCCTGAGGCGACAGTCTCGACCAGGGGAGCCGACAGAGCCGCGCCCCCGGCAGAGGGCAAGAGCCCTATCAGGGCAGGCATGATGGCGAGCACCGGGCGATAGTCTGGCAGCAGTTCCTTCATCGTGTCTACAGTCAGCTGCAGCATCCCCCTGTCAGTCATTACCTTTTCAAGAAGCATAATCAGGTATAGCGCAGCCACCAGCAAAAGTGTCTGAGAAGACGTAGCGGCGGCTAACGCTGTGCCGATCGCCTGCCCTCCACCGATCCTGTATTCCGCCACCAGCAAGACGGACGCAGCAAGTATGGCCGGCCCCAGGCTTATCTTAAGTCTCATGAGCAAGATAATGGCTGCGAACAATGCTGCGATTTTGAGCAGGTCAATCACTTCATGCTCCTCCTGTGTTAGGGAAAACTACTCTGGGGCTGTCCGTCAACGGCGTGACCGAATGAAACAGGGATTTGAAAGTGCAACCCACTGAAAGGCGCCCCGTGTACATTGCATGTGACAGACGTCTCTTGACCCTACCGGCTACTTCAGGATTCCATACCGCCAGGTGCTATTCCTCCAAACGTTAAAGACACACGCAATTCCTTCCCTGTCATCAGCGGTCCTGTTTCGCCTCGGTAGCGAGACCACAGCTCCCTGCAATCTGTTCCATCTCCGTAATCACATGTTCACCGAACTCCCTCGTACCCACTTCGGTGAACTGCGGGTCCTGCCTTGCCATATCATATGTGCCGATCTTTCTTCTGACAACGCCTCTTATACCCTGCCTCACCAGCTGGGCAGCGCCGGGCCAACCGATGTATTCAAGCAGCATGGCACCAGACAAGATTAAAGCCGTAGGATTGGCTTTGTTCTTGCCTGCATACTTCGGAGCGCTTCCATGTGCCGCCTCAAACAACGCGGCATCATCTCCAATGTTAGCTCCCGGGCAGACTCCTAGCCCCCCGATCATCCCGGCCAGGGCGTCAGACAGGTAGTCCCCGTTCAGGTTGGGAGTGACAAGCACGCTGTACTCTCTCGGGCGTGTAAGGATCTGCTGGAACATGTTGTCAGCCAGGCAGTCGTCCACTGTGATAGACGCTGCCATGTCCAGAGAGCCTGCCAGCTCCTGGCCCCACTTAGCAAAAGCGCCTTCAGTGAACTTCATGATGTTGCCTTTATGGACTATGGTCACCTTTTTCCTCCCGTGTCGAACGGCGTATTCAATGGCCTTACCGATGATTCTCCGTGACCCGCTGCGGGATATGTACTTGATTCCCACGCCTGCGTCTTCTGGGATGTTACGGCCGCAAGTTCTCTTAACCCAGTCCCTGAGCTCCTTCAGTTCTTCTGAATCGTACTGCCACTCGATGCCTGTATAAATATCCTCCAGGTTTTCGCGGAAAAGGACTATATCTACGTGCTCCGGGTGACGAAGCGGGGACGGTACCCCAGGGATCCATGTAAACTGACGTACACAGGCATACAGCTTGAGTTCTTGCCGTAGTGTGACGTTCAGGCTGCGGTATCCGCCGCCTATTGGGGTTGTTAAGGGACCCTTGATGGTTGCTCCAATTCTTCTTATCTCTTCAAGGCTTACATGGGGAAGGTACTCCCCGGTGTCCGCATAGGCCTTCCCCCCCACAAGAATCTCTTTCCACTTGACTTGTGCATCCGGCACAGACAGCTTCACTGCGCATGTTAAGACATCTTGAGTTACAGGCCAGATATCCGAGCCTATACCGTCACCTCGTATGTATCCGATCTCTCGCTCCAATGACATGTGCATTTCTCCTCTTCAGTTAGTTACAAAAGCCCTACAGCTTTCCGGAAGGCAGTGTGGGAGTTTGATATGTGTTCCTTGACCAGGCGCTCTGCAAGGTCGGCATCACGGTCGCGTAGTGCGGAGAGAATCATCATGTGCTCTAAAAACGCCTCCTCGCGACGGCCCTCGCGAAGAAAAGAAATAAGATGGAAGCTCTCGATATACTCGCGTAAAGGGTTAACCAGGCGTTCCAGCCAGATACTGCATGATGCCTTTATCAAGGCTGTATGAAAGTTGTTGTTACCTTCGACCCCCCGGGCCGCATCCGCCTGTCCCTGCCGGAGGAGCTTCTCCAGCTCATCCAGCTCTTCTGGGCTCGCCTTCTGGGCTGCCAGCCGAGCCGCGAATCCTTCCAGCACGGCTCGAATCCCGTAGATTTCGCTAATATCGGTGTAACTGATTCCAGTAACCACCACACCTTTATTAGCATTGTGTTTTACCAAGCCCTCTGCCTCTAATTGACGAAATGCTTCTCGTACGGGCGTTCGACTGATACCCAGGTCTTGTGCCAAATCGCGTTCCACCAGACGGCAGCCGCGGCCCACGTAGTTTCTCAGGATTGCTTTTCTCAAGAAGGTATACACAACATCTCGGGAGGAGACTTGCTGAGCTTTGATCTCTTCATAGAGAGACATTAGTTGACTGTCCAAGTCCAAAACCACCTCAGAGATTTCTGAATGGCATACCATTTGGTATGGCATCTAGTCTACCATATTCTCCGACAGACCCCGGAATCCTCCTCGTTATATTGTGAGATTTCCTCACCAGACGCAGAAATGTACTCTTCAGTCTCTCGTGCCGTGGATTCTGCACTTATTCTGTTCTTCTATCGAACTCATTCTATCGGGAATCTCCCGTTACATTGCCTCTGCCGTCACAACGAATCTGTTGTGTTGAACAAATCGGGAGGGTAGCAAAAGACGATCAGTTTAGCGGCATCCCTCTCAGAGAACCGTACGTACGGGCCTCGTATACGGCTCCCGTTAAGCCTCAATCGTGAGTTCCATAAGACCCTATCTCGGGTTTTCTCAACCTCTCGCATCGGCGACATGCTAGGCGAACAAAACAAGCGTCCATGCAGGGTGCACTATCAATAGGTATCGGCCAAGACCACCAAAGTCGGGAGGACACAATTCGAACTGCCTTCACCCCCCGCTCTTAAACATTAAATAGATTCTGCTGAAAAAGTCAGGCATAAGGATCCTTAAAAGCGCAGGTAAATCAGGGGATTCCGGTCTCCGTGGCGAATTGTTTATGTGAGAATAAAACAAAATGCCAGGAGGGAATCCCTATGATGGTTATGGTTCAACATGAAGACGTTCCTGCGGAGGTGAAGAAAATACTGTGCCTCCGCCAGGAAGAGAGCCAACAGATATCTTATTAGAGCAGTTGTCCGCCCGAGGCACTTGAACTCCCGGAGGATTTGGCCAAACTGGACGCCTGGTTGGACGATGAACGCTTCTTTGAACCATTTCGAGACTAGTACCACCAGCGGTTGGGGAGGCCTTCCGTACCGGCGGAAACCTACTTGCGCATAACGGCACTCAAGCACCAGTCTGTATCGGGGACTGGCCGGTTGTCGTTGTTGGATAGGCGGGGCCATTTGGGGATACAACCTGAACCGAGTGGCCAAATTGATCTAAAGCCAGGTAGCAACGTCAAACCATGATCAAATTGTCAAGGGTCAATTGCCGAGGAGTAGTCGGCAGACTCCTTTTTTCAGCAGAATCTAGGTAATCCAGCCGGGCCAGGAGTTCGTTGTGGGAAGCCGAGGGGAACAACTCATTTGCCTTGATTTCCTTGGGGAAGGGTTTTGCTGAAAGTGAGTAGAACGCGGTGAACATGGGCTACCGTTCCTCCTTTCGCAGAGCCTCGTGAAATGACAGGTCGGTGACGCTCTGGTTGTATCGCTCACGTTTGATCCTGGCGTTATCGGCGAGATTTACGGGCTTTGCTTCCCCAAGGAACTCGTCATCGGAGTAAATGAGCACAGTATCCAAAATACGCGGTTCAAAACGCACTTCGATGCGCTGACCAATAAGGGAGGGAGATACCTCAAACAGTTTCCCGAGCAGGGTAATGGTGGCATCGTTGTTGACTCTTCTGGTTTCCCGTTTCATAAACAAGCGACGAACCCATTCAGGGTCGCTAACCATATTCACCTGGCGGATCTGTGAGAGATACTTGTCCAGGGGAGGTATTCCAAGGGCTGAGTGAACGCGACGGTGATAGTCTTCCTCAAGCCACTGCCAAAACGCCTGATTTAACTCGTCTATGGACGCAACTGGGTAGGAGATCAGGGAGGAACCGTTCTCAGATGCTCCTAAAGAATCTTTCTATCTTGCCCTTATTATGTGAAGCTTCACATAATAAGGGTTATGGAAAGCTAGCCGTTATGCAAAGTTGAATCGAGAAGATCACATGGATTATACATCATTGAATTACTCTGCATAATATTCCAATCTATTGTCAGGCACGCGATGCCAAAAAATAGATTGGGGGCTAGAAAAATGGAGATGAATCAATTAACGGCAACAGAACTTATCAAGGCTACAAAGGAGGAACTTCTCAAGGCACGTTATACGAATCTCTCATTGAAGGGGATTGAAAGAGTTTGGATTAATCTGGAGAAATATTTGCACAGCAAAGGCATTGATTACTTCTCGATGGATATTGGAATGACCTTTCTGAAGGAAAGGTATCACCTTACGGAAACTCCGAAGCTGTCGTCCCCCAACGAAGATCGATTACGAGCAATACAATTGCTTGCAGACTTTCAGATCCATCAGAGGATATTAATCAGAAGAAAGCGCAAGAGATATGAATTTGCACAACCGTTTGAAAAGATTTTCCATGAATTCATGGATTACAGAAAGAACGCGGGGATTTCAAGCAAGACACTTGAATCCTATACCATCTACTTGGAAAGATTCTCCCAGTATTTGGCGGACCACGCAGTAACTCACGTGACCGAGATCAACGTTTCACACATTCATGGTTTTCTTCAGTATACCGCCGCTGCTTATCGTACGGCCACGGTTTACTGTACCTCCAGCATATTGCGTGTACTGTTTCAGTATTTATACGAAAAGCAGTTCATCTCCCGAAATCTCGCGTTGTTTGTTCCCAGCGTGAAATGCAGCAAAAAGTCCAAGATCCCTTCTGCTTATTCGCAAGAAGAAATCCACAAATTGCTTGCTTGTATAGATCGGGGCAATCCGAAAGGCAAGCGGGATTACGCCATGTTGTTAATTGCAGTCCGATTGGGCATGCGTGCCTCGGACATTTGTGGGCTGACGTTTGACAACTTTAAATGGGAATCCAACACCATTGAACTGGAACAGGGGAAGACGAATGAGCGAATTGTCCTTCCACTCCTGAATGATGTGGGGGAGGCCGTGATCGATTACATCAAATACGGCCGTCCGACCGTTGAGGAGAAGGAAGTTTTTCTACGTTTGTCGGCGCCTATTGGTCGGATGAAAGCCCCCACTCTGCATAGTATTGTTACCCACTATATGAACAAAGCCGGTATAGCCATTCCGGAGGGAAAAAAACACGGTCCGCATGCTCTGCGGCATAGTCTGGCCAGCGCATTGCTTCACAACAATACCCCTCGTATACTTTGAATTGGACAAACCGTTAAGTTAGTGATTGATCTTGAGGCGTACCTCTGAGACAATCAACATGGCGTTGGTCGGGGTCACTCTTGCTACCCCCTGTTGCCCGGGAAACCGG
>JBFMAL010000049.1:0-15566 GCA_040755615.1 Bacillota bacterium
CCCTCCTTGCGCTACAGGTATCATCTTCGGATACCTGGCCCGGTCCAAAGGCATCTACTACTCAACGTAGATACGTTCTTAAGCGACTTTAGTCTTCTTGTGGTGTTGTGTTGGAGCTATTACTGCTTGCCGGAAGTACATTACCTTGTCTAGCAATCTGCGACCCGGGGTAAAATGACCTCTTACGAATTGTCCTGTGAGCACCTTTTCGGTTGCTGATCTTCACCGTCACTTGACCTTCCGAATATCATGAATTACTCACACCCCAAAGGAGGTGTTTCGGTTGAACATCGGGGTTGAACTCGTACCGGAAAAAGCGCTGACGATGGCGGCAGGCGACTACATCCGTATGTGGCTGTGGGTCGACGGCGTCCGCATAGACGCTACCGAAGGCTACGACTATTTCGAACATACCGCTACCATCCTTGCGGGAAAACGCCTTGCTGCAACAGGCAGGTCAAGCCGCTTCCGGGTGAGTGATCACCCGCTCGGGCTCGGCGCTTACGAGGTGGAAGCGTCCACCGTCGTGTCATGCCCGCTTGCGTCAGCGTCCTGTGTTCACCTTGAGATCTCCGCGTCCAACAGCGTGCTTATGGATCCGGGTTTACTGGTTGACCACATCGGCGTCAAGTTACTGGGGACTCAACATGAACAGTTGTTCCCTTTGCAGCGCCCCGACATCAGGATCGATTGGCTTGAAAGAGGTCACTTCACCCTGGACATCACTCCTCTTGTGAGGCTGGGTGCGGCCGGTCGCGCCTGATCAAGGCGCGACCGTGCCGCCCTTACCTTTGATATTACCTCACCACCAGCGGCGTCAGTACCACCGCCATCAGCGCTGCAGTGGCTATCCTGAGCACGATACCCACAGCCGCAGCCTCAAGCGCCTCCCGTTCGCTCAGGTCAGAGATGCCAGCCCATATAGCTGGAATCTGACCAAACAGTACGCTCAATGGAAAGCCTGACGAAGCCAGAATGAATGAGCCGATGACGAGCCTCGGGTCTAGCTGGGCAGCCGTCTTGGTCAGGTTGCCCATCGCGAGTGTAGGGGATGCCAGGATAGCGACGATGCCCGTCTCCGGGTCAATGGATAGCGCGGTCAGGACCCCTTTCAGCGCCTCGCTGATCACCTGCCATACACCCACGTACTCAAGCGCCCCGATCAGAGCATACACCACGGCAACTGCGGGGATGATGAGTAGAAACAGGAGTTCTGCGCCCTCTTTTGCACCTCCGAAGATGGTGGGAAGCGCTCCTTTCTGTACAGGTGTAAACCTGGGTAGATCCTCGAGGGTGACTGATCTTGTGTTCCTGTAAACAGTGAGCTTAAGTAGCAACGGCATGACTACAAGGGGAGCGAACACTCCAAGTAACACGACGGGGAACGCTTGAATACCAGCTGCGGTCATCGCGATCAAACCAAGCATGAACGTGGAGAAGGACTGCTGGGATTGAACCATCGTGGCGATAGCGATCTTCTGCTCGTCTTTAGTCGCGCCCGACTGCTTCAGAACGGGACCTGCGATACGGCCTGCGGCGTTTATATCTCCGAGGATGTTGTACACTCCGGGAACGACTACGGAAGAGTTGATGCCCATCTTCCCCACGATGGGGACGAACACCCGCATCAGCGCGTCCGTGAGGCCCAGTCTTTCAAGGATGCGGCCTGTCATTACACTCAAAATGATGGCGGTACCGACAAGGCCTGTGAGGAACACCTGTGCCACAATGGGTAGGGCTTTTTGGAACATAGCGTCGAATAATCCGCCCATCTTCTGGGGCGCCACGAGAAGGCCTAACAGCGCAATAGCCAACACTGCGAGTCCAATGTACTCAATGCTCTGCCACTCCCGTCCTCCAGCCCTCTTCTGACTCGACATCTGCAGGAGACCTCCTTTTTATGTGTTTTTCTGAACGAAACGTCCGCTGCTGCCCTCCTCAACCTCACCACCTTTACCTTCGCTTCAGCAGGAACCTGGTGGCCATCTCTTCCGCATACCCCTTTATATCCGCATTGCCTGCAGCTTCAAGGGGGATAGCGGAGACTCTCTCGCGCAAGAGGTAGTATTCGAGACCAGGCAGGAGCGCTTTTAGCGCGTACGAAAGAGGCATCCAGTTTTCGTAGATCTCCACGGCATGGGAGTTGCCCACGACGAAGTTCATCCCCAGCGCCTCTGCCCGGCCCACCAGCTCATGGGTCGGAGGCACACGGCTGATGCTCGCCAGAACGGTTGCGGCTTCGGGATGCTCTAACTTGGCCTTCTCGAGGTGTGCGGGCGAAAACCCCGTGTGGGGGAAGATATGTATTACAGTACCGACAGGACTTGACCTCGTGCCGAGTAAGATCTTGGCGCCAAGAGCGACCGACGTATCGACTATGGCGTCAGAGCCGCGAACCCTTTTTTCTGCTTTTAGCATCTCCTCTTCCTCTCCGTAGCCCATAAACCGCGCGAGCCTGTCCAGGATGTCCCCGAGGAGTTTCACGCCTTCCAGGGGAACGCCGACAAACAAGATGTTTCCTGGTACTCCCCCGTACGCCACTTCAACACGGAACGCCTTGTGACCGTGAAGGAACGGAATGCCCGGGTGCAGACCGTGAAACGCCTCGTGAAGTTCGATGGCAGCAATGCCATAGAGTCCGAGGTAGCTTCTCAGCGGCACTCCGCCTGAGTTGGCGCCGTCCGCGATCGGGTGGTGAGCGATGATTACATCTATCTCCATCGCTCGGGCCAACTCTATGCTGCTTTCCGTCAGCGTCATTACCATGCCCACTCGACTCGCGGGCCACGCCGGGTCTCCGAACACGAGCCCGGGGGTCTCAACGATCGCCTTCCCCGGTATGCTTGACGACTTCGACACGACAAAAGGATTCCTGCCGCTTGCGGTATCAAAGGGCCCCTTTACCAAACGGCCTCCGGTGATCTGATCCAGCGCATCCAGCACGTTCTGGACGGTATACATCTGTTCACCTCTCCCATTGTTTGTGAACCAGCTCCATCAATACCCTACCGCTTTCATCCCTCACATCTATTACCGGGACTGCCACCGCCTCGCGGAGCGCGCGCAAAAGCGTCTGCTTGTCCACGTATGCCTCGCGGTATGTGCCGTCGGCACCCGCACGCGGGTAATACGGGTTCGCCGTCACCGCCAAAAGCGGGATGGCTCGTGCTACGCACACGATGAACCCGAGCGTTTGAAGCCGCTGGACGAGCTCCCACGAATGTTCAGCGCAATTTCCCACGAGCAGCCGGATACCATCTGCAAACACCAGGGTCTTACCCTGTGCCAGGCCAGGCGGGCATGTCCCGAGCTCAGAAAGCGCAGCGCACGTCACCGCGTTTGGCACGAGGATCTGCCCGCACCCTTCGGAAAGCCTGTGAAGCAGCGCCCTGACACTGGCCTCGTCCATCAGAGAACCCGTACCGAGCGACACAGTGCGACCAGCCGCCCGGTACGTAACGCGCCCGGGCATGAATACTTCTTTCACAGGAAGCGCGAGCAGCCGCTCGATTGCACTGCACTCCCTCGCAAGTTGCGCCACGTCTCTGCTCCTTGACGCCCCTTGTGCCAGCACCACGAAGTCCACCACAGAGGCTGGGGACACTCTCCCCAGCGCACCGTCCACCAGCACGAGTCTGCTTCCCCTCCTAGCCAGCGCTGCAGCGGTCAGGCGCATGTGTCGGCTCCTTGCAGGTCCAGCCACAATCACCAGTCCGGGCTTGCTCACAGTCGCTACGCATATCGGCCCGAGCGCCGAATCCAAAGGCAATATCTCGACGTTGGAAAAACCTGCTTCCGACGCGTCAAGGCACTCTCTTGCAGTAGCCACATAAGCGCCTTCGCGGAAGTATAGCCTGGGCTTGGGCAGGAGGGTGATGCTGTCGAGCTCCTCCCCGTCATAACCCATGCTGGTTACCCCGTAAGGGACCCCCATTTCACGAGCAGCGTTCATCATTGCGCTCATAGTCGTCGTCTTGCCCGTGTTCTTCGCCGTACCTATCACCGCAATACACGTCATTTCATACGAACCGTCCCGCGGCCGTTTCTACCGGGGTGCGCACCGTCTTCCCTGCTCCCGAACACGCCATCATATATTGCCTGAACGAACGACGGCGCTTTTTGAGCCTCAGTCAGCGCATCGCATATCTGAGCGTAGATGAGCCGCCTGAATCTTTCCGCCTCGGCAGTCAGAGTGATGGCGCATCTTCCGAAGAACCGGGCCGCTGCCTGGACCGCCGTGAGCGTATCTGTACGAGCCGCGGCTGTAATGGGTCCTCCGGAGTATGCCTCATCCGATGAGGCGATCGTCACCGCGTCTGCCCCCAGGAACCCGGCAAGACAGGCGTGAAGCCCCGTCGTCAGCGAGGACTGCACCCGGTCTTCTGTCTGGGTCAAAAACCCCACCGGGGCCCCGGGCCACACCGGTGCATCTAGAATGTCCCGAAGCACCAGTACTTTCGCAGCATTGAAATCTACATAGTTGTCTGACATGTAGCCGCCGATCATCACCTCTGGCGACTTGCAGAACAGCGGTTGCAGGATGGGTCTGGCGCCGACTTTCTTCGCTAGCGCAGCCATTACCAGCATGCTGGCAAACGCCTTGCCCGCCGGGACACCGCTCAACTCCTCGTTCGTCACGATATCAAAGGGCATCGAAAACCTCGCCGCCCACCGCATTGCGGCAACACCGTCCACGGCCAGCCGTTCAGGGTCTGTGCCGCCTCCTAGAGAGCCGTATGCGATGTTGATTTTGGTCAGGTCAGCCCCTGAATGCCCTGCGAGCACCACTGTCTCCGGCGTGTTCAGCCCGCGGTGCGCCCTCACCTGCCAGAGAACCCACGGCTCGAGCCCTTCCCGTATCGCCCTCAGGTTCTCTGGCGTGATGACCGAGCCGTCCTCCTCGTGGGTAAGCCAGCCCTCGAGAAGCCCCTCAGTTCGCGCCCCCCACGAAGGATCGAAGTGCACCACTCCGTCCGCGCCCCAGGCGACCGCAGCCTTGATGTGGGCGACGTCCATGAATGGGCAGCCCGTGCCGTACTGCACAAACAACACAAGTCCTGCATGGGACCGCGGTCGCGACGCTCCGTACTGACGCTTGCCAAGCGTCCGGAGATGCCGCTGCTCATCGCTGGTGAGGTGCCGGGTCTTTTTCGGAGGTGTTCCCGTACGGTAGGCTGCCCGCACCACCTCATCGCACAGCGCCAGGTAATCCTCGCCCACTGACCGTCCTTCCATCAGCGCCGCGTGCCTGATCTCCGCCCGCTCCACCGCGGGGGACGTACGCTCGCCTGCCCAGAGGAGCAGCTCATCTGCGAGTTCTTCCGCGAGTTTTCCCACGCTTTCGTCTTTGAATCTGTAAGTGTACCCTGCAGTCAGGTCCTTCTTTGACCTTACCTCTTCACATTGCTCGGAAGGCGCGGGCCGTCCCTCGATGAACGCGACGACCTCGGAAGGCGACGTACCCGGGCCAAAGCCCGCGTCGAAGCCCAGTTCCTGTGCCAGCTCTGGCCTTACGGCCATCCCCCCTATTATCATCCTGGTCCGTTCCCTGATACCGGCAGCGTCTGCCAGGTCCGCCAGCCGCGCGAGCACCTCTTCCGCCTGGTAGCCCAGGGTTCTTGACACCAGTATGTGCGAAGGCCGGATCTTTTCCGCGCGGGCGATGATCTCGCTCGGCGTCATGTCGGGCGGAAGCAGCACCGTGTCGTGCCCGGCCTCCTCGAGCGCTCTCTTAATCATCTTGAGGCCCACGTCGTGCACCGGGTCAAGCGGGACGAGGAGGATCATGCCACATCGCCCCCGTCCGTGCCGGCGAGCCAGGCGTAGCGGGCACCCGGCCTATGCACGTAGGTGCGCGCTCTCACCCGAGCACCGGGACCGTTCATCTCAACGGACACCACGTCCGCATCGCTAAAGCCAAGGCCGAGCAGCAAGGATAGTGCCATCTTACGTGCTTCATCGGCGGATCCGCAGAGGAAAAAAGTCTCGATGTCAATAGCGTCAAGTACCCTGGACAGTGCATGCGAGAGTGTCACGAAGCATCTCTTCCTTCCTCTTCGGCCACCCGCCAGTACTTCTCAACATCGGCGATGATGTTCTCAATGTGGGTGACCATGCTTGTTTCTGCCTTCTTCGGATCCCTTTCCTCAATCGCTGAAAGAATCATCTCATGGTCAGCCGCCACAGTGCTCTTGACCTCTCTGCGTATATGCTCAAGCACGGGCGTGATCTGGCCGTCCTGACGAATCAGGTCTACTGCCGCAAGCAACACCTTGTTGCCGCTTGCCTCCGCGATGATCCGGTGGAACTCAACGTCGTCCGCTGCCACCACGCCGTCCTTCGCGTGGTCCTTCTGGCGCAACATTACCTCTTTCAACCTGCTTATGTCTTTTTCCGTAGCGTGTATCGCGCACAGCCTTGCGGTCTCTCGCTCAATGGCCCGCCTGGCGATGAGCAGGTCGATGAGGTCCTGTTTGCTGCGCGCCCGCACTGCTTTTATGAACTCCTGCTCGTACGTGAACCTGATCCTCTTTTGCTCAAGCTCCAGAAGTCGCTGCTGCCCCTGCTCAGTGAGGCAGCGGCCGCGAAACCCTGACCGGACCGTGAGCCCCGCCGCATCTAGTTCTCTGAGGATCCGCCCCGCTGTGGCTTCGCTAACACAAAAGCCTCCGCGTCTTAGCTTGTCCGAGAGAATGCCGGAGCCAACCGGTTCCTTGCTGCGATAGATGATGCTCAGCGTCTGATATTCAAGGTCTTCCTTCTCACCCAAAGCGGTCCCTCCAGTTTCAGCTTCATAACAGGCTCCAAAAGTGCGATATGCGTTCAACACACCTCCGCGTGTGCCTTATGTCAGAACAGAGACAGGACGTAAAGCGCGTACGAACCGATTAACAGGACTCCCCCTGCGCGGCCGACTCCTCTTCCGAACACCCCGAAGACCACCAGAGCCCCCATAAAACAGAGCATCACTGGGATATCTCTAGTAATCGCCAACGCCTGTGCGGTCACCCTGCCGAATATCGCTGAGCCCCCAAGCACCCACGTCATGTTCAGGAAGTTGGCGCCAAGGATATTCCCGAGGCTCAGGTCTTGGTGGCCCTTGAGCAGCGATGCCAGCGCCGTCACAAGCTCTGGTATGGACGTACCCACCGCCATCATGGTGAGTCCGACGACCATCTCGGGAATCCCGAGCACTTTCGCCAGGTCTACACCGCCCATCACCATACCCCGGCTCCCCAGGGCAATGAGTACACTGCCGAGCATAAATTTAACCACAGCGGGCATAGCGGACCCGGAAGTCTTGGTTGCGCTTCCCGTCGATGTAGCACGCGCAGACCTGACAGCCCTGATTATATACAGAGCGAGCAACATAAATAGCAGGAGCCCTTCCACCCGGGCCACCGCGCCGTCCAGGGCAAGCACCGCCACTGCGACTCCAGAGAGCAGCATCAGCACACCGCTGCTTAAGAACACTGAAACCTCGGGCACCTGCCTCCCAGATATGAGGGAGAGCGCGGCGATAAGCCCCGAATTGGCCGTGACGGACCCTACCGCGTTACCCAACGCCACGTCCGGGTGGCCCGTCAAAGAGGCGGAAACTGATACGGCGAACTCAGGGAGCGTAGTGGCAATGCTGACCACCGTTGCTCCTATCAGCACCTTGGGTATGCCCGTCCTTCTGGCAAACCACACCGCTGCATCGGTAAACCAGTCAGCCCCGAGAATTACGATGAGAAGTCCTCCGACGAACAGCACCGTTTGCAATAGTATCAATGTGCGCGCACCGGCCCCTTTTAGTGTCTGGCGAAGACACCGGCGACTCCCGCCTCCTTGACCCGCCGTGAGATTTCCTCTATGTCCGTTGTGTAAAGTCCCAGTTGCTTCATTCTCTGAAAGTATACTGACCCGGAAAAGGTGTATTTATTGCGCAGTCCTTCCTTGGTGGCCATTTCCTCTCTCACAAACGCGATGGCGTCGCCCACCGCGAGCGACCTTGGCAGCTCCAAGGTTTCTCTGCCCAGCGCCTGGCTCGCGGCGTTGTACCCTGCGAGCGTACCCGTGACAATGGCTTCGGTATGTCCCACTAGCGGACCGGCTTTTTCGCCCGCGCAGTACAAGTTCGCTATGCCGGATACCCTGAGTTTATTATCCCGCGGAGATATGGCGAAATATCGCATGGAGTTCCCCTTGCCCCCGGCGTACGGGTCTTCATAGCGCGCGTTCTCAAGGCCGGGTATCTGCCGGAGCTTGTCAAGAGGGAAGTAGGCAGTCATGAGCTTGGCATGCCCGGTGTCAAGGAGTATAACGTTTTCTGCGTATTCAGGCAGCGCGTACTGCTGGCACGCCTTGAGGAGTAGCGCCTCCGCCTTTTGCATCTCCTCCGGGATAGGCACAACGGCCACGCCTGTCTCATTGAGCTGTGCTTGGATCTCGGGAGACAGGCTTTCCTTTAATAGCTTGCACGAGCCGCTCATCGCGCCCAGCGTGCCCTTGGCGGTGCCGCCCACTATCTCCTGTACGCCCGCCTTTGCGGCTATACTTACTCTGGGGCCGAAGCTCGGACACCGGATAATGCACATGACACAGCCGTTCCCATACTTTAAGCAGTTGCCCTGAGGCCCCGCAGTACCTGTCGTTTCCACGAAGACGTCGCCATCTATGACGTCGCCTCTGTCAGATACAACGGCCAAAAGCCGGTCTCCCTGCTTTCTCACGTCTGTAATGCGTGTTTCACAAAGAATCGTCACGCCGGCGTCGACCAGGACTCTGCGCACCGTCGGCTCTGCGGTGGCTACGTCATAAAGCGTGGCGTGCCTGTGGCCTGGAAAATCAATGTTCCTGTGCCTGGCGATGGAATCCATGAGCTGGAATAGTTCGCCGCCGCCTAGCGCAATGGCTTCTTCCGACGCGGTGTACCGGCCATTGTTCCTCATGATCCCGCCCACAAGACCGGTGCCCAGAAG
The DNA here is from genome assembly GCA_040755615.1 of Bacillota bacterium. Lineage (GTDB taxonomy): Bacteria > Bacillota > Sulfobacillia > DUSP01 > DYEP01 > DYEP01. Next base: position 8,964 of record JBFMAL010000049.1, read on the forward strand.
CTGGTCGGTCCTCTCGCACAGCACCACTTCGGCTCCCGACTTCCTCGCCTGAAGAGATGCTGCGCAGCCGGCCCAGCCTCCTCCCACTACGACGACCTTTGCCATGGAACTCACTCCTTCGTCGTCTATTGTTCCAGATATCCCGAATACCTTCCGACGATATCGAGCAACCTAACAAGCCCGCGCACAGCAAGTCGCATGTTCTCCTCAATCACCTGCCCGCGCTCGTCCGAGGTACCAAGCCCAGGCGAGATGAAGATGTTCGCATCATAGGCAATGGTGGGTACGATCCCCATCTGAGCGAGTCCCGTCTGCAGAATGTTAGAGCCCGCATACATGTCTTCTATGGAAAATACCGGGAAGCCTAGTTCTTCGCCATCCCAGGTACGTTCGTAGTTGATCTCGACAGTGGTGGAGTTGTAGGACTTGCTGACCAGCAGCTTCTCCCGAAGCTTTTGGGGAAGCGCCTGCAATTCCTCTGTGACGATTCTGTACAGATCGTCGACTGGCCGCTTCAGCACTTCGGGGTTATCTCTCAGCACCCTGAGCGCCGTAACCTGGGTGAGCAGCGCTTCCTTGCCAGGATCCTGCGTAACGTATCCGGCCTTTCCGTACGATGCTAGTGTCCCCCACCGGTCGCCGTGCATGCCAAGTGCCCTCCGTATGTTCACCATCACGTCTTCCTTGCCGATAATAAGCCCGGATGTTGCGGATCCAGTTGCCTTGTCCATGCTGTAGACCATCACATCCGCGCCTGTCCGAGTTAGGTCCGTGCCCACGAACGGAAGTCCCCACGCATTATCGACCACATAAGGTAAATCGTACTTGCGCGCAAGCGCTGCTATCCCTTTCTGCAGAAGCGGGGCGCCGTCAGCATCCTTTACGGCATAACCATACCCAGGAGTATCATATCCAAGAGAGGTAAATCCGGTCACACTGTCGGCGTGCCGCTCGGCGACCTCCGAAAGCCGGGCCAACGTCGCCTCCGGGTCCACCTTCGTAAGGAACGGGACGGGATAATACTTTATCCCATGGTTCGGGTAGCTGGCGCCCTCCAGTGGTACGATCAGCGTATCCAGGTTATTCTGCCTCTTGCCGTAAAAGCCCAGCTCCCCAGCTGTGCATCCACGGTCCGCAAGGAAATCCTTGTACCGCGGCGGGAAAGGCCTTCCGTACGCGGCCTGGTGGTGCATGTGCTTTTCGTACAGAGCGATGTATCTGGCGCGGTAGTTGTCGCCTCGACCTAGGTTCGGCGGAGTGCACAGCACGTCAAATGCCACCCAGAGTCCAGCTTCGCATGTATTTACAGGGCACACGTCATAACCGTCGCCATACACGTCCTTGACGATCTCCCTGATCTCCTCGACGAGTCGAGCGAGCGGTATGACCTCCGTCGCCCCTTTTTCGGCCGCTTCCATGATATCCTTCCGCAGCGGCGCCGGACATCCGGATATGGCGCCTGTCAGGCCAAACTTGCCGCGCAATTCCTTCGGTATACCTATTTCATCAGCAGCACGCTTTGCGTCAGCGTAAATGCTGGCGATATTGGCCTGAAGATGCTTGTACATCTGAAACTTGTACTTAAACCCCGACATTTCAGTCACTCCTCTTCGTTTGAGAGTCTAATTTAAAGACGCGTTACCAGGGCGTATCACAACCTCGCCGCCGAGTTTAAGTCCCATCTCCGCCCCCGACCGGAGCGATGCGCTCCGGACGACCACGTTCAGATGGTTGGGGCTGTGCGTTTCGTCAAACCCCGCCAGGTGACCGAGCGTGTCACCTTCCACAATGACCTCGTCCCCCACGAGCGCAACACCACCGCTCGTTATTTCAGCAAAGGCCACGTACGCAATTTCCTCCACACATTGGCCCGGACCAGCCGCTTCAGTCGTAACGATCAGTTCGTGGATCTCACCCGCTTTCAGCGCCCGCGACGGCTGCTGGATCAGTGAAAGCCCCCTATCAGTCAGTTGTCCGTCCAGTACAACAACCAGGCGCCCCTTTACCGGCACCTTAGCGTGATACGGATTGAACCGCAACGGTCGGTCATAGATATCTCGATCGCTCATAGCATCCTCCTCATCACTGATGAGTAGCGCGTGCCGAATTCAATATGTGATTCTTTTTCCGCAACGATGCGTAACTTTCCTTCAAGTGACCGCTTGTTTAAAAGAATTTGTTACAGATAAAAATGGCAGTGGAAAACCCCGCCAGGTCACCAAGCAGCGCAACGGGAAGGCAATGTCTTGTCTTCCGGATATTAACACTGCCGAAGTAAATAGTGAGGATAAAGAACGTCGTATCCGTGGACCCCTGAAGAGTGCATGCCATTTTCCCTATGAAAGAATCAGGCCCCCACTCCCTCAAGAGTTCCGCAGTAACCCCCAACGCGCCACTTCCTGACAGCGGCCGGATCAGCACGAGCGGCACCATCTCCCCCGGCACCCCGAGAGAAGAAGTCACGGGCGAAAGACTGTTCACAACAAGGGCGAGCGCGCCTGCAGCCCGGAATACTTCCAGCGCCACAAAGATCGCCAGCATGTACGGAAGGATCCTTACAGCCAGGTAAAACCCCTCCTCGGCCCCCTCGACGAACGCGCCGTAGACGTCGACGCCTCTTAGCAGTCCGTAAAGCGGGATAACGACGAGTATCACAGGCATGCTCCATCTTGATAGCGAAGAGAGCAGGTCAAGAAACATCAGCTATCTCCTCCGAAAAAGCCTGTCGAGCACCACTACGCAGGCGGTGGCGGCGGCCGATGCCACCAAGGTGACGCCTACCGTCGCGGTGGGATCGGATGAACCGAGTCCTGCCCGTAGCGCGATGACGCTTGCCGGGATTAGCGTGAGCCCCGATGTGTTCAGAAGCACCAGCGTGCACATAGCATCCGACGCAGTGTCGGGAGTATCATTTAGCTGCTGGAGTTCTTTCATGGCCAGCAGCCCGAGCGGAGTGGCAGCAGAACCCATCCCCACTAGGTTTGCGCCGATGTTCATGACTATATTGCCAAAAGCCGGGTGATTGGAAGGAATGGACGGAAAGACCTTCCGCGCCAAAGGCCGAAGCAGCCTCGCAAGGGAAGCCACAAGGCCCGATCTCTCGGCGATCTTCAAGAGCCCCAGCCAGAGGCACATAACCCCCACCAGTGAAAGCACGGTCTCCACCGCGTTATTAGCGGAAGAAAGCGCAGCTTTTGTGACCACGTCTACCTGACCGCGCGATGACGCCACGAACACTCCGCCCGCAATAAGCAGATACCAGATCAGGTTCAACAACCGTCTCGCCTCCTCTAGCATCAGACTTATGCCCAAAGGCATGGGCATAGAATGAGTTTCCAAAAGGATGAAAGATGCCTTGAACTGTCCTGTAGGGCTGGTCAAAGAGCAGGAATACTTCAGGAGGCCGGGCAAGGGTAGGTGCAGGTTCGCATCACTGCAAATAGCCAGCTTTCTCACCTCTTGAGTACCTCTTGAGTGTCCGCGCAAGCAGCGCGGAACATACGGAGGGGCGGTTATAGCCCATTAGCATGCAGCCGGCCGAGTTGGATGTAAAGTACATCACAGCCAAAAGAAAAGCCGCCTTTACGTAGCGGCATTCTGACAGGAGCATAAAGGGGCTGACCTTTGGCGCCCTACATGACGATTCCAGCCTCGTCAGCCAGTGCATCGCGGTGATCTGCCTGTGCCTGCCTCCCTTAAGGGAAAGGGAGAACGACATAACCCTTTTGATCTCCCACTTTATTACCATGTATAACAGTATCTATCAAACGCAAGTGCAGGGCGTGTCTCCGGGGTTGATGGAAGCCTTCCGCAAATACCCGTGGCCGGGCAACATCCGGGAACTGGACCACGTCATCGAGAGCGCCATGTGCATGGCCGGTGATGAGTCCCTGATCGCCTTCGATCATCTCCCTCCGCACCTTAAAACTGGCCTGAAAACGGATTTCGTGATCCCATCCCACAAGAACCCAGCGGCTCCTTCTCCGGTCGCGGAAGAGATAGCCGGGACCCTGGAAGAGGTCAAGAACAACCGATCATAACGGCCTTACGCAAACACCATGGCAACATCAGCCGGGCGGCACAAGAACTGGGCATCCTTCGGCAAAGCCTGGAGTACAGGATCAGGAAACTCGGCATTGATCCCCAGTCTTTTCGCTAATGGTAAAGGAGTAACCACTCCCCAGCACCTTCTATAGTAGCTTTTGCTCCACTATAGACCGGACCTCTTCCGCCAGTCTCTTTCCCCCTTCCATAAGACGGGCCTTCTCAGCGGCCATATCGTTTTTAAAGGCCTGTTCTTTAATACCGGCCAGGTTGATTTCCGCGTTATAGACCGCGCCCTGCAACCCGGCGTAAGCCATTAGCATGGACACTGCAGCGTCGCTTAAGGCGTTGGGGTTCCCCAGGTTGACGACAGTCTTGCTCAACTCCATCACTGCCAGGCAGTGGCGCGCCACCTCCAGCGGCAGCAAGGCAGCCTGCTTCAGCGCCGCTTGAATCGCCTCGGAGCGCCTTGCCTTCTCTTCTTCGCTACCCTTGGGCAGCTTGTACGCCGCCATCACCTGGTGGAAGGCAGCCGTGTCCTCATCCACCATCCGGCCTAACCGCTCTTTCAATTCAGCTGCCTTCGCCAGTACACCGCGCATTTCCGCTTCGCTCTCTTTGAAACTTTCCTTGCCTACCGTCAGGTTGGCCACCATGGAAACCAAGGCGGCGCCCAGGGAACCGGCCAGGGCGGAAACACTGCCCCCGCCCGGCGCCGGCGAGTCCGAGGCCAGTTCCTGGATAAAATCCTCGACTGTCAAGTGCACTAACATTTGTACGAACTCCCTCCGAATGTCTTTGATACTGCGCTTACCGGTCAGTTATGAGTGGGCGTTACTGGCACAAGATGGTACTGTTGGCGGTCCACCGGGTGGATGCGCCTACTGACCACTGGCCACTATTCGCTGAGCCTGGTCTCCAGTACCTGTCCGGGCTGGAAGTTCTCCAGGCGGAGGTAAAACCCGGCGGCGTCCAGGAGAGCCTCCATAGGCACCAGCCCCACGATCTCGCTACCGGTAACAGTGACCCCATAACGGGACGCTTCGCTCTTTACCGTTTCAAAGACGCGGTGGAGGGGTACCTCCCGGAAGTTGCACACATTGATAGTCACCTGGGCAACATTCCGATCCTCCAACATCACCCCCAGGGCCTTGATACTCGGGTAGCCGCCGCTGGACCCACGGATGGCCCTGGCGATGGCCTTGGCTACTTTGACGTCAGAGGTGCTCAGGTTGATGTTGTAGGCGATGAGCGGAGGGCGGGCCCCCACGGCGGTGGCGCCGGCGGTGGGGTGCACCCGGGCGGGACCGAAGTCGGGCTGCCGCTCAGGCAGGTGGATGGTTTCCTTCAACCCCTCGAATTCCCCCTTCCGCACGTTGGGGAGGCTCTTCCGCTCGGGGCGGGTGGCAGCCGCTTCGTACAGGTAGACCGGGATCTCCAGCTTCTCACCGATCTCCTGTCCCAATTCCCGGGCCAGTTCCACGCACTCCTCCATCGTGACCCCGGAGATGGGCACAAAGGGGATGACGTCGGTAGCTCCCATGCGGGGGTGTTGCCCCCGGTGCTCTTCCATGTTAATCAGTTGTTTGGCCTTCTCTGCCGCCAGGAACGCGGCGGCTTTAACCGCCCGGGGCTCACCCACGAAGGTGACTACCGATCGGTTGTGGTTCGGGTCGGAGGAATGGTCCACGAGTCTTACTCCTTCAACTCCTTCGATCACTGCCAGGATCTGCCGGATTACTTCTGGCCGCCGGCCTTCGCTGAAGTTGGGAATGCACTCGACTAGTTTGGCCATAACGTGAACTCTTCACCTCGCCATTACTTTTTCGCAGGTCGGCTCTTTTCCAATGAATGCACGCGGTGAACAGCTGGCTGGCGTGCACAAGGAACATGTTCACTACTAGATTATCCGCCGTCCTTACGTTCACCTTCATACTTGCTGAAGGCAATGGCAACTAGGTTCGGTTTCTCAACCAATAAAGCAAAGGATGGAAGCGGGGGTAAGAACTGGTCTTCCCCTGGTCTTTTCTCGGCACTATCTGAGCATGGGAACCTTGACTCCCTGTCTTTTGCCACCTGGATGGCCTTTTCGTAACCTGCGTCGGCGTGACGGACGATGCCCATGCCCGGGTCGGTGGTCAGCACCCGCTGCAACCTCTTCGCGGCTTCTCTGGTACCGTCCGCCACAATCACCATGCCGGCGTGCAGAGCGTAGCCGATGCCCACACCTCCACCGTGGTGGACCGACACCCAGGAAGCGCCGCCCACTGCGTTGATGAGCGCGTCCAGGATGGGCCAGTCGGCAATGGCGTCACTGCCGTCCTTCATGGCCTCGGTCTCCCGGTTGGGCGAGGCTACTGCCCCGCAGTCAAGGTGGTCCCGGCCAATGACGACAGGCGCCTTGAGTTCCCCGCTAGCCACCATATCGTTAATCCGAAGTTCACGTACTCGGAAAGTAGGGAATCCCTGTTCGGACGCTGGTTTTACACGTGATGCATGTTACGGGTTTTGGCTACACGAGGGTTTTCACCCCTAGGTGCTGTAGGATCCGCTGCTGTT
>JBFMAL010000050.1:0-13113 GCA_040755615.1 Bacillota bacterium
CTCATAGATAGCGTCGACTATAAGGTGAAGTTTATACCCAAACCATACAACGACTTTCTCCCACAGGGTAACACCTTCCCTACGCCCCTGGTACACCTTTTTGCCAAAGTCAGCATCAGTATCACGGCGTCCATCGGGTTTTCGGGTCTTTTGTTTTTCATCTCGCTTTTTGTCTCGAGCCAGGCTGCTGATGGCTTTGCTATCTATGGCTAAAACACGCCCAAAATCAGGTAAGAGTGAACTTATCTCCTCGACCAGCCGCGAAAATACTCCTTCAACTTCGATGCATGAGCTTTCGGCAAAACCGAGTATACACATAGGCCGGTGGTACCGCCCGCTCCACCAAACACAGGTCAAACCCGCAAATCTCCCGCAGTTGGCCATTCCTCCCCAGTTCACGCCGCAGGCTTTCAATAGATGGGTGCTGGTAGACTATTCCCGCGAGTAGAGAATTCCAGACTGCCCGTATCGGGTAATCATCACGGCCTTTGCCGCGCTCTTGCTCGAGTTTTTGCATCAGTCCCTCATCGGGAAGGTAATCCAGCACCAGCAGTAAACGCTGCAAATCTCCGAGTTCGTCGATTTCATGCCACCCAAAGAGTTGTTTTTGTGCTAAACCTCCTCTGGTTTCTTTATTGGGTGTTTACAAAAAGGATTCACCAGATACAGGAGGTTTTCCTGCTTTATCTCCTTCTTTCTCGTTATCAATTCTTCTCTCTTCACATTCCTCTTTGGGGTCAATTTTGCCAAACTGATCACTCCCCGAGTCTTATACCCTGCGTAGACCTAAAATGTTTGGGGGAAAGTCTCTTTCATGCCTCACCAAAACGACCTATCTATCATTGCCTCTCTCAACAGCGCAATTGGCTTGTGGTGTAAATACTCCCCGGCAGACTTGAAAGGTTAAGCTGCCCGTGTGACGCCGACTTTGCCCCCGGTAGGCTTGTCCAGATCCAGGTACTCGGTCATGTCGAAGTACCGGTGGCCCGTGGACCAGCCCAGCCCCAAGGAGTCTTAGAGCAGAGTCCTCGTTGGGGAATATCCGTATCACCCGTTCCCTGCGACGAACCTCCTGGTTGAGACGCTCGACACCGTTGGTGGTTCTCAGGCGCTTGCGGTACCTCTCAGGGAAGGCCATAACCCCCATGGCGTCTTCAATGCCGTACTCGAGGCACTTGACGGCCTTGGGAGCCCGTTCAGCGTAGTCCTGAAGCACCTCCTGTAGGAGCCGGCGTGCTGTGGCCATGTCAGGCGCTTTGAAGATTAGCCGCAACTTGCCATAAAACGCACCCTGCAGGGCCTTGGGGCAGGCATCCGGGATGTTACGGGTAAAATGTGTCTGACACCGCTGCCAGGTGGCTGGCTCTTATCAGCCCCTTGTGATCGTCGGATACCACCAGGTCTACCCCCCAGTAACCCACGGGCCTTAAAATGGTCAAAGAATTCAGCCCAACTTGCCTCCGTCTCGCTATCCCCCAATGCTAACCCCAGGATCTCCCGGTAGCCCTCCCGGTTGATACCGGTTGCTATGAGAGTATTGCAGAGCCTTACCTGGCCGCCCTTTCTCACGCGGATCACCAGGGCGTCCACCAGCACAAACGGGTACTCGCCCAGTTCCCAGTTCTTCCATTGCCCCACAACCTCATCCAGCCCCTTGCATAACTCCGAAACGGTCGAATGGGAGAACTCTGTGCCACAAAGTTCCTGCACTACTCCCCTTACCTTGTGCGCCGGTACCCCGTTTACTACCATCTCTACCATGGCCAGGAGCAGCGCCTGCTCGCTCCTTTGATACCTCCGGAAAAGGTCCGTCGAAAAATGCCGCTGCGAACCCGCGGTACCTCCAGGTTCAACTCTCCTACACGCGTCTTCAATTGCCTCTCCCGATATCCGTTCCGGTAGCCCTCACGCTCCTCGTTCCTCTCGTAACGCCTCGCCTTCAGATGCTCAGTAACCTGGGCTTCCAAAACTTGATTGACTACCTGTTCTACCAAGACAGCCAGCCCATTGTCATGGGTGAGTAACTGCTGAATTGCCGCCTCTACTGGGCCATCCTCTTTTCCCTCCTGGTGATGTTGGTTTTGTCACCTTTCTATCTACCAGGGAGAGGGTGGCCTTCCCTCCTTCACCTGCCTCTCGAGGCCTCTACCTCTGATTCCCTTTACACCATTCTACCGGACACTACTGGCTTATGCCTTGCATAGTCACGTGTGGGTGAAGTTCCTAAGTCGCTCTTGACCCATAGTTTGTATTCTATCACAGTCGTGCAGGATATAAACGCAGGTATGTGGAATTTGAAACCTAACCAGGAGGGGCGCTGCCATGCTCATTAAGGACATCTCCGGTTTCTGCCCATCCTGTGGCTTTGAAGTCATGGAGCCGCTCAGACTTCCCTACTCGGCATGTCTCGGTGTGCAATAGAGTCCGCGGAAGTTACTGTATGACGTGACCTGGTTGGCTTGTTTTCATGTTGGACTGCCTGCTGCTGGGACAGGGCGTTACATGTGGGAATTATCGGGAGGATAAGCAAGAATGCCTAAAGAAGTGAACAACGCGTACGGTTCGATCATCCTATCTGAGGAAGTGATAGCGACCATAGCGGGAGTGGCTGCTACGGAGTGCTACGGTATAGTGGGCATGGCTTCGAGCAGGGTTGCGGACGGTATCGCAGAGCTGCTGGGAAGAGAGAACCTGGCAAAGGGCGCTGACGTCACCCTGGGGGAAGAAGACGTGTCTATTACCCTGAACGTTATTGTAGGTTACGGCACCCGCATTTCCGAGGTGGCGCGGAACGTGATTGAAAAGGTCAAATACACTGTGGAAACTACCACCGGGCTGAAGGTATCCAGGATAAGGATAAACATTCAAGGCGTGAAGGTGGGCAAGACCAGGTAGGAGGCGGAGGACGTGAGAAAAGAGAGACTGACAGGAGCCGATTATTTCAACTTGATCTCTGCCGCCGCCCGCAGCTTGGAAAGAAACAAGGCGGAAGTGAACTCGCTGAATGTCTTCCCTGTGCCCGATGGTGATACGGGTACCAACATGTCGCTCACCTTGAAGTCTGCGGTCGCCGAGGCAAAGAAGGTTGCCACCGATAGCATAGGAAAAGTGGCGCAGGCGGTATCACTGGGATCTCTGATGGGAGCGCGCGGGAATTCCGGCGTTATCCTGTCGCAGATCTACCGGGGGATTGCCAAAGGGCTTGAGGACAAGGAATCTGCGACTCCCGTTGAACTGGCCTGGGCGCTTCAAGAGGGCGTCAGAACGGCATATAAAGCTGTAATGAAACCGGTGGAGGGAACAGTTCTCACCGTAGTCCGAGAATCAGCAAAAGGTGCGCTCGATGCTGCTCGCAGGGGCGGAGACATCGTGGAGGTCTGGGCAAAAGCGCTTGAGGCGGGAGAAGCCGCTCTGCAGAAGACCCCGGACCTGCTTCCCGTGCTAAAACAGGCCGGCGTTGTGGACGCGGGGGGAAAAGGCCTGATATACATCCTGAACGCGGGGCTTGACGTACTTCAGGACAGGGTAGAGGCGGATGAGGATGCCGGAAGCTCGCGCAAGGTTCAGTTTGAAGTCACAGACGAGATGGCGGACCTGAGGTACCCGTATGACACCCAGTTCCTGCTGAAGGGCTCCCAGATACCTGTGGATACCATACGCAATCATCTTGAGGCGTACGGCGATTCGCTGCTGGTTGTTGGATCGGCCGAGATGGTAAGGGTTCATATCCATACGGCGAATCCCGGTACCGTTTTGCAGTACTGCCTGGGTTTCGGGACGCTCTCAGCCATAGAGATAGAGAACATGATCGAGCAGGCGCTGGAGTTGAAGGACAGCTCGCCGGCGGAGCAAAGGGAGGTACCCGCATTTTCAGTACCCGTCCAGGCACAGGGACCTAAAGAAATCGGCGTGGCAGCGGTCGCCGTGGGCGACGGGCTGACAGAGATCTTCAGGAGCCTTGGTGCGGACCAGATCATCAACGGAGGCCAGACGATGAACCCCGCCACCGAAGACGTGCTGCGGGCCATCGAGAATGTTCCAGCAGACAAAGTTATCGTTCTTCCAAACAACAAGAACGTGATCTTGTCGGCCGAGCAGGCAAAGAAACTGTCAAAAAAGGAAGTGTATGTCGTACCGTCAAGGAACGTGCCCCAGGGGATCGCTGCGCTGCTATCCTACCGTCCCGAAGGCGACGTCAGAGAGATCGCCTCGATGATGAACCGTGCCTTAAGCTCGATCAAGGACGGCGAGGTAACGTACGCGGTCAGGGATACCAGGTACAACGGGCTTGAGATATCTACCGGAGACATCCTGGGCCTGTCAAACGGGGAAATCATCAGCGTGGGCAAACATCCTGACGAGGTCCTGCAGGCGCTGATCGATTCCATAATTGAAGACGGGGATGAAGTCATCACTCTGCTTTACGGAGAGGGAATTGACAGCGAACAGGCCGGCAAGATTGGAGAGATAATCGGGAACAAGTATCCTGATGTGGAAATAGAAGTTAGGTACGGCGGCCAACCACTTTACTATTATATCGTATCCATCGAGTGAGAGGGCGTCTCACAAAAACCCTGCTAGGCAGGGTTTTTGTTTTTCAAACAGGAAGAGGCGGTATGAATTGACAGTATTAATTTAGCTGTTCTTTAAATAATAATGTTAGGATTTTCAAAAGGAGGTGAACATTATTGGCACTAGGACAGAGACGTAATCGAGTCATGGTACCCCAGGCACAGGCAGCGCTGGACAGTTTCAAGTACGAGGTAGCACGAGATCTGAATGTCCAGCCTCCGCCCTCGGGCTACTGGGGGAATCTCACCTCCCGGGATTGTGGTGCAGTGGGCGGTCAGATGGTCAGGAGAATGATCGAGATGGCCGAACGCTCGCTGGCAGGCACCGCAGGCATGCAGGCCGGACCTGCAGGCGGAGCCGCTGGAGGCTTCGCCCAGGGGAGAACAAGATAATCGGGCCAAAGAATGCCAGCATACTAGCGTGATTTCAACGCACAATACACTATAGCCACACCAAAGGAGGTGAATCGGTTGGCACAAGGACAGGAAGGAAGAGTTCTGGTCCCCGAGGCAAAGCAGGCATTGAGCGCTTTCAAATACGAGATTGCCAATGAGATCGGAGTCCGACCCCCAGCCCACGGTTACTGGGGTGAGTTGACCTCCCGGGACTGCGGCGCGGTAGGCGGGCAGATGGTCAAGAGGATGATTGAGATAGCTGAGCGCTCACTGGCTGGCAGAACAACTCCTTAAGTGAGCTGGTAGTAAGCAGGGACGGGAAGAAGCAAGCGGACCGTCCCTGTGTTTTTACATCACGTACCTTGACAACTCTTCATACCCGATGCCCTTATGCATTGCAGCGTTCAGCCCGGAAGACAGTATCCGGGAGGTCTCCTCAATGAGCACATCGATCTCTTTTGGGGTGACTACCATGTGTCCGACGGAGGGGCTTAACACATCTTCTATAAGTTTTTCCTTGTTGTGTCCTCCCATCTCCTTTAAGAACTCATAAAACGGTACGTTCGTCCCCAGTCGTTCAATAAGTACGTCTATGGTGTTGCTTGCGATGGTCATCGCATGAACGACGGTGGGCACGCCCACCGCAATTACTGCCACGCCGAGGCTCTCGGGTGTAAGGCCTGACCTCTTGTTCCCCACCCCTGAACCTGGGTGTATACCTGTATCTGATATCTGGATGGTCGTCATGATCCTCGATATATTCCTCGCACACAGGGAGTCTACTGCGATTACCAGATTCGGCCGGATACGTTCAACCACGGCTTTTATGATCTCAAATGTCTCTATGCCTGTGGTGCCCAGTACTCCCGGAGCTAGAGCAGCCACAGCGCGCAGTCTTCCGCGGAGCTCGGGCGGAACGAATTCCCTCAGGTGCCGCGTGACCAGCAGCTGGTCTATCACTCTGGGTCCAAGCGCATCCGGGGTGGCGTTCCAGTTGCCCAGGCCTACGATTAGTACAGAGGCATTGTCCGGAAGGTTTATGAGCCTTAGCATTTCGTCTGCAAATACTGATGAGACTTGCTCTTCCAGCTCTCTGCTTCGGTTTTCCGGGCTCGGCATGTCAATGGTTACGTACCGCCCCATGTTCTTGCCCATCGCTTCCGCCCCCTGGGGGCTCCAGATGTTCACCCTGGTCACACTCAAGGGGCCGATGCGCTCTTCTTCCATGGAGACTCCTGGTATTTGGCTTTGACCTGTGTCGCGAAAGAATCTCTCTGATTCTTCGAGAGCGAGATCGGTATATGGCTGGTATTCCAAGGTGACACCTCCGTAGGTTAAAATAACCGGCGCCTGCGTATTTCATGCCGCCAGCACAAAGGAAAAAAAATGGATGTAATAGTGCACGGGCCTGCGGGTCATAATAAGCAATGGAAAGGAAGGTTCAAAATCTGAACCCTCCCCCATAGGCTCTTCCTCCGGTTTCTCCTCTCCCATGACGGCCATAGTACGGGCCGTCTCTTTTTTTGTTTATACAAAATGATATCTGCCTTATTATAGAAGGGGCAGGTGATTGACGTGAGGATAGTAGGTGGAGAACGGAGAGGCTACCAACTGAAGGCGCCCCGGGGCCGCAAGACCCGGCCCACGTCTGACATGGTTAGAGAAGCGCTGTTTTCCATCCTCTCGCCTGTAGTGCAAGGCTCGGTGTTCTACGACGTTTTTGCAGGTTCGGGCGCAGTTGGGATCGAAGCCCTGAGCCGCGGGGCCGAGCGCGTCGTTTTCGTGGAGGAAAGCCCTGCCTCCTGTCGTATAATTAACATGAACCTGAAAAATACCGGGTATCTTAAAAGGTCGCTGGTACTCCAGAAAGACGTCTTCGCACTGGGAAGCCTGCGGGAGCTCCCCAGGGCGGATATCGTGTTCATGGATCCACCGTATGACTCGGACCTCGCCGCACGCATTCTGCTGGCGCTGCCGGGCATCGACGCGCTGGGCGACGCGGGCGTGGTGGTTGTGGAGCATTCAAGACGAATCCCATCTCCGGACATCGCGGGACCGTTCGTGCTGCGCCGGAGGAAGTACTATGGTGATACGGCGCTCGCTATCTATTACCGTCAGGAGGAATGACATGTGAAGGTTGCGGTGTACCCGGGAAGTTTTGATCCTCTGACAAACGGTCATCTGGATATAGTGGAGAGAGCCGTCAAGATCTTTGACAAGCTATGGGTCGTGGTGTTCAGTAATCCGGGCAAGAACCCGCTGTTTTCCATAGAAGAAAGAGTGGAGATCATCAAAGAAGCCACTTCACACCTCCCGAACGTGGAGGTCGAACACTCACACGGGCTTTTGTCCACCTACATGGAGAAGAAGGGTTCTGTAATTGTGCTCCGTGCTCTAAGAGCGGTGTCCGATTTTGACTACGAGTTCCAGCTCCACCTCATGAACAAGAAACTAAACCCGCTAATCGAGACGATGTTTATGATGACGGCATCTGAGTACTCGTTCTTGAGCTCAAGCATTGTGAAAGAGGTGGCTGCGTTCGGCGGGTGCATAGAAGGGCTCGTGCCTCGCAACGTGGCGGTCAGGCTTAAAGAGAAACTGAAGTAGAATCGATAAGAAGGGGCGATGGGAGATGGCAGACGACGTTATAACACTGCTCGAACGTATGGAGGAGATAGTGACAGAGAGCCCGCGGATTCCCCTTACGGCCAAGGCAATCGTGGACGAAGAGGAGCTGTTCGCGATAATCGATGAGATAAAGGAGAAACTCCCGGAGGAACTGAGAGAGGCGCGCTGGGTGGCTAGGGAGCGTGAGCGGCTGCTCAGCGAGGCGCGCCAGCAGGCTGAGCTGATTCAGAAAGAGGCGAGGGAGCGCTCTGCGGCGCTGGTGGCGGAAGCGGAGCGGAGGGCGGAATCCGTCCTGCGGGAGGCACAGGTGAGGTCCGACAGATTGACCAGCGATCACGCCATCACCAAGAAGGCGGAAGAGCAGGCGCAACGGATCATAAAGCACGGACAGGACGTGGCTGAAGAGCTGCATCGGAAAGCAAGGCAGTACGCAGCGGAAGTGCTGAGTAAACTTGAAGTGCAGATGGAGAGGTCCATGTTGACGGTCAGGCAGTCCCGCGAAGAACTGCTGCGGAGCATGGACGAGAGGTCTCCCGGAAAGGTGACGCAATAACGGCACAGCGCCAGCCCGGAGCGTAGGAATGAGAGAATAGCTAAGCTAAAGATTTCATGACTGCCGGTCAGGCGTGCCAGGAAGCGGTTTCCCAGTGACAGGCAACAGGTGACAAGGGAGACCTATTACGCCTATCGAATTGGTAGAGCGGCACCCGAAAGAAAATATTTCGAGCGCTATGAAAGACGCTAGGGGCGCAGCATCAACAGCCCAAAATCTGTTTCGCTGTGGCGATATCGGCGCTATCTGCGTATGACAATCACCTTTCCTTTCCTGAACACAGCGGTGAGTATTCCAGCGACGATCAACCCTCCCGTCACGTAACCGAAGCACATCAGCGAAAACCCAAGTCGTCCCACCCACGTGATCACGGACATGGCCTCGATTGTTGTCCTAACAGGCCGCGTGAGCACGTAGATTACCGGGCTTGCGGGGCCCATGAGGATGGCAGTGTACAGCGCCGCGAGCACCGCGTGGGCCAGCCTGCTGATCACGTACGGTCCCATGGAAATGTCAGTACCCTGTTTTATGCTGGCAACCTGGGCGTGAACCGAGAGCCCGCTCCAGGCGATAATTGCGCTTGCCATCACGACTCTCTGGTTCAAGACAGCCTCGGCAGTCGCGGCCATCTCTGTGCCGATGGTGATCTCAAACATCCCGCCTACCATGGCAGCGACAAGGTTCGGGTGGATGCTAAAAGGGCTGAGCAGTAGTGAAAAGATCCAGCTGATAACGGCCACCGCGCCCATGATGTCGAGTACACGTATGACGACTGAGAAAAGAATAATACACCCGCCTATGAGGAACTGGGTGTTCATTGAGTTCCGAACAGCATCACCCAGTAGCTGGCCGATGCGACGTCCGTCCTTCTCCCTCGCGCGCGACATCTCGGCAACGGCGCGGGAGAGGATGAATCCCTTCCTGCCGGCCGAGCTGTGTACGATTTCCGCTCTGGGTGCGTAGAACCTGAGCAGCAGACCTACCGACAGGCTGGACAGGTAGTGAGCGATCATGATCACCGGCGCCACTTCAGGGAGTTTGAACATACCAACCGCGACAGCACCTGACATGAACAGCGGATCGGCTGTGTTGGTGAATGACATGAGCCGCTCGGCCTCGTGCTTTGAACACATCTGGGCCCTGCGGAGTTTACTCGTCAGCACCGAGCCGATGGGATAACCCGAAGCGAGGCCCATAGCCATGACGAAGGACCCGGTGCCGGGCACGTTAAACAGGGGTCTCATGAGCGGCTCAAGGAGCACTCCCATCCCGTGGACCACGCCGAGCCCCATCAAGATCTCAGAACCTATGAAGAACGGTAAGAGAGCGGGAAAAACGATGTCCCACCAGAGTTTGAGGCCCCTGATGGCCGCAGTGTATGCCGGCTCCGGGTAAATCACCATTGAAATTGTAAGTACGATCGCGCACAGTGCGAGCAGGTGATTCAATGTTCTGACTTTCATCTCCCAAGCCCTCCTTTTGGAGATGACATTAGATTATACTACTGGGCCCTTTGGACTATGCGGCACTCATTCGCTTGGGGCTTGTACCCTGGCATGAAGGAATACGGCGGCATACATTGAATAATCCTTTGAATGACGTGTACGGGGCAGCAAATGTACGCCGCTGGGAAGAATAGTGGTGTAGCGCAAGCCTTGCAGCTCTGCCGAGGGCTATGTGTGCATGTCGGCTATGCACTTTGGAGGTAATGGATGGCAACGAGGGGTTTTCGCAGGTTCAGGCGGGCGCTTTTCGTGGTTTCCCTGATCGCGCTGTCCGGATGGGGGCTGTTTTTTGTGCCCACTGGCTTTCTGGCCGTATTCCCCGGGTCTGCATTGGAACTAGACAGGATCGTCACAGTAGAGGGCGGAGAGAAGGCGAGTCAGGGGGACCTGCTGATGACCACTGTATCATCGCGAGACGCCAGTCCGGCTCTGTACCTTCTGGCGCTGATCGATCCAAGGGTGGAGCTCAGGCGTAAGGAAGACATCCTGCCGCCCGGTAAGGATATGCGGGAGTACTGGGAAGACAACAGGCGCATGATGGAAAACTCGCAGAATATCGCAAAAGTCCTGGCACTTCAATACCTGGGGATTAAGGCAGAACTTAGGGGCCGGGGCGTATTGGTAAGGGGCGTCCTGCCCAGGGGCCCCGCCGCAGACAGGCTGAGGGAGCATGACGTGATAGTTTCCATAAATGGTACCCCGGTAGGTTTCGTGGAAGACCTGATGGAAGTGATGGCGTCCCGGAGCGTGGGCGAGAGGCTTAAAGTTGGCGTCATTCGTAATGGGCATGCCCAGACCGTTGAAATCACGGCAGGAGAGCACCCTGAGATCCCTGGTAGAGCCGGCATAGGTGTGTACATCGAGACCTACGGGTTTGAAGCATCAATACCCCGCGAGATCACCATTTCCGCCGGGGGCGTTACCGGACCCTCGGCGGGGCTCATGTTTGCGCTCGAGATCATCAATCAAATGATCCCTGAAGACCTCACGTCCGGCGAGAGGATTGCAGGTACAGGTGTGCTACTCCCCGACGGCAGAGTGGGTGCGGTCGGAGGTGTCAAGCAGAAGGTGAGGGCTGCCGAAGCGGCCCGCGCCTCGGTGTTCCTGGTACCAAGGGCAAACGCACAGGACGCTGTGAGCGATCGACTGAAGATCATTGTCGTGGACAGCCTCGAGGATGCACTGGCCAAGCTCCGGGCCCTGCACTAGCCGGGAGTTTTATGGACACGAAGTCATACCTTGTTTTGCACCAAAAGGTGAACTCAACTACCAGAGGGCCTTGATACTGCAAGAACCTTGGTTTGCGGAACTTCTGAGGTTATCGCCAGGAGTTCCTTAAGGACAATGGTAGGAGTGCGGGATTGTGAGGTTTAAAGTGGGGGTAAATTCCGAGAGGCATTTTCGAAAATGCTGGAAGCATCTTATGATGTGAAGATCTGGGACGAGGAAGGTTTTAGTGTTTGGCCAGAGGTCAAAAGGCATCTCCGATGTCGCGACTGAAAAACGGAAGGATAGAGGAAACATACACTGAGTATCTGGTAACGAGTTGTCTGAAGGGATTACTCCTGCAAAGACCTTATGGAGGATCATGCATAGACTCACGGTGTAATGTCAAGAGGAAATTAATGGCATTTAATTAGGGTTAATGTCAAAAAGGCAACGCAAATCCCTCCAACTACAGGTTAATTAGGTAGCTGGTAATAGATCCCAGTATAAAGGTGTGCGGTAAGCAGTTAAATGTTCACCGCCCCGGCGCGTAGATTTGGCCTTTGCTCAGCAGCGCATAGACCAGACGCACGAACTTCCATGCGGTTAAGACTAAAGCCTGCTTATGCTGGTGTTTGGTAGCCTCGGCATATTTGGCCTGGTAGTAGGCGCGGTACTCCTCGTTGTGCACCCCGCAACGAGTTGGCCGCCTCGTCTGCGGAACTTCTGAGGTTATCGCGGGATTTCTTGACAGTGAGATCTTAGTGCAGATATAATTATCATCGGCGACGAGGTGGTTCAACCGTGAAGATCAACATTGCCGAACTTAAGAAGCAAACAGGCCTTGTTGCGCAGTTCGACTTTTCGGAAAGAATCGACCACCTCCACGCGCACGGTCAGCAGTTTTCGTTTCCGAGGCCGGCCCATTTGCGGGTCGCCCTGACCAACACCGGCAACTCTTTCATCGCCGATTTCAGAGTGGAAGTGGATCTTCAGGCGGTGTGCGGCAGGTGCCTCGAAGAGTATGAAAAGCCACTGACGCTGGAGTTTACAGAAGAATACGTCCAGGGAGAACCCCGCGAGGATACCACCGCGCTTTCGTACACAGGGGACGTAATTGATCTGAGGGACGCCGTCAGGGAGAACATTCTCCTGAACCTGCCCTTAAAACCCATTTGCGGTGAGGAGTGCAAAGGGCTCTGCCCCGAATGCGGCGTAAATCTGAACCTGAACACCTGCAGCTGTGGACGAGAAGATGTGGATCTGCGCTGGGCAGATCTCTTAAAACTAGGGCTTCTGCCCAGGGAAGGGAGTGTAACGGATGGCAGTTCCGAAGAAGAAAACCTCAAAGGCAAGAAGAGATAAAAGGCGTGCCAACTGGAAACTTGCGGTGCCAGGGCTGATCGAGTGCCCGCAATGCCACGAGTTGAGGCTGCCGCACAGAGCGTGTGCCCATTGCGGTTATTACAAGGGCAGGTCTATCGAGAAAGCTGAGTAAAAATGAACTAAATGAAAACGACATGAGGCTGCCGGTACGAAGCACCGGCGGCCTCTTCGCTTCTCTGGGTTGCGAATGAATGAAGGTAAACCGAAGTGTACTGCCTCGAATTGAACGAGCAGGTGAAGAGAAAATCGAAAAGGAAAAGCCGTGGGGAAACAGATACCTGGCGGGTTGATTTCTTACTCTTTCCATATACGAGCATTCCTGTAATAACGTGAGGTAGGTGTTGCCAATTAAAAGACCTCCTGGTAAAAAGGTGTTGAAGAGAGAACCTTTCAAAAACACCAGGAGGCGAAAAGCAGCATGAATAAGGCTGAAAAGAAGGCGCTGGTAAGCGGTAACGTGATTGTGTTGGGTATAGACATAGCCAAGAAGAACCACTGGGCCAGGATGTTTAGCCCCACCGGAGTAGACGCCGTTAAGCCCTTCTCGTTCCAGAATAGCAGAGATGGGTTTTATCGTCTAGTACCCAAGGTGCTGGATGTCAAGCGTCAGTGATTTTGTCACCTAAGATTGTTCTGTGATTATGTCACCGTCGTAGTTATGCAAAGGTCGTAATAGTATCCTGTTCGCGACCTGTCAAGGGCAAGGGCTTTGCCCGGCGCCCTTGACAGGTGGCTCGAAGCGCAGATGCGTGTCAATCAAAGCCGGATACCAAGGCGGTTAATTCGGTGTTCGTTAGCGTATCCTTCGTGGCACGAGTAGTCTTAGGCACGACTGCGCGTTTACGCCACGGGTGATTTGGCCCAGGTT
>JBFMAL010000051.1:0-11526 GCA_040755615.1 Bacillota bacterium
GTAGCGCAAGGAGGGAGAGTAAGACCTGCCCTCAGGCAGGCGTCTCTCGATGAGGTGCTGAGGACCGTTCGGGCATCCCGGTGGACTTCACCAGAAGCCGCCGGGCTTGTCCCGGCGGAGGTTCACGGCAATCTCTATGAAACCGCTGGCTGAGAAGGTATTGACTAAAAGATGTCGTGAGACCTCACTGCTCAGTATTCCAGCCGATGATCATATGGTATGCCACATCTATGCGAACTCTCAGCAACCTCAGAAACGGAAAGCAGGAGAGCGGGCGCACCAATGTCTTCTGAGCTGCACGCTGCAGTTGATGGATAAGCCAACAAAAAACGGCGGAACTGTCCGCCGTTTACCATCAAGAGTGGTGTCGGGAGCGAGACTTGAACTCGCACGGCTGTTGCCATACGCCCCTCAAACGTACGCGTCTGCCTGTTCCGCCATCCCGACATGTTCATCTAACATTATAACACAGCATGAGGTATTGTCAATTGACCGACTCCAAATCCCAGAAGTTCCGCAAACCACTCCATTTTATGGGACCTTGCAGTATCAAGGTCCTCTAGTTATTAAGTTCGGTTTTTGCGTAAAAGAAGTCTTTTGCCTTTTAGAATAGTACCTGCTGTTTGAGCGCTGTCTCAGGACGAGAAGTAGCAGCTTACCCTGGTTCTAGTGTGATTCTTCTGTATAGAGGGCCGTCTATGTACGCTATCCCGGCAAGGATTAGCGATGCGGCAGCGGGCCTTTTCAGATTTCTGCTGAGAAAAAGCCTAGAAAGTTGAATGCGATAACCATTAACAGCCATATTGTAGGTACTGCATTTCGTCGCAGTAGGCTTTTGATTGGCATGTGTCCTACGTTTCAAACAGTGATTGCTTTTGAATTGAGAATAGTGTTAGCCAGTGTATGATATGAGTCAATTGAGTGAGACAGTAAATGAGGTCCCCCCCTGATGTTCGAACACGTTCCGGGCGATGAAACAGACCGTGAAGAGAGATGTGTCTATGCAGGCCAATCCGCGCTCGTACTCGACCGAAGGTTCAGCTGGCTGCGATTGCTAAGCTGAGAGGTGGAGTGAAGACGGACTAATGCCCGACGGGTGCGAGGCAAATGGCGCAAATCAGGCGTGTGCCGGCTCCGTCGGCCGCGGATAGGCTGCGGCTGGTCATCAGCGCCGTGAGGGAAGGAACCTGCCCAAGAGAGTACGGAGCCTATCTCTTTTGTTTGTTTCGCGGTCCCGCGGGGATGTGCCGTTCTCGGATATCCCGTACGCGACGAACTCACCTACTTCTACCACTTCCAATGAAGCGGGTGAGATCTCAGACGGAATGAACCCCGAACGGGAGAGATCAGCCAACGACACCTGTTGCTTTACAAATAAGATGAGGGACGATTGCCCGCTGGAGCACCCATCAGCATGCTGCCGTCCGATGCCGACCCCTGCCACGTCTTCGTGTCCGAGTATTCGCCTGCGGTTCCGCTCAAGGACACTCTCAAGTCGCTCCATGTTACACATCCCTTTCAGAATGAGCTGGTACCATATCTTATGCAACCCATGCAATATTGGCCAGCTGCAATCCTGAAGGACCGTACCGGGAGGCGACAGGGATGCTCGGGCGTCCCAAAAAAGAAGCACCCGATGGCAATGAGCGAAATGGTGTACGAAGGCATATGACGCATTCAGTCTTCGCTGCGGACCCAGTCCAAGCATCGCCCAGGATACGCCCGGCAGTGATGGCGGACGTGATGACAAGAGCTCGACTTCCGCTGCAGTAGGCCAACCGGAACGGGCAACCTTCGCCTGCAATTCGCTCAATTGCTGTGAAGCTTGCGTCAGCAGTTCAAAAGGACATTGCCTTATGTCCCAGAGCATGAGTCCAATTCGTGCGTTCCGGTCGGCCTGCGGGTTGCCGGGTGTGCCTGGCATCAAGGTCACTTCCCTGGCGGGTCCAGATCAACGAAGATATCGCGGGCGACCTGTTCATCCATTGCAACCCTGGTATATCCGATTTCAACTACGTATGCAGGTATCCGCTGAACCAGCCTGATCCTCACCCCGGACCGGATGCCAAGGGCCAGCAGCCGGCGGGTACGCTTGGGGTCCTGGGCCGCCAGGTGTGAGATCCTGCCGGTGGCGCCCGTTTTCATCCTGATCAGGGCGGTGCCTCGCGCGCGTTCAAGAGAAATCGCCATTCTCTACGCCCTCCATTTCCTCAACAATTTCAATAATGACGGCTCCTTCGCTACTTCAAACCCGCACCTTGGACACTTGATTTTCCCACAGGACCTGCTGAGAGGGCAGCCGCTGCAGCCTCGTTTCACTTCATCCTCAGAGAACTCAAGTCCGCAGAACGAACACGTCACGATAGTCTCACCACCCCACGGTCCTAAGCAGAGCGTTCAGCACATAGCCGGCGGAGAATGCAAACGGGAAGATGAATGCGAATATGGCCATGGCGGTCTTTATGCCCCTTTCCTTCACCATGAGCACAAATTGGGCAATGCACGGCACGAACAGAGTAAGCGTTGCTGAAGCTACGACCAGCTGCCGCGGTGAGAGAAGCCCAACCTTCTCCAGGTCATACAACCCGGCAGCTCCGTAATCTCTTCTGAAGAAACCAAATAGGAATGCTTCGCCGGCGCTCTCAGGCAGCCCGAGAGCATGCATAACCGGACCCAACATGTCGATGATGGCACCAAACACGCCGGTCAGCCGGCCGACCCATATAAGTATGCTGGCGAAGACAAAAAGCGGCAGGACCTCAAGCAGGTACCACTGCATCCTGGTGTAGGTCTTGGTAAGTATGTTGGCCAACCTGGGCAGGCGCAATGGCGGCAGCTCAATGTAAAAGCTCGGCCGATCACCCGGCATGACCTTCGCGGTAAGGTACCCAATGAGGAGGAACACGACCAGCATGAACCCGACCCAGACGAGCAAGGCCTGTGGCTGGCCGGCCATAATCGCCAGGATCACTCCGAGCTGGGCAGAGCACGGGATGGCCAGTGCCAGCAGGAATGTGGAGATGATCCTCTCTCGTCTGGTCTCCAGTGTCCTGGTCACCAGGGTTGCCATGGTGTCGCAGCCAAAGCCCAGGGTCATTGGGATGACCGCCCTGCCGTTTAAGCCGATGGCTTTGAATACCCGGTCAACCAGTAGCGCCAGCCGCGGGAGATAGCCGGTATCTTCGATGACAGAGAACGCGAGGAAGAATGTGCCGACGATAGGCAGCACGATGGCTATAGCGTAACGCACTCCGAGTGTAATGATACCGTACTCCATCGCGAGGAGTTCCTGAAGCGGGGTCCAGGGAATGTTCGAGGCGACCCACGCATCCACGGAAGGATTGATATACGTCTCGAACACACGCTCTTCGAGGAAGTCTACCACGGTGCCAGCGCCGAACTCGCCCACAAACTTATACAGGCCGAAGTACAGGACCGCGAGCAGAATAGGTATGCCGGTGACGAGATTGGTCGTGATCCCATCAAGCCTTGCGGAAAAGGTATTCTTACGCGCTTCCGCCTGGGTTATGGTGCCAGAGAGCAACCGCTCAGCATGGCGCTGCCTGTCAAGATTGATGGCGTAGCTCGGGGCGATGTCAAGACTCACCCGGGTCATAAGTAGCAATTCCTTTATCTGATCAAAGCGTTTGCCCTCACGTTCCTTTACCATTTCTTCGATTTCCGCATCGCCTTGCAGCAGCAAGAGCGCTATAGAACGCCGGGACAGGCGGTAGTTGGCATGCAAGAGATTAGAGATGCCGTGTATTGCCTGCTCTATGCTATCCCGGTACGTAGCAGCCGCCGGAGGTACCGCCATCTAGATTGCCCTCCTTTCACAGCAGGCATGTGCCCTTGCAGTGTAGCCTGCTATCTTCTCCTTTAGCGCGTCTACGCCCCTCCCAAGCGCTGCGGCGGTCGCTACCACCGGGATACCCAGCGCCTGTTCGAGCTTTGCTGTATCAAACTGAAGACCGAGAGATTCTGCCTCATCGATGATGTTCAGCACAAGTATCACCGGAAGACCGGCCTCGACCAGCTCCATGGTGAATATGAGCATGCGCTCCAGGTTTTTCGCGTCAACGACGTGGAGTATGACTTCGGTATCCTCCTCCAAGAGTACAGCCCGGGTGATTCTTTGTTCCTCTGTTAGGGGAAGCAAGGAGTATGTACCTGGAGTATCGATAATCGCCCATTCACGCCCGTTTATCCGGCCTTTTCCTTTGAATACTTCAACCGTGGTCCCGGGGTAGTTCGAGACAGTCACGTACGCGCCGGTCAGCCGGTTAAACAACGCGCTCTTTCCTACGTTGGGGCTGCCTACGAGTACGATTCTCGAAAGACCGCTGGTGTCAATACCTGTAACACTGTGACATACTCCTCCTGTGATGTTTCCAAGGATCCTTTTCCAGAGCGGTTTTTTAGCGCTCTGTGACCTGCCGCAGTCCATGTGTGACCCCTCCTCCAAGCCGCTGACAGTCCTATTAAGAATGATACTTATTCTCATAACCTAACTAAATCATATCACAAGGCTTCCACTTTTTCAATATGTCTGCGCAAGTTTTGATCCCGAGGTACATGCTGGAGGGTGTAATGCAGAGCGAGGGAACCTGTTTTCAGTCTTTGTGGCTGATCCGACCCCACTCCCTGAGTATTGCATCCATCTCTTCGGGGGATAGCTGCTCTTCACCGTAGTATTCGAAGGCGAACGCATCAAGAATCCGGTCGAGCGATTGCCTGTGCTCCGGGAAGCCCCCGGCGAGCTGCGGTTGAAACCGGTGCGGCGTCACAGGCGCGGGCCGGTTTATCCCCTTGCCGGCAGCGGCCTGAAGCAGCAGGTGATATACTTGCGTGACGGTCTTTGGTACCCGTCGGCCGTAAGTGCGGCTAAAGCGCGCAGAGGCGGAACCGAGCGACCGGATCAGACCAGCGACCCGCGCTTTAGTCCAGACAGCCAGGGCACCAAGGGACGCATATGATTCGCGGGTCTCGTCGGGGTTGTCCCGCTTTCCCTTCCACCAGATGCGCAACAGGTAGTTTGCAGCCATGATAGCAACCAGGAGCGTCACAGCCAGGACAATTGCCCACTTGGCCACTTCTGCGGCTGCGGGAGGCAGCTGCTTGAGCTCTTGCCCCTGGAAGAACTCACTCGGGTCTGGGGCCTCTGAGTATGCAGGCTCGGCGCCTTCCGCACGGCGCACGAACAGCTTTACCAGCCAGATCCCACATTGGACGATAAACCCGAGGGCATACGCAACCAGCATCAGGCTGAACTCTAGTGCGCGAAGCAACAGTCTGGCTGGCTGCCGGAGGAAATGAACGATCACAGGGGCGGCAGCGCTGAGTAGCAAAGCGGTGATCAGGCAGACGAAGGCGACTCCGGCGAGGAGCGGTGGCCAGAACCTCGCAAGTTCGGGGCTTTCACCTTCATCTTTTCCGGCAAGTTCCGCAAGCCTAATGAGGGCCGTTGCGACCGTGGCGGCGATGAGCCAGAAGAGCACAAACGGCAGCGCCTGAGCGAGCACGAGTTCAGGCTGTATCAGCCGTCCAATGAGAAGGAGCGAAAGAGCGGTGGCTGCTGCACCGACGACCAGGTGGCGTTGCATTACGAGGCTGTCCAAAGGCGCACTGCCGAGGTCAACGCCCCTTAACCAGGAGGCCATGCCGGCCACGAACAGCCACGGCCAATAGCTGGCGAGGGGGCTGCCCGAACGCAGCACGGGCAGCACGATGAAAGCGCTTGTGAAAAGGATGCCAATCCCCCCCGCTGCGGAAGCTGCAGCGCGCCTGCAGCGCTGGTGGATCCTTTGCAAAAGGGGCCCGCATGTCCGAGAGAGCAAGAACGCGCAGCCAAGTGCAAATACCAGCTGCCAGTAAAGCGACATGATGCCGGGCATGCGAAAGTACGCTCCGATAAGGACAAACCACGGCGCGTACACGCTCGCGTGGCACGCCAGGGAAAGGATGCTACTGCTAAGTTTGATAAAGAGTGATCTGTGCCAGTTCATCCCAGTTGCCTTCCTCTCTCACCTGGTAAAGCGGTACTTTAGTGGATCCCGGCCGCCCTGTGCCTGTATACAGCACGGATATCTTCTGCCCTGCCGCGCGATGTCTTTCCGCTTCACGCACCAGACCGGGGGTGAGTATCCCGGTAATCACAAGGACCTGCGTATGCGTTCCAAGTCTTCTGCACGCCGCTGCGAGCACCGGTTCAAACCGGGTACCTGGCATCAGCAAGACCCGAGCCAGCAGCTGCATGCAGGATCCGAAGTGTGCCGGGCCGGCCCCCACCTTGACTGCTGCAGGACCATGAGCTCCCCGCACGAAGCCATTTGTGCATACGCCGACACGGTATCCTGCTTTACACAACATCTGCACCACGGATGCTGCCACAACAAGCGTCCGCTCCACCAGATCCGCCTGCACGCCTTCCCAGCAATACTCACCAGTGGATACATTGAGTACTACAGCCACTTCAGTGGCAAAAGGTGCGTCTTGGAGTTTGGTGTGAAGCCTGCCTGTGCGCGCGGTGGCCTTCCATTCGATGCGGTAGAACGGGTCTCCTGGGGAGTAGTCACGAGTTCCCCGGAAGTACGCAGGGTCGTCCAGGACCCAGCTGGGCGATGGCTTTTCCCCGAACGGGCTTAACCTCGCATGGTGTGTGACGGCAACAGGTACCACCCGAGGGTAGACCAGGAGGTGCCTCGCTAACTCAAAGCTCCTCTTGCCTTCAAACAGGCCGAAGGGGTCTGCCGCCCTGAGCTCGAGCGGCCCGAAAATGAACTCGCCGCGGCGGTCGCAGGACACCTGAAACCTGCGGACGACCTTCTCGAACCAGCGGAGCGACAGTACATTCCGGTATATCGAACGATTAGCGTTGTGGTGGCGAACAAGCGTTCCTCTGCCTACGCCCAGTTCACTGGGCCACTCTAGGCGGCAGTCGAGCCAGGGTATGGGGAAAGGCTGATCGTTGCTGATAACCAACTGCCCGTCCACCCTGTCTCCAGGGCGGGCTCGCCTGCTGGACAACGAGGCCTCGCAGGATACGCTGGAAAGGAGATGGTTGGCCCACAGCCAGGACACTCCTGCTACCATGCAAAGTAGCATACCCGGGATGACTACCGCGGGGTTGCCTGCTGCAAGACCTACGCCGATTACCGTTAGGCCAACCGCCATCATCTGTCCGGGCGTCATGGCTGGTGCTCCTCGTCGTATCCTATGGGGACGGGTACCCGCGCGAGCACTTGCCGTACAACTGTGGCACCGTCCATTTTGTAGAGCGAGGACTCGATGTCAGGGACCAGGCGGTGTGCGAGTACCGGAACCGCTACGTCCTGAACGTCATCAGGCAGCACGAACTCCCTGCCTCTGAGCACTGCTAGCGCCTGGGCACAACGGGTCAAATACAGCGTGCCTCTGGGGCTCACTCCGAGTCGCACACCTTCCACATCGCGCGTGGCCCGACATACCGCCAGCGCGTAGTCCAGCACCGGTCCTGAGAGACGGGCACGGCGGCAGGCGGCGCGCAGCCTGGCAAGCTGCTCGCTGGTCACCTGCGGTCTTACGTCTTTCAAGGGATCCTCATTCAGAAAACGACGGACGATCTCCCTTTCTCCGTCAAGACTGGGGTATCCAAGGCGCAGGCATAGAAGAAAACGGTCTAGTTCTGCCTCAGGCAGCGGAAAGGTACCCTCCATCTCCACCGGGTTCTGAGTGGCGATCACCAGGAAGGGGGGCGGAATCTGGCGGGTCACCCCGTCCACCGTGACTGTCGACTCCTGCATGCACTCAAGAAGGCTGGACTGGGTGCGGGGGGTGGCGCGGTTGATTTCGTCAGCGAGCAGCACGTTGGTGAATAAAGGACCGGGTCTCCACTCGAATTCGGATGTCTTCTGGTTGAAGAAGTTAAGGCCGGTGACATCCGAGGGTAAAAGGTCCGGCGTAAACTGGATCCGGCGAAAACCGATTCCAAGAGTGCGCGCAAAGGCGCGGGCGAGCAGCGTCTTGCCCACACCAGGGATGTCATCAAGTAGAATATGGCCTCCGCACATGAGCGCCACAAGCATCAGGTCAAGTACGGTTTCGTCCTCGAGTACGACGACCTGCCTGACCGAGCGATGGACGGTTGCACGTATTTCCTGTTCAAGGGTACCTGCCTTGTGCATACTACCCCTCCATTTCGAAATTGGCCAAGAAAATAAAGAAACCTACCAAGTATGGTAGGAGCCATCACGCCGCTGGCGAAAGTATTCAGGCGAGCCCCATCGCCTGAGTTCATTATACCGGTCGGATGGGATCCATGCAAGGAGCTGCCGCCGTGGCCTCTTCACCGGAGGTGTTCGGAATGCTCCGGCACCGGGAGGCCCGGGGTATACCGGTGTACCTGATACGACGGGCGATACCCCAAGAGAGCGTGATGGGCCGTCCAGACGGCAAAAGCCTCGGTCTTTGGCTGGGCGTGGGATCCTGAAGGAGCTGGCGGGCAAACGTGGTATCATTTGGCAGGAGTGCCCGGGTTCCCCCTGGGGGGGCCCTCTGCTACCTTTTCACACGATGTTCAGATTGTTCACACACACTAAATAGGATTGTTCAGTAGAACCTTCAGAACCCATACTTTACCCTGGAGGAGGTGTGGTTGGTGCAGAGACCTGTCGTTTTTGGTGGCCTGATCGTACTGGTCGGAGTGGTGTTGCTCCTCAATAATCTCGGCATTACCGGTGTGTCTGTCGGTCAGATTTTCCGAACCTACTGGCCCGTCGTCTTTATTGCGTGGGGTATCGACACGTGGATGGGGATGACTGGGAGCAGGAGAACGTTTCTTAAGTTTGTAAGCGGGTTCATCCTCGTTCTGATCGGTGTCTTGATCATTGGCCGGAACCTTGGCGTCTTCGATTTTGACCTGCACCTGATCTGGAAGTTGTTCTGGCCCGTGGTCATCATGTTGATTGGCTTTAGCCTGATCCGAGGTTCGGTTTCCGGAACCGGCGGCCGTTTCGCGCTCATGGGCGGCCTGGAGTTCAAGAGAAAGGGCTGGCAGGTCAGGGATGGCAACTATCTCGCTGTGATGGGCGGGATCACCATGGACCTTAGCGTCGCGGAGATTCCGGATGGAGTGACGGAACTCGGCCTCATCGCCATCATGGGCGGAGTGGATGTATTTGTACCCTCCAATATCACTGTAGACTGCTCCGGGACCGCCCTCCTGGGAGGCGTGACGTTTTTGGATGAGAAAGAAGGAGGTCTTGTCGCAAGCGCCCGGCGCGTATGGGAACCCGACGAGGCATCCCCAAAGAAGATCGTGATAAAGGGTACAGCGGTGATGGGTGGCATAGAAGTGAAGCAGCGATAGGCGCCTCAAGCGTTCATGCCGCCTGGCCTTCTCATTCTAATCACCGGGCGGATATCTCCCTCGCACCGTGCCATACTCCCCGGGCTATGTGGCGGTACTGGGGTCGGTCATCTCGATGCCTGAGAGCGGCATGTCTGCTTAGATCCCCGTACCGGGAGGAACACCCTTGCTCCGCAGGATCTGCTGTCCGTCCCGGATAGAGCCAGTTAGCAGCCACAAGATGATGACGGCAAGAGTGCCAGAAAGCGGCGGATGAACCGCAGGTGAGGCTTCCGGCTGCGAGGAGACGGAGCTTCTCCCCATCTTTCATGAGGGCATATGTCTCGGCTGCTATACGCTCCAAAACCCTACGCCTGATACGCTTGAGGTTTCGGTGCTCTTTATCGGTAACTTTGCGGGGCACAGCAGAGTCAGCCTGGATGGCAGGGAGATCCCCATCTAATCGATACTCAGGGGAATGATGAGTCGTGCTTTCAAGATTGCTGAGACTTTGGATGATGGCCTTAATCCTGCCGGCGCAGGCGATCATCTTTCCGTCTGCATCCTGGGCCAACGGCCTGCCGGCGGCGTTATCTGGCGACTTCTCGGGTCGTTTGTTCTCCGCCGTTGACACGCAGGTGGGAATCGACGCAGAGTCGCTGTCTATCCATTTCATTGCACCAAACGCCGGAGGACCTGCATAACGGCCACGGGCGAAAGCCAAGCTGGCGGAGACTGGAATAGAAACCACATACTGGCATGGTAGACCGCACTGTCAGGCTGTTGAACGACCTGTTCCTCATCGGGCTGGTCATTGGCCTGGTGGCGACGCTCGCGGTGGCCCCTGCCATACTTCAGTTCATCGAAGCTATATTCGCGTATTGAATCATCTATGGCCTCATGGGTTGGTCAACCCGGAATGAGAAAGTTAAGCATTGGTCTTTCAATGTACTTATAATCCATTATTTCCCCAGTGTGGTATAATATAGGCATCACGTCAGAAGGGGATGTATAACTTGAGACTCGCCATATTCGATTTTGACGGAACCATCTACCCTGGGGAGACATTGCCCTTCCTGTGTAAGGAATGGCTTAGACAGAAACGGTCGCGGGCCAGGTTTGTCAGAGTCATGCTGTCGCTGGTCCCTATGTACCTGAAATATAAGCTGAAAGCCGGCTCAAAAGAGCACATGAAGAAATCGGCCCTGCTCGGATTCTTAAGGCTCTTCCAAGGTGAGGACGAGGAACATGCCCGGCGGTTTTTCGTTGATGCCTACCGGGAGATGAAGAATAAGCTAGACAAGAACGTCCTGGTCGAGGCCCAGATGCTGAAGGAAAGCGGGCATGAGTTGGTACTTGCCTCCGGAGCCCTGTTGCCGCTTCTCGAAGAGGTAGCGATGGACCTGGGTTTTCGGCGCGTGATAGGAACCCGGCTACCTGTAAACCGCGGGCGGATAGACCCATGCCTTGATATCGATTATGTGAACAGCGGACGCAAGGTGGAGAGACTGCTTGAGGAGTATCCTGCAGATTCCGCCGACTTCCGGGGCAGCTATGCTTATGCGGACAGCTTCTCTGACCTCACGCTGCTTGAGCTTGTGGGGAACCCCGTGGCGGTGAACCCGGAGAAAGGCCTGTACCAGGTGGCCCTGGAGCGAGGCTGGCGCATCATGAACCGATGAGTTCACCGCACACGTTCAAAGAGCGCTGCCAATTGTGTAACGGGTGCCACTAGCGCAGGTTTTCCGCACCCGATGCGGAGCGTCTACTAGGCATTGTTCCTTTTTATCACGTCTTCCAGCAACTCGCCGCCCACTCCGACCCTGTCCCTATCTGACGGCCTCAGGTATACGACGAAAGCGGATTGATCGATCCCTGTAATTTCGCTTGCTGCCTGCGTAAATCTCCGGATGAGCTCTCTTCTTTTTTCTTTTTCGAGGTCAGGCCCGTAGAAGAAGATGGTAGGCAAAATATCACCTCCTCGTATACTTTGAATTGGACAAACCGTAAGTTAGTGATTGATCTTGAGGCGTACCTCTGAGACAATCAACATGGCGTTGGTCGGGGTCACTCCTGCTACCCCCTGTTGCCCGGGAAACCGGTGACTTCTTTGCGCAGAGTGAGACCCTGTACTCGGTGTTGATTTCTGACCATGAGCTGCGCCGGCTGTTGCCCGGCCCCGGGTGACAGCAGCCCCGGGG
>JBFMAL010000052.1:0-9591 GCA_040755615.1 Bacillota bacterium
TCTTGTGCTTTACCTTGCCATTTTCACGGTAAGTCTTTCGAAGCAATACTGCGGTGTATACCTTGCCTTTATAGGGCCTGCGGACCTCCTCGATGAACATGGCTACATCACCTCGCTATCTATATTCCATATTGCATGCCCATAATTCCTCCTTTATGACATAACCTTAATGGCTACATTTTTCACACAATAATGGCCTCCAAGCCCGTAATCACGCGGTTAGGAGGCCATTACAAAGGTGAACTTCCGGTTAATGATCTTACCGAACCGCGCCCGCTCACCGTACCCCAGCCAGCAGACGCGGGCTAGCAATCCCTGGAAAGACTTTTTCCCGGGCCATTCTTATCCAGTTGACCAGGGATCGGTTATACGAAAACTTTCGCAAAACCACTTCGTCGGTCTTGTAGATGTCTTCGGGATCTCCCGACAGGGCAACCCAGCGGAAAGGCCCCTTTCCTTCGCAAAACAGCGGTCGGATATAGGCCGGGACGAAACCGGGAAAGTCGAAGGCGTTCTCCACGCCTTGGGACTTGGCCATGGCACGGATGTTGTTGCCGTAGTCGAAGACAGCGGCACCTTTTTTCTGCATATCCAGCATTGCTCTGACGTGCATGGCGATGGACTCCAACGCTCGCCGCCTGCATTCTTTAGCATCTCGCCTCCTGAGGTCAAGGGCCTCCTTCAGGGTGATGCCGTGGGGCACGTAACCGTTTACTGGGTCATGAGCCGAAGTCGGGTCGGTGACCATGTCGGGGATGATTTCTCTGCGCACCAGTTCGGTATGGTTCTCTGCAGCGTTGCCCACCAGACCGATGGATTTGGCCTCGCCGGCTGCAGTAAACCTATTGACCAGTTCCAATGCCTCGTCCAGGCTGTCAGTAATCAGATCGCAGTGACGCTGACGGATGCGCCGCTCGACGCGGGAACGGTCCACTTCCACGTCCAGGCATACTCCTCCTGCCATGGTCCTAATCTCGCCCCCCTAAAAAGGAAGAGGGGACACGTCAGCCAAACTTAGGTGTTTCCTTGGACAGGAATCTCCCCAACGAGGTCGAACCACCTGCGTGCAGGTGATCGCTCCGTGTATTCATTCTACCCTCGAGGCGTACAGGCCTTTTCTGTGGGCAGTTAAGTATCCAATACAATAGGGGTCGAGTCCCAGCAGTGCCTGGGAAGCGTACACAAGGCCCATCATGCGCTTGTCCAGGAGATCCAAAATATAGCTGTCCATGCCAGCTGCCATGGTTGCACCATAAAGAGCTGGTTAAGCCCCTTGCGGTTGGGAAGTCCGTAAGAGATGTTGCTGAGTCCGCACACTTTGTGCACTTGAGACTCCCGGGTAATTAGTTAACACGCCGATCCTGGGGGACATTAATGCTGCTTCTCTATTACCATTCAGCCCAATACCCGCTTTCGTATATAAAGACACCAGCAGTCTTAGCAGCTATGGTGATGCTTTTTTCCTTCTCGATCAGCACTAACCTTTCAATGGGCATACCAAAGCGCTTACACCCAGGGCCGGGTAAACCCGGAGGATGATTTCCCTCAGCATCCACAGTTACGCCCGGAGATAAAATAATGCCAAAACGAGGTTTGTATGCCAAAAACCCCCAGTATATGACGTGAGACGCGGGATATAATACAGCAATGAAGGGTCCTGTATGGCTGGTCGAAGATCGCTTCTGGTGTCCATAGGATACTGCAAGCGGTCGAGCAAAGGTAGGTGCAGGTTCGCATCAGTGCAAATCAGGTGGCTTTGTCACTGGTATGGATCTGCAAGGTCTGCCGGCGACGGAGATCATTACGAGCTTCAACGGGGCTTGGGGTAGTCCCGTGAAGGGATTACCTCGAGCTCACAAGAGGTTCGTAATGGTCGGGATAAGATCCTTTGAGGCTTTTTGCGGTAGTCTGTAAGGGTCGAAAGATCCTTACAGGCCACCCAGAGGTCTCAAAGGGTCGAGCGCAAGGTTGTGGTTGGCTTCTACTCAGGAATTCCTGGCAGCCGAGAGGTTGTCAGGAGTTCCTAAGAGGTCAATCACAGCCGGAGCCGAAGGTCATGCAGGGCCTTTCTTTTCTTCTCCGTTACACAAGAACATGTCGCCTACCTGGTACACATCTCCCGCTCCCATGGTCAATACCAGGTCGCCCGGTCCGGTGTGTTCTCTCAGGACAGAAACCGCGGCCGGAAATGAGGGTGCGTAAACGGCACTTATGCCCATCTCTGTTGCCCTTCTTACGAGGTCGGACGATGTAACTTCTCCCTGATCCTTCTCTCGTGCCGCGTAAATTGGTACAACAATAACCAGGTCCGCATCGGAAAACGCAGCAGCGAAGTCCTCCAGTAGCGCTTTGGTACGGGAGTATGTATGAGGTTCAAAAACGCATACGATACGTCTATAAGAGAATTCACGTGCCGCTTTGAGTGTCGCCCGGATTTCTGCAGGGTGATGCGCGTAATCATCTACAACAGTAACGCCGTTTATCTCTCCCCGATACTCAAAACGTCTTCCGGTCCCGCGGAATCTTGCCAGCGCCTCGCGCACTTTTTGCCTGTCTACACCGAAAAAAGATGTTGTAGCTATGGTGGCAAGCGCATTGTAGACGTTGTGCTTGCCCGGTATGGCGAGGCGAAACACTCCCCAGTCCTCACCATGTCCTGCTACGTGAAACACGGGGAAACCCGAGTCAACTTCTATCCTGTCCGCGCGAATCTCTGCGTTTTCGTCAATTCCATATGACAGTACCCTGCCCTGACGCTGCAAGCCTATCCTACGCGCCTCAGCGTCATCTGCGTTTACTACCAGGCACCCCTCCGGATCCACCACTGTTGCGAAACGTTCAAAGGCACGAACTATGCTCTCCATATTCTTGAAGTAGTCCACATGGTCAAGATCGATATTTAGAATAATGCCGACGTGAGGCTTAAGATACAGGAAGTTCTCGGTGTACTCGCACGCCTCGGTGACGAAATACTCCGAACGGCCAAGCCGTACGTTCCCCCCTATGGACTCAAGTTCCCCTCCCACAAGCGCGGTGGGGTCAAGCCCCGAGTGCAGAAGTACTTCTGTGATCATGGAAGTTGTGGTTGTCTTACCATGACTCCCCGCCACCGCTACTGATTTTGATGCGCGCTGCATGAGCCTGCCGAGCATCTCTGCTCTGCTTAGTGCGGGGATGTCCTCCTCTCGGGCCCGCACGAGTTCAGGGTTGTCTCCCTTCACCGCCGAAGTGTATATAACAAGGTCTGCCCCTTTCACCGCATCCGCGTGGTGGCCGAGATGGAACTTTACGCCCTTATCTACCAATCGTTCAATGATCTTTGAACCCTTCACATCCGAACCGCTCACCTGGTGACCGTCTGCCAGCGCGATCTCGGCCATCGCGCTCATGCTGATGCCACCTATACCGATGAAATGAACTCTCACGAATGATTCCTTCCTTTCCCAACGCTGAGCATCTCTCATCTTCGTG
This sequence comes from Bacillota bacterium, assembly GCA_040755615.1. GTDB lineage: Bacteria > Bacillota > Sulfobacillia > DUSP01 > DYEP01 > DYEP01. The sequence goes on from JBFMAL010000052.1 coordinate 3,472, forward strand.
CCGTAAGTAATTTTTTCCTTCTTTCGGATGCCTATTCACCGCGTCCATGCAGGTCTCTCCACGGGTCACCAATGTTCCGCAGCCGGGCGGGTACTGTTGCTAAGGTGTGCTCAGTTGGGGACGTGTGTTCCAGCTCGCTCCACCGAAGCGGAGTCGAAACCGTGGCGCCCTGAGTCGCCCTGGGGGAGTAAGCGGCCCGCATGGTCCTGCCCATCCCGTTTTGCAGGTAATCCACATACACCCTGCCTTTTCGCTTCGCGCGTACCCTTTCTAATGTAAAAAATCCCGGCTCTGTCTCCATCAGTATAGTCCCTACGCGGCGTGCGAATTCCGCCGCATCCCGGTGTGTTACCGAAAACCGCACGGGGCAGTAGACGTGCAGTCCCTCACCTCCCGTTGTCTTGCAGAAAGCCCTCAATCTGAGTTCAGAAAGGACCCTCCTGAGCAACACGCCCGCCTTTATGCACTCGGAAAACCCCGCTCCTTCCACAGGATCCAGGTCAAATGCGATAATATCGGGGTGGTGGGGATCTTCACAAGTTGCCAACCACGCATGCACTTCGATGCACGCCTGCGACGCAAGCCACACTAGGTCTGCAGCGTGCACCGCCAGCATGTATTCGATAATGCCTTCATTGCTTGGAAAGGGAAACCTCTCGATCCACCCAGGAGCGTAGTCCGGAAGGTTTTTCTGGTAAAAGCCCTTCCCGGACACGCCATCAGGAAAACGGATAAGAGACAACGGCCTACCTCTCAGGTGCGGTAGCATAAAAGGGGCTACAGCAGCGAAATACCTGGCCAGATCCGCCTTTCGGAGCCGCTCGTTAGCCCACAGCAGCTTGTCCGGGTTGGAAAACTGCAGCGTGCGCCCACCAACCCTGAAAGTGACTCGCTCTGTCATTGTTGCCCATCCCCCAGGTCGCGGACAGTCTTGTCTGCGCGCAGCCTTTTGAAAACAGGCTGGCGGAGCCTTCCGCTGTCGGTAAACTCAAGGTAGCTGACCTCGCACACGACCTCAGGCCTCACGTGAAAGACGCCATTTTGAGATGCAGCTGCCAGGCCAGACACAGTCTTTAGAATGTGCGCGCTCTGCTCCGCGCCGATCCCTGCTCCCACGCTACCTATGTACTCGACCTCGCCAGACGGCCGGGGAAGGCCGAGAGCCACTGACGTCACCTGCCCGTCTCTTACGCTGTAACCTACAATGACAGCGTCGAGCGTCTTCGTGTGTCTGATCTTGATCCAGTAAGGGCTTCTGATCCCGGGCAGGTATGGGCTGGCCACGTGTTTTGCCACAATGCCCTCAAGGCCCAGACTGACAGCGGCTTCGTACGCCGCCGTCCCTTGCTCCCTTACCCCGTCGGTGATAAACACATCTCCTCCCGGAATCACTGTCTCCGAAAGCATGCGCTTTCGCTCAAGCAGGGGCCTGTCCATCACGTCGGCGCCGCCTTTACGCAGGATATCGAACGCCGCGTACACCATCCGTCCTCCAAGCCTCTTCAGCAGGTTGAAACTGGGTGTTCCCGACGCGTCAAGTGCAAGCAGCTCCCCGTCCAGCACCACCTCGCGGCCTTCTATGTGACAGGACAGCTTAAGCCGCCTCCCGTACTTCTCCGTCATGTCAAGTCCGTTTCTGCTGATGAAGCTCACCCTGTCATTCACGTACACGAGGCACCGGTAGCCGTCCCACTTTGGCTCAAACAGATAGTCCGGAGAGTCGAACGGGCTGCGCCTCGAGACAGCCAGCATCGGACGGAGTAGCCCGTCATATTGCCCCATGCTCTCTCTTACCTTCCTGGGACCTTCTCACACTCTCCTTCAGCGCCTCCATGAGGTCAATTACCCTCGCCGGTTCGGGTTGCTCGGGCATCACCACTTCCTGGCCTGCGATACGGCGCTCGATGGCGGAAAGCAGCCTCTCTCTCGTGCGGTCCACGTATCTTCCAGGATCAAACGGGACGGACAGGTTCTCCACCAGCAGTCTGGCCATCTCCATCTCCCTTGCTTCTGGCTCGATGGGCGATAGACCCTCCAGTACAGTGTAATCCCGCACCTCGGCCGGGTACAGCATGGTTTCCATCGCCAAGCATCCTCCGCGGTAGACGCGTACCGTCGCCAACGACTCCTTGGCCCGGATCCTCACTCTGCATATAGCCACCTTCTGCGTCTCGTTCATTATTCTGAGCAGCAGGTGGTAGGCGCGCTGTCCGCCCTCGGCAGGGGCGAGGTAATAGCTCTTGTCGAAATAGACCGGGTCGATCTCAGCTAGATTCACAAAGTCGAGGATAAGGATACTTTTGTCTCTTGTCCCGTCCTCGGTATCGAAATCCTCGTTCTGCATGAGCACGTAGCGGCCCCTCTCGTACTCATATCCCATGACTATATCCTCTGGGGGGACCTCTTCCCGACAGACGGGACACCATTTCAAGTATCTTATGGGGCTTGAGCATCTGCGGTGGAGCTGGTTGAAACTCGGCCTCTGTCTGGATGTGGCGGCGTATAGTCTTACAGGTATGATCACCAGGCCGAACCCCAGTGTTCCCTTCCAGAGTGCACGCATAACATAACAACTCCTAACTGCAAGGGGCCCGGTTCGCGGGCCCCCGGTGTCTAGTACTCGGTCGTTGCCTGCTTTTGCTCTCTTGGGCCGTTCCCTCCACCCCGAATCAGGTTCTGCAGGTTGTTGAGAAGGTTTGGCGCCGCATCTATCAACCGGTCGAAGATTGCGCCGCCTTCCACCGAAAGCAGTCTCACAGTGCCCTGCCCGACTACAAGAAAGCCCACGGGTTGCACGGAAACGCCGGCACCGCTACCGCCGCCGAACGGGATTTCTCCCCCTTCCTGCCCGTTACCAGAGCCTTTCCTACTGTTCCGGTTTTCGAAATCCGTTCCTCCGGCTGCAAAGCCAAAACTCACGCGGGACACAGGGATAATCACGCTGCCGTCAGGAGTGTCTACCGGATCTCCCACGACCGTATTCACATCCACCATTTCCTTGATGCTCTCCATTGCGGTCTTCATTAGACCCTGGATGGGATGCTCACTCAAGCTCACCAGCCTCCTTTCGGCGCATCGATCGCAGGTTATCAAGCATAATATTTCCCGCGCGCTGCGGTGATATGCGCCTCAGCCTTCTGCCGCGGATCTGCCGGTCCGCCAGAACGATTTGCCCGAAACGAGCCAAAAGCGTACACCGGAATCTGGTGGACAATTCGGTCTTAGAAAACATCGGATAGATATGAAAACTCAGCGCTTCTTGCGGCATGTTAATATGCTGTCGGAGAAACGCCACAACCGCACCTTTGATCCCCCACGCGACGCCCGTAAGGATGGCCGTCTGCGCCGGATCGTCCGTGCCCAGTCTTGTCCACCATTCTATCTCGCTGACCGTTAGCGTAGACAGGAGATCCCCGAGACGTTCAAGCATCTCCGCTACCTTGTTGAGATTCTCAAGCAGACTGCCAGGCGAAGTACCCCCTGCATTCACCGCCCGATCATACTGCTTCGACCATATACGAAACCCTCCCGGGAGATATGCAGATATACTGAGCCTATGCTGGTTCCCGGCGTACGCGTATTCCACACGCAGCGTGATGGGCATAAAATAGGCGATCAGCAGCAGAAGAAACACAAGAAGAACTGCGGCAATACCCGCCATATTGAACACCTCACTGTAACCCCGGCTTTAGTTATGCCCATCTGCTGGATGGCGTACTCAGTTCTGCTGGTTTCTGGCACCTGCCCGCCGCCTGGCCTTCGGTCCGGGGCGCACCAGGCTGGCCGTCCGGCAACTGGGGCTTCAAATCGGGGGACCCGTCTGGGTTTCCTGGTCGTCGCGGTCATCGTCTATAGCAGGCGATCGGTCAAGAAAGCGGAAGATTGCCTGGCCTTATTGAGAAGATCTGGCCTTTCAAAAAGTGCCGGGCAGGCATGAAGATTCCCGTAGAACGCTCCTGGCACCACACCAGGAGTGAGGCTTTTGATGCTTTCCCCTCCAGACCGGGGTAGGACAAAGGCGCATGCATATCCAGTTCATGACAACAGAGAGCCTTATCAAGGCTCTGTCATTGTACGCCTGGCGTGGGCGTTGTCCATAGGATGAGAGTACCGAAACGGTGAAGGTAGCAGCAACCGTAGCTTGAGGCAAGGGTGTCTGTGGCGACGCCGAATTTGAAGGAAGCCATAGCTAAACCTCCGGCCCGAGATTTACGAACCTAAATTGAGGCTAGCGGCAGTTGGAGAGATTGCAACACACTCTACTCATCCACACTACCAGGGATGAGGAAGGGCCGAACATGAAGCGAGGGAAGCAAGCGATGAGTTCGAGCAGCGAGCGGAGACAGACAGCCAATTTGGAAAGGGGACTATCCGCGGAATCAAGCGGTAAACCCGTTGGGGAACGCGGAAGCGCCGAGTTCCCTGCCGGCACGACCCGCCGGGCGTGCCTGCAAAGAAGCGCCACACCTGCTGGCGAGGGTGCTGGAGCGGGATAAAATGCTCCAGGCCCTGCGCCGCGTTGAGAGTAACAAAGGCGCGCCCGGCATCGACGGTATGGACCTGAACTCCCTGCGTCCCTACCTGGTCGAGTGCTGGTCGCGTACTAAGAACGAGTTGCTCCAGTGAACCTACAAACCCGCGCCCGTACGCCGGGTCGAAATCCCGAAGCTGGACGGTGGCGTGAGGTGCTCGGTATCTCCATGGCGACAGAGTTCATGCGGGGAACTAACCCCACCAGGCGGGGAGGCAGGCCACAAGCTACATCGAGGCATGGTATCAGTGCACGGTTGACCTCGACCTGGCGACGTTGTTCGACCGGGTCAACCCATCCTCACGGCAAAAGTGGCGCGCAAGGTAAAAGACACGCGTGTCCTCAAGCTTATCCGGGCCTACCCCGAAGCCGGCGTCCTCCTGAATGACTCTGTATCCGCTCAAAGAGGCCCCTTAAGCCCCCCGCTGGACCACATCATGCCTCGATGACCTGGACTCGGAGCTAGAAAAGAGAGGCCACAAGTTCGTCCGCTACGCCGATGACTGTGCGCCACGAAGGCGTAGGGCTGTGTAAGGCCCGAAAGCCATGCTTAACCGCCAGATGAGGGAAGGCCCCTCGGAGCCGCCATACAGGTGGAGGCTTCAAACCACCGTAAGCTGCTGTGGTCAAAAGCCATGGTAGTGAGCGTTACGGAAAAAGGCGAAGCAAGATTCGTCAGGTAAGTGCCGAGGGAGACGAACAACCGTGAACCGCTGATAACGTGTGGAAAGCGTAGGGACGCCATCAAAACCGGGAGGTAGTCGTTAGCCCGGGATAAATCTGGAGGAAACCTGTTTACCGTCCAGGTGGTGGCCGGCATGAAGGCGGCGTGAACGTGGCACAGGCTGCGGTTAAGAACGGGGGAACCTGCCCTCCGATGCCAAGAGAAAACTCCAAGCGGAGGACCCGCAAGGACGAAAGTACCGATGCGGAGGGCAGGGGCGGAACACCCCGTAGTAGTGACGAAGCTCGGTAATGGGAGTGGAGCGAAGGGGCTGTGTCATTCAGTTTTGGACAACGGTCAACCGCAAGGGAGGAACCAATGGACAAAACAAAGCCGTACGAAATCTCCAAGCACGTAGTGCTGGAGGCGTTCCAAAGAGTGAAAGCGAACAAGGGAGCGGCGGGAATAGACGACGAAAGCCTGGAGGCATTCGAGGAGAACTTGAAGAACAACCTCTACAAGATTTGGAATGGAATGTCTTCCGGCAGCTATTTCCCCCCACCTGTGAAAGCGGTGGAAGTTCCCAAAAAGAACGGGGGAAAACGCATCCTCGGAGTGCCCACGGTGGCGGACCGGGTAGCGCAGATGGTCGTCAAGATCTATATTGAACCGACCGTAGAACCCCACTTCCACCCGGACTCCTACGGCTACCGGCCGGGAAAGTCGGCCGCCGATGCCCTTGCTGTAACCCGGCAGCGATGCTGGAAGTACGACTGGGTGCTGGAGTTTGATATCAAGGGGGGTGCGGACGAAAACCTGGACTCGAAGTGAGACAGGAGGGTATTCGCCGTGTACACACTGGAAGACCGGATGAGAGCGGTCAGTCTTTACCTCAAGTATGGCGGCAACTCGGCCGCCGTTCGCC
>JBFMAL010000053.1:0-7960 GCA_040755615.1 Bacillota bacterium
TGTATACCTTGCCTTTATAGGGCCTGCGGACCTCCTCGATGAACATGGCTACATCACCTTGCTATCTATATTCCACATTGCATGCCATAATTCCTCCTTTATGACATAATCTTAATGGCTACTTTTTCACACAATAATGGCCTCCAAGCCCGTAATCACGCGGTTAGGAGGCCATTACATAAGGTGAACTTCCGGCTAAAAGTAGGCACAAGCTGGGCAGACTCCAACGGGACGTGGCGGATCGTACAGATTGATGCATCCGTTGATACGCCTGCTGGTACGTTCACAGACTGTATCAAGGTGGAGTGGAGGGGCGAGCATTCCACCGTCGTGGAGTACTTCAAAGAAGGGGTCGGAATGGTCAAGAGGGAGTTTGAATCCGAGGGTTCCAAAGTGACCTCTAGCCTCAAGAGCTACAGCATTAACTGAGGCCCTGGCCGCTGGTTCAACTATACATTCAGCTCCACCACGTCTTCATCAGCAAGGACATAATCACGAGGCACCGACTGCCCTTCAAATCTGGCCGAACCCCAGATCCGGGCTCCTTTTAGGCGCTCGGGGAAATCACGGTGGATGAGGTAAGCCAGATCCACCACAGTGCTTCCCTTCGGAAGTACCATGGGGGCAGTCCGATCGGCCTCTTTGCCCCGGGCTCTGGTGTAAACACGGATCACATTGAGCAGCTGGAATACGCGGACCTTCAGGTTTTCCAGATTCTCGCCGGTCCGAACAGAAACGGTAATCATCTCAGGCATATCCGGTATGAGTTCGCGCATCACGCGGGCGTTCTCCCTGCTCCCCGTTACATCCATCTTGTTAGCCACCACCAGGCAGGGCTTCGGCCGTGCCAAGATGCGCTTTGACTCAAGGTATTCCATAGCGACCTGAAGATGCAGAGGGCAGTCTCCGTCCGAAGCATCCACAACAATCAATATTTCGTCCGACCGCCTGAGCAGCCCGCCGATTCCCGGCGGCTGCGATTCGGAGGTAATCGGGGGCAGATCTATCAACTGTATCAACACGTTTTCGTAAGGCATCATTCCCGCTACGGGTGATGTGGTGGTGAAAGGGTAATCACCCACCTGTACTTTAGCCCTCGTCAGACTACCCACCAGGGATGATTTACCTGAATTGGGATACCCAAGTACAGCAACCTGTCCTGCACCTTCTTTGGGGATGTTGAACGGGTCCGTACGAGAAGCGGCTTTCTTCTTCTCGCCTTCCCTCCGCAGCTTCGCCAGCTTGCTCTTTATGTCCGCTTGGAGTTTCTCTGTCCCTTTATGCTTGGGTATGACCGCCAGCATCTCCTCCAGGGCAGAGATCTTGTCCTCTACCGTGGTCGCCTTCTTATACATTTCTTCAGCTGCATAATACTGCGGCGTCAGATTGGCTGGCATCCGGTTCACCACCTCTTGCTTTAGTGGTTTTCCCACAATACCGGATTCAATGAGCAGCGATCAGGATCCTGCCACACAGTAGAACTAAGAGAGCACAAGCGCACCTTCAGCAGGTGCGCAAGACTGAGTTGAGCAGACCTGTAATCCGGGTTCTGTCGCGGATGATCATCTATCTAGGATTTCAGTTGCCTGAAACCTCAAGCGACCTAACCCGAGGGATCAGCGGGCAGCTTCATCTCCCTCCTATTTGGTCTTTCTCCGGGTGGGGTTTACCTGAAAGGCACAGTCACCTGGACCTCAGTGCGCTCTTACCGCACTTTTTCACCCTTACCCTGTCGATCAGGGCGGTATGTCTCTGTGGCACTTTCCTTGGAGTCGCCTCCACTGGGCGTTACCCAGCACCCTGCCCTGCGGAGCCCGGACTTTCCTCAGATACGACCTTGCGGTACATGTACCTGCGATCATCCAGTCTGCTCAATCGTTATATTATACGACTCTTGCGGTGTTATGTCAAATTAAAACTTCACCTGCGGCGTTTGTCGTGCCTCGTCCGTTATCTCAAAATATGTCTTTTCAGTAAAGCCGAGCAGTCTCGCCAGGAGCACCGTAGGAAACCGCTTAATTGTGACGTTGAATTCCTGTACCTTGTCATTGAATCTCATCCTTTCGGTCGCAAGTCGGTTCTCGGTTCCTGTCAGTTCGTCCTGCAGGCGAATGAAGGTCTTATCAGCCTTCAGTTCAGGATAGTTCTCAACTATTACAAGTAATCTTGCAAGCGCGCTCTCCAGTTGCGACGCAGCCTCTACCTTCTCTTGGACGGTCGTGCCTCCCGCTAGCTTTGCCCGCGCCTCAGCAATCGCAATAAAGACCTCCTGCTCGTGGGCTGCGTAGCCCTTAACTGTCTCCACTAGGTTGGGAATGAGATCCCATCTGCGCTGCAGCTGGTTCTCTACCTGCGCCCACTGTGCTTGCACGGCTTCGTTCAACCCTACGAGCCTGTTATAGGTCCCGGCGAGCGAACCGCCCACCACAAATAATATGAGCACGATTACTCCCAGAACAATAAGCAGATTCCTCATCTCGTGTCTCCCTCCTCTCCAACTACCAACCTCTTCCTGCACCGCCGCCGCCGCTCCGGCCCCCGCCGAATCCGCCCGAGGGCCTGCCGGCACCACCAAAACCGCCGCCAAACCACGGCCCCAGGCCTTTGGGGCTGACGCTTCCGGGCTGAGCGATCAGTGGAGAGGTCCTGTACTGTTTTTCAATGGTGTAACCACACTTTAAGCATTTGTAAATCCTGACCGCCAGGCCGGGGGTGCTGGCTGTGGCAGATACAATTACCCTATCTATCGCGACCATCCTTGCTTTGCATCTCGGGCACTTGCGGGCCAGACGTCCCAGAGCCCTAGGCAGCACCAGCATTAGGATAACTAAAAGTATACCTGCTAGCGCAAGTACACCAATGGGGCTGGTTGACCGCTGCTCCGGGATAGCCTCGAGCTTCACATCGTATTTTTCGGCAACTATTAGGGCCGCCTGTCGCAACCCGGCTATAATTCCCTGTGCGAATTCACCACGAGCAAAGTGCGGAATGACATGGTCGTCCAGGATTTCTCCGACCATCCCGTCAGTCAGTACAGGCTCAAGGCCGTAGCCGACTTCAACCTCAACACGTCTCTCCTGTAGAGAGATGAGCATCAAGAGGCCATTGTCATAACCTTTCTTCCCGATCCCCCACTGCTCAAACAGGCGCACCGCATACATCTTCGGGTCATAAGGTGAGGATGAGTCGACTATGGCGACTGCAAACTCCACCCCTGTAGTGCGCTCCAACTCGGAGAGCATATTCTCAATGGCCTTTACCTCATCGGGATTCAAGATACCTGCAAAGTCATTTGCATAGCCCCGCGGTAAGGGAAACAACTCTGCCGGGTATACCGTGAGAGGTACTAAAACCAGCAGTACTATAGATACAAAAAGGGCGAACAATCCCCTAGCCTTCAAATAAACATACCTCCGATGTCTCATTCCTCACGCAATACTATCACAAATTCGGCGTTGCTTCAATGGGAACGGACGACCCTGTCAGAGGAGACAAAAGGTACTGTCTGCGCGGCTCTTTATTGGGAGAATGCAAAAACATCTGCTTGTCGTTGAGAAATATGAACAGGAATGTCCGCAAAACTGGCGTTTATCCAACGCCCCAATGTCCGGAGCACGGGCCTTTCTGTTGCGAAGTGGCCCGCGTCTATTATGCCAAGTCCCCTTGACAAAGCCTCTTGTGCCTCATGGTACTTAACATCACCTGTAATCAGTATGTCTGCTCCTTCACGGCTTGCCTGGGTGATGAAGGAGCCACCACTTCCGGGTATAACCGCAACTGATAACACCTTCATGCAACCTGGCCCCACCAGCCTGACGCCGGTTCGCAGCGCTTCCTTAACGCGCTTTGCCATGTCCAGAAGCGTTACGGGTTCATTGAGCCTCGCTATTCTTCCGAACCCATGCCCGTCCTCGGTGTTCTCGAGCGGGTACAGGTCAAAAGCAACCTCTTCGTACGGGTGCACCCGGAACACCGCCCGCAGCACCTTTGCCACGTCCGCCTTTCTGACGATGGTTTCGACCCTGTACTCGTCCACGATCTCCAGCCTGTTTACTTCTCCGATATAGGGTTTGGCTCCCTCAAGCGGGCAAAAACTGCCTTGACCTTGTGTCATGAACGTACAGTGGCTGTAATCCCCGATAAACCCCGCGCCGGCGTCGCCTAGCGCCTGCCGTACCGCATCCTCGTGTCCTTTCGGAACAAATACCACGAATTTGTACAGCGGCGGGCTGAACTGGCCTGCAAAGACCTTCTTGCCCGTCATACCCAGGGCAGAAAGCAGCGCGTCTGCAGTACCTTCACGCGCCCTGTCCAGATTGGTGTGCGCGGTGTAAACACTAAGACCATTTCTGATGACCGAGCAAAGGGTGGCATCAGGTTCGCGATCCCAGTTGAGCCGCGACACCGGTCTTAAAATGGCCGGGTGGTGAGTAATGATCAGATTCGCCCCGCGTTCCATCGCTTCTGCAACAGTATCCCGGGTGAGATCCAGTGAAATCAACACCGATGTGACCTCCTGCCGCGAATCGCCCACCAAAAGCCCCGAGTTGTCCCATTCCTCCGCAAGGTAAAGCGGTGCCTTTTCTTCAATTGTCCTGATAACATCCAATACTCTGATCACTTCGCTTCCCCCGTTTGTGAAATGGACAAAAGCAAAGCATGGAGGCGATTGAGCCTCATGCTGAGTTCTCGACGTCGCTCTTTGGCCCTCTCGCTGCTTTGGAGGTCAAGCCGCGCCACTACTCTCCGGTACCCCTGCATTTTGTGGTGTATCCATCTCGCGAGCATAGGATGCCTTTCACGGTATAGTACAGGCCCGATCTCGTACAACGCTTCGTTGTTCACCGGGGTAAACCCACCGTGAGACACGACTATTATCTCGTAAAAACGCCCTCTCTCCTCTACTAGTTCTTCGGCTATAATGCGGTATGACGGGCACAGCCTCATCCGCAATACTTCCCCCTGGATAGAAGGCTGGAGAATAAGGCATTTCATCCTTTTGGCCACGTCCTGGCCGCGGGACAGGATATCTGCTATCATGCGTCCTCCCATCCCTGCAATGACCGCAACATCGCTCTCGCCTGGAGCAAGAGGCTCCAGGCCGTCGCCCATCCTCAGGTCTACCTTCCCCGCCAGTCCCAGGACGTCGAGAAACTCCCTGGTGGTGTTATATGGGCCTTCGGCGCGCTCGGTAGCCACCACTGACGGGCATTTCCCGGACATAACCAGATATGCGGGCAAAAGCCCATGCCCGGTACCGATGTCCGCCACCGTCATGCCTTCCGGTATGGCCTCTGCGACTTTTCTGAGCCGCGGTGACAGTTCAAATGACCAGGACTTCAACGAAGCATACCTCCCCGGACTTACGGCAACAAAACGACCTTTGCCGCATCCTGCGACAAGATCGTCTGAAAACCCTGTTCAAATTTATCCAGCTTGAACCTGTGGGTGATCACGGGGGTGACATCAAGCAGCCCTGACACAAGCAGTGCGCTTGTCTTGTACCACGTGCTGAACATCCTCCTACCTGTGATGCCCTCGACCCTGATGCCCTTCATCACCACGTCGTTGCCCAGGTCAATCTCCAAAGGTCCGGGCGGTATTCCGAGCATTGCGGCCCTTCCGCCATTTCGTAGCGCCCGAAAGCTCTGCCTTATCGCCTCGGGATGGCCTGACATCTCAAGTACCACATCCACGCCATAACCGTCGGAAAGGGACCTGAGCGTTTCGACCGGATCCTCGTGCTTAGGGTTAATCAGGTGTGTCGCTCCCATACTCGCCGCAATGGACAGCCTCTTTTCATTAGGATCTATGGCAAAAATCGCACGTGCGCCCGCCGCCTTAAGCACCCCCACAGAAAAGAGCCCTATGGGACCGCACCCGAATACCGCCGTCAACTCTCCAGTAACATCGCCAGAAAGCGCGGTATGGACCGCGTTGCCGATGGGTTCCTGCAAGCACGCGATTTCCGGTGGTAACGCCGGGTCCACAAGCCAAAGGTTATCAGCGGGGACCAGCACATATTCTGCAAAACACCCGTTGATATCCACTCCTAGGATGGTTACGCGAGCGCACACATGCTTCTGGTCAGTCCTGCACATCAAGCATTCGTCGCATATCACGTGGCTCTCAGCGGTAACATAATCGCCAACCTTCACCCGGGTCACATCATCAGCAACCTCGACAACGTGTCCGGCAAACTCGTGGCCTATGATAATCGGGGGGGTAATCCGGCCTGCCGACCACTGATCCCACCTGAATATGTGCACATCAGTGCCACATATGGAAGCAGCATCTACTTTCACGAGTGCGTGCCCCGGCAGTATGCGAGGTATGTCCACCACCTTAAGATCCAATCCCGGACCGGCGTGTGTTTTCATCACTGCCCTCATCTTCTCCACCGTCCGCACCTCCGTTCAAGCGGGTCTGTTGCGGTCAAGCCTAAATACCCAGTTCATTTCTCACCCGGATGAATTGCTGGATTCCGAAATCCAAATCGTCTTTACTGTGCGAGGCTGATATCATCACCCGAATTCGGGCCTTGCCTTTCGGTACCGTAGGATAGCCTATCGACTGAGCAAACACCCCGTATTCAAACAGCTTTTTGCTAAAAGCTACGGCTTTCGGCGCTTCCCCGAGCATAACCGGCGTGATAGGCGTCACGGATTTGCCCAGGTCAAAGCCTGCCTCAGACATGCGTTGCTTGAAGTACCTGGCGTTATCCCAGAGTTTTTGCACCAGCTCGTTGCTCTCCTCCAGCAGGTCCACTGCCGCCAGCGCGGCACCTGCGTCTGCCGGGGTCAGGGCGCTCGAGAACAGGAAGGGGCGTGCTCGCTGTTTCAGGTAATCAATGAGGTCCCGGGTTCCTGCCACATACCCCCCAACCACACCGAACGCTTTTGAGAGCGTACCTACCTCTATTTCCACCTGCCCGGTGAGACCAAAGTGATGCACGATGCCCCGCCCGTGGTCGCCCAGCACTCCCTCTCCATGAGCATCATCCACCATAACGAGGGCCCCGTGTTTCTTCGCCACGTCCACAATGTCAGGCAGGGGTGCGATATCCCCATCCATGCTGAATACACCGTCGGTTACCACCAGCCGCCTGCGAGCCTGGTGCTCCGACAACTTCCTCTCCAGATCCTCGACGTCGTTATGCGCGTATCGTATGACATTCGCCCTGGAGAGTCTGCAGCCATCAATGATGCTAGCATGGTTGAGCTCGTCGGAGAAGATCAGATCATGTTCGCCTACGAGTGCGGGTATGGTAGCCAGGTTAGCTGCAAAACCGGATTGAAGCAGAATGGTCGCCTCGGTACCCTTGAAGCGCGCCAACCTTCTTTCACACTCAAGATGAATGGACTGAGTTCCGGCAATAGTCCTAACAGCGCCCGGCCCGACACCGAACTGATCAATGGCCGCCTTCGCGGCATCACGAAGTTTTGGGTGGTTTGCCAGGCCCAGGTAGTTGTTGGAGCAAAGGTTTAACACTTTCTTGCCATCCGCTACGAACCAGGCACCTTGGGGAGACTTGATCTCGCGTATGTTGACCAAAAGTCCCTGCTTGGACAGCTCCAAAAGTTCTTCCCTCAGGAATTCCACGGTTTCAACTCCTTTCCAAACGTGTTGTATTCTTCACCCGCATATTCTATCCCTTCATCTACTTGGTCAACAAAACATTTTATGGCTCTACGAGCCACAGGCTATGAATGAAAATGTGCTTAGGGATTCCCTCCAAAGCCACGTTTGTCCGTAATAGATACGGGAGGCGGGGTTAAGCCGAGCTTTTTTGGTGGTTCAAACCTTGAAATCCGAACGTCAGGTTGTTGAGGCCCGCCTCACTATCGCTCTTGGAGGCTTTCCCCATGGATGCTGTCTTGGAACGCTGTGGTCCACTGGAACAGAAAGCCGGTTTCCGAGCTGCGAACGTTCGGCACGACTACCGAGGAACTGCTAGCCA
>JBFMAL010000054.1:0-7610 GCA_040755615.1 Bacillota bacterium
AACGGTTGGCGGGGCTGAAAGAAAGACGTGCAGGTGATCCGGCATCGCTTCCATCTGAATCAGGGTATACCCGTAAGTATCGCAGGTTTCCTCAATGCTACTTTTAATCACTTCCTCGATTTTACCCTGTATCATCCTACACTGTTATCTCAGCTTCACCTTCGTCCACAAAGGTATCCTCTTCGGCGCCAGAAGTCTGATCCAGAGATACGACTTTTCCGGTGGCATCAATTGTGAGTTTAAAGCCATCTGCTGAGAGCTTCTCACGCGTTTCCATCGCGACACACCCTGAAAGTATTAACAGCAGTAAGCCCGTTATGCAATGAGAGTCGTTGTTTTCATTTCATGCTCCCCTTGAAGTAGTTTCTTCATGTACCGGAAGGCATCCCTATTATTAAGTAGTAAAAAGTCTTCTTGTACTTCGTCCTGCTGTATACTCTAGTCCGGTCTGGAAGCAGGTTGGTTTTCTCTGGATATTCTAGCAGATCCGCTGTATTGCCTCAATCCATCGTCTGCCAGTATGCCCGCGTTTGCAGTCCCTATGGTACGCAAGTGAAGATGAGCACAGCGGTACCCGGGTTAATGCCATTCGTGACTGTGCTACAACGTTGGCTCAGGGACCAGATTGGGTCATCCGCCGGACTCTGGCTTGGAGCTCACCGATGACCCTGTGATCGCTACCAAAGTCAAAATGTGATCGACGAACGATTTGTCTCATCGGTGGAGTTTGCTACTTGACGTGCAGCGATTATTATCACTATAATAATGCTGTATGTAATAGCATTAAATAGTCCTATATCAGGCGACGGTTTACGGGGTAGGTGCTTGCAAACGAAGCGTCTGGCGGATAAGAAAGCGTCTCCCCGGAAACAGCCCGGCTGCTGCATTCAAGCATCTGGCGCATGCCTTATTTCCGCCGTATGGCAGGGGGAGGTGACCCTGTTCACACAGCGCTTTTGACGGATATCACAAGTATTACCAAGTTAACTAACCTGGGAGGGTCATAGCAGAATGAACGTCTGCCACACGTGTACATCTGCATCGTGCTACTCAGCACACAAAAGTACCAACGAAATGTATGAGCGTACCCGGAATCTGGGTATCACCACGGTCTTTGACAGGTGGGAAGCCCAGCAGCCCCAATGCGGTTTTGGCCTGCAGGGATTATGTTGCCAGCTGTGCAGCCACGGTCCGTGCCGCATCACTGCTCGCGCCGACAGGGGCATATGCGGCGCCACAGCCGACACCATAGTGGCCAGGAACCTAGTGCGCCTCGCGGTTCATGGCGCTGCGGCATACGCGCATCACCTCGAGGAGCTGGCAAGGACCCTGAAGGCGACGGCCAAAGGCCAGACCCCATTCAGGATTGGCGATCCAGGCAAACTGCGCGAAGTGGCAAACTTGATAGGCCTTGATACTCGCAAGTCAGACGAACAACTCGCAGTGGCACTATCAGATGCCATACTCTCTGAACTGCGTAAGGGCAGCGACGAGCGGCTGTCACTGGTTGACGTACTCGCCCCCGCGTCCCGAAAAAAGGCGTGGGAAGACCTGGGGGTCATACCAGGAGGCGTTTTATCCGAGATTCGGGACGCACTGACCAAATCTATGACGAACATTAATACCGACCCAACAGATCTCTTGCTCACAGCGATAAGGCTCTCTCTTGCTACCGGTTATATGGGTCTTGTAGGTACCGTTACTGTTCAGGATATCCTTCTTGGCTCGCCGGCGATAGTTGAAAGCGAGGCAGACCTGGGCATCATCGACCCAGAGACAGTAAACATCGTCGCCCACGGTCATGTGCCGTTCATGGCCACCGCAGTCATTCAGGCGAGCAAGAAGCCTGAACTCCTCGATCTTGCCAGGGAGGCCGGGGCATCCGGTATCAAGGTTTACGGTTCTATGTGTACGGGCCAGGAACTCATGCAGCGTTCTGCTACCAGCACAAGGGGTTTTGCAGGTCAGCTCGGTAACTGGCTGGCACAGGAATACTACGTGGCAACCGGCGCGGTAGACCTGGTGATGATGGATATGAACTGCTCAATCCCCGGGCTCAAAACAGCAGCGGACCACTTCCATACAAGACTTGTAAGCGTGGACCGCATCGTCCGAATGGACGGTGTCAAGGACCACGTGGACTATGATCCTGAGAAGGTAGCCGACCAGGCAGTTCATCTTGTCAGGATGGCGATCGATGCGTTCAAAGACCGCCTCCAAAATGTATATATTCCCTCTCGCAGGGCCCGGGTGGTGGCCGGGTTTGGTATTGAGTCCATCCTGAAAGCACTGGGAGGCAGCCTCGATCCGTTGCTCGATGTGATAAAGGCCGGTTCTGTCCGCGGCATCGCTGCAGTAGTCGGGTGTACAAACAACCGGAACGGTCATGACTTCAAGAGCCTTACCATTATGAGGGAGTTCTTGAAGAATAACGTGCTCGTTATCAGCGCAGGCTGTACCAGCAGCGGAGCCCAAATCGAGAGTCTGATGGATCCGGCATCTGCAGATGTATGCGGGGAGAAACTGAGAGACGTCTGCAAGGCTTTAGGTATCCCGCCTGTACTGAACTTCGGGTCGTGTGTAGATATCGGGCGCATTGGGGCGGCTGTAACGGCCATCGCTGACACCCTGGGCGTAGATCCCAGCCAGCTGCCGGTAGCTGCGTCTGCCCCTGAGTACCTGGAGCAGAAAGCAGTGGCCGACGGGATTTTCGCGGTGTCTTTCGGGCTGCTCACCCACATCGGTCCTGTACCGCCGGTAACAGGCAGCGAGCTTGTCACGAAGGTCCTTACAGAGGACATCGAAAACCTGTTGGGCGGCAAGGTGCTCGTAGAAGAAGATCCGGTGAAGGCCGCATCCATTATGGTCTCCCACATCGATGCGAAGCGTAAGGCGCTGGGAATCTAGCAGCAGTATAAGGTGGCGAAGATGAAGCACGCGTGAGGCGTGCTGGCTGCAGGCTACAGGCTATGTGTTCCTGAAAACGGCCAGACAAGTGGCCCTTCGAGGGGAGCCGGGCCTCCAGGGCATTTTCGCCGGGAGGCTCGGTACTCCCCCAAATGCTTGCATAATGACTGTACGTCTATTCAAAAGGCCACGGCGGGAGTTTTACGCGGAGTTCCTTATCCTGCCTGAACCCGAGGGCATAGTCTGCCTGAATCAGCTTTTGGATCTCCCTTGAACCCTCGTAAATGACTGCCGCCTTGCAGTTGCGGTAGAATCGCTCAACAGGATACTCATCGGAGTACCCGTAAGCACCATGGATCTGGACTGCGTCGGATGCAGCGCGTTCGGACGCATCGCATGCCACCCACTTAGCCAGGGCTGTCTCCCTAGTATTACGGATTCCCTTGTTCTTCAGCCATGCGGCCCTCAGCCAGAGGAGTCTTGAAGTCTCATACCCCGCAACCATGTTCGCGATCATTTCCTTCACCAGCTGGAACTCGGCGATCGGCCTTTCGAACGCACGGCGGGATAGCGCGTAGCTTTTCGATGCTTCAAGACACGCCCTGACCAGCCCGGTCGCTCCTGCGGCCACGGTAAACCTCCCCTGGTCCAGCCCGAACATGGCGATCTTAAACCCCTCTCCTTCCTTCCCGACGAGGTTCTCAGCCGGTACCTCCACATCATTCATCGAGAAGGAACCTGTATTGCCAGCGCGTATGCCGAGTTTTCCGTGTATCGTGGCGGATGTAAGTCCCGGCATGCCGCGTTCAAGGATGAACGCAGATATACCTGAGTGGTCGCGGCGCTTCTTCTTCTCCTGATCCGTCCAGGCGAATACGAAGAACACATCAGCCACATCAGCCAGGGATATCCACATCTTCTCGCCGTTTAGAATATACTTGTCTCCCTTTTTCACCGCCGTCGACTGGATGGCCACAGCGTCACTACCTGCGTTGGGTTCTGTCAAACCAAAACAACCGATTCTCTCACCCTTCGCCAGCGGCACAAGGTATTTCTGCTTCTGCTCCTCGGTAGCCCAAGCGGCCAGAGTCATGCTGGTGAGCCCGACGTGTACCGACATGATTACGCGGAGGGATGTGTCGACAAACTCCAGTTCCTCACATGCAAGACCCAGGCTCACGTAGTCAAACCCGCTCCCCCCGTACTTCTCAGGAATACAAATACCCAAAAGCCCCAGATCGGCCATCTTATCGAGGATCGTCCTGTCAAACCTGTGTTCCCGGTCAAGCTCAGCGATGTAAGGGGCTACCTCCTTTGCCGCAAACTCGCGGACCATCTTCTCGACCATCAGGTGCTCTTCTGTCAGCTCAAAGTCGATCATCGTCCCCATCCTCTCTTGCGTATTTACGCCGGGATTTCACACCTTTACGAAAGGAACGACCTGGACCCGGAAGACCGCCCCCTCCCCATTCTCACACCTGAAGTGACTAATATACGGCTGCACATTCTGCCCCAATCTGGCGAAGTATTCTTTGTCTGTCTGAGAAATCCCCCTTGAACCATTTACAATTCTGACAGTCGCCATTTGTTGCATAATACAAGATAGTACTGCTTAACACAAATCCCGTCTTAACCATGGGAATGCCCATTCCTTCAGCAGTGCCTCTCTCTACACATCCGTTCTGTGGTTCTCCCCAATGAACTCCAGTATCCTTCGCTTGATTTCATCTCGCACTTTTCGAAACTCTAACTCAATTTGCTCCTCCGTCCCCGTTGCCTTTGCCGGGTCGGGTAGCGGCCAGTGGATCCTTCTTACGCCGGGGGGCGTGAGAGGGCACGTCTCCTCAGCGTCTCCGCACAAAGTGATCACCACGTCCATGCGGGAAAGCAAGTCAGGATCCAGTGGATCCGATGTGTGTGTCGAAATGTCTACCCCGTCTTCCAGCATGACGGATACGGCCCTGGGGTTCACACCTGCAGGACGGGTGCCCGCGCTCCAGCCCTCCCATTCGGGAGCGAGCGCCTTCATGTAGCCTTCTGCCATCTGGCTTCTGCACGAATTCCCGGTACAGAGAAACATGATCCGTTTCTTTGGCACTTTTTCACCCTCCACCTTTGGCTCGTTTCGCGCCAGTATTATCGTCGGCCGGTACCGAGCAGGCAAAGCGGCCCGTAACTGCTGCCCGGCATTCAACACCAAGTCCCAGTACTTTTGCTTTCGATTCCTATTAGCCTTGTACCTGCAGCAAACCATGTGCAGACGGGTGCTATCAAGAGCGTGTCGACGCTCGGGATTTTCCTCTTTTTGTCGTTTAATCAATGGATACAGATCGTTTGGATTTTCATTAAGGACTCGCCAAACAATGGTTAAAGTCTGAGAGTAAAATTGGTCCTGGTAGAAGATGAGAGACGGCGTCAAAGGAGGTGGAACGCTCGAGACGTCGTTACATCAGACGAAAAAAGGATATAAACTTGAGAAAGGAGTGTTTGAGTAATGCGGAATCTGTTGATTATCGGGTTGGTGTCGGTCATGGTGTTAGGGGCTACGGGTCTTGCGCTCGCAGCTCCCTGGGGAGGACTGGGCCGTGGAGACAAGATGCTCGGTACTGAAGACTGTGTGATTGCTGACTTGAACCTCAGCGATGAACAGGTGAGCCAGATTCAGGAGATCCATAGTAGCGCGTTTGAGAGACTCAGCAGCATCAGGAACGCTTTGTTTGAGAAGATGTTTGAGCTCAGGAACATGAGATGGCAGAAGCAGCCTGACGCCAAGGCAGCCGAGGCGCTCCAGGCAGAAATCACCACACTCCGGGAGCAGATGAAACAGGTCCAACAAGAGATGCTTGAGGCACGAAACTCGGTATTGACAGAGGAGCAGCTGGAGAAGCTGAGCCAGGCACGTGCATCGCACAGCGAACGCGTCAAACGGGGTGGCCTGAGGTACAATCGGGGGTCCGCACCCGGTATGGCAACGACAGGCTCACTGTAAGCATCACATGTGGGTTGAGGGAGGGGTTCCCCTCCCTCCCCTCCCTCCCACGCCCCTTCAGGCATCCTGGGTCTTGACTCACTCCTGCAGAATGTGTACTATCTATTTAAGTGAATGCTTAAATGGTCCGGTGATGCCGGCATGACCGGCCGCGAGGAGCTTTTCACAATGCTACATCTGCTGGCAGACGAGACACGCCTTCGAATTGTCTTGCTGCTTCTCCGGCAGGATTTCTGTGTGGGCGCCCTGGCAAATCGAATCGGTATATCCCCGGCCGCAGTCTCCCAGCACCTGCAGGTGCTAAGAAGGGCAGGTCTGGTACGTGGAGAAAAACGCGGCTATTGGACTCACTATGTGGTAGAAAGAAGTGCCCTGTACAAGATCGCACGCTTCTTTTTACAACTGGCAGACACACCGCCACCGGATGTATCTGCGTGTGCCAGAATCTTGGAACGTACTGGAGAACTACCCGAAAGGGGGGAAAGCGACATGTGTACTTGCTGCTGCAAGCGACCTGAAAAGCTTAAGGAGCGGCCGGAAATCTGCAGCCCAGAACAGATCAAGGAATGCCACGGTGAGGTAAAAGAACATCCGTGCGAGAACGAAGAGCGGAAGTAACGGGTGGTTCGTTGCAGGAGAGCGGGAGAAGATGTCAAACGTCACGTAATTCACCCAGGGGTGTGTCATCTAATTCACCCACCCCTGCGCCGTGTAGCGCTAAGCTGATTATACCATTTGTGTCACCTCCCGCTTAACCCCTCGTACCAATTTCGTCGGCTGTCCCTGGGGTAGCGAGGGTCAAGTCAGACCCGCTCTGGCACTGGGCCGAATACCCGGGACGATGGAGTGGCCGGTAGCTCGGTCCGGTCAGGACAACATGGTGAGCGCTGTTAATGAGACGATCCAGGGCTCCCTCAGCCAGTACCGGGTTAGGGAAGAGTGGGTACCAGTCTTGAGGGGTACGGTTGGATACCACGGTCAGGGACCCGGCCCGGTAACGTTCGCAGATCAGCTCATAGAGGTCCTCTGACTGCTGGGGAGTGAACTCCCGTATCCCGAAGTGGGCTGCAGATACTTCCGGAGCCGGGCCTCCCAGCTGGTACCCCTGCTGACAGGCAGCATGGCCCAGCGCCTGAGCCAGGTGCGATTTGCCCACCCCGACCGGACCACAAAGGGTGACTGATTCCTTGCGTTCAAAGGAAGTGGCATCTTGCTAGGTCGTGGATGAGGCGGGCCGGGATTTTCGGGTTGAACCGGAAATCAAAGCCAGAGAGGGTCTTGACCTCTTCGAAACGAGCTCGGCTAGCAGGCTGAGCGCCTTTTGAGCCCGGCGGTTGATCTCACCTTCCAGGAGCAGTTCCAGCTCATCGGCAACAGCGCCTACCGGCGGTACCTGAAGATCGACGGCGGCAGCGTGTGCATAGACGAACGGGTGCTGGAGGAGGAGTCCCGGTACGATGGCAAGTGGGTGCTGAGGACCAACTCCTCCCTGGCGGCGGACGAGGTGGCGAAGGCCTACAAAAGTCTCTGGCAGGTTGAGCGGGCGTTCCGGGAACTGAAGTCGGGGCTTGGTCTCAGGCCGATCTGCCACTGGACGGAGAAGCGCATCCGGGGTCACGTGATGGTGTGCTTCCTCGCGCTCGTGCTGGAGGTGGCCCTGCGGCGCAAGATCAAAGCTCTGGCCGAAGAGGTTGAGTTCCGGTACGATGACCTC
>JBFMAL010000055.1:0-7411 GCA_040755615.1 Bacillota bacterium
AGCTCGTAGCGCTGGCGCCCCGGAGGCATGCGGCAGTAGTCATCGTAGGTGAGGCGCAAAGAGGGCGGGATGTACTCAGGCGTCGCTTCGCCAATGCGGTCGGGCCCGGTCATGTCGCTCCCTCCCAACAAAACCGGTATCGTCCTCCTTGTCTCGACTCGATTCTATCACAATTGGGGCGGCCTCACCATCCTCCGATCGGGTGAATAAGACATCTCGCGCCGCTTCCGCACAGATCCAGTCAGGTCGGGCCAGGCGCGTTTCTTCCCTCCTGCTTGTACGCTACCTGAGGCTCACACACGATCCACAAGAATAATGCAGGTGATAGCCGAAGACACCAGTACGCGGCCCACACTCGGCCGACAGCTTACCTGGTTGCCGGGGCTGGCGAATAGCGACGGGTTCCCCGTGGCAAACTTTCCGAAGGACTTGCGGGCGGTATCCGTGTATGAGGGGAGGTGTGGGCTCCTGTGGCCAGCAAAGGAGAGTACATAGAAGAGATAATGAGGTTTGTCACGAGGCATAAAGAATCCCAAGCCACGAGGGCGGTGTTCGGTCGCATCCTTGGGCGCTACGACATGGAGGTCAGCGCCGAGTCTCTTCAAGAGCTAAAGGACGGTTTAGACAGGGCGAGCGACGAAGAAGTCGAATCGCTTTACTACATAGTGCGTTGAGACGTTTCTGATATCAACATCGAGAAGCCCCCAACTTCTGCCCTCGGGCCCATCCGTATGAGCCCGGCGGTTGCACGGACCTTGCGGGCCAGCTCTCCTACCCGGTTGTCGCATTGTCCAATCCGTAGAGCTGGGCGCGGAGCGCGAACGACCTGCCGTCGATGGCCCGGGACACAGCGAGCACTCCGTCAAGATGGTCGCACTCATGCTGCAGCAACTCAGCTAGATCTCCTTCGAGGTCCATGTATCTCTCGTTCCAGTTCATGTCCCGGTATAGCAGGCGGCATCTCCGGTGCCGCAATACCCTGACCAGGAGGTCGGGAAAGCTCATGCAGTCGTCCCAGACCTCCATCATCTCGACGCTCTTCATCGTGAGCACCGGGTTGATGAACGCAAGAGGCTCATCAATTCTCATGCATACCAGGCGCTTCATCACCCCTATCTGAGGCGCGGCGATAGCCCGACCTCGCCCGTATCTCTTCCTAAAGTCCATCAGCGTGTCATGCAGGTCCTCTATCACGGCTCCGATGGGGTCAAGCTCCCACGTCTCAACTTCGGTCGACACTTCGTAGAGCTGCGGGTTACCCAGCAACAGTATCTCTCTGACGGCCACTCCAAGTCCCCCTTGTTCCTTTGCCGGTGATTGACTTCACCCCTATCCCTCAAGCCTTGCCTTCGCTGCTGAAGGCAATTATCCTCCACCGAATCACGAATCCTGCGAGCGGCAGATCAGGCAGATTGAGAGATGGCAGCCAATTATGTTGGGTACGCGATTAGACACGGCGAGGAAGACATGGTAAAATTCGGTTGAGGGTGCGAGGTGCACCGGGACGGAGATCGTGCTCCACGGTAGGAAGGTGATTGCGCTGCGAAGCGCCGGAATCACGGACGCAGTAGTCTGCATATGGCGGTCTCAAGTTGCCGCCTTTCGCTTGAGCCGCCACCTCCTGGCGATGCGCGCGCCGCGCGAATCTCTCATTGCGGTAGTGCGCGATATGTGCGGTGTGCAAGCTCAGGTGATGGCTGCTGCCCAAGTAGCGCTGTGGGCGCGGGTTGAACGCCTTACGACGGAGGATATAGAGCAGGCTCTGTGGCAAGAACGGACCCTGGTCAAGACCTGGTCCATGCGTGGTACAGTGCATCTTTTACCGGCTCAGGATCTTCCGGTCCATGTGGGTGCTCTTAAGCGTACCCTCGTTGCCGAGGTGTGGCGCTGGATTGCCAGGCACGGGGTTAGCGCGCGAGAAGTCCAGAGTATGACCGAGGCCGTCCTCGAGGCTCTTGAGGTTGGCCCCTTGACCCGTCGCGAATTGGGTGAACGGGTGGTTCCTATTTTGGGCCCGCAGGCGAGGCAGTGGATCGAACATAGCTGGGGTGGGGGGATTAAACAAGCCTGCTTAGAGGGCCGGGTCTGTTATGGCCCCAACCAATGACAGGAAACTACGTTTGTCCGGCGAGATCAGTGGTTGCCGGCTCTAAACGAGCTACCTGCAGGAGAAGCTGAAACTGCTTTTCTACGGCGGTACCTGCACAGTTACGGTCCGGCCACCCCTCGGGATTTTGCGGCGTGGAGCGGGATGAAAGCCAGGGACATAATGCCAATCTGGTCGCGGCTGAGAGAAGAGCTGGCCGAGGTAAGCGTTGAGGGAAAGGCAGGCTGGGTCCTCCGTGAGGACCTCGACCTGTTACAGAAGGAAACCATCGACGACCAGCACGTGCGCTTGTTGCCGAGCTTCGATTCGTACATGCTCGGATACCACGACAAGAGCCACCTCGTCGATGAGGCGCATTACAAGGCGGTTTGCCGCAAGGCAGGGTGGTTGTCACCGATGGTGCTCGTGGCTGGTCGTGTTGCTGGTGTCTGGTCCTACGAATACCGAGGTAGACGTCTCCGGCTGAGAGTGCAGCCGTTTGACGAGCTGCCAGCCGATGTACGCAATGGGGTCCAGGCGGAGGCGGCGGATCTAGAGCGCTTCCTGGGGGCTCTTGTGAAGTCCCCTTTCTGTAAAAAGCAGACAGGTCGGTTTAACGGAACGGCTTTGATAGTGCGGAGACAGCATTTTACAGCAAAACGAGGCGATCCCATTTGAAACCTTCAATACTTAAGCCCGGGGATACTATCGGCATTGTGAGCCCTTCGTGGGGCGGAGGGGCATTGTTTCCCCACCGCGTCCGGCGTGGTCAGGAGTTTTTGGAATCCTTGGGCTTTCGGGTGATCATGGCCGAGCATGCCCTAAGCCGGCGCGGTTGGCTTTCCGGGACCTCCGAGGAGCGGGCAGCCGACCTACACCAGATGTTCAAGGATCCACGAGTGAAAGCCATTATTGCTACTATCGGCGGGGATCACTCCTGCCACCTGCTTCCGCTTTTGGACTTCGAACTGATTCGCGACAACCCCAAGGTCTTCATGGGGTTCTCAGATATCACGGTTCTCAGCATCGCCATTCATGTCAAGACTGATCTTGTGGTGTTTAACGGTCCATCCTTGATGGCAGATCTGGCCGAATACCCGGAGCCGTTGCCATATACCCGAGAGTATCTCCTCAAGGCTTTGATGCGCCCCGAGCCAATTGGGGTTGTAACGTCGGCGCCAGCCTGGACCGACGAATTCCTGGACTGGGGCACGCGGGCTGATCTTACGCGTCCCCGCAGGCTACAGCAGTCATCCGGCTGGATCTGGCTGAAACCAGGAAGGGCCACCGGGCGGCTAATCGGCGGGTGTTTGGAATCTTTGGAGCATCTGCGGGGAACGCCCTATTGGCCTGATCTTTCAGGGGCAATACTCTTCCTGGAAACCTCAGAGGAAAAGCCCAGCCCGGCGCGGATCGATGCTATGCTGATGGACTATGAGAACATGGGCGTCCTGGGCAGCATCAACGGCCTGCTGTTTGCCAGGCCTTATGGTTATAGTGCAGATGAGGTGCGGGAACTGCACGGAGTAATCCTGGAGCGGACACGACGCTACGACTTCCCGGTCATTGCGGACATGGACTTCGGGCACACCTCACCGATGTTGACGCTGCCCATTGGGGTTCAAGCCGAGATTGACTCGACCAGCGAGCACTTCGTTATTAGTGAAGCGGCAGTTGAGGCGTGATTGTCTCGAATGCGCTGCGCGAGTTAACCGGCGCAGCGGTTCAAAGAAGGCTTGGGCTCTACACTCGTGAGGCTGAGTTAGAATGAACATCTCGAAAGATAACGAAAGACATTATAGGGTCATGGTGAGCGGTTTTTCGGCTGTGCCAGCGCTGAGCGAAGTGCATGATGCGCCATACTTAGTGTCCGCAATTCGTGCCAACCGTCGATGTAAACAGTTGACTTGAATTACAGGCTCAGCTATGATTAACGTAGTTACACGTAGTCACATAATGGGGTGGGAACCATGGAATCAGTTCGGGTCAGCATAAGAGAGACTAAAGCCCACTTGAGTAGGCTTCTGAAAGAGGTCCGTCGAGGAACTGAAGTCATCATAACTGATCGAGGAATTCCTGTCGGTAGAATCGTCCCGGTTTCGAAGCAGGCCCTTTCGGTCGCGGAGCGGGTGAAGGAGCTGGAACGGCGGGGCTTGATTGAGTCACAGCGAGCGAGGCCTAAGATGGATGAAATCATACCTCTTCCCGTCCCCCCAGGTCTGGCCCAGAAGATGCTGCAGGAGGACAGAGAGGGATGATGAGGCCCGACTTGCCCGTGGTGTACTGGGATGCCTCGGCCATTGTGTCCGTACTGACCGCTGACGCTCACCACGAACAGGCCAGGAAGTGGTATGAAAATGAAGCGGTCCATCTTCTATCCACGTTGTGCTATGCCGAAACGTTGGCGGTGTTGTTGCGCCTCAAGCGCGAGGGCTTCATAGGCGAGGAACAGCTCAGCAAGGCATGTGAGGCTTTGGATTCCCAACCGTGGCGCCTGGTAGCAATTGACCCGGAACTGGAGGATCTCAAGAGCTTGGCTGTGAAGTGGTTCCTCAGAGGTGCGGACTTGTGGCACCTCGCACTGACTGCAGCGCTGGCAAGGGAGTTCCCTGAGATTGTGCTCCTGACCTTTGACCAGAAGTTGCGACAGGCTGCCGAGGGAGAGGGGCTGGCAGGAACCACGCAATGAAGCCCGGCAAAACAACAGCACGGGCCAATGTGTTACAGGCCCAACTTCAAGAGGCCTTAGCCGAGTGCGCCAGGTTAAGGGAGGAAAACGCCCGTCTAAGGGCGCTTCTGGGGCTGCCTTGCGAGGCGGTGGCGCCGACGGGACCGACCTCTATTGCTGTACCTCCCGCCCCAGATCCTGTGACTGGCGATTCGCCCGTGGAAGCCAAGATTGCTCTATTCCGTAATCTCTTCCGTGGACGTGAAGACGTCTACGCAGCCCGGTGGGAGACAAAGAAGGAACGATGTCCTGGAACTCCTCGAAACCCATGGCATCGAGGTGGAGGTGGTTGACGAACGCTTTCCAGGTGCACCGATCGACGTTACCTTCCAGGGAAGACTCACACCATCCCAACAGGAGGCAGCACAAGCGCTGCTAGTTCATGATATCGGGATTCTGTCCGTTACCACGGCCTTCGGCAAAACCGTGGTGGCTACCTGGCTGATCGCCGCGCGCAAGGTCAACACTCTTGTATTGGTCCACCGGCGGCAGTTGATGGACCAATGGCGGGAGCGCTTAGGGACATTTCTTGACATGCCGCCTGGAGCTATCGGCCTTATCGGTGGAGGCAAGAACGCGCCGACCGGCCTAATCGACATCGGTATCATCCAAGGCGTGAACCGTAAGGGAGAGGTCAAGGACATTGTTGCTGACTACGGGCAGGTTATTGTCGATGAGTGCCACCACATTTCGGCGTTCAGCTTCGAGCAAGACCCCGACCCTGTAAGCCAGGACGCGACGATCATTTGTTCACTTGTTTGCCACGACGGGCGTCACTCCTTCAGGAAGGTCTTGATATCAAGCGCGATCCGTTAGAGTTGTTGGCATCGGTTTGGTGTGCTATAGTAACTATAGGGTTCGCCTTTGCAAGAATAGTATGGAATCACACAAGGCATGGGAGGCGGAGTTCCATGTCCATCGCCGGGAATTCCTGGGGCGAAGATATCAAACGTTACCTTGAAGCCCACCCCAAGGTTGTACTGGCTTTCTTGTTTGGATCGTTTTCCAGGGACAAGGCCAGGGCTGGCTCGGACGTGGACGTGGCGGTCTACCTTGCATCCCCTTACTCTAGTCACGATGTGACTGATATCTGGAACCATCTCGAGGATCGCGCCCACCGGGACGTTGATCTGGTGGTGTTAAACGACGCGCCGCCCGGGATCTCGTGGGCGGCTATGAAGGGAGAGATCCTGGTAGACAAGGACCCCAAGCTTCGCCTTGAACTGATGCTCGAAAGGTCGGGCGAGGCCGAAGACTTCCGCGAATTCCAGATGGGCTTTTGGCGCGAAAGGGCCCGCCGCTGGAGGGATAAAGGTGTTGGACCTGTCACCTGAGCAATTGGAGAGTATCATGCGCCGCCTGGATTTCCTGCGGATAGAGGTGGGGGACATACCTTGCTTCAGCTCTATGACGCAGGCCGATTACACCTTGGATCGGGATCGCAGGCGCAGCCTGGAACGACTGGTGGAAAACATCGTCAATGCGAGCACCGACATAGCAAAGATCGCGTTATCGACGCAGGGTCTTCCTGTGCCCGATACCTATCGAGATTCTATGCTTCAGATGGGTGTGGCCGGGCTGATAGAACAAGAACTAGCCGAGCGACTTGCGGAAATGGTCCGCCTGCGAAACATTTTGGCGCATCAGTACCTCGACATCAGATGGGAGGCGTTGCGAGGGTTTATAAGAGATGGCCCTGCCATTCTACAGCAGTTCATCAGCGCAATAGAACATTTGGTCGGCGGAAATCGGTAACGCAGACTGAAGTCACCCACCCGGGTTTACGCTTGTGGGTTCTTGCTTTCCGCTTCAGACGAGCTGCTCGGGCTGGGCGGGACGGCCGAGCCACTCTCCAGGCCAAGTCGCGCCACCCATTCAACCTTGTCGAATGCTGTATCCGCAGTGATTATGGTGGATATCCCGTGGTTTTTCATGACAGCCAGGTGAACGAGGTCACGCGGACTAAAGTCCCCAAACGTGTCCGCGAACCGCCTTGCAACTACCACGTCTTTCTCCGTTACTGGCAAGACTCTGTCTCGCATTATCGTTAAGAACGAGTCGAATATCGCAAGCCCTTTAGCTCTTTCGTTGATGGCGAAATAACGATACAGTATCTCCTGTAAGACCTCCGAATCGGTGAAAGCGTTGATATTCCCCGTGACGATGTTGCGAATCGCCTCCCGGGCTGCCTCACGGTACGGGTGAGCACGTCCACCTGCATACATGGGTACATTTGTGTCGATGAAGACTGCGGCTGTCATCCTCCAGTGCGCCCTTTCTCAATTTGTGCTTCCATCTCGGTCCAATCATCAACCGGAGCATCGACCGCAAAGAGCTTCTCCAAGACGCAGAGGATCTCGCCAGGCTGACGGATGAAGCCCCGAGGCCCTACGGCGGGCGATACTTCTCCGGGTTCAGGGTAGGCGGCCGCAAGGGGCTGAGCTTTCGCCTGTCGCAACGCATCGGCACCCTCAGCGTATCTGATGACGTGCCGGCTGAGGATATCATCGCAGCGTTTGCTGATTCCGCCACTATAGGGCTGGCGTTGACAGGCAGCTACGCCAGGGGAGAAGCCACGCCGTGGAGCAGCGACATTG
>JBFMAL010000056.1:0-6725 GCA_040755615.1 Bacillota bacterium
AGGTCGTCAAGGCTTCGTAGACCCGAAAAGAAGCTCCAAAGACATTAAAGGGCAAAAAACGTGGGTCCCGGGCATTTTCTATCGTTGCGGGCTTGAGTCTTAAGAACCTACTGCTCCTTATACGTTCTCACAACGTGTTGGGGAGGACATTTTCGCAAAAAAAGCACGCAAAAGTTGCGTGCTGACTTTCTATGGTGGGGTGTACAGGATTTGAACCTGTGACCTCACGGATGTGAACCGTGCGCTCCACCGCTGAGCTAACACCCCTCTATACTCTTTGGTGCGCCCGGTGTGGGTCGAACACACGACCGACCGGTTATGAGCCGGTTGCTCTGCCTCTGAGCTACGGGCGCACACTCATTAAGATTATACCACATCGCTTACACATTTCAAGCACAGCAAGCAGATTTCGAAAGATGCACATCACGCCCAGGTCTTTGATTGAGCTGATAAGCCCTTCCGGGTCAATCCGAAAGGGCTCATAATCTGGCTCCTCGTGCAGGGCTCGAACCTGCAACCCCTCGGTTAACAGCCGAGTGCTCTACCATTGAGCTAACGAGGAATGTTGATAACATGGTTATTATACAATACGCCTTTTTTGTCGTCAACTGCGCTATTCCAGGTAGTCTTTTAGTTTCTTGCTTCGACTGGGGTGGCGCAGTTTTCTGAGTGCCTTTGCTTCAATTTGTCTTATGCGTTCCCTTGTAACGCCGAACACCTGACCCACTTCTTCCAGCGTGCGCGCGCGCCCGTCGTCAAGTCCAAAACGCAGACGCAAAACCTGTTGTTCTCTTGAGGTAAGACTTTCCAGCACTTCTTCTAATTGCTCCTTAAGCAGCATAAACGAAGCAGCTTCTGCAGGTGCCGGCGCATCTTCATCCTCAATGAAGTCACCCAGATGACTGTCTTCTTCTTCACCAATAGGTGTCTCCAGCGACACGGGCTCTTGGGCGATCTTCAGGATCTCCCGAACGCGTTCAACGGGCACGTCCATTTCCTCCGCTATCTCTTCCGGTAGCGGATCGCGGCCGAGCTGCTGGAGAAGGTGACGCGATACTCTTATCAGTTTATTTATGGTTTCTACCATGTGAACCGGTATGCGGATTGTCCTCGCCTGATCGGCAATTGCCCGTGTGATCGCCTGCCTAATCCACCAGGTTGCGTACGTGCTGAACTTGTAACCCTTGCGGTAGTCGAATTTCTCCACGGCTTTAATCAGTCCGAGGTTACCCTCTTGAATCAGGTCGAGAAACAGCATCCCGCGCCCCACATACTTCTTAGCAATACTTACAACGAGCCTGAGATTGGCTTCCGTGAGCCTTCTCTTCGCTTCCTCGTCGCCAGCCTCGATCCTGCGAGCGAGCAATACCTCTTCTTCGGCGCTCAAAAGAGGTACCTTTCCGATTTCTTTTAAATACATCCTTACCGGGTCGTCAATGGCGACTCCGTCAGGCACTGCAATATCCGTTTCGTCCTCCGGTTCTTCGGGCGATGGTTCTTCCATGGATTCGAGCGGCTTGCTGTCATCCACGATTTCAATACCATGTTCAGCCAACACCTCATATATCTCATCGATCTGCTCCGGGCTGAGGTCAACGTGCTGGAGCTTATCGATAATGTCCTGGTAGCTCAGGGAACCCTGTTGCTTTCCAATCTCGATCAATTCTTTAATCCCTGGTTCCTTGATCAACTTTTCCCTCAACCCTTTTCCCCCCTTGTCTCAAGCATCGTCGGAAGTACCCTTTGGTGCCTTCATTCTGCGGAGAAGCTGATAGTATTCCCTGAGCACTTCTTCCCCCACCGCTTCTCCTCTCGTAGTACAGGCCTTAATACTCTCTTCTATCTGCTTGAGCCTTCTGGAGGTCCTGAAGTACTCGATGCGCCGAATGCAGTCGGATACCGTCTTTTCATGATCAATATACTGATAATCCTCGGTAACGAGCCTACCAAGCGAGGCTGCAGCCACTTCGGAAAGGCCCTCAGTCAGGATATACGGTGGCAACTCCCTGTCCTTGTCATAGACTTCCAGGATCCTTCCAAGGATCTCTTTTAGATCATCGTGCTCAAATAATTCGGCGTCCAATACTCCCTGAAATCTCCCGATGATCTCGGGTTTGGAGATCAACGCCCTCAGGATCTCTGTTTCGGCTTTTCTCATCCCGTCGGCGGCGGATAAATGTACAATTTTTTCCGCTTTTTTCAGGTCGCCTATATTATTCCTGCCACCGGACATTTTATCCCTTGTCTGAAAAATCTCCTGTTTGAGTGCATATTCCGTAACCTTCAAGCGTTCACCGATCCGCTTTATATACAGGTCTTGCTCAACACGGCTTGCCATACCTCTCAAGATAGGAATGATGTTCGCCAAAGCCTTCAGTTTTCCTTCTAGAGTATTCAAGTCCGAGCCGCCAAGCGCCTTCTCAATTCTGTAATCTGTGAGAGAAAGAGCCTCTTTTACCGCTTTCTCGAAGACTTCTTTGCCCTGGGTCCGGATACACTCATCCGGGTCCTTACCTGACGGGAATACCGCTACGTATACTTTTAAGCCTTCTTCCGACAGGAGATCCATCCCTCGCTCCGTGGCGTTCTGCCCAGCAGTATCCGTATCATATCCTAATACAACATTCGTGGTAAACTGGGCAATGAGCCTTGCCTGCGCCTTTGTCAGCGCGGTCCCGAGCGATGCGACGGTGTTGCCGAATCCATACTGGTGACACGTGATCGTATCCATGTAGCCTTCGACTAAGATCACCTGATCCTTCGAGTTGATGTGTTCTCTGGCAATGTGTAACCCGTACAGAACGTTCCCTTTGGAAAACAGTGTAGTTTCCGGGGTATTGAGGTACTTAGGCTCGCTGCCGTCGAGCGAACGGCCACCGAACCCAACCACCTGACCGCGAGAGTTCCATATGGGAAACATGAGCCTGTTTCTGAACCTGTCATAATAACCTCTGTTGTTATCGCGCGCAAGCGCCAGACCTGCAGCGTGAACCTGTCCGGCGTCAAACCCCTTCTTTGAAAGCGCCCTGATGAGAGTCTCCCAACCTCCAGGCGCGTAACCTATCTGAAACAGCTCACGGGTATTTGTGTCGATCCCCCGCCGCGCGCAATAGTCGAGAGCCGCCTTACCCGCGCTCGAGTGCAGGGCGGCGACAAAGAACATGAGCGCGTACTCCAGGACCTGCCTCTGGCTTTCCCTCTCTCTCTTCTGTTGTTCATCCTCGCCGCGCCGCGCGAGTCTGATCCCCGCCCTGTCCGCCAGTGAGGTGAGGGCCTCGGCAAATTCCATGTTCTCCTTCTTCATCAAAAAGGCAAACACGTCCCCTCCCGTCTGGCAACCGAAGCAGTAAAACATCTGCTTGTCCGGGGAGACTGTGAACGAGGGAGTCTTCTCGCTATGAAAGGGACAGAGCCCTACGTAGTTCTTGCCCCTCTTCTTCAGGCTCACATACTCCCCTATCAGAGAAACGATATCGATTCGGGCCCTCACTTCGCGAACCGCGTCGTCACCCCTGTACTCGGACATGATATCATCCCCCGCTGGTTCAAAAAAGCCTCACTCCTGCGATTCTGAGCAAGAATGAGGCATGCATTCAGGCAGATTGAATTCTTCCTCGGAATGCTCCAAGCGCCCTCCTCGCTGCGTTCGTCAGTGCCGGACCCCATGATATATATTCTCCGTACCCGGGCACGCCTCCTGCCCTCAGTCAAATTTCGACACTGCAACACCAGAACGCACGTGGTAACTACTGGCTCCAGTCTGAATCCGATGGGCGTTTTCGTTCCAGCTTGCTCCTATCCGCAAAAGCTGGCGCCCTCTCCAAGAAAATCGTCTGGACCGATTCCTCAAGTGCGCCCTACTTCTGCAAACACTTAAGGATAATGCCCTTTCGCACTCAGAGGATAAAAGAATTCAACCCTGCCATGATGCAGGCAAGAAGTACTTGTTGAAGGCTGCTACGGCATAACGATCGGTCATGCCGGCCACGTAGTCACAGACCAGCCGTTCGATGGGCTCTTCTTCACCCCTGGCAACCTGTGGCAATTGTTCTGGGTGATCCAGATAGTAAGTGAAAAGCTGCTTTAGAAGCTGCTTTGCTTTGTGCTCTTCGGCCTTGGCCGCAGAGTCGATGTAAACCCGTTCAAACAGAAACTGGCGCAGGCGGCGTGTGGCCTCTCCGATCTCGGGACTCATCGATACATAAGGCTTGCCATAGCTGTTCTCGATCAGGTCTGTCACCATCCGGTTAATTCGGGCCGAGTGCTCCCAGCCAAGGGTCTGCATGAGGTCCCGTGGCAGGTCTTTTCTGCTCAGTATACCTCCCCGTAACGCATCGTCAATGTCGTGGTTTATGTAAGCGATCCGGTCACAGATCTTGACGATCCATCCTTCCAGCGTGCTGGGCACGTTATCGCCTGTGTGGTTCAGTATCCCATCCCGTACTTCCCACGTCAGGTTCAGCCCGGTACCCCGTTCGAGCCGATCAACCACCCTGAGGCTCTGTTCATTATGCAAAAAGCCGTGCGGCGGAAACAAATCCTTCAGAAGCTCCTGCAGCGCCTGCTCTCCTCCATGCCCAAAGGGCGTATGCCCGAGGTCGTGTCCGAGCGCAATGGCCTCAGTCAGATCCTCATTTAGCGCCAGCGCTCGGGCCACAGTCCTTGAGATCTGAGCTACCTCCAGCGTGTGGGTGAGCCTCGTCCGGTAATGGTCTCCTTCCGGGATGATGAATACCTGGGTCTTGTGCTTGAGCCGCCTGAATGCCTTGGAATGGATGATCCTGTCTCTATCCCTCTGAAAACAGGTGCGGACAGGGCAGGCTTCCTCAGCACGCTCCCTGCCTCTTGACCGCGTGCTTAACACCGCGTATGGCGATAGTGTCCGCATTTCAAGTTCCTCAGTTCTCTCCCGTATCACACGCCCCACCCCAGTAAGCATACAATCGCTCCCTGACCCCGGGAAAGTCTCGTGCATGGCGGGAAAGTACCACGCACGCGGTTCCCAGGGCGAGGAAAAACAGCGTAACGCTCTGAAACGCAATGAGTATGCCGAAGGGCAGATGCAGCGTAAGTACTACCGCCGCAGTATAGACTTTCCTCGTCACCAGCAGTACAGCGGCACCAACCAGAGCGCACAGCAAGAGCACTTGCCAGTTCACCAGCAGAAGGCCCCCCGCTCCTGCGGCCAAACCCTTCCCGCCGCGAAACCTGAGAAAGACTGAATAGCAGTGCCCCGTAACCACACCAAACAGGGCAATCAGTCCCGCAGCGTCAGTACCAACGAACCTTCGTGCTAGATAGACAGCTGTGAAACCCTTTCCGAAATCCAGTAGTCCGACAATAACCCCGGCCGTGATACCCAAGATCCTGGAGACATTCCTCGCTCCCAGGTTGCCCGAGCCCAGCTGAGACAGGTCCTTCCCCTTTACCCTTCCGAACACGTAGGCGAAGGATACCGAACCTAAGAGATAACTACCCAACACTACGATGGCATAGACTAGCACCTCGCCACTCCTTTCGCTGGGGACAGCACGCGCAGACCCCCAGGCACGACGCACGCGTCTACAGGAGTACACCCGTGTACGTTACCATCAAACAGTTTCTCCATGCGTTCGAGGGTCGTGATCTGGATGGACCGAGTACGGTGGATGGATACCCGGGGGTGAGACAGGTGCCTGCCCTTGTATGCCTTAGGTAAAGTGAAAAGAAAATCGAACTTTGATAGTTCCCGCACCAGTACCACGTCAAACAGACCGTCTGTCACGGAGGCCTCGGGCGCCAGCAGCAGACCTCCGCCAGTACGATAGATGTTCATAATGAATACCGCTGAGAACTTGTCCCGAATGATCTCGTTATCCATTACAACTTCCATCTCATACGCCTTAAGACACTGCAGCACCGAGAGGATCCCCGCGAGTATGTGCAAAGGGCCGCGGAAAATGGTAGAGTGTGTATTGACGTAACGCATGGCATCGGTTGCATAGGCAAGTCCAAGGATAATCCCAAAGTATCCTTCCACATCACGGCCCACGTCCATCTGGATGACAGGTGCAGTGAGGAGAGCCCGGGTGGCCTCTCTCAGGTCTTTCGGCATTCCCAAAGCCATTGCGAGGTCATTCCCGGTGCCGGCGGGAATGATGCCGAGCGCGGTATCTGTACCGGCAACCCCCTGTAGTACCTCCCCCATGGTCCCGTCGCCACCGACAGCCACCACGTAAGGCCAGCCTTCGTACACTGCCATTTTTGCAACATCGGCGGCGTGCCCTGGCCGTTTCGTATACTCCACATGGAATTCGGCTCCGTGTGCGCGGAATTCTTCCACAATGATATCCACGCTTGACTTTCCTCTTCCCTTATCCGCCCAGGGGTTGGCGATGATCTTGTAGGCCACCGGGTTCTCCCCCTTTCGACTATTCCGTGTCCTCTCAGAAAGTCCTAACCGCCGGTAGTTTGAGCTATCGCGGAAGACGCATCTTCCCCAAACAAATGCATGCGAAATTCTACGTTTTTGTGTCTGTGCGGCTGGTACGGAGGGATAAATCGTGCTATCAGCACCGTAGACCGCACTTTCGATGCGGGGTGGTGTTCATTCGTGCTGCTCAATTGTGGCTCCCATGCCGATTTCCGTGAGTTTTTGCTCAACAAACTCTCCCACTTAGCCGTCCTCGAGTCATCTGCGCTGGCCAAGCTCTGGGTGCTTGACCTTGATCCAGCCATACCGCTTC
>JBFMAL010000057.1:0-6669 GCA_040755615.1 Bacillota bacterium
TCTAAAGTGAGAAAGTATCTGAAGCGCACTTTCCGGAGCGTATTAGGAAAAAGGCCCCGGGTGAAAGGGTGATCATCCCGCTGGCGGGAATGCACGCAATGGAAGGTAATTTGCGTGTGGTTCTTCTGCCCGACGAGCAGGCGGTGGAAATCCACCTGAGCAGTGAGCCCCAGGCATACCCTTCCGGTGAAGAAGAGTCTGGTATCGACCTGGGCATAACCGAAGTCTTAACCGACGATACCGGCAAAAAATACCGGCCAGAATACGGCGAGGCCATGCAAAAAATTTCCTCGAACCAGGACGCTGGTAAAGCCCGGCACGTTTTGTGAGAACGAAATAAACCGAGCGTTTAATGAATTCTACAAAACACGAAGGCCGAAGGTAATTGCTTACGAAGACCTTGCCCACCTGTGCGGCAAGGCCAAAAGCAAGGGCCTCTCCCGCAAGGTGAGCAACTGGCAGCGTAGCATCATCAAAGAGCGGCGAGAATACAAAGACTATCTCTTCTATGTTGCCGACCCAGGCCCGGTGAACGCGGCATACTCCAGTCAAGAGTGTCCTCGGTGCAGCTGGGTGGACGGGGACAATTTCAAGTGCCGAAAATGCGGTTTTTAAGCTGATGCCGACCATGTGGCGGCCATGAACGTGAAAAGAAGGCTACACGATGAAGAGATAACCCGGTATACGCCATATAAGAAAGTAAAAGAAATCTTGCTCCAGTGTTATCATCAGAAACAGCAAGCGGGATGTTCCCGGGAGATGCAGGGGCTGGCCCGGTCGGAAGAAAGCGCTGACGGAACGTGTACTGGCTGGAAATGGTATACGCGAAGCGGGTTTTAACGATGGAGCTCCCTTCGGGAGCAGAGCGCCGCCGGGTAGCCGGAACTGGAGTGTGCGGTAAACGGCATTTTGGTAGGCTAAACCGCCCCTGCCCTTCCGGTGGGAGCCTTTGGGCGTTAGCACCACCCCGCCGTTTGGAAACCCGAACTGGGGTACACCGCAACCGCACACTGTTTCGGGCGGGACTCCAGAAGTCCGTGGGCTGCTTGCCCTGTCAGCCGGGCAGGTGGAAGTACCCGGCCTCTCGGAGAGCGTGAACTGCTTTTGCTGTCACTTTTATCGCTACTTGATAGAAGTTAATAGCAAAAATGAAACAGACGCTCCACATGATCTGGTGTCTAAACAAAGAAGTAGAACTGGAAAGGCACAAGACAAAGTGCATGTTCTATTTGGGCATTTAGCAGGTTCTCCGGGAAGCGGGTACAATGCACTCGACAGCGAATGCGGGATGATCGAGAGACGAAACAGACGCTGCTTGATGATAGTCGATAGAATTTTGGCCTCACGGAACCCTTGGGTCGGGACACTGCACCCGAGATGGTTGAAGCAGACATACCGATCTGTCCGCACAATTAGCGACGAACGGAGGCGGTATATGCAAGAAGCGAGACACTGCTAGAGCAGAGCATTCAAAGGGTGAGAAAGAAAAGCGTTTATCGATGCGCCGCGATTCCCTGATATAACTGGTAAAGGATACCAGGAAGAATCTAACGAGTCCATCAGCTCTCTTTGAGAGGAGTCTTGCTATGGCAACGAGTGTAAACGGTACTGTCGTTGATGTACAGGACTTGCGCAAGTATTATGGTCAGACCAGAGCCGTGGACGGGCTGAGTTTCATAGTGGAAAAGGGCGAGATCTTTGGCATGTTGGGCCCGAACGGCGCGGGAAAGACCACAACCGTGGAAGTGTTGGTAGGCATCCGGCGGCGGGACAGCGGTACCGTCTCTGTCCTCGGCATGGATCCGGAACGGCAGCCGACCGCAGTCAAAGATCGAATCGGGGTGCAGCTGCAGACCGCGTCCATGTATCCCCGCCTGACGGTATACGAAGTGGTACGGCTCTTTTGCAGTTTCTACTCCCGTTGTCTTGAGCCGGCTGAGGTGATCAACCGTGTGGAGCTTCAGGAAAAGGCGCGTACACAGATTAAGAACCTTTCCGGGGGGCAGATGCAGCGTCTGGCCATCGCCCTGGCCATGGTGAATGATGGCGATCTTGTCTTTCTCGATGAGCCTACCACGGGTCTTGATCCCCAGGCTCGCCGAAATCTGTGGGATGTAGTGTTCTCACTCAAGAAGTCCGGCAAGACCGTCTTCTTGACTACCCACTACATGGATGAGGCGGAGCGGTTGTGTGACCGGGTAGCAGTGATTGACTACGGCAAGATCATCGCCATTGGTTCTCCGCATGACCTGATCAAAGACCACTTCTTAGAGCGCGCTGTGGAATTCGTCCAGCCGGCCCTCGCCGGCGACGCGCGGCTGTCAGGACTACCCGGGGTAACCAGGGTACGGGGCAACGGCGATCGCGTTACGCTTTATACCACAGAGGTACCCGCCACCATCGCCGGTTTAATGGAACTGAGTGAGGCCTCTGGTACCCCGATTAAGGATATCACGGTACGCCAAGCCACTTTGGAGGATGTGTTCTTGAAACTTACGGGGAGGCGGATTCGTGAATGAACACCTTTGTTCAACTCGTAATAGCAAACATCAAGGAAATGGCTCGTGACAGGATGGCGCTATTCTGGTTCCTGGCCTTCCCGGTGTTGTTCATCCTCCTGTTCGGTACCGTCTTCTCGGAGGACAATGATACTGCCAGCTTCAGCATCGGACTCGTTCTAGAGGAGCCGGATCCCCTGGGAGAAGCTCTGGCCCAGGCCCTAGGCTCGATCCCGAGCTTCAACATCGTAAGCGGTACTCATCAGGACGAGTTGCACGCACTCGAGCAGGGGGACAGATCCCTGGTCATCGTGCTGCCAGCAGGCTTGTCAAGGCTGCTGGTGGAAGGCGGCAAGGCGGAAATACCCATTTACTACGATGCCACCAGGCAAAGCAGTCACGTGTTGCTCCCAGTGATCGGGCGAGTGCTGGACGACGCCGAACGGCGGGTGACCAATACCCCGCGCTTGTTTGAGCCCAGACCCGAGGCGGTACAATCGGTGCACCTCCGGCAGATCGACTACCTTCTGCCGGGGATCCTCGCGATGGCGCTAATGCAGCTGGGATTGTTTGGCTCCCTGCGGCTGATTTCGCTGCGCGAGCAGAAGATCCTCAAACGGCTCGGCGCCACTCCCCTCCCTCGCGGGTTGCTGCTGGGTAGCGAGGTGACGGTGCGTCTGGTGATGGCCCTTGTTCAGACCACAACCATCGTTGTTATAGGTTACCTTGTTTTCCGTGTCACTGTTCTCGGAAGCTGGTTTGGTGTCGTAGGTCTGGTCTTGCT
Organism: Bacillota bacterium; assembly: GCA_040755615.1. Taxonomy (GTDB): domain Bacteria; phylum Bacillota; class Sulfobacillia; order DUSP01; family DYEP01; genus DYEP01. Next base: position 3,283 of record JBFMAL010000057.1, read on the forward strand.
GGGCGCGGCCACCTTCGTAAGCCTGGGATACATGCTGGTTTCCTTCGCAAAGAGCGAAGAGAGCGCACATGGCATCATCCAGCTGGTACAGTTCCCCATGATGTTCCTCTCAGGTATCTTCTTCCCGGTGAACATGATGCCCGGCTTTCTGCGACCGGTGATGAAGGCGATGCCCCTTACGTACCTGGCGGATGCGCTGCGGCAGGTCATGACCGGCGCTCCGCCCCAGTACAGCCTTGCTACCGATGTGACAGTGCTAGGAGCGTGGCTGGTCGTCACCTTTGCGCTGGGAATCCGCTTTTTCCAGTGGGAGTGACGCACCGGCACGCGTCGGCAAACAGGCTATCCGGGTGAGGGCGACATGTCTCCACCCGGCGAGCTGACGGCAATCTTCTTTTTTAGAGTGAGCTGCCTTGTTTCGACAATCCCGGCCGGCGTGAGATAGTAAAATAAAGAGGGGCCCACTCGGAAGGAAGTCTCAGTGTGCCCCTCTTGCTTTATTGTGCCGCCTGTTTCTCGGTTGGAATAGCGGTTGCTCTTGGACGGTACGCCCTGGGCGTTTGCCTTTTGGTCCCCGCGTTCCGGGGCAGGCGCGTGTTCATTTTGTCGGCGGTGTTCTTCTCCTTGGGCGTGCTGAGATTGACCTGTTTTGCGCCTACCAGCGACGTGCCTCCCGTGTCAGACCACGTTATCGGCCGTGTGAACACGCTTTCGATGATCTCGGATGGACGGCTTGACGTGACTCTGCAGATTCTTTACCCCGTAACCGGGAGAGCACTCCTTAGCATTGAAGACCAGGAGTTTTCCGCTTTACCTGGCGATGTCATTCGGCTGGAAGGTTGGCTTCAAAAACCACCCGCAGCGAGCAATCCAGGACAGTTCTGCTACCGAGCGTACCTGCAGGGCCGAGGGATACAGTATCTGGTCCAGACGGGGCGTCATATGGTGTACCGGGTGATTGAGCAAGGCAGTCCGTTTGCTCTTTCACGCCTTTCTTACTATCTCAGACAGCGGCTTGCTAGCAGTGCTTCCGCTCACCTCGATCCCCAATCCCGAGGACTTGTCCTGTCTGTCCTGCTGGGGGAAAGGAGAGCACTGCCCGGCCCGCTTCAGGAAGACATGGCGAAGACAGCACTCTCGCACGTGCTTGCGGTATCCGGCGCACATGTCGGTCTACTTGCGGCTGGCGTCCAGATGGCGCTGTCGCGGCTGTCCGTTCCGGACCGCGTATCACGTCTGGTGCTTTCCGCAATACTCGCGCTATACCTGGCAATGACGGGCGCCCCGCCCTCCGCCGTCCGGGCGGTGCTTATGCTGTACTGCGTGATTCATCTGCGCATGCCCGCGCTGCAGTCCCTCTCTGCAGCCGCTCTGCTGATGCTGTCATACAATCCGCTGCTTTTGACTGACGCCGGATTTCAGTTATCCTACGCAGCAGTGCTTGGAATACTGTTCACGAACGAGACGTGGGAGTGTCGCCTGTCATTTTTGCCTTCGTTCATCCGGACCGCCGCCGCCCTGTCCTGCTCCGCGGGCTCATTCACCCTGCCGCTCGTACTCTATCACTTCGGCAGATGGCCGCTCCTTGGATTTGTATTCTCCTGGCTGCTTTTACCCCTGTTCGCTCCGCTACTTTATCTCATGTTCCTGTTTGGCGCACTATCCGTACTGATTCCGCCGGGCGCTGCGCTGCTTGGCCCGCTGGTCAATTTTTCATGCAACATATTCTTTGCCATTACGTCACTTGGTGCCGCTCTTCCCGGGTACGTTCACCTGCCGAGGCCCTCAACGATATCAATACTCGCGTACTATGCAGTTTGCTTCACAGTCAACCGTCGCCCGGGCCCAAAGACCACCGTATGTTCAATTGTGCTGTGCGCCCTCATTTATTACTTCTCCGTCGCCCCGAGGCCTGACGGCACCCTGGAGATCACCTTCCTTGACGTGGGACAGGGCGATGCCATTTACATCAAGACCCCGAACGGCCGCAGTATAATAGTGGACTGCGGGACGGAACAGGCTGCGGATTCCGTCGTGCTGCCTTTTCTCAGGGCGGCTGGCATCTTTATTATCGATGACCTATTCATCACCCACGATCACGCCGATCACCGGGGTGGGCTGGAGAGGATCGCCTCAGAGGTACGCGTGCGCAGGTACTGGGCATCCGCACACTTCATGCCGCACGACAGCAGGTTTAGCCGTGTCGGACCCGGCGACTCCCTGGATGCGGGCGGCGTTCGGATTGAGTGCCTGCACCCCGGCGACAGCGCGTTTGAGCTGGAGAATGACAACTCGCTGGTATTGCTTGTAAGCGCCTTTGGCCTCCGGGTCCTCCTCACCGGGGACCTGGAGCAGGCGGGCTGGCGGGCGATGATGACGCTGTACCCGCGTCTTTACGCGGATGTGCTCAAAGTGGCGCACCACGGCGGCGAAACTTCAACAGACGCAGAGATCCTCGCCATCCTCCAACCCTCAATCGCTGTTATATCTGTCGGATACAACAATTTCGGTCACCCGTCGCCCGGAGTTCTCGCGTTGCTTGATGGTGCGGGAGTAGTGACATACAGGACAGATCAGCAGGGCGCGATCACACTGAGGGCGACGAAAGACGGGTACAGGATCGACGTATTTGGCGGCCGGCAATCCGGTCGAATCATGCCTGATCCAGGCCCTTTCCTTCGTAGGAGTATATCCTGGTCTTGTCTTCGGGGCCGAGGAGCCTCTCCAGCAAGCAGCCGATCACAATGATACCCGAGACGTTGATCAGCCACCTTGATACGGAGAACAATGCGCCGAGTGAAGACGTTTCAAAAAGGAACATCGGGATCTTCAGGGTTGACCAGGCGCCGAGGAACACAGCGATATTCGAGAATCTGGCGCCTTTCTTCGCCATCGCTGCAGCCACGGGAAACGCTGCGTACAGGGGGCCTGCAGCTGCTGCGCCGAGGGTTATGGAAAGGATGATGCCCAGTGCGCCGGACCTTTTACCCATCAGGCGTATGATAGTCTGCCTGGGGACCCACACGTCGAACAGCCCGAGCAGCAGAAATACGGGTGGTACCACCCTCAGCATCTCGGCCGTGGCGGAGGCGCTCTTCAGAGCCGCCTCCTGGCCCAGCTCCGGGCGGATCAGGTAGAGTAGAATACAGAACACTGCGACGCACAGAATGAAAGCGTATCTCTTCACCTCACGATCGCACTAGCAAGAAGGCGACGACGAAGGAGGTCAAAAACAGCTTCTGTCCTTCTATTAAAAATCTAAAAAAGGTATTGTCAACCAACACTACCTGATATAAACTGATACCAGGTGGTGTTTTTATGAAACTCTACACAGTCAGCGAATTTGCCGAAAAACTTGGCGTCAGCATATCGACTCTTCGCGCTTGG
>JBFMAL010000058.1:0-5829 GCA_040755615.1 Bacillota bacterium
GGGGGTTGAGCGCCGACGGGTAGCCGGGACTGGGGTGTGCGCGATGCGGCATTCCGGCAGGCTAAACCGCCCCTGTCCTTCAGGTGGGAGCCTTTTGGCGCTAGTACCACTCCGCCGTTTGGAAACCTGAACTGGGGTACACCGTAATGGGTATTTTGGTGAAGGCACACTGTTTCGGGCGGGACTCCAGATGCCCGTGGTCTACCTTCCCCGTCAGCCGGGCAGGTAGGGATACCCGGCCTCTCGGAGAGCGCGTACTGCTTTTGCTGTCACTTTTATCGCTACTTGATAGAAGCTGATAGCAAAAATGAAAACAGTAAAGATAAGCCATGACGTTCCGCAGCAGGGCCGCATTTTTGCCGAAGTACCTGCTTTCAAGGGGAAGGGTGACGCAACCCACCATCTTGAGGGTGGAGATGAACAGCGCGATGTTCCTCGTCGATGCGCCCATGTCCAGAAGAGACTTCGCGAGGGGGAAGGCGATGAACCCCGGGATCAAAGTGACCGAGCCGATTACCGACGTGAGGGATGAACCGAGTAAGCCTGAGTTTTTTCCTGTCACTGCCCCGATCCTCTCCGAAGAGATCAAAGTGAAGGCAAGACCGATAATCCCCAGTACGGCGAGGAAGTCCGGCAGGATGTTGAGAAAAGCTTTCTTCGCTTTCGAAAAGGCCTGGACCGTCGCCTGGCGGTTACGGGCGTAAGATATGGCGTATAGCACTAGCGTCGCTACATAGAGAGAAGCTGTAAAACTCATTCTCGTACCACCCTTTGCACCCTTGTCAACCTGAGCGCGTTCAGCGTGACCAGTACAGCCGCACCATCATCGGCAAGTACGGCCAGTACCAAAGACAAAAACCCTGGAAAGGCCAACAGCGTTGCAAGGAGCTTGATGGCAACCGCTAATGCGATATTCTGGCGTACCACCGCGGACGTACGCCGGGCCAGGTTCCAGAGGTAGTCGATGGAGACCAGATCGTCCCTCATCAGCACCACGTCGGCGGTATCCAGCGCGGTGTCCGAACCGGTTCTCCCCATCGCTACCCCCACGTCGGCCAGCGCCAACGCAGGCGCGTCGTTGACTCCGTCTCCTACCATTACCGTGGATCCGAACCGCCTCTTCAGCTCAGAAACTGCTTGCAGCTTCTGCTCGGGGAGAAGCTCCCAGCGCACCTCGTCTACGCCAAGTTCGTTGCCAATCCTTACAGCTGCTGCCTGGTTGTCGCCGGTGAGAAGCACCGTTTTAATGCCTCGTGCTTTGAGCCTTCTGATTAGTTCGCTCGCCCCGGGCCTTATCTCGTCCCCCAGTGTTAGGTAACCGATGACGCCGTCGCGGTCGGTCCCGACGATGACTTTGGTCCCTCCCGGGGCCCCGTCGTCCGCAAAAAGCTGCGGAACGCCCTTCTGTGTATTGCAGGCTTCAGCCATGGCTGCATTGCCGACCCACCACGTTACGCCATCCATCAAGCCCAGCGCTCCTCGCCCGGGAACAGACCGGAAACCCAAAAGCTCAAGACCCCTGACCCCCAGTTCTTCCGCGTGCAGGCAGATAGCGCGGGCCAGCGGGTGCTCGGACTTGCGTTCAACGGATGCCGCAACCCTAAGTACCTCTTCCTCGGTGTAACCGGGAGCGGGATGGATTTCGGTTACGCGCAGACGCCCTGACGTGAGCGTGCCGGTCTTGTCGAATGCGACTGCGCGGGCGCGGGCGATTTCTTCAAGGAACGCCCCACCCTTCACCAGCACGCCGGAGCGGGCAGAGCTCCCTATAGCGGACACAAACGCCACAGGAGTAGAGATGACGAGTGCGCACGGGCATGACACCACAAGCAACGCAAGACCCCTGTAGAGCCACGGCTCAAATTCGAGGGCGAAGATGACAGGCGGCGCAACAGTCAGGACAAGTGCCAACACGATGACGGACGGTGTGTAAATGCGGGCGAACCTGTTGACGAAACTCTCCACCGGCGCCTTGTGCTGCTCTGCCTTTTTGACCAGCTGGATTATTCTCTGGAGAGTAGTATCCTTGTATTCCTTCGTCACCTGTACTTCGAGGTAGCCCTCGTTGTTAATGGTGCCCGCGTATACCTGGCAACCCGGGAACATCCGGACCGGCACGGACTCGCCGGTAATGGCTGACTGATTCACAGTCGACTCTCCGAACGACACGATCCCGTCGACAGGTATCCGCATGCCCGGCTTTACCACCACTACCTCACCGGGAGATATCCCTTCGACGGCCGCACTGACGACGCTGTCGCCTCTCTTTACTTCCGCAGTCTCAGGAACGAAACTGATGAGTTCCCAAAGAGAACGCCGGGTCCTGTCTGTCGCCCGCGATTCGAGGTAGCCTCCGAGCACGAAAAGGAACACGAGGGCCGCCGCTTCGCCTGCCCTGCCCAGATACATGGCACCGGAAGTGGACACCAAAAGCAGCACGTTCATATCAAGAGTCCGGTTTCGCAGCGAAGCGAAGGCTTTTGGAATCACAGGCAAAAGGCCCGATGCCACCGAGGCCGCAAACGAGTACAGCGCAAGATGCGGCATGGAAAAAAGGGGGAGGGCCAGACCGAGCAGGAGCCCGGCGCCCGAGATGAATATGAGCACAGTACCAAAATCAATGCCCTTATGCCCGGTACGTTCCGGGGCAGCGGCAGTGCAACCGCAGCTGGCTCCGGTACAAGTTGGATACGTCATGTTTTCTGGCTCGCTCCTATTCATTGAGGTGGTCGACAGCTTGAATGACGAGCGTCTTCACGTGGTCGTCGTTTAAGGAGTAATAGACCATTTTGCCCTCCCGCCGGGATTTCACGAGCTTTAGATTCCTCAGGATCCGCAGATGATAGGAAGCCACCTGGGGGGTGATGCCGAGAAGCGAGGCGATGTCACATACGCATAGTTCCGCCTGGGACAGCGCGTACGCGATCTTGCTGCGTGAATCATCTCCCAGCGCGCGAAAGATCTCACAAATCCCCGAGAGAGAAAGCAGCTTCGGACGAAGCTCAGCCACTAATTCCTCATTCACATGCGCCTCTTCGCACCGGTCTTCACGCTGACTGCTCAAGTTTACCCCTCCCGAAGATATTATAAAACATTTAAACAAATGTTTAAAGGTATTTGATGCAAATCCCAAAATACCTGATAAATACGGGGAACGACGGGAGCATCTAGCCGCACACATTCGTGTCTTGACGTAACAGTCGTTACACGATAGAATGTGATTGTAACCGCGGTTACAACTTATTGAAATCGGGGTGATCGAGTGACGGAAGCGTGTAAGTGGCTCATCCTGGTCTACAAGATTCCCGCAGAACCGTCCCGCCACCGGGTCGCCGTCTGGCGACGCCTGAAGGAGGGGGGCGCCGTCTACCTGCAAAACTCTGTGTGCATCCTGCCGGATAGCCCGTCGGGCCGTAGCATCTTTCACTCACTGGCGGAGGAAATCACCGCAGCGGGGGGTGAGAGCGTACTACTGTTGGCAGAACCTCTGGAGACAGCCGTCCACGAAAGGGTTGTCGAACGGTTCAACGTCGAGCGCGATGCTGAATATGGAGAATTTCTAGAGCAGTGCGAGGCTTTTCTCGAAGAAATCCGCATGGAGACAGAGCGGCACAACTTCACCTACGGGGAGCTCGAGGAAAACGTGGAAAACCTGCGACGACTGGAAGCGTGGCTGCATAAGATACACAGTCGTGATTTCTTCGGTACCATGAAGGCCACCACGGCTCGGGAGCGTCTCTCGCAGTGCCATGAGGCCCTCGAGGCCTTTGCTGGCAGGGTATTCCACGCTCAGGAAGGGGCAGGCAGGGCTGGGGCAGAGATAGTCTGAAGAAAGGAGAGAGACTGCATGGTGAATGACAACAGTAACAAAACCCGTGCCGTACGGTTCATTGTTTTGATGGGCTTGATAAGCCTGTTTGCCGACATGACCTACGAGGGTGCTCGAGGTATTACAGGGCCTTATCTATCGTACCTTGGCGCGAGCGCCGCAGTTGTCGGTTTCGTAGGTGGCCTGGGAGAGCTCGTAGGCTATGGACTGCGCCTGCTCACCGGATACTGGGCTGATCGCACCCGACGCTACTGGGTACTTACCATCATAGGTTACAGCATCAACATGCTGGCTGTACCGCTTCTGGCGCTGGCCGGACGCTGGGAAGTAGCAGCCTTTCTGATCATAGCCGAGCGCTTGGGCAAGGCCATCCGGACTCCATCCAGAGACGCGATGCTATCCCATGCCACCCGTCAGGTGGGGACGGGCTGGGGCTTCGGGCTGCACGAGGCCTTGGACCAGGTAGGAGCGGTAAGCGGACCGCTGATCGTCGCAGCGACGATGTTTTTTGCGCACAACCGCTACCAGGCGGGCTTCGGGGTACTCCTGATCCCGGCCGTGCTGGCGCTCACCATACTGTTCATTTCTCGCCAGCTATATCCCAACCCGCAGGATCTGGAAACACAGCATACTCACTACCAGGTTATCAAGGACGGGCGACTGCCGAGGGTTTTCTGGCTATACACTGCGTTCATGGCGGTCAGTATCGCTGGATTTACCCGGTTCCAGCTCGTCTCCTACCATCTGAGGGCGGAAGGCGTAGTCCCGGATTTCCAGATCCCCATCCTCTTTGCGGTGGCCATGGGGATGGACGCGCTGGTGGCCCTGCCCATCGGGCGCCTGTTTGACAAGCGAGGCCTGCTTACTCTGCTGGCGTTACCCGCTCTCACGCTTCCCATACCCTTCCTCGTATTCTCCCGGGCGTACGTGTCTGTCTTGCTCGGAGTGGTCCTCTGGGGCGCAGCGATGGGCGTCCAGGAAACGGTGATGAAGGCGGCCGTCGCGGAAATTGTCCCCCCCGAACGGCGTGGTACGGCTTACGGGGTCTTTAATCTCGGTTTTGGATTAGCCTGGTTTCTCGGCAGCGCCGCCATGGGAATCCTGTATGACGTCAACGTCTCTTATGTCATCGCCCTGGCTGTCGTGCTCGAGCTGATCTCCGTACCGCTCATCTTCCTTGTGCGGCGGGCCGTCAAGGCTGCACAAATGAGACCTGCTTAGGTAAGGAATAATCAGCGCTTGCAGAACCAGACAGGGGGATGAAGACACATCACGTGGTTTCGAGAAGACGGGGAACACACCTTCTGCTTGATTCATTTCACGGTTCCGAAGCCGGTGGTACCGGGATTTCCCGCTGTCCAGGAAGGTTCACGCCTCCCCCTGGCTTTCCTGGTACTTGTCCGCCTGCATGTACAGGTGAACCGCAATGCCGTCCCGGTCCGTCAGATCGGCAGGGTGTACAGACCCAGCCTTTCTGCGGCTGTCCGCGTCCGGGACCACCACCGGTTCAGGCACAAATTCAAGATGGACCGTCCTATGAGTGCTCTCGGAAACACGCAGAAACTCCGTGGGAAGACGTGGGAATAGAGCCGAAGTAAGTGATTGAGGAGTAATGCTGACCCTGTAGGTCGTCAGGAACGGGGCTCATGAAGGAGTGTGCACCTGGAACCAGGCTCATCAGATGAGCTTTTAGAAGGTGTACTGTTGGGTTGTGCTGCGTCTCAAGCGGCGAGGGGCCTACCGAATATCTCGGATAGGAGGTCAGGGAAAGCCTTTTGGGCCCGTCTGACCCAGGCATCGATAAGATGGGCGTGCCAAACCCGGGCCCGCTTGCTCTTTGACCGGCGCCTTTCGATCTGGTAGTCGACCTTTGCGCGTTTGAAGCAGCGTTCTGAGGCGGTGCGTCGGGAATAGGTTTTCTTCCAGACGATAGAGCCGCCAGGCGCAAGACGGTCCTGCCGTATTGCCAAGGGGAACATGGGGTTTCGCATGCCTTGACC
>JBFMAL010000059.1:0-5444 GCA_040755615.1 Bacillota bacterium
TGCGGAGATGGTACGGCACGGGCAACGTCAGGCCAGGTACCTGGGTCGGCGGAAGGTAACCTTGCAGGCGCGGCTGGTGGCGACAGTGGTGAACTTCAAGCGGTACTGGCGGCTACTACTCAAGCGGGCCCAGGGTCATCCGGTGCCACAACCTGTGCCAACATAGGGTTAGTATGTCCAGAGGGTAAGAACAAGGCCCCAGAAGGGAACACAGCGACCGGCACTTAGCCCTTTCCGGGCTCAGGCAGGCATTAGCGAGCCCAGATCCTGCCAGGCGCCGGGCTCTAGGCACAAACGGCCATTTCTAAAGCTTGTTTCTTCAGCAGTCTCCTTATGCTATCATCTATGTCAGTCAGTCTCACCAGACCGGCCCAGGCGTCGTCCTGCCCTGGTTCATCGTCCTCCAATGGCCCCTCTAGTGCGCCTTCTACGCGAGTTGGGCCGGGAACGTTGCCGCATCCTCTGATGAGGAAAATAGCGAGTATAGCGATGCATACGGTACACAGGTTTCTTTCTGGTATGTGAATGATATGGAATCACCCCTTTCCTGCTGTCACAATGCTAACGTTACTGACGCACGTTGCCTCGCGAACGTTCCCATACCTAGCGCTGTCCCTCTCACAGATCGAAAAGTTCCCGACCAACCCCGGTTTGCTCGCGGTACGTTCCATGCTATTCTTCGGCTTCCTTCAAACCTCACCGCTGCCAGCGGTGCACGTGCCTGCGGATTCAAACGAAAAACGGACCCGGGAAGATCCCCGTGCCCGTTCTCGTTTGCGCCGGATCATTCGGTGTTTCCGGACTGTTTGCCAACGATGATCTCGAGCATATGTCTCAGCTGGCTGAGTTCGTTCCTTAGTTCTTTCAGCCCGAATTCCTTATTCGTCAGGGTTGTAGCGATAAAGATCAGCAGGTTTCTCGCTGTCATATCTGAATCTACGACGTTCGGACCGCTTGTTTCGCGACTGATATGAGTGTAGTTCCCCTGGTTGCCCAGCGCGAGGCTATTTACAAAATTCGAAAACGCGTTCTGGAAGTCCCTGTCTTCAGCCATCTCGGCACCCCCTGTGCTGATGCGCTAAAACCAGTCTGTGGCATTTTACGTAAATCATAGCCACAATGACCCGAACGTGGTTAATCCGGAGATGCTCCGGGCTTACCCGAATGGGGACTTCGCTGGGCAGCACATTGCGTCTTTCGTCTGTTACTTTTTCCTGGCCAGGCTCATGAAATCTCTCACTGCATAAGCAATGCCGAGCGCTGCCTTCTCCCGGTACCACTGTTCGCCCAAGAGCTTCTCCTCATCGGGGTTTGATATAAAGGCCAGTTCGACGAGGGCCGCGGGGGGTTCGCCGCCGAGCACTGTGAGGTTTCTGACCTTAACGCCCCGGTCCTTCCGTGCAGTCGTTACGAGCAGGCTCTCCTGAAGCATCCAGGCAAGCGCAATAGAATCGTGGCGGCCAGGCCAGGCATATGTTTCAAGCCCCTGCACAGAAGGTTCAGCATATGAATTGCAGTGAATAGAGACCAGACAGCGGGCGGCTGCCGCCCTGTAGCGCCTCTCAGATTGGCTCGGGCTTTCATTGCGTTCGCGGGTGAGTCTTGCGTCAAACCCGTACCTCTGAAGATACTGACGGACCTTAAGGGCAACGTCCCAGTTAACGTCAGCCTCTCGCAGTCCTGTGGTTCCTGTAGCTCCTGGGTCAGCGCCACCGTGCCCGGGGTCGATGAATACGATCATCCTCAACGCCACCGCCTTTGTTCTCGCAATTTCCGTCTGCCGGCAATACCCTGTGCTTTCCTGTGTTACTCGTCCTCAGTCTACATTATTATAGCAAGCGGTGTGATGTGCCCCTTCTGAGACTCCCGGTCACGCCACTGGCCCGCTGTGAGGTAGCCGCTCCGGGGCCATCCCCCACTCCGCTTCACAGACGTTTGGTGCACTGGATCAGCCCGGTATTGTTGCAACTGCAGGAATTCGGTTGCTTGGAGTAGAATTGCGGTACTTGAAGGAGCGATATGCTTGAGAACAAAGCGGAATGAAGAAAAGCAGTATTCCATAGAGGCCCTGGACAGGGGTTTGCGGCTCTTGCAGCTGTTCCTTTATGAAAAACGTGAGCTTACTCTGTCCCAGATCGCGTCCGCACTGGGCGAGTACAAGAGCACTGTGTTGCGCACGCTGAGTACTCTTGAAGCCAGGGGATTCGTGGAGAGGAACACGGAAAACGAGCGGTACTGGCTGGGTCCGAAGACCTTCGCTCTCGGCATGCTGTACTCCTCAGGTATGCGGATTAAGAAGCTGGCCCGCCCGTTCTGCGAGTCCCTAGCTAACGAGTTCAGAGAAACCGTTCACCTTGCGGTGCTCAACCGGGCGAAGCTGGATGAGGGGAAGGTCCTTGTCATTGACAAGATCGAGACCAGTCAGGTGCTGCGCCTCAGCCCCGATATTGGAAGCGATGCTGACGCTCACGCCTCGGCGGTCGGTAAGGTCCTGCTCGCATCGCTCACTGATGAAGAGGTCAGCCGCATCTTGGCCCGCTCCGAGCTCAGGCGGTATACTCCCAAAACCATATGCACTCTAAAGGACCTTCTAAGAGAACTTCAGGAAGTCAGGCGTCAAGGCTATGCTGTAGATAATGAAGAGCTGGAAGTGGGCTTGACTTGCGTGGCCGCACCTATCGTGGGCCCGACAGGCCATACAGTGGCTGCAGTCTCTCTCAGCGGCCCGTCGCCACGCCTTGCCCCGATCCTTTCATCAGTGCCTAAGTCGGTCATGCAATGCGCCCGGAGGATATCCGACCAGATGGCCTAACGGGCCGTTTTTGTGAAGATCTGCCAGATCACTTGCCTTGTACTCCTTTAAGTCTATGTTGCGGGAAAAGAGGGTGATTCATCTGAAGGTGTTGTTATCCGGAAATGAGGCTATCGCCAGAGGCGCGTACGAGGCGGGTACTAACCTGATCTCTGGCTACCCCGGTACTCCAAGCACAGAGATTATCGAATCGGCTGCAGGATACACGGAGATTTACTCCGAGTGGGCACCCAACGAGAAGGTAGCGCTGGAAGCGGCTATCGGGGCCTCTCTCGGCGGAGCCAGGGCAATGGCGTGCATGAAACACGTCGGGCTGAACGTTGCGGCCGATCCCCTCTTGACCGTATCGTACATGGGCATAAGGGGCGGGCTGGTAATCGTGTCTGCAGATGATCCGGGCATTACGAGTTCTCAGAACGAGCAGGACAACCGCCATTACGCCAAGTTCGCCAAAATACCGCTACTTGAACCTTCTGACAGCCAGGAAGCCAAAGACTTCGTGCTCGAGGCGTTTCGCGTGAGCGAACGGTTCCGGACTCCGGTCATCTTGCGGACAACCACGAGACTTTCCCATACAAGGACACCCGTGGAGGTCGGGGACAGAACTGAGTACTCGCTACCCCATGACATCGTACTTGAACCTTCTGAGACTGTCATGGTGCCGGCTCATGCCAGGCTCCGCCACCCTCTTGTAGAACAGCGGCTGGCCGCCCTCGAGGATTTCGGTGTAAGTTTTCACCTGAACAGAATCGAGCCCGGTACCGGCGATACGGGGTTTATCGCATCAGGAGTGGCGTACCAGTACGTCAAAGAAGCGTTCCCAGACGCGCCGGTGCTGAAGCTCGGGATGGTATGGCCAGTTCCCCGTGAACTGGTCAGACGTTTTGCAGAAACAGTGAATGAGCTTTGGGTTGTGGAAGAGCTGGACCCGATTATAGAGGAGCACGTGCGCGCTATGGGCATTAGGGTGAGGGGCAAAGACACACTCCCGGTAGTGGGTGAGTACTCCGTATCCATGCTCCGCGAAGCCGTCCTCGGGGAAAGAAGGACCGCCTTCACACCAGATCCCGGATTACCGCCGAGAGGCCCAGTCCTCTGCGCGGGCTGCCCGCACAGAGGAGTGTTCTATCATCTCAGCAGGATGAAGGCAACAGTAATGGGAGACATCGGCTGTTACACACTGGGCGTGGCGCCTCCCCTATCGGCCATCCATAGCTGCACCTGCATGGGAGCAGGTATCAGTCACGCACACGGTCTGGCAAAAGCCTTGGGGAAAGAAAGAAACTCGCGCGTTGTGGCGGTAATTGGCGATTCGACCTTCTATCACTCAGGTATCACCGGGCTTCTTAACATATCGTACAACCGCAGCGTAAGCAAAGTGATCATCCTGGACAACTCCACCACCGCAATGACCGGCCACCAGCATCACCCCGGAACAGGGTCCACCGCAATGGGAGAACCCTCGGAGGCCGTGGACCTGGAGCGGTTGGTGTCTGCATTGGGGATCAAATGGATCAGGACAGTCGATCCGTATGACCTGGAACAGACCGGCGTCATACTGAAGGCGTTGATGCAGGTCAATGAACCTGCGGTCGTGATCGCCCGGCGTGAATGTGCTCTGCTGAAGCACGCACGCAGAAGTCCACCTCTTTATGTACATCAGGATCTTTGTAAAGAGTGCGGGGCATGCTTCAGGCTTGGCTGTCCAGCTATCATCAAAGAAGAAAACAAAGCGAGAATAAATCCAGTTCTCTGTAACGGATGCTCCATGTGCGAGCAGCTGTGCAAGTTCGGGGCCATCGGGGGTGCGGTGAATGAAGCGGAGAGCTGATGATTTCGTGCTGGTAGGCGTAGGCGGGCAGGGGGTTGTGCTGGCGGCAAACCTGCTTGCAAGGGCGTTCCTCGAGGCCGGGTTTGATGTAAAGCAGTCGGAAGTGCATGGAATGGCCCAGCGCGGTGGGTCTGTCCAGAGTTTCGTCAGGCGGGGCGAAATAGTGCGCTCCCCGGTAGTGGAACCCGGGTGCGCCGATATACTGATCGCCTTTGAGGAACTTGAGGCTTTAAGGTACGTCGACTTCGTGCGCGAGGACGGTCTCATCATCGTCAGCCGGGAAAAACTTCCTCCTCTTTCCGTGACCGCCGGCAAATCGGTCTACCCGGAAGATATCCTGCCGAGGCTGCAAAAGAGAGCTCAGGTCATCCCCGTGAACGCAAGGGGGATCTCGGAAGAGCTGGGGAACGTGCGCATGGCCAATACCGTGATGATGGGGGCTTTATCCGCGCTGCTTGACCTTCAGGAGGAGGCGTGGCAGAAAGCTATCAGGTCGACCGTGAAGTACGCTCTGAATCTGAACATCAAAGCCTTCGAGGCGGGCAGGAGCTCAGTGTCAGCTGGATGAACCGGAGCGCGCCAAAGGCTGAACAATCATGGGAAAGCCATGACAGTCAGTGTTTACCCAGGTTGTGGAGGTCAAAAACAGCTTCTGTCCTTCTATTAAAAATCTAAAAAAAGGTATTGTCAACCAACACTACCTGATATAAACTGATACCAGGTGGTGTTTTTATGAAACTCTACACAGTCAGCGAATTTGCCGAAAAACTTGGCGTCAGCATATCGACTCTTCGCGCTTGG
>JBFMAL010000060.1:0-4604 GCA_040755615.1 Bacillota bacterium
CGGGTAAACAGCCGCCTGGATGAGGCATATGGTTTTGAAAAGCACTTCCTCCGTGGCCTGAAAAAGATGAGACTACGGTGTACGCTGGCATTAATGGTGATGCTGGCGATGGCGGTAGGCCGGATACTGGAAAAACAAAGCCCAAATATGAGGAGCCTGGTAAAAGCCGCCTGACACCGGCCCTAGTTCACATAAGGACCCACAACAACAATACACCAAGGGGTAAGTGTCCCCTTTGGCCGGCATGAACTGTAAAATACTGGCTTAAGACGTTGTGTTTCCTCACGAAACATAGCCATATCTATGCGCTCTCTTCATATCCAACAAACGAAAACCCTCACAGCGCAAATAGCTTGCCACAATTCGGACTTGACCGACTTGATTTGACAAAAGTCATAGTCACAGCTTGCTTTACCCTAAAAACCGAACTCAACAACTAGAGGACCTTGATACTGCAAGGTCCCACAAAATGGAGTGGTTTGCGGAACTTCTGCTGACAACTGCGCAGGTATTGACATCCGCTGCGCGACGCGGGTAGAATATCGTTAGCAAAAAGGTGATGGGGCTCGCCTGCTGAGTTTGGTCACGCGAGTGGACTGATGGCTCCTACCGGTCATCCTCGACTGTTGGGAGCCATTTTAGTTTCACCCTCCTTCCCGAGAGGGTATCATGAACGAGGTGAGGTTGTTGCGGTACGCAGGGAGAAGTATGCTTTCTGACACCATCGAAGATCTATGCGGGATAGCAGCCAGGTACGATTGTGCAAGGTTGAAGGAGAGCCTCTGGGAACTTCGCGCGTTGTTTCAGAGGGATATCCTGCGGGTGGTGGTGGTCGGCGAATTTAAGAAGGGGAAATCGACCTTCATAAACGCTATCCTCGGAGAAGAACTGCTGCCAACCGGCGTGGTGCCGCTTACATCAACGATCACCGTCATCAGATACAGCAACACCCGGTACTGCCACGTACACTTTGAGAACGGTACGACGGCACCCGCGGCTCTGAGCCAGATCGCGGATTACGTCACTGAGGCGGGAAATCCGGGCAACGCAAAGGGTGTCTCGTTTGTGGAGATCGGGATTCCCTCAAGCGTACTTGGCGGGGATTTTCTTCTGGTCGATACGCCAGGGATCAGCTCCGTGTTCGAGCAAAACACGGAGGAGACCAGAAAATACCTTGACAGGGTAGATGTGGCGATTGTGGTGCTTTCTATCGACCCGCCTGTTACCCGGGACGAACTGAATCTGGTGAAAGAGGTCTCGGCGTACGCCGGCAGGCTGCTCTTTGTGCTGAACAAGATTGACCGGTTCAGCAGAGAGCAGGTAGAAGAGTCAGGGAAATTCACGCGATCCATATTACGCGCTACCCTGGGCGATGAAGCGCACATCGAGATCTATCCTGTGTCGTCCCTGGATGCGCTCCGGGGAAAGAGCGAGGGCGATAACAGCCTCTATGAGAAAAGCGGTATGAAAGAGCTGGAGGAGCGCATTGAAAGCCTGCGCACCCATGAAAAAACCGGTATAGTGATGGATGCCGCCGCGCGGAAGGTAGCATCTAGCGCGAAGGCTCTCGAGTCGGTGGTAAGACTCACACGCGCGACTCTGGTACTGCCGCAGGAAACATTGAGAGAGGCCGGGCTTTCGATGAATAGGTTCTTTGAAAAGCTAAAAAAGGAGAAGGAACTGCACCTGTTCAGGCTGAAGGGCAGGGGAGAGACGCTCACCCGGGAGCTAAACGACAGATGGCAGGATTTTGAGATCCGGGCCGTCGCGGACCTGAAGAGGAGATTGCGTTGTCTGGCTGACACCACGGATTCCGTGAGCCTCGCCGTGCTTGATGAGAGGCTCAAGCGCCTTGTCAGGGAACATGTTCCGGAGCTCCTCGAGCAGTGGCAACGATCGATGGAAGCCTGGCTGCAAGATACGCTTAACGCGTTGGGCGCCGAGGTCCTGGCGGACATGAATGAGCTCTTGTCAATGATTGATGAAGAGACTCAGAGGGTGTTCAGCACTTCGTTTCAGGGTATACAGGCGGATGCCACCCTGCTTCCGGATCCCCGCCTCTACCTTGACTATTCGGAAACGGTAGCATTCCTTCTGCCGGGCGCCGACAGGTTCGTACGGTTTCTGCCGCAGGGCATCGGCAGGGGCATGCTCGTCTCAAGGTACGAGCAAAGAGCATGCGCGCTGCTTCGGAGAAATGCGGGCAGGATACGCCACAGCCTGGCGGAACGCATAGCGCGAAGCGTGGGGGAGTTTAGGGAGGTCTATGAAAACCAGATAGAAGAACGTAAAGTTCAGATCCTTGCGATCATCTCAAGCAGCCAGCAGCAGCTCGAAAAGGAAAAGGCCGACACCAAGGCTCGGCTTGAGCAGGTAGATGCTGACCTGGCGGCAATTGAGAGGATGCGTGAGAGGCAGGAGAGCACCGCTCCCTAAGGTGGACGCAAACCCCTGTCATGCGGTGCCGCTGATCACCGGGAAGGTGACAGCCAGGGGGTGATGTATTGCCCGGACGGTGTTGAAGGGTTAACCACACCGAAGCAGCGCACCGGCACGTACCATTTCGCAGGTTCGTGCGGCCTGCGTCCGGTAAGCCTTACAGACTCTGCCGGTCCATCCAGTCCACAATGGCCCTCGCGAAATCGTCAAAATCCTGTAGTGAGCGGGTCAGGAGACGGTGAACGATAGTTTGGTCGATATCCAGGTAATCATGAACGAGTATGTTCCTGAAGCGGATCATACCCTTGATCCGTTCTGCCAGTTCTTCAGGTATGATATGGCTATGACCTAGAACCGCAAACACGTTTTCCACCTCGTCAGGGATTTCCAGACGCTGATGCGCGATGATGTAGTTGGCAATGTCAATGCAGACCTGAAGTGCCAGCTGAAGCCGTCTCTCCACGATGGACTGCATATCCTCGTCGCGAAGGTACTCAACAAGACTCACGTCGCGGTACCTCTTCAGCTTGCCGACGTAAACATTGAGTTTTCTCAGCCGAGCATCAATTACCCGAGGGTCCATAACCCAGCCCCCTCTGCTTAATTGTCTCTCTCAAATGCTTTGAGTGAAAGTCAAAGAACCTCTTATAATCATAGTATCTGCCCATTACCCTCATCTGGTAGACTGCCCTCCGGTCAACGTCGCGTTCAAATACTATCCTCCCCCTCTTCAGAATCTGATACTGAAGCAAAAGCGGTGCATTCCGCAAAACGACCAGGTCAACCGAGGTCTTGAGCAGACGTTCGAGTTCGTCGGCCATTCTCATCCGGTAGTCAAAGGACCCCTGCACGCTTTCATCCAGCAAAACGGCGACATCAGCATCGCTGTCTCGGCGTGCCACGCCTTCGGCGCGAGACCCGAATAGATAAGCAGCAACAACTTCCCGCCTGCCAGCAAAATATTCTGCTAAGCTTTGGGTCAGCTCCATGTTGTCACCCCCATGATGTCCAGCGCGGGCGACCCGTCAGGATACAAGCATACCATGAATTACCACCACGTTCAAGCTACGATACCCCGATACCAGAAGTTCCGCAAACCACTCCATTTTATGGGGCCTTGCAGTATCAAGGTCCTCTAGTTAGATTCTGCTGAAAAAGTCAGCCACCAGTATCCTTAAAACCGCAGATAAATCAAGGGATTCCGGTCTCCGTGGCGAATTGTTTATGTGAGAAACAAAACAAAAATGCCAGGAGGGAATCCCTATGATGGTTATGGTTCATCATGAAGACTTCAGTTCCTGCGGAGATGAAGAATAATGCTATGCCTCCGCCAGGAAGGATGAACGCTTCTTTGAACCATTTCGAGACAAGTACCACCAGCGGTTGGGGAGGCCTTCCGTACCGGCGGACACCTACTTGCGCATAACGGTACTCAAGCACCAGTACAGACTCAGCGACCGGCAGGTCTGTGCTCGGGTCACAGATCGGATCAGCTGGCACCGGTTCTGTCGCATTCCCTGGAATATGTCAGTGCCCTATAGCCTCAAGTCTGACCAAGATGCAGACGGAAGCCATCACATGGCCGCGCTAAACGCCCACCTGGTCAGGAAGGCAAAAAGACGTAACAAAGTGCGAGTGGACACCACTGTGGTCGAAGCCAAAGACACGGTACGGGTAGTGACACGTCTGGTGAAACAGGCCAAGGCCGTTCTTAGTGATGCTGGGACGGCCATCAGTGACCGCACGCGCAGTATGAAGAAACGCGTGCTTCAGATCGCCAAGGTACTGAAGCGGCGCATGCGACGGATCACCGGAGAAATGGCCGGCATCTGCCCGAAGAGTAGTAGAACAGCTGCACCAGAACACCAGGCAACTTGCTGAAACTGCCCTGGACGAAAAAGGACGTCTGGTCAGTGGATTGGAGAAGACTGTGGACCTGGGAGAACAGATCATCAGCCAAGCCCGTCGGGTAAACGCTGGCCAGTTAAATCTTCCGGAACGCACGGTGAGCCTTTTTGACCCGGATGCCCGGCCCATTCGGCGTGGCAAAGCACACCGAGAAACTGAGTTCGGCTACAAAGTGCGGCTGACCGAAAGCGCGGAACGCTTGGTGACCGGGTATGACGTTACAGGAATTGAGGAGCACGTCAACCGGACCGGCCAAG
>JBFMAL010000061.1:0-4385 GCA_040755615.1 Bacillota bacterium
TAGCGCAAGGAGGGAGAGTAAGACCTGCCCTCAGGCAGGCGTCTCTCGATGAGGTGCTGAGGACCGTTCGGGCATCCCGGTGGACTTCACCAGAAGCCGCCGGGCTTGTCCCGGCGGAGGTTCACGCATTTTAAGGGCATAAACAGGATGATCAACGTCGAATGTAGAAACACATAGACTAACAGATGGCTTATGCAGCAGGCAGCGGGTGAACAATACTTGCTGTTCTGGGGCCAGCCGGGCTAGGCCCGACTATAGGGAGGCGGTTTTTGGTGAAGGTTGCAGTGGTGGGCGCAGGCGCGATGGGGTCTCTGTTTGGAGGCTTTCTGTCAGAACACGGGCACGACGTGACCTGCATAGACGTATGGGCTGAGCATGTCGAAGCCCTTAACCGCGACGGGCTGAGAATAGAGGGTGTGAGTGGGGACAGAGTTGTCCCGCTTAAAGCGGTTACCGATCCGGCTAGGGTAGGCCCGGTCGATCTCATCATCATCTTCGTTAAGGCGTATCACACAGAGGGCGCTGTCAAGGCGGCAAAGCCTATGCTGGGGTCTGATACCATGGTAGTCACGTTTCAGAACGGCCTTGGCAATATTGAGGCTATTGAACGTCACGTTCCGAGGGCCCAGATACTCGGCGGCGTCACTTCCTGGGGCGCTACCATGCTTGGCCCTGGCAGAGTACGGCACGCGGGCGTTGGGGACTCGTTCGTGGGAGAACTAGATGGCGCAATGACCACAAGACTGCAGGTACTGAGCGAAGCGTTCACCAGCTCTGGGATTGTGCTGAAGCCCACTGACAACATCCTGGGGCTTTTATGGAGCAAGCTGCTTGTCAATATCGGCATCAATGCCCTCACCGCCATCCTGCGCGTGCACAATGGCAGGCTGGTGCAATACCCGGGCTCAGACCAGCTCCTTGCCCTGGCGGTATCGGAGGCTGTCGAGGTGGCAAAGGCAAAGGGAATACGGCTCCTGTACGGTGAGCCCGTAGCAAAAGTGCGGGATGTATGCGGGCTGACCGCGCAGAACCGTTCGTCAATGCTCCAAGATGTGCTGGCGGGACGCCGTACCGAAATTGATTTTATCAACGGCGCCATCGTCAGGGAAGGGGAGGCGCTAGGCGTACATACTCCCGTAAACCTGGTGCTGACACAGATTGTAAAGACCATAGAACAGACTTATGACATAAGGGTGTCGTGAGAGGAGTGGGGGATTTGAGGAGCGATAGGGTGAAATACGGAGCGGACCGGGCCGCGCACAGGGCGCTGTTCCGGGCGCTCGGTCATACGGACGAGGAAATGAAGCGACCCATGATCGCCGTAGTGAGCGCGGAGAACGAGATCGTTCCCGGGCACATGCACCTTGACAGAATAGCTGAGGCCGTTCGGCAGGGCATCTTGTTGGCGGGGGGCATGCCGGTGAAGTTCTCTACCATCGGGATTTGTGACGGGATCTCCATGGGACATACTGGCATGTGTTACCCCCTCCCCAGCAGGGAGCTGATCGCCGACTCCGTAGAGGTGATGATTGAGGCCCACCTATTTGACGGACTGGTGCTGGTAACCAACTGCGACAAGATCGTCCCCGGTATGCTCATGGCTGCAGGCCGCCTGAACCTGCCTGCCGTTGTCGTGAGTGGCGGCCCCATGCTCGCAGGGCGGCACGAGGGCGAGGTGGTAGATGTGTCCAATCTCTTTGAAGCGGCTGGAAAACTCAAGAAGGGTAGAATTACCGAGCAGCAGATGGAGGAATTGGTCGACAGGGGCTGTCCAGGGTGTGGCTCATGCGCCGGGCTATTCACGGCCAACAGCATGAACTGCCTGACGGAGGCGCTCGGTATGGGGTTGCCTGGAAATGGGACAATCCCTGCTGTGTTTTCCGAGAGGCTCAGGCTGGCCAAACGGGCAGGGATGGCCGTGATGAATATCGTAAACCAGGGAGGGCCGTTGCCCCGCGACATCATGACGGAGCGCGCGTTTAAAAATGCCGTGGCAGTGGATATGGCTATCGGCGGCTCTACCAATACCGCGCTGCATCTCCCCGCTATCGCAAGGGAAGTCGGGGTGGCGCTGACGCTTCAGACTTTCGACGAGGTAAGCCGGGCAGTGCCCCAGATCGTAAAGCTCAGTCCGAGCGGGCCTCACCGCATGGAGGACCTTTATGCTGCAGGCGGCATACAGGCCGTCATGAAACTGTTATATGAACAGGGGCTGATCGACGGGGACGAAAAATCAGTCACGGGCAGGAGCATATCAGAGGCAATCAGTACGGCCCGCATCATCCGCGAAGATGTAATAAGGCCCATTCATCAACCTTACAGCCCTGACGGCGGGCTGAAGGTCTTAAAAGGCAACCTGGCGCCTGATGGGGCCATAGTGAAGAAGGGCGCAGTGGATCCAAGGATGTATGTGCACTCAGGGCCTGCCCGGGTATTCGAGGACGAGGAGTCCGCAGTTATGGCCATACTCTCCGGGCAGATCGCCTCTGGGGATGTGGTGGTGATCCGGAACGAAGGTCCAAAAGGCGGCCCCGGCATGAGGGAAATGCTGTCTGCCACATCCGCAGTGGTGGGAGTGGGGCTTGATGATAAAGTGGCTCTGCTCACTGATGGCCGGTTCTCCGGTGCGACTAGGGGAGCGGCCATCGGGCACATTTCTCCGGAAGCTGCTGCAGGAGGCCCCATAGGTCTTGTAGAGGACGGGGACATCATCAGGATCGACCTCAACAAGGGAACACTTGAAGTAGACGTGAGCGACGAGGAGCTTGAGCGGAGAAAACGCTTGTGGAAGGGGGCTCCGCTCCGCCCGGTAACCGGCTACCTCAAACGTTACAGGAAACTGGTTTCATCGGCAGCGCAGGGCGCGGTCCTGCTTGATGACTGATAGCGCACCTGTGTACGAAGGGTGGCTCTTGAGCCTTCTGTGGTCTTGACGCAACTGACTTTCGGTCGGCAGGAAAGAGATCCGGCAAACCGGAAAACGTGCCGCTATAGTTATGAGGCTCTATGCAGTAGCTGCGCGATTTTCACGCCGTCTCCTTAGGAAGCACAGCCAATACATGCACGATGTGGAGACAGTGCACGTGCAAGCAATGCGGGGATGGCCGGTGAGCCGGAGGGGATTTGCCCGTCGACTGGATTATGGCACAGCCTCGTTTCTGGAGGCACCCGACGCGGCCATCCTTGATAGATCAAGTAAACGCTGCGGCGGAGGGTTTGGGGCTTCGCCTGGTAAATGACGAGGCCTATTTGATGAACAGGGATTCCAGTTTTTCTGCCCTGACTCATGCGCGAGCGCAGAATCACCCATACGAAAAAGACGCGTGAGGTCAAGTAGGTGAACACGACATATTGCACCCGGGGAGCGACGGCGCCGGCTCCCTGGAAGAAGCCATCCACACTCGCTCAGGAGATTCTGGATCACCTATGTGACATCACTTTGTTTATGTAACAGCTGCAGATGGCGTATCTCTTTCGAAGCAGGATTGTAAACCTCGCAGTCGCGCCGGGCACCAGTCGGCGATGGACGCTTTCCGGTATTTAAAACCCTGTCGATGCTCGCCACGTCTACCTCGTACCGCGGTCAGGTTCTCCCCGCCACCGGGTGTTCCAGATGTGTAGGCCGTGTTTATGATCTCGCCGACCGTTGAGACCTTCAGTAAGGACCTGGACTGATGTATCAGCTCCTCTTCATCCCACGCTCTTTCTCGCGGAAAGCCCCTGCCCAGATTCGAGCCTGGCCGCACCGGCTCGTCGGGTATCTAGGCAGATTCTGCTGAAAAAAGCAGTTTGCCGACTACTCCTCGGCAATTGACCCTTGACAATTTGATCATGGTTTGACGTTGCTGCCTGGGTTTAGATCAATTTGGCCAATGGCCCCGCCTATCCAACAACGACAACTGGCCAGTCCCCGGTACAGCGTCCGGTTGAGTCCATATCGCCTTTTCAGCTCGCTGATCGTTCCTTCCTGACCGGCTCGCCAGTGTTGCAATCGCCCAAACCAGGATTGGTGTTGTAAGGCTGACTTTAGGGCGCTTTCCTTTCCTGAACTCCAAAAGCCGCGGTCGGTAGCGATACCTTCCGGCACTTGGCCGGTCCGGTTGACGTGCTACTCAATTCCTGTAACGTCATACCCGGTCACCAAGCGTTCCGCGCTTTCGGTCAGCTGCACTTTGTTTCTCGGTGTGCTTTGCCACGCCGAATGGGCCGGGCATCCGGGTCAAAAAGGCTCACCGTGCGTTCCGGAAGACTTAACTGACCAGCGTTTACCCGACGGGCTTGGCTGATGATCTGTTCTCCCAGGTCCAGAGTCTTCTCCAATCCACTGACCAGGCGTCCTTTTTCGTCCAGGGCAGTTTCAGCAAGTTACCTGGTGTTCTGGTGCA
>JBFMAL010000062.1:0-3693 GCA_040755615.1 Bacillota bacterium
TTCGTGAAGCTTTTTCGTCCTCTCCCAGCATTCGTAGTAAGTCTCAATGATGGCCTGCACATCCTGGGAGTGAACATCGAACCTCCCTTTTTAGGAATTTCTTCATCATGGCTTCGTCTATCCAGGCACCATATCTAAACCAGAAAAGGCGGTGGATGGTCATGACTGCGTTCCAAACCCTGGCGGATTCTCGTTGAATGCTTCGTGCCAGTTCTTCTTCATAAGGTTTTAGCCGTAGGGGAAATTTTTCCACCAACACATCGCCCTGCTGTTGTCTTTTACCTTTTTAGCTACCGTATCGCGTTTTAACTTACTCATCCTCTTTCACCCTCTTCCGGGAAGATTTTTGGGCTTCAATGTATCTGCGGATAGTTTCGGCACTGACACTTCCTGCAGTGCCAATATAGTAGCCCTGCTCCAGAGACCGCTGCCCCAGAAGTACGGGAATGTGGTAAATACTCTGTTAGCAGACATACTTTTAAAGGCATCTTACAATTTCTGTGGGAGCAACGGTTGGCGGGGCTGAAAGAAAGACGTGCAGGTGATCCGGCATCGCTTCCATCTGAATCAGGGTATACCTGTAAGAATCGCAGGTTTCTGTACCTGACGTGCGGCACGTTAGACCTGGCAGATTTGTTCGCCCTTTGTCTGTATCTTTTCACTCATTAAGCCACGGTTCCTCCGTGAACAACCCGGCACGGCAACATGGGCGGCAAGGAAAACTGCATACCGAGAGCGAATTTAACCGTGGGGATACCCGCTCGGAGAGCGCGGGTGGATCCGCAAATCTGCGTGTCAGGAGGCAAAACACCGTGTACGAGGGACTGAGAGCCCGGCTGAAGATCGACGAGAGTATCCTGGACGAGATCAACGGCTTCTTGCTGGACCCTGAAAACCCCGTGGTAAACGCGCTCTTTGAGGTAGTGGAGCGATTCGGCGGTGTGGACGAGATCAACAAAAAGGCAGAGCTGGCAGGGCAGCTTGCAACCCGGCTCGACATGCTGAAGGAGCAGAGATCCCCATACCTCGATGACATTCTCTGGCTGCAGGAACAGGCATCAAGCGGGTCTTTTGTACCGCTTCGCACCTATCAAGAGATGGTGTTGGGGGACAGGGTCCGTGAAGTGCAGTTCGACTATGCGAAGGCGGTCACCCTGGAGATCAGCGCGCTGCAGTATTTCCCCTGGCTCATCAAGGAAGCCAGGCAGGCGCTGGCCAACAGAGAACTCATGCCAGGGCGGTTCATCCGGGTGAGGTTCATGAAGGAGCAGGAAGCGGACGGTGACCTGCTGGCGGTACACACTGCCATGCAGGTAATAGGAGCGACAGTAGTTGAGACCCTCGACACCAAGGGTACCGACGGTGCCAACGTCCACCTCGGAGGGCCCGATACCATCACAGGCTATTTCGGCGGCCCCGGACAGCCCAACGACTACCCGCTGAAATGGGTCGAAGAATACCTGTATTATCATACGAAATATGGGGTGCGCCAGGTGCTGAACATAAACCCAGGGACGCTTCTTCTTGGTTTTCTGCTCCGGAAGCTCGGCGTAGGCATCGAGTTCAAGGCATCTGTCTTCATGGGAATGGACAACCCGTACTCAGTCATGCTCAACCTCCTTGCGGCCAAGCTGTTCGCCGCTCAGGGCGTCACACCACTTATAGGTTTGAACTTCTCCAATTCGGTTAACAACGACACCATCCGGCTCTGCGACAGTATCAGGAAGCGCCTCGGTTTTGAGGACAACGTGCGATTCGAGCACCACATCGTAGAAGCCTACAAGAGCATCGTAAGACAGCCATACGACAGGACGGAAGAGCTGTTGGAGCTGGCGGCTGCAGTGAAAAACATCAGCGCAAAACACGAGGGCGGATCGCCTGAGGTCGAGGTCACTCGGGAGCACCCGTCAGACATCCTCGATTACTTTATTCCCAAGCAGGAAGTGATAGACAGAGGGCTCATGCCGTTGCTCGAGAATAACTACCTGGATAAGCACCAAGCGGTAAACCGGACAGCAAGGGCGCTCACGGAGAAGGGCCTGGCAGTTATTCCCGCGCTTAACCTGCACTGCAGATAGACGAAATACGAGCCCCGGTTATGTTAGAGGGAGCGCTATTCGCAGCGCTCCCTTTGATCACATTGAAAGCTGCGCCAGCTCTTTGAGCGTTTTCTCCACCCCGCGCACCAGGTCGGAGAAGATGCTCGCCACGCTCTCTTCCGCCTTTATCATGCCAGCGATCTGACCGCTTAGCACAGAGCCTTGTTCCACATCGCCGTGGATGGCGGCCAGCGGGTACTTGCCCGTGCCGAGCTTTTCGAACTCCTCAGCAGAAATACCTTCCGCTTCAAGACGCAGCATTTCCCGGGCCAGTCTGTTCTTTATCACGCGCACCGGGTGGCCTGTGACGCGGCCGGTGACCACGGTGTCGTGATCGCCCGCTTTTATGATCATCGCCTTGTAGTTCGGATGCGCCGGGCACTCTCTCGAGACTACAAAGCGCGTGCCCATCTGTACGCCTGCAGCACCTAAAGCCAGTGCCGCTACGATGCCGCGGCCGTCGGCGATGCCGCCTGCGGCGATCACCGGGATTTGCACCGCATCAACCACCTGGGGTACCAGCGCCATCGTGGAGGTCTCACCTATATGCCCGCCCGATTCTGTACCCTCGGCGATGACTGCATCCACGCCCTGCCTTTCTAGCCTCTTGGCCAATGACACGCCCGCCACGACCGGGATCACCTTGCAGCCCGCTTCTTTAAGTGCAGGAAGGTATGTACCAGGGTTCCCTGCGCCCGTCGTCACTACGGGTACCTTCTCCCTCAGCACTATCTCCATCACTTCTTTCACGTACGGCGACAGCAGCATCACGTTGACCCCGAACGGACGGGTCGTCCGCTCTTTCACTTCCCTGATCTCCTTCTGCACTACATCCGGCGGGGCGTTGCCCGCGCCGACCACCCCTAGCCCCCCGGCCTGTGAGACGGCAGCGGCGAGCGAGGCAGTGGCGAGCCATGCCATACCTCCTTGGATCACCGGGTACTCGATGTCTAGCAAGTCGCAAAGACGCGTCCTGAAACTCATTCTGTCACAGCTCCCGTTACTTTTCATAATGCTGACATTTCGCCACTTTAAACATGATTCCTTGTGACCACCGTCACCGTGTGGTCATAAACGGTCCCATGCGCCAGGCAGGGCAAATCAAAGGCCAGAGGGGACCTGACAGCTCAGCCGGACAACTCACGCCCATATGCGCTGCTTCAAGTGATGGTCCCCTGGAGGTTGCATGGGATGCGGTGCTCAGCCGGGGTCAGCTTCGGACGCCGTGAGCTCCGCTTGGGCTTACCTCGCTCGTTTGTAAGTCAGGCCCTACAGAGGCTCTTCTTAGAAACGTGTGTAGAGTTCCCTCCTGTACCCAAAAGGTACCTTCTGTCTTGTTCGTGCCAGTTCTTCTTCATAAGGTTTTAGCTGTAGGGGAAATTTTTCCACCAACACATCGCCCTGCTGTTGTCTTTTACCTTTTTAGCTACCGTATCGCGTTTTAACTTACTCATCCTCTTTCACCCTCTTCCGGGAAGATTTTTGGGCTTCAATGTATCTGCGGATAGTTTCGGCACTGACACTTCCTGCAGTGCCAATATAGTAGCCCTGCTCCAGAGACCGCTGCCCCAGAAGTACGGGAATGTGGTAAATA
>JBFMAL010000063.1:0-3346 GCA_040755615.1 Bacillota bacterium
ACTATCGGCACCTTGCGGCAGTACCCGGGTCTTTTCCGTTTTGCTCCCGACGCGCCTCGTGAAGGCCTACGGAAGGCCCCTGACGGGCGTATGAGGTACGAATTCGGTGTCCGGCAGAGCATTTATGAGCAGATTGCGGAGTGGCTGGGGTTTCAGCCGGCGCTGTGCAAGGAGACCCATGCCCTGTGGGATGCCCTGGGCTGGACATTTCAGGGGTGCAATTGCACCCCCTAGTCGGTTCCCGCGAAGTGGATGACTGTGCCTGGCGGGAAAGCGTGCTTCCGCGGTTTTTCTCCGGGTTCGCCGTCACGGCGGTATTTTTGTAATTTGCCCTGGTCCTCAATAATGGTGAGTGCCTTACGAACGTGGGTACTGGCATAACGGTCGGTATCGGTCACTACCCACCGTTCGACTTCCTCTACACCGACCTTCCTGGAGTGGAATTCGGCCCAAATCAGGCCTGCGAGTGCCTCATAGTCCGGGGTGGGAGGGAAGAACACCATTTGGGCGGGATTATACCTGTAATCGGAGAATTGAAAGCTCCCTGATGGATCGGCGCGCCACATAGTCTGTTTCATCAGGTCGAGTCCTTTATGATTCTTACTGCCAAAAACAAGGTGGTAAAGCGCCCGGTTTTTCCCGTCCCTCATAGTGAAGGAAAGGACGTAGCGTGCCCCTGCAACTGCCTTAAGCTGGCCTACATACAGTTCGTGGAGCAATTGATGCCGTTGTGCCTTGTCCCGGATTTTCCTTATCTCTCGCCATTCGCCACAGCCGTACAGATCGTCTAGTGTTGTTTCATACTGGGGCACGTTTAGCCGACGATTCACGATGTCGAATGCGAAGTTGATCAAGACCTCTGACGAAGGATTCTCCATAAACTGGCCGATCAAGCGCATAGGTATTCCGCCGGGGCCAAACGGATCGATAAAGGCGAAGCATGGGACCATGTGGGTGTTACTCTGCCTGATGTATGACAGAATCATCTGCATGGTGGCGGCGAAATTGCCTTTAACTATTGCGTATTTGATCTTGCCCAGGCTTGCGGGTGGGTATTTCTCCTGCAAGAGCCTTTCCAGGTAGCTGGCGTACACGGGGTTTTTCTCGATAAAGAGCAACACGATTTCGGCAAAACGGTCCCGAAGCTTATGCCCTAAGACTGTATCGATAATGATTACCGGGGATCCCGGCTCGAATTGCCCAGGGGTATCTTTGCTTAGATACTGGCCTGGACCGGCAAAGCCGTCAATAACCGCGATTCTCCCGTTCCACTTACTGAGTATTGGAAACCAACCCTGCAGGTAGTCCTGGAGGATCCTGTGTTTCATCTCTGTGTGCGCGGGCTTTTCCCACAGATCCTTTTGATGCATGACCGGCATCTTGGCCACTCCTTCGACTGCTACGACTGCCGGAGATCCGGAAGCCGTAGCCTGAATACAGCCATCTCCTTGGTCACGTCGAACCACGTCGCGAGTTCCCAGCTCTCCTTGATTCCCTTTCGCAGGGCCGCCTTCAACTCGCCGGAAGGCATCAGGTACTCCGCCGCCCAGCGCAAAGCACGATATTCCGCCCGGCTGACGTTCAAACGGTCCTGGTAGTGGAAGAAGGTCCTGGGGATGGCGTCGGCGATCGCGGTAAAGTGGTGGCCCAGCTCCTCGGCCAGGACACAGCGCTGATAGGCCCGGGGCTGGCGCTCCAAGGAGTAGGCCAGGCCAATGACCGGTGGCAGCCCGGGCGACCACCAGTAGACCGCCTCCAAGGGCGGCGTGAAGTCCCAGTATTCCACAACGATGCCTTCCCGTTCAGCAAGTCTGAAGAGATCATCCATGCTGCATCACTAGTTGGTGATTGTCGTGTTATGTCGAGAAATGTCAAATGCCTTATGAAAGCCGAAACCTGCTACCCATCTGTAGCAGGTTTCTTCTTACCATATTTCTTGCGGATGTGTTGCTTGAACTCTGCGAGGCTGCGCCTGGCTTCCTCCGGTAGCTCCCTCGTTGGGTCGTCGGTGCGATGGGCGGCCTGGGTTGCGAGTTCGCTGTCTGGTGGAGCTTCGTAGACGCATGTTCGCTTGCCCTTGCTCATCGTATCCAAGAGTTGCTGTACGGCGGCCAGCTCTTCCGGCGTCAGTTCCCGGGCCTTCTCCAGGAGCCGGCGCAGCTCGGGCGGCACCTGGTCCCCGCCGCCCTCGGGAGCGAAGAACTCGGCGAGGGTTACGTCCAGAGCGGCACAAATCAGTCGCAAGGTGGACAGGGGAACCTCGTTTTCACCGGTTTCGTAGCGAGATATCTGTGCCTGGCTTACGCCTATGGCGTCCGCAAGTGCCGCACCGGTCATGTTTTTCTGTGTACGTAACTCTCTAATACGGAGCCCAATGTTCATAACGGCACCTCAATATACGGTCTACGTATAGTATGCTCGCGAGTAGAGCGTAATGCAAACACGCTATACGTATATTTTTCTTGACAGGCATACACGCCACGTATATACTCTTGTCAGGAGGCTTTTGGAATGATTGGAGATACCATTCGAGCACTACGCAAGCAGCGAAACCTTACCCAGGTTGAATTGGCTTTGCTTTTGGGAGTTTCCCAGGCGGAGCTTAGCCGTATGGAGTGCAACAAGACGACTATCACAGTTCAAGACATTAGTAAGCTCGCCGCCGCCCTGGGTGTTCCGGTGACCGCCCTGTTCGCCGGCGGGGATGACCCGCCCGGCGACGCGACCAAGACCGGTGCCGAGTAACTTCGGCACGGACTTCCTAAATCCTGCCATAAGGTGGCGAGGCGCTTGGTCCGGGGGACTTTTCTCGAAGAAATCGTAACCGGCGAGGCCTTCACAACGGGAGGCTGGTGGCGGATGCTCCTGGCCGGCGGCCAGGCAGAGACTGCTACCTCAGCAGTGACAAAAACTCGTCCACCGAAAGGCCGGCAAGAGAGATCAGGGCACGCAAGGTGCCGCGCTTTACGGGGTTATGGTTGGGAATACTTAGAGTCCTTCGGGACGGGTGCTTCAAGATGACTTTCAGTCCCCATTTGCCGGGGAAAGGGGTAAAGAAGCTGTGGAACAGAGAACCTGTCTACTTGAGCAAAGCCGTGAACTGATCAACCGTCATTCCCGCGTTCCGGATCAGGGAACGCAAGGTACCCCTGTCAAGTTCCTTATGGTCCGGGATGGACAGTGTTATACGTGTGCCGGACTTAACCATCATCACATGACTACCGGCCCGACGGATAGGAACCCAACCCGCCTTTTGAAAGGCCTTCACAGCTTGCCTGCCGGAGATGACGGGCAAGCGGGCCATCAGATGGCGACCTCGACCTCGACAAGTTCCTCGGTCAGCGGC
>JBFMAL010000064.1:0-1982 GCA_040755615.1 Bacillota bacterium
GGATCTCAGCAGAGAGGGTCGCCCCTACCGCGCCGTGGTGGTCGCGTCCCGCCACGTTGCCGATATCGTGCAGGTAACCGGCAATCGCCGCAAGCTCTGCCTGGCGTTCCGGAAGCCCGAGCCTGACGAGGATGTTCTGCCCGATTCTGGAAACGAGCGTCGCGTGACGGGCGCCGTGTTCAGTTAACCCGAGGACACCAAGGTGCTCGTTGGCCTTCTCGACGAAAACCCGGACCACGGGGATCCCCTTCACATCGTCCAGAGAGGTTGCCATGCTGTTACCTCCAGGTTGTCGCATCGGCGGGGTTGAGGCATGGGGGCACAGACGTGCAAACCCGCTATGTTGCGCGAGCAAGAGCGCTCTCCGAGGATAGCATGCCGGACGCTGCGCCCTCCTATGCCGTTTCCTGACGGCCTCAGATGGTCCGAAGACGGTGTGGCGTGGTGCAGTCGCAGGACATAGACTATACCGAGAGCCGGAAAACTCCACCGGGAGCGGGGAATCTCGCTGTCACCAGGCACCTTACTCACCAACACTGGAGGGAGGGAAATGCTGGAGTCTCTGGCGATAGGCGACTTTGTCGTAAGAAAATCTCACAATGCTGATGTCATCTTTAAGATAGTCGCCGTCGAAGGTGGAAGTGCCTTGCTTCGCGGCGTATGTCTTCGAATCATGGCCGATGCCCCCATTGAAGACCTGGTCAAGGTCGATCCCGACCGCGCGATCCTGGCATTGCGCTCTCTCGAGAGCCTGAAGAGGAAGACCGGCTAATCCGAAAGGGGTGGTTTACGGTATGCGTCCGACAACCAAAGAAGAGCTTATGCAGATGGAGCAATATATAAAGACCTTGCCGCCGCCGGGCGAGGAGCCACAGGTGCTCGCAAGCACCCAGGAGCAGCTTACATTCGTCCTTGCGAAGGCGACATGGTTCAGGCAGCAGGCTCCTGAAGGCAGCTCCGTCCTCTGGATTGCTTCCACAGAGTCTGGGTTCGTCACGAGAACGGTAAGTGAGACCTTCGTCCGAAACTGGGGCCCGGTGATCATGGGCGCTGACCAGTTGTGGCTGGGTGTGGACAGAAACAGCGTTATCGTCCTGTGGCAGCCGGGGGTGACCTTCTGAGACAGGGAGAACGCCCCGAATGTAACACCGAAAGGCCCCGGCGCTTGCCATTGGCCGGGGCCTGGCTGTTACGTTGCTACCTGGAGAACACGAACTGCTTGTCAACTCCATACGGGATGTAGAGGATCCACTTCAGGCCCTCGAGGTTAGGGTCTTGCGGAGCGAAATCCCTCACGAAGCTCGGAAACAGTATGAACCCTCTCTTTGTGGACTTCGCCGGGACCGGGCCGTCGATGTTGTTCTTCACGGCGATCGGATAATAATATGTCTTGCGGAACTTCGCGGTCTCCACCGTATAGTAAGCCTCGAGCTGCGGGTAGATGGCCACCTCACGGTCTTGCGTGTTCTCGATGACGATATCGAACTTTACTTCCGCAGGCAGCTCCAGCAGGGCCGCAACACTCACTCGCAAGCCGTCAATCTCGCCGGGCTCCTTAAAGATCACGCCTGGCAGAAAGGTGTCCGATGCCCAGCGACGCCCGCGCTTGCCGTCATCCGTCACCTGCCACTTGCCATCAGGAGACCTGGCGACCTTTACGTATCTTACTCCAAACTCACCGCTCTGGGCCTTAAACACTACCTTCACAAGGTGGTAACCTGAGAACTGGGCGCTCTCGCAGGAAACCAGCGTGGCCGGACCCGAGGGCTTCTCCCCCATAGCCTCCGCGTACTCGGCCCATGACGCCGCCGCGCCCACCGCAAGCTCCCGGGCCTCGGCGAACCGGCCTGATTCCAAGGCTACCACGTACCGCGTCGCGATTTCCTCGGCTCCTTTCTTATCGTCTGCAAGTGCAGGAAGGGCTAGAGCGAGTACAAGAACCAAAGCAAGCAAAGTAGACAGCCTTCGCAACACAGGCCTTC